>JBQNAO010000025.1:0-32112 GCA_052170415.1 Ottowia sp. | reverse complement strand
ACGCCAACGCCAACGCCAACGCCAACGCCAACGCCAACGCCAACGCCAACGCCAACTCCGCCGGTCATCCCGACGCCGCAGCCCACGCCTGCGCCCCTGCAAGCGAGCCTGAGCTTGCAGCCGCGCCACCTGCCCGTGGGCGCGAGCGCCACCATCACCGTGCACCCCACGGGCGGCCAGCCGCCCTATACCGTGCAAAGCTTCACGATCGACGGTCAGGCGCAAACGCTGAACGCCCAGTGGCAAGCCACCGTCACAGCAAGCGCCCCGGGCCGCCACAACGTCAGCGCCAGCGTGCGCGACAGCCTCGGAGCCACGGCGCAAGTGAGCGACTGGTACTCCGTCATCGACCCGGCAGACGCTGACGACCCCCAGGCGCACATCGCCACCCCGGCCGACTCATCGGGCATCACCGTTGCCGAAATCACCGCGCCGGTGGACATCACCGGCCAGGCCAGCGACAGCCACTTTGGCGAATACGAACTGCTCATCAGCCCGGCCGGGCAAGAGCAATGGAGCCGCCTGAAACTGGGCACGGCCCCCGTGGCTGCTGGCGGCGTGCTGGGCCGCCTGAACCCGCAGGCGCTGGCCAACGGCCTGTAGTCCTAAAAACTTAGCCAAATCTTTGATTAATATTAATCATTATTTGAAATCTAGTTTTTGGTTGAATAAATTCAAGGGCGGAGTTCAGTTTGAGAAAACAATAATAAATATGTTCGGTTTAACAAAAAATGCTTCAATCCTGTAAATTTAGCTGTGAAGCATGAGAGACGATGTTTTATTCCCGATGTTTATGAAAAAGGAGCTAGGTTAATAGAAATAAAAACGTCCTTTGGTGCGATGAAGAAAGATCAATTTCAAACTTTTATTAAATTGGCTCAACGGAACATGGGGACAAGATTCTCTTTGATATTTTTTCGAAAGCCTTCAGAGGCGCAAATCAAGATCATGCAGCGATGGGCAATAGAAGTATCTGAAAAAAATGGAGATGATATGTTGTTTAATATAATTCATATTTTGGACTAGAAATCATGAAGGCACCAGCCATTGTTAATGAATTACTAAAGAAAAAAGGCTTCTTTTATAAAAAGGGAATCTATATAAAGTTTGCTTTAGATAAACCTGTTGCCATTGGCTTGTCATATGAGGACGGATATGATGACGATATCTATCTTTCTCTGGATTTTCTTTATCCAGATACTTTGGATAAGAAATTTTATATGTCTACGGTAGGTGGTACTCAGATAGAATATTTATGGAAAGATGGTCGTTTAGCATCAAATAATAATAATATGAAAGAAATGTGGATTTTTGATCATAAAAATCCGGAGGAAATTGTAAGTGTTCTCGATAAATATCTTGAACATTGGGCAGAAGTTTTGCTTTCGCCAGATATTATGCTTCAATCTCTCGATTATTTTATTTTTGGCACTTCACCACCACCAATATTTTCATATCTTTGTGATTTAGGATACCCTATTGGTTTGGATGGCTCCAGAAGTAGTTCAAAAGTGGCATGCCTTATATTGGCAGGAAGAGGGAAGGAGGCATTAGATTTTATGATAAAGAACGATAAACAGTTCAGACACGTGAAAGAAGGGAGTGTGTATAAAAAACTTTGGATGGATGCCAATTTGGGTAAAATTACTATTACAAGAGAATTTGATGCTTGGGCCGGAAAAGAAATGGGGGCGCCAGTCGACAGAAAATGGGAGGAATTTATAGTTTGAATTTTATACTGTAATCATGCAACATAAGAAATACCTGCTCATTTGCTGACTTGCTTCGATTGGGAATAAGCATGTTCAAGATTTGATTGATAGGAGCACGAAGCCATGAATTTATGCATTGTTATTGCGCGTTCCATGCGGCCAGTCGAATTGCTGGCTTCATTGGCCGCAACTGGATATGTGAACGAATCCGTCACAGCAGAAACCGCCTTGGCAAACGATAACGTGATTGAATTTGTACAAAGCAATGATGGTGTTATTGGTATCATTGGTCATGACCAATGGGCAGCGGCTGTCATGGAGCCGTCGGCTGCTTTTGACGAAGCATTTTCTGAATACTTACTGACACTGTCTCGAAATCGTGATGTTTTCATGATGCTGACGCAAAGCAGCACGGGTGGTTTATGGTTTGAACTGTGCAGACAAGGCCAGCGGGTGCGCCAGTGGATTGAAATAGAGAGCCAAGTGGTAAGTAATACGGGAACGCCGCTAAATGCTCAAGATGCAAAATGGTTCAGCGAACAGCCGGACGAAGGAGGTGAACGCGACTTTTGGAAGCTGGTGGAAATGGCTGAATCAGCTTTTGATTTCAAGTGGGTAGATTTAAACAAGGCCGGAGGGATTTACCGGCTTGCATTAGATTAAGGCAAAGGTAAATTTTGCTCCCAAACCCATAGCATACTTTCCAGTATTTGTGAGGGCCAAGTTCCAATTTACCCCCCCCCTCAAATTTGCTCCTCTTGTTGAAGTGTTCCGCGCTATCCTGCCAGCCGCCGTTGCACGCATTGCCAAGAAAGCAGGGTTTGCACTGCTGGCTGCATGCTTGCCAGTAGTCGTTCATGGGCAGCTCTCCACCGACGTCTTCCACCCCCACGCGCTAAGCAGCTACAGCGACCCGGCGGGGCGACTGCAACTCAAAGCCGAATACGACAGCGCCGGCCGCCTCATCAAACAAACCGACGCGGCCGGCCACAGCGTGCAAATCGCCCATCGTGAAGGCGCCGCAGGCGAAGGCGAGCAAACCGTCAAGGGCCGCAACGGCGGTGCCACCACCTACCGCTATGACGCACGCGGCAACGTCACCCAAATCACCGACGCCGCAGGCGGCATCACCCGCTACCAATACGACGCCAACGACAACGAAACCAGCGTCACCGACCCGCTGGGGCGCACCACCGAGCGCCAATACGACGCCTTTGGCAACCTCACGCAGGAAACCGACCCGCTGGGCCGCGTGAGCGCCAGCGTCTACGACAGCGCCGGCAACCTCACCGAACACCGCCAGCCAGGCGATCTCATCACCCGCTACAGCTACAGCCCCGAAGGCCAGCTCACCCGGCTGAGCCAGCCGGGCGGCCACAGCAGCCAAATTGGCTACACCCCGCGCGGCAGCCTGGCCAGCCTCACCGACCCGCTGGGCCGCACCAGCCGCTGGAGCTACGCTGGCGGGCACCTGGCCAGCGCCACCGCAGCCGACGGCACCATCACCACCTACCAGACAGACGCCCAGGGCCGCGCCATAGCCCAAAGCACCCCGACACGCCTGGCCTGGGGCCAAACGGCCCAGACCGTACAAAGCCAAAGCAGCTACGACGCGCGCGGCAACCGGATACGCAGCACCGACGCGCTGGGCCAGCTCAGCCAGAGCGAATACGACGCAGCCGGCCAGCTCATCAAACAAACCAGCCCCTCGGGCCTTGTCACCCGCTACAGCTACGACGCAGCAGGCCGCCCCATCCGCGTCACCGACCCCCTGGGCCACAGCAGCCAGAGCCAGTACAACGCAGCCGGCCAGCTCACCCAAAGCACAGCCGCTGACAGAAAAACCACCACCTACCAATACGACGCAGCCGGCCGGCGCACCCGAACCACCTGGCCCAGCGGCGCCAGCCGCCAAAGCCACTACGACGCCGCCGGCCAAAAAACCGCCGACACCGACGAACTCGGCCACCGCACCGGCTACCGCTACGACGCCCTGGGCCGCCTCACCCAAACCACCCTGCCCGGCGGCGCTGCCACCGGCTACGAATGGAACGAAGCCGGCCAGCTGCTGGCCCAAACCGACGCTCTTGGCCGCCGCACCGCCTACGCCTACGACGCAGCCGGCCGCCGCACCCATCGCAGCCTTGCCAACGGCGGGCAAGAGGGCAGCGCCTGGAACGCCGAGGGCCAACTCATCAGCCAAACCCACCTGGACGGCAGCCAAAGCACCTACAGCTACCAACAAGGCCGACTCATCGGACAAACCCGCGCCGACGGACACCTGACCATCGGCCACGACCGCCACGGCAGAGCCAACCACTACAGCGACAGCCAACGCGGCCTGCTCACCCTCAGTCTGGACCCCCTGGGCCGTCAAGGCAGCGAAACCACCCCCCACGGTCAAACCCAAACCCAATGGGACGCCGCCAGCCAACGCAGCCAACTCAGCGCCCACTTTGAAAACCACAGCCCGCACACCATAAAAGCGACCTGGGACACAGGCGGGCGATTGCAAAGCCTCAGCGCCGATCCGGCAGCCCATACCCGCTTCACCCACGACCCAGCCGGGTGCCTGACGCGAATGCAGCGCGCCAACGGCTCGACCAGCCACTGGCGCTACAACGCTGACGGCCATCTGATCGAAATCCAGCACCAAAGCCCCAGCGGTCAGACCCTGGCTCATTACCGCTACGAGCGAGACGCCAAAGGACGCCTGACCCAGGCCAGCGAACAAACCGCAGGCCAGAGCGAAACCATCAAAACCTGGCAATACGACGCAGACGGCAAACTCACCCGCGAAAGCACGCAGCAAGCAGGCCAGAGCCGCGCCTGCACCTACCAACACGACCGCGTAGGCAACCGCACAGAAAAAGACTGCGACGGCCACAAAACCAGCTACAGCTACAACGAGCTGGACCAACTCACACAGGAAAGCAGCCCCAGCCACACCATCACCTACCGCTGGGATGCGAGGGGCAACCTCATCGAAAAGCAAACCCCGCAACAAACCACCCACTACCGCTGGAGCGCCGACAACCGGCTCACCGAAATTCAAAGCGGCAACACCCGAGTGAGCTACGGCTACGACGCCCTGGGCAGACGCATCAGCCGAACCTGGCAAAGCGGCAACCACACGCGGGAAACCCAATGGGTGCTGGACACAGCGCGCCCCTACAGCGAAATCGTGCTGGAGCGCACAAGAGACAACGGCGGCGCATGGAAAGAAAGAGCTTACGTACACACCCCCGATGGAGTGGGACTGCAAATCAGCGAAAGCGAAGAAGGACAAACCCGACACATATACACAGACGCGCAAGGCAGCACGAGGCTGATCACTGACGAAGCGGGCAACGTACTGCAAACGCTGGACTACGACGCCTTTGGAAACGAGCAAACCAGCGGCCCCACAAGACACCGTTACACGGGCGAGAGCTTTGATGCCGAGACAGGGCTGTATCACTTAAGGGCACGTGATTACGACCCCAGAACAGGGCGCTTTATCTCGATGGATGAGCACCCGGGAAGCCGGACCATACCGCTGACGCTTAACAAATACCTTTATGGCAATGCTGATCCGGTTAATCACATTGATCCGAGCGGGAATTTTGTTGGAGGCGGATTAGGTAGCGTTGGAATTGGACTCAATGTTCAGACAAGTCTGCGTGTGCAAGCGATTAATGCTTCAGCGGGATTGACCACTACTGTAAAAACAAGAGTCATATTGGCAATGGCTGTTTCCTATGCTGGCGCTAATTCTGTAGGATTACCCTTTGCAGTAGACGCCGCTGTCAAAGAAAATATCAAGCGATGCATTCGTGATTCCAATGAAAAAGGAAGAAGCGATTGCGATCCGGTTCTGCCAATGCTGGTTGTGGGCGATAACAATAATGAAGTGCAAGATCACATTGCTTATGCGCAGGGGGAACTCCTGAAACCCAGAGCAGTGACAAGACGTTTTGAATCACACAAAAGGTATTGGTTAGAACGGCACAAAGGGCCGGGCAAAATGTGCACAGGAGCGCCAGGAACAGATTGTGATGAGTATCCTATGGCCACTTATGTTGAAGGTGGTGAATTGAACTCGCCCTCTCTGCGCAGTGTAAATTTCTCTCAAAATAGATCGGTAGGAAGCTTCGCGAGGCATTTGCATGAAAATGTCGTGTTGCCGTAGGTGAAAAATATATGGTTGTTCCCATGAAGGGAATACCAATTTCTGGATATATTTGCAAGAAATAGGAGATGTTATGCAAGATTTGTTTTCTGGCTATGATTCGACGCATTCCGATTGGAGGAGATTTCTGCTGGAGTGGAGTTTGAAATGCGGTTCTGATATTTCAATCTCTTTGATCGGCGGAATGAATGGGAATAATGGAGTGACAGAAGAAGTAATACGGCTGAATTGCCAACGATTGGGGCTGGATAGTCTTCCCAAATCCTATGTTGATTTTTTGAAGAATTATTCTGTGGATGAAAAATATCCTGGGCTTTCCTTGTGTGCAGGTCAAGGGGTTCTATTGCCGGTGGATAAAATTGATTATTTGCACAAAATTGATCAGCAGATGTATGGTGTAATAAAAGAGGTTGGGGAAGATACAGTTGGTCCGGATTACTTCAAGTATGGTCTTGACATGGATAATGCATGTTTTAATGCTTCCTTTGCTGACAAATTCATAGTCATAGGAAGAAGTTCCCTTAATGATTATGTATATCTGAATCCATATGTGGAAACTGTCGATGGTGAATTTGAATGTATACTGGATTGTCCCGGATTTGCCATCAGAACGCTGAGTTTTGCTGGAATGATGAGATATATGTATGTATATGAGTGTGGAGAATTTGATCATTATCCGCCTTATCCTGATTGGGCTTTTGAACAGGGCACGGCAGCATTAATTAAAACAAAGTTTTGATTTTTGATGCATTGGAGCAAGGTTGAATGATTGGCAGGCGCTGAGCGGCTACAGCGGCCCGTCGGGACGACTACAGATCAGGGCCGAACATCCGAACCGCCGCCGCTGCCGGCGGATTTGATCGAAAAACAGGCAGACTGTCCGCAGCGCCCGTGGATGCTGCGAAGTGCGCTATCAATTCAGGAAATTTCTGTGGATAACCGGATTGTTTGGGCGAATTTCGAGATCAGACGAATCTTTTTACAAAATTTTGCTTAACAAACAGGCAAATTTCCTGCGGCGCCCGTAAACACTGCGAAGGGTGCTATCAAAATAGGAAAAATTTGTGGATAACTGGCCCTGAATCGCCCTGAATTTCGTCAGGCGGCGGCGGGTTCTGGTTCGCCGTTTGGCTCTTTCCAGCGCAGCATGCGCAGGCCCAGGGTGACGACGAGCAGGCTCACGCCCACATCGGCGAAGACGGCCATCCACATGCTGGCCTGCCCGCCCAGGGCGAGGATGACGAAGGCCAGTTTCAGGCCCAGGGCGAGGGCGACGTTGGTCCAGAGGGTGCGGTGGGTGTGGCGCGAGAGGGCGATGAGCGTGGGCAGGCGGGTGAGCTGGCCGTTCATGAGGGCGATGTCGGCCGCTTCCATTGCCACGTCGGCGCCGGGGCCGGCGGCGGCGATGCCCAGGTCGGCGGCGGCCAGGGCGGGGGCGTCGTTGATGCCGTCGCCCACCATGGCGATGGGGCCTTGCGCCTGCCATTGGCGCAGCAGGGCGAGCTTGCCCTCGGGCAGCAGGTCGCCGTGGGCGTGGCCTATGCCGGCCGCTTGCGCGGCGGCGGCTACGGCGCGGCTGTGGTCGCCCGAGAGCGCCAGGGTTTGCAGGCCCTGCGCGTGCAGCCGGGCAACGGCCCGGGCGGCGTCGGGGCGCAGGGTGTCGGCCACGGCGAACAGGGCGAGGGCGGGGGGTTCGGCGGGTTCGGTGGATTCGGCAGGTTTGGCTGCGGGGTCGGCGGCGGGTTCGGCCAGCAGCAGGCTCACGCTGCGGCCTTGTTCCTGCTGGGTTTGCACGGCGGCTTGTTGCGCGGCGGGCAGGCGCAGGCCGCGCGGGCTGCACAGGCGCAGGCGCTGGCCTTGCACCTGGCCGCTGATGCCCTGGCCGGGCTGCTCGCGCAGGTGCTGCACGGGTAAATCGGACGAATGGGCTGCATCGCCTTGCAGGCCGCTGGCGATGGCCTGGGCCACGGGGTGCTGGCTGTGGGCGGCCAGCGCCCGGGCGGCGGCGAGGGTGCGGGCGGCATCGCCTGCCCAGACCTCGTGGGCGGCCAGTGCGGGCTGGCCCCGGGTGAGGGTGCCGGTTTTGTCGAAGGCGATGGCGCGCAGGCGGCGGGCGGCTTCCAGGTGCACGCCGCCTTTGATGAGCAGGCCCAGGCGGGCGGCGCGGGCCAGGGCGCTGACGAGGGTGACGGGCGTGGCGATGACGAGCGCGCAGGGGCAGGCGATGACCAGCAGCGCCAGCGCCCGATACAGCGCCTGCGGCCAGGGCCAGCCGGCCAGCAGCGGCCCCAGCAGGGCCACGGCCAAGGCCAGGGCGAAAACGGCGGGGGTGTAGGCGGCGGCGAAGCGGTCGATGAAGGCTTGCGAGGGGGCGCGCTGGCTTTGCGCCTGCTCCACGGCGTGAATGATGCGGGCCAGTTGCGTGTCTTGCGCGGCGGCGCTCACGCGCACGGTGAGCAGGCCGCCGCCTTCGTTGAGCGTGCCGGCGTAAACGGCGTCGCCCGGCTGTTTGTCCACGGGCAGGCTTTCGCCGGTGACGGGGGCCTGGTTGATGGCGCTGTGGCCTTCGATGACCACGCCGTCGAGCGCCAGCCGCTCGCCGGGGCGCACGCGCATGAGCGCGCCCACGGGCACTTGGGCGGCGGCGGTTTCGCGCCATTGCCCGTCCTCGCCCTGCACCAGCGCCTGCGCGGGGGCCATGTCCATCAGGCGGGCGATGGCGTGGCGCGCGCGCTCCACGGCCAGTTCTTCCAGCCGCTCGGCCAGGGTGTAGAGGGTCATCACCATGGCCGCTTCGGGCCACTGGCCGATGGCAAAAGCGCCGGTGACGGCCACGGTCATGAGGGCGTTGACGCTCAGGCGCCCGCGCCGCATGGCGGCCAGTCCGCGTGCGTAGGTGCCCAGGCCGGTGATGGCCACGGCCACGGCGGCCAGCAGCATGCCGGGCGTCTGGCCCCAGCCGCTTGCGCCGGCGGGCGCGAAGGCGTGCCACAGCTCCGCGCCCAGCGCCAGGGCCAGCGCCAGGGCCATGCGCGCGTAGCCCGGATCGCGCAGCAAACCGGCCCAGCCCGCTGCCAGCGGGCCAGCGCCTTGCGCCGGGGGCGTGTGGGCGTGGCGGTGGCCGTGGCCGCTGTCGCAGGAGTGGTGGCAGCAGCCGTGCAGGGCGGGGCCTTGGGGGGGATGGGCGGTGGGGCTTTCGGTGTTCATGCCGGGGATTGAAAAGCCTGGAGTCGCTCCAAGGTCAAGCCCCGGTTTCTATGATGGCCGCTGCCATGCAAATCAAGGACTTGGCCCGCATCACGGGCGCTTCTGCCGACACCATTCGCTACTACGAGCGCGAGGGCCTGCTGCCCCCGCCTGCGCGCACGCAAAACAACTGGCGCGCCTATGGCGCAGCGCATGTGCAGCGCCTGGCCTTCATCCGCCAGGCGCGGGCGCTGGGCATGTCGCTGACTGAAATTGGCGTGCTGCTGCGCAGTCTGGACGAGCCGCAGGCCGATTGCGGCCGCGTCAACCGGCTGGTGGACGAGCACATCGCCCACATCAGCGATCGCATTCGCCAGTTGCGCTCGTTGCGCCAGCAGCTCAAGGACTTGCGCGCGCGCTGCGCCGGCGGGCAGGACGTGGCGCACTGCGGCATCCTGAGCGGCCTCAATGAACTGGGCGCAGGCCCGGCCGCGGCCTTTGCTCCGGCCGCCGCCCCGGCAGATGCCTGCGGCCATCCCGACTTTGAAAGCTGCCCGCCGCCGCGCAGGCCCTGAAGGCCCGGATACGCGGGTTGCACGCGCGGCTCTTTTCAGAGTTTGGCGGCGCTGAAGGTGTTGCAGTCGCTCACGCGGCCCGTTTCAAAGCCGCGCATGAACCAGCGCTGGCGCTGCGCGCTGCTGCCGTGGGTGAAGGTTTCGGGGCGCACCACGCCGCTGTGCTGCTGCTGCAAGTGGTCGTCGCCGATTTGCCCGGCGGCGTTGATGGCCGATTCGATGTCGCCCGCTTGCAGCCACTGGCGCGCCTGCTGCGAGTGGCGCGCCCACAGGCCGGCGTAGCAGTCGGCCTGCAGCTCCAGGCGCACCTGCATGGCGTTGTATTCGGCCGCGCTCAAGCGATCGCGCAGGCTGCTGACCTTGCGCGTTGTGCCTTGCAGCGTTTGCACGTGGTGGCCCACTTCGTGCGCGATGACGTAGGCGCGGGCGAATTCGCCGGGCGCGCCCAGCTTGCGGCTCAAGGTGTCGAAAAAGTCCAGATCGAGATACACCTTCTGATCGCCCGGGCAGTAAAACGGCCCCATCGCCGATTGCCCCGTGCCGCAGGCCGTGGGCGTGACGCCCCTGTAAAGCACTAGGCGCGGCGGCTTGTATTGCGCGCCGGCGGCGCTGAAGATGGCCTGCCAGGCGTCTTCGGTGGAAGCGAGCACGACGGAGACAAAGCGCGCGTCGCGGTCTTGCGCCGGCGGCCTGGCTGCCGGGGCCGAGGCGCTGGTTGCGGGCGCGCCCGAAAGCAGGTTCAGCACCGTTGCCGGATTGATGCCGAACACGGCCCAGGCCACAAACGCAATCAGCAGGCCGCCCAGCCCGATGCCGCCCCCGCCGCCTGTGCCCGCGCCCGTTGCGCGGCGGTCTTCCACGTTGTCGGACTGCCGGTTGCCTTCCCATTTCATGCTGCTGCGCTCCTGAATCGAAAAAAAGGGGTGAGAAACGGGCTGCGATGGTAGCCAGCCGGGGTGCTTCCGAAGGGGCGCTTCCGCTAGAATCGCCCTCTTGCACTTTGCGGAGAGGTGGCAGAGTGGTCGAATGCGCCGGACTCGAAATCCGGTATACGGTTTTCCCGTATCGAGGGTTCGAATCCCTCCTTCTCCGCCAATTTTTTCCAATTCCTTTCAAAACTTCGGAACCCCCTTCAAAGGCTTGCCTTTGAAGGGTTTTTTTTCGCCCGGCGGGGGCGGGTGAATGCGATGGATTCGCAGTTTGCGCGCAGTTTGCGGTTCCTACAATCGCCGCCGTTTTTTTTCCCCTGCGGTGTTGGCGAGCGATGTCTTCCCCTTTTTTTGAACCGGCGGGCGCGCTGTGGCGGCCCGAGCCTTGCGGCGCGCCGCCGGGGCTGCGGCGCATGCAGGCAAGGGCTGGGCAGGGCTGGGTGCAGGCGCAGGCGCTGGGGCAGGGGGTGGCGCTGGGGCGCTTGAGCTGCCACTTGGCGCAGCCCTTGTGCGAGCAGTTCGAGTGCCCTTCGGAGAGCGTGCGGCTGATGCTGCTGTTGCGCGGGCGTCAGTGCGTGCGGCTGGCGGGCGGGGCCGAGGTGCAGGTGCAGGCCGGCGACGTGCTGGTGCGCCCGGGCAACCCCGGCCCGCTGTGCCACATCGCGCCGGCGCAGCAGCCGCTGGCCTCGGTGGCGCTGGATGTGCCGCGCGCCTATCTGGCGGCGCTGTGCGCGGGCGCGGCCGATGGCCTGGGGCCGGCGGCGCTGGGGCTGCCGGGGCGCTGCACGGCGCTGCGCCCGCGCGGCAGCCTGGCGGCGGCGCTGCTGGCGCGCGGGCAGCGCCTGCTGGCGGCCGGGCCGGCGCAGGGCGCGCTGGCCTTGCTGGAGCTGCAAGCGCAGGGGCTGGCCCTGCTGCATTGCCTGCTCACGGGCGCGGCCTCGCCCGTGCTGCCTGCGCAGGGCAGCGGCGCGGCGGCGCGCTGGCAGCGGGCGCTGGATGAGGCGCTGCACATCCTGCACGAGCAGTGGGATCAGCCGCACACCATTGCCTCGCTGGCGCGGCGCGCGGGCATGAACGAGTGCTATCTGAAGGCGCTGTTTCGCCAGCGCACGGGGATGACCATTGCCGCTTATTTGCGCCAGCTGCGCATGGGGCACGCGCGGCAGTTGATCGAGTCGGGGCAGGCCACGGTGCAGCAGGCGGCGCTGGCTTGCGGCTATGCGCGATCGGACAAGTTCGCGCAGGCGTTTGCGCGGGTGCACGGGCTGCGGCCTTCGCAGCTTTGAGGCGGGCTGAAATCCCCTTGAAGTTACAAGTTATCCACAGAAAACTTCAAAAAGCATAGCTGCCTTCGCAGTGTTTGCGGGAGCTACGGGCCTTATGCCTGTTTTTTAATCAAAAAAATGTTTCAGCGGCGCAGCCAGCCGTGCCACACGCAGACGGCCACGGGCAGGGCCAGGCAGGCGGCGGCCAGCCAGTCGCCCCAGCCGCCTTCGTCAAGCAGCGCCAGGCTCAGGCCGATGAGGGTGAGCGCGGCCAGCAGCAGGGGCCAGCCCCACAGCGGCCAGAACGGGGCGGGGGCTTTGCGCGGCGCGGCTGGCGCGGGGCGGTCGGGTTCGCGGTTTGCGGGTGAGTTCATGCCTTGCTTCATGCCTTGCCCTTGCGCAGCCACAGATACAGGCCGCTGCCCAAAACGATGAGGGTGAGCACATCCAGCGCCGCCCACAAAAGCTGCATGGGCAGGCCGCCGTAGTCGCCAAAGTGCAGCGGCCGCGCCAGCAGCAAGGCGGTGAGATACCAGGGCCGGCGCGGCACGGCGGCCACTTGCGCGCTGTGCGCATCCACCAGCACGGGCTGGGGCAGGCGCGAGGTCAGGGCCGTGGCGCCGCGCATGAAAAAGGCGTGGTGCCGGGCGCTGGCGTAGGGCGTGCCGGCAAAGGCCATGAAATACAGCCGCATGCCGGGGGCGGCGGCCTGCGCGGCTTCGTAGGCGGCCTGAAGGCTGGCGGCGGGGGTGTCGGCGGGCGGCTCGCTTTGGGCTTTTTGGGCGCTGGCGGCGGCCATGAGCGGCCCCAGCTCGCTGCGCTGCCAGTGGGCCACGAGCAAATCGGCGCAGGTGTGCAGCACGCCCGTTGCGCCGACGACGAAAAACCACACCAGGGTGACGATGCCCAGCAGGTTGTGCAAGTCCAGCCACTTCAGGCGCGGCTGGCGCGGGCGGCGGCGCACCTGGCCAAAGCGCAGCTTGCGCATGAAGGGCGCGTAAAGCACGGCGCCGCTGACGAGTGCTATCAGCAAAAGCAGGCCCATGCCGCCCAGAAAGAGCTTGCCGGGCAGGCCGGCGAACAGGTCGATGTGCAGCCGGGTGACGATCCACATGAAGCCGCTGGTCAGCGGCGGCGAGCCCAGCAGCGCGCCGGTGCGCGCGTCGATCACGGCCAGGGTGAAGGCTTGCTTGCTGATGGCGGGCAGGGCGTTTTTGCCATCCGCGCCGGGCGCGGGCGGGGCGGCCAGGGTGACGCGCCAGACGTCGTCGCTGCCCTCTTCGGGCGAGAGGTATTGCGCGCGCAGCCCCGGGTGGGCCTGCCGGGCCACGGCCACGGCTTCATCCAGGCTGACGGCGCGCGCGGCCGCGCCGGCGGGCAGCGGCGGCGCTTCGATTTCGGTGCCCAGCAGGTGGCCGATTTCGTGGTGAAAGATGAGCGGCAGCCCGGTCAGCCCCAGCAGGAACATGAACACGGTGCACACCAGCGACGACCACTTGTGCGCCCAGGCCCAGGCGCGGATGGTTTGGGGGCTCATGCGCGGCGATGGCGATGGCGGCGGCAGCGATGCCGATCAGAAATCGGCCCGCAGGCCCAGGCCCAGCTGGCGCGGCCCGAGCACGGAAGAGACGATGCCGCCGGCGGTGCGGTCGTCGTGCATCCACACGGGCAGGGCCTTGTCCAGCAGGTTGTGCGCGTAGGCGAAAAGCTGCAAGTGCCGGGTGATTTGCCAGCTGGCGCGCGCGCCCAGCACGGTGTAGGCGGGCACGAGGTAGGCCGGCCGGTTGTCATCGGCGGAGTGGTAGCGGGCGCTGTGGCGGGCGTTGAGCGCCACTTGCACGTCGGCGCGGGGTTGCCACTGAAGCTCCAGGCTGAGGCTGTGGCGCGGGGCGCGGCTGAATTCGCGCCCTTGCAAGAGCTGCCCGCCGGGTGCGTCAAAGCGCGTGATGCGCGAGTGCAGCAGGCCCAGCGCGCCCTTGATGCGCCATTGGGCGTTGGCCTGCCAGTCGGCGGCCAGCTCCAGCCCGCGGGCGCGGGCGCGGTCGGCGTTGACGACGACGGAGCCGTAGAGCGTGCCGTTGAGGTAGTCGGGCAGCAGCCGCTGCGATTGGCGGAACTGGTTGAAAAACACGTTGCCGCTCACTAGCATGCGCCCGCCCAGCAAGCTGGCGCGGGCAAACAGCTCGTAGTTGTTCAGCGACTCGTCTTCAAAGGTGTAGGCGCGCGCCTGGGCAAAGCTGATGCCCGTGCCGCCGGGGTTGTAGCCCCGGCTGTAGAGCGCGCCGATGGTGGCGCTGGCGCTGGCATCCCAGGCGATGGACAGCTTGGGCAGCAGGGCGTGAAAGTGCCGGTCGTAGGCCAGCGGCGCGCGCGAAAAGGGCGTGCGGCCGCTGCGGCGGATGTGGTCGCTTTGCCAGCGCAGGCCCGCGCTCATCGTCCAGCGCCCTCCGCCCGGGCGGTGGCTGACTTCGCCATACGCGCCCAGGTTGCGCTTGCGGTCGTCAAAGCGCGACACGCCCCGGATGTAGAGCAAGTCGTCCGACTGCGCGCGCTTGAAAAACAGCCCGGCCACGCCGCGCCAGGGCGCTTTGTCCTGGCCCCAGGTGAGCTTGGTTTCGCTGCTGATTTCTTCCAGCCCGATGGTGGCGCCGCCGTTGGTGAATGGCTCGGTTTCGCGGCGCAGGTTGAGGTGGGAAAAGGCCAGGCGCTGGTGCAGCGTCCAGTCGCTGGCGCGGGCGTAGTCGGCATCGAGCACGGCGCTGTTGCTCCACTGCCTGAAGCCGGGCATGGCCAGGGTGCGGTTTTGCAGCTCGCCGTAGGGCGCGTTGGCCGATTCGTTGGTGGGGCGGTTTTCCTGCCCGTGCGCCAGGGTGAGCTTGAGCGACAGGCCCGGCGCGGCCGCGGGCCTGTGCAGCAGCTTCAGCCGCGCGGCCAGGGTCTCGAAGTCCTGATCGCTCTGCCCCCGGGCAAAGCGCGGGTTCACGTAGCGGATGAAGGTGTTGCGGCTGTGGTGGTCCAGCGCAAAACGCGCGGCCAGCTCGCCTTCCCTGATGGGGCCGGAAAACATCAGCGATTGCCTGCGCGCGCGCAGGTTGCCGGCCACCAGTTGCGCGGCCGCCTCGCGGTGGAAGGTGGGGTCCTTGGTGTGCACCTGCACGGCCCCGGCAATGCTGTTGGCCCCCTGCGTCACCGTTTGCGGGCCGCGAAATACCTCCACGCGCTGCACATCCCACACGCTGGCCGAGCCGAACACCAGCTCGTTGTAGCTGAGATAGCGCCCGTCCACATTCACCGTGGCGCGCGGCACCGTGCCGCCCAAAAAGGCGCTGGCGCCCGAGATGGGGCCTTGCGTGTCCTGCCCGCGTATCACCGGGGCCGCGACGGTGCCGGGGTAGATCACATTGGGCGTATCGGCCACGGCTTCCTGCACGCTGGCGCGCGCGGGCCGGGCGGCCAGGTCCTCATCGTCCAGCACCGAAACGGAAGAAGCCGTGTCGCGCAGGCTGCGCGCCAGCCGCTCGCCGGTGACGGTGATGGTCTCCAGCGTGCGCACCGCGCCCGGCTCTTTGGCCGCGCCCGGCTGACCGGCCTGCCCCAGCGCAGGCGCGCTGCACGCCAGCAGCGCCGCCGCCAGCGCGCAGGTCGAAAGGGGGAAAGGAAACTGCGCCGCAGCGCGCCGGCAAGTGGGGGAAGCAGTCATTCGGGCGGAACTCCAAAAATCAGGCATGGAAAACAAAACGCGGTGAAACAGAACGTTCGCCAAAAGTGTCCGGCCCGCCCCGCCGCCGCCTGCCCCCAAGCCGCAAAAAACCGCCCCCGCGCCGCAAAAAAACAGCCCCGGCGCAGCCTGGCCGGGGCGGAGCGAAAACCTGGTTTTGCTCTGATTTTTGTAGCTGCGATCGCAGTATCCACGCGGGTTTCAGACCATTCGGCCTTTTTTGCCGGGCCTGGCCGGGGCTGTTTTTCAGGGCGCACGCACAGGGTGGCGGGCACAATAGTCGCCATGAAAGTTGCCGCCATACAAATGGTTTCCACCCCGCGCGTGGCCGAGAACCTGGCCGCTGCCGCGCACGCGCTGGCGCAGGCGGCGCAAGCCGGGGCGGAACTGGCGGCGCTGCCCGAATATTTCTGCCTGATGGGCCTGCGCGATGAAGACAAGCTGGCGCTGGCCGAGCCATATGGGCAAGGCCCGCTGCAAGCGTGGATGGCCGAGCAGGCGCGCAGCCTGGGCCTGTGGCTGGCCGCCGGCACGCTGCCGCTGCAAGCGCCGGGTGACGAGCGGCGCGTTTTCAACAGCGCGCTGGTGTTCGCCCCCGATGGCCGCTGCGCGGCGCGCTACGACAAGATGCACCTGTTTCGCTTCGACGACGGCGAGCGCGCCTACGACGAATCGCGCTGCCTGAAGGCAGGGGCTGCGCCGGCGCTGTTTGAGCTGCCCTCGCGCGACGGCCACATCTGGCGCGTGGGCCTGTCGGTTTGCTATGACCTGCGCTTTGCCGAGCTGTATCGCCACTACGCCGCGCAAGGGGCCGATTTGCTGCTGGCGCCCAGCGCCTTCACCTGGGTGACGGGGCAGGCGCACTGGCACACGCTGTTGCGCGCGCGCGCCATCGAAAACCTGGCCTGCGTGCTGGCCCCGGCGCAAGGCGGCGTGCACGAAAACGGCCGCCGCACCTGGGGCCATAGCCTGGTCATCAACGCCTGGGGCGAGACGCTGGCTGAATGCACGCAGGGCGGCCCCGGCCTGGCGCTGGCCACGCTGGATGCGGCGCACACCGCCGCCTGCCGCCAGCGCCTGCCCGCACTGGCGCACCGGGCGCCGGGCGGGGCGCTGGCATGAGACGGCGCGCGCGCCAGAGCCGCCGCCCATCGCGCCTGCAAACGCTTTGGCGGCCCGTGCGGCAGCTGCTGCGCAAGCCGGGGCGCTGGATGTGGGTGGGGCTGTGGTTGTGGCTGATGGGGCTGATCGCCGTCATGCTGGCGCTGCTGGTGTGGCAGGCCTATCAGCGCGAGCAGGAAGCGGCCGAGCGCCAGCTCAACCGCGACGTGATGGACGCGGCCACGCGCCTGAGCGAAAACCTGACGGCGCAGGCCGAGCGGCTGGCCCACCTGCCGCTGGAGGGGCTGCCCACCTGGCGCTGGCCCGCGCAGGCCGTGCCGCTGCTCAAGGAATACAAGGCCTGGCTGCGGCTGGACTGGCTGGACGCGCAGGGCAACTGGGTGGCCGCCGCCAGCAGCCCCTGGCACCCCAATTTGCTGACGCCCTCGGTGCACGAGCTGCACGCCACCTGCCGCCTGGCCATCAACTACGGCGGCGCGGCCTACGCGGCCAGCCGCCTGCTGCGGCAGGAGGCGGGGCTGAAGCAGGAAGTGGTGCGCCTTTGCGTTGCGCGCGCGGGGCGCTTTGTGGCGCTTTCCTATTCGGTGCGCGGCGTGCTGGAGCACATGCTGGACGCGCGCTTCATGCACCACCGCGTCACCCTGGCGGATGAAGCGGGCTCGCCGCTGGCGGCCGTGGGCCCGCTGCCCGGGGGCAGCGACGAGCTGCTCACGGCCAGCCGCACCCTGAACCTGAACGGGCACAAGCTGCAATTGCGCATGGACATGCGCATGCCGCATCTGGATGTGTTTTCCAACCAGCTCCTGCACATCGTGGGCGGGCTGGGCCTGGCGCTGCTGGGGGTGATGACCCTGCTGGCGCTGGACTACCTGCGCCGGCGCAATGCCGAGCGCGAACTCTCCAAGGCGCTGGCCATGCGCAAGGCGATGGAAGACTCGCTGATGACCGGGCTGCGCGCGCATGACCGCGAGGGGCGGCTGTTTTATGTGAATCCGGCGTTTTGCAAGATGGTGGGCTATCGCCGCGAGGAGCTGCTGGGCGAGAGCATTCCGGTGTGCTACTGGCCGCCCGAGCTGGTGGAGGAATACAGCCGCCGCAGAAAGCGCTGGCTGTCGGGCCTGTGGCGGCAGCCGCACGAGGGCGCGCCGGTGATTTACCAGCGCAAGGACGGCTCGCGCTTTCCCGCCATGGTCTACAACGCGCAACTGCGCAACGAGCGCGGCGTGCGCATAGGCTGGATGAGCGTGGTGGTGGATGTGAGCGAGCAGCGCCGCGTGGAACAAATCATGCGCGGCAACGAAGAGCGCCTGCAAGCGACGGCCCGCCTTTCGGCAGCGGGCGAGATGGCCTCGCACCTGAGCCACGAGCTGAATCAGCCGCTGGCGGTGATTGCCAGCTACGCCACCGGATCGCTGAATCTGCTGAACGCGCCCGGGCAAAGCCAGGCCGAAGCGATGGATCAGGTGCGCATGGCACTGGAGCGCATTGCCGATCAGGCCACCCGCGCCGGGCAAATCATCAACAGCGTGCGCCAGGCCGTGCGCCGCGACACGGGCAAGCGCCTGCCGGTGATGCCCGTGGATTTGGTGGGGGCCATCTTGCCGCTGGTGAACATGCACGCCAGCCACCGCGATGTGCGCGTGAAGGTGAACGTGCCGGCCAGCCTGCCGGCCGTGCTGTGCGCGCAGGTGCAGGTGGAGCAGGTGCTGCTCAATCTGGCGCGCAACGCCGTGCAGGCCATGGCGCAAACGCCGCGCCACGCGCGCCTGCTGCTGATTTCGGCCCGGCTTTGCGAGGACAACAGCAAGGTGCGCTTTTCTCTGGCCGATCGTGGCAGCGGCATTGCGCCCGAAGTGGCGCACAAGCTCTACACGCCCTTTTTCACCACGCGCGACGAGGGCATGGGCATGGGCCTGGCGCTGTGCCGCACGATCGTCGAGCAGCACGGCGGCGCGATCAGCCACGCGCCGCAAGAAGGCGGCGGCACGGTGTTTTCCTTCACCTTGCCCGTGGCCCACGCCCGGCAGAGCGATTCGCTGATCGGCCCCTGGCGCAGCAGCCTGCCGTGCGATTTGCGCTCGATGGATGACAGCAGCGTGCCGCCGGATACGCGGAGTTAGGCGGCGTCAGCCGGCGGGGCCTGGCGCTCGCGCAGGCGCTGGGCGTAGAGCTGGTAAAGCGGCTCTTGCGGGTGCGCGGCCAGCAGCGGGGCCAGGGCCTGCTCGCACTCCGCCAGGCTGGGGGTCGGGCCGGGCGGGGGCGCATCGCCGGGGGTCGCCAGCGCATCCCAGAGCGCGAGAAAGCGCTGCCACTGCGCCAGCTCCTGCTCCAGCGCGGGGGTGGGGGCGATGGCGCGGGGGGTGTGGACGCTCACTTGCTCCTGCCGCCCCTTGACGGCCACGCGGTCGAGCTTTTGCCAGACGAAGTTGCGCGCGCGCTCGCGCGTGGCCCCGCTGGCGATGATGGTCGCGCCATACAGGTGCGTGAGCGCCTCCAGCCGCGAGGCCAGGTTCACCGTATCGCCCACGGCGGTGTAGGCGCGGCGCACGTCCGAGCCCATGTCGCCCACCGAGGCCAGCCCCGTGTGCAGGCCTATGCCCACGGCCAGCGCGGGCTGGCCTGCGCTGGCGCGCTCGGCGTTGAGCTCGGCCATTGCCTGCACCATCTCCAGCGCGGCGGCCAGGGCGCTGGCGGCGTGGTTGTCCATCTTCACCGGCGCGCCCCAGAAGGCCATGACGCAGTCGCCGATGTATTTGTCTATGGTGCCGCCGTGGTGGCGAATGACGCGGGTGAGGCGACTGAACACGCAGTTGAGCAGCTCCTGCACTTGCAGCGGGTCCATGCGCTCGGACAGGCTGGTGAAGCCGCGCATGTCGCAGAACATGACGGTGATCTCGCGCGCTTCGGCGTTCATGCTGTATTGCTCGGGCTGGCGGGCCATGCGCCGCACCAGCTCGGGCGGCACGTAGGTGCCAAACAAATCCATCAACCGGCGGCGCGAGCGGTGCTCGATGAAGTAGCCGTAGCTCATGTCCAGCAGCAATGCGCTCAACACGGCGCACAAGGCCGCCGCCAGCGGCAGCGCCAGGCCGTGCGCGGCATAAAGCCAGAAATTCAGCGCCACCAGCGCCACGGCCAGCCCCAAACCCAGCGCCGTGGCCACGGGCATGCTGACGCTGGAGAGCAAGCAGGCCAGCGCCAGGCAGCAGGCGGTGATGAGCAGGGCATCGGCTGCGCGCGCCCAGTCCGGCATCCGCGGCACGCGGCCATCGAGCATGCCGGAGATGAGATTGGCATGCACCTCCACCCCCGGATAGACCGCCCCCACGGGCGTGGCGCGCAAGTCCATCAGACCCGGCGCGGTAAAGCCCAACAGGGCGATGCGCCCGGCCAGCGCGCCCTCGGGCAGCCGCCCGGCCAGCACGGCAGCGGCCGAGTAGTAGCGAAACGAGCCGCCGCTTACGCCGCCGGGGCCGCGATAGGGCACCAGCGCATCGCCCCGAACCGTCAGGGGCACGCGCAGGGCAGCGGCCGGCGATGCGCCGGGGGCCGTCGCCGGGGCTGCATCCAGTTGCAAGCCTTGCAGCGCGCCATCGGCCAGCAGCGGGCGGGCCGGGGCGTAGCGCCCGTGCTGGCGCAAAACGGCCAGCGCCAGGGATTCGTGCCACTGCCCGTCCATCACGGCCAGCATGGGCACCGAGCGCACGATGCCGTCGGCATCGACCCGGGTGTTGAAAAAGCCCTGCGGCGCGGCGGCGGCCAGCGGGGCGATGCTGGCGGTGTAGCCATCCCAATAGGTCATGCCGGGCGTGATTCCGGCCAGGCCAGGCAGGGCCGCGGGCAGCGCGCCGCTGCGCCGGCCCTGCAAATCGCTGGTGATGTAGTAGCCCAGCACGGCGGGCCGGCCGCGCAGGGCACGGGCGAATTCGGCGTCGCCCGTGGGGCTGCTGCGGTCGGTTTCGGCAAAAACGGCGTCAAAGCCCAGCGCGCTGGCCCGCTGGTGACCCAGCACTTCGCGCACCAGCGCCGCCATGCGCTCGCGCGGCCAGGGCCACTGGCCCAGCTCGGCCATGCTGGCTTCATCCACATCGATGATGACGATGCGCTCATCCAGCGTGCGCGGCATGAACAGGCGCAGGCGCACATCGTGCAGATGGTTTTCCAGCGCCAGCAGCGACTCCCACTGGCGCAGGCCCAGCGCGTGCGCCAGGGTGAAAGCCAGCACCAGCAGGATCAGCGCCTTGCGCAACAGGCCGTGCAGGCTCAGGCGCATGGCGAGGCCCCAAAAAACTGGCCGAGTCGGCCGGGCAAAACGGCTGGAACGCCCGTAAATACTGCGCTCGCAGCTACAAAAACAAGAGCAAAAGGCATGACCGTTTCAGGCCGCGGCGCAGGCGGCGGCAGGCAAGGCCCGGCGTTCAATCGTCGATGAATTCCATGCGGATGCCGGCCAGCTCAATGCGGTCATGGTTGCGCAGCATGATGGGGCCCTTGTTCAGCGGCACGCCATTGACGGTGGGCACATATGAGCCTTCCACCAGCGCCAGCTCGAAGCCCTGCGCCTTGCGGGTGATGCTGGCCACGGCCACGCCGGGCTTGCCGATGGTGGTGGCTTCCTTGACCAGCGGCATTTCGCGCCCGGTGGCCGAGCCGTTGAGCACGCGCACGCGAGGCCCGCCCTTGCCGATGGGGGCGGGGCGGCTTTCCTGAAACTGCACGCCGGGCTGAACCTGGCGCGCTGCGGCCGCAGCGGCGGGCGCATCGTCTTGCGCGCGATAGACGATGCGGTGGCGGCCGATTTCGATGCGGTCTTTATCAGCCAGCACATGACTGTTGACGCGCGCGCCATTGACATAGGTGCCATTGGTGCTCTTGCGGTCTTGCAGCACGAAAGCGCCTTTTTCCAGGGCGATGACGGCATGTTCGCCGCTGACGGCCAGGTGATCGATGACGATGTCGTTGTAGGGCCGGCGCCCCAGTGTGGTGCGGTCCTTGGTCAATTGCGCCTCTTTGACCACCACGCCATCGACCGAAATGATCAGCTTGGGCATTGCTTGTTCTCTCCTGTGAGCGGCTGCTGTCGCCGTGTTTCGGCTCGTACTATTTTCCTTGCAATTTCGAGAGGAGCCCGCCTTTGCGCCCGGCGCCCGTGTATTGCGCCAGCGCCAGCGAAATGTTGTCCCGTCCGCCATTGGCGTTGGCTTCGTCCACCAGCGCGCGCGCGGCGGCATGCAGGGTTTGCGACTGCGCCAGCAAATTGGCGATGCGCCCGTCGGGCACCATGTCGCTCAGGCCGTCGGAGCACAGCAGCAGGATGTCGCCCGTTTGCACCCGCAGCTCGCCCACATCGGCCTGCACCCAGTCTTCCACGCCCAGCGCGCGCGTGACGAAGCCGCGAAAGAGGGATTCGGCCGCTTCTTCCTCGCTCATCAGCCCGGCATCGATGCGCTCTTGCAGCAGGGAGTGATCGCGCGTGATGCGCGCCAGCGTATTGCCGCGCCACAGGTAGGCGCGCGAGTCGCCCACGTGGCCCACCAGCGCGCGCTCGTTCAGGCACACAGCCATGACCAGCGTGGTGCCCATGCCGGCATAGGGCGCATGCGTGTGCGCGGCTTCAAAAATGGCCCGGTTGGCCGCGCGCACGCTGGCCTGTATGGCCTCGTCAATGTGATCCGGTCCCCAGTCGGCCTGCTCGCCCTGCGCCAGCACTTGCGACATGGCCTCGCCGATCCGGGCCGTGGCCATGGCGCTGGCGACTTCGCCCGCGTTGTAGCCGCCCATGCCATCGGCCAGCACCAGCACGCCCTGATCGGGGTGCACGGCGATGGAGTCTTCATTGTTTTGACGCATGCGCCCCACATCGGTCAGGGTGGCGTAATGCCAGAGTGCGCTTGCAGTGGACATGGTCGGTTGCAGTCAATCAGGAGGAATGCGTTTTGGCGTGGCGCATCTTCAGCGCCTGCCCGATCGCCAGCACCAGCAGGGCGCCGGCTGTGCCCAGGCCGTAATGCACGACATCGGTCTGGGGCAAAAAATCTTTCAGGGCCGGCTCGGTGTGCAGCAGGGTTCCCGCCAGCCAGCCCAGCAGCATGCCGCCCAGGGTGATGATGATGGGGAAGCGATCCATCAGCTTGAGCACAAGCTGGCTGCCCCAGATGATGATGGGAATGCTCACCGCCAGACCGAAGATGACCAGCGGCATCTGGTGCGCCTGGCCCGCGTTTTGCGCTGCGCCGGTGATGGCGATCACGTTATCCAGGCTCATGATCAGATCGGCCACGATGATGGTTTTGACCGCGCCCCAGAGCTTGTCGCTGGCCTGGATGCCGTCATGCGCGTCTTCATCGTGCGGGGCAATGAGCTTGACGCCTATCCACACCAGCAGCAGTCCGCCCACCAGCTTCAGAAACGGCACTTGCAGCAACGTGAGAGCAAAGGCAATCAATGCCACACGCAGCAAGATGGCGCCCACCGTGCCCCAGAGGATGCCCTTGATGCGCTGGTGCGCGGGCAGTCCCCGGCAGGCCAGGGCGATGACTACGGCGTTATCCCCGCCGAGCAGGATGTCAATCAGGATGATTTGACCCACGGCCAGCCAGAAATGGGCTGTCAGGAACTCTTGCACGGTCGATCGTCTTTCTTGAAAGATGCGAAAGGGCCGGATAACCCAGAAAGGATGACCCGGCCCGTCGTATCTGGCGCGCCCCCGCCTTGCCAAGAAAACAGGGGGGGCGCGCAAGCGGCTGATTTACAGCAAGCCCTTGAGCAAACGCCCCATTTCGGATGGGTTACGCGTGATCTTGAAGCCGCACTCTTCCATGATGGCGAGCTTGGCCTCGGCCGTGTCGGCGCCGCCGGAAATCAGCGCGCCGGCGTGGCCCATGCGCTTGCCCGCGGGCGCGGTAACGCCGGCGATGAAGCCGACGATGGGCTTTTTCATGTGCTCCTTGCACCAGCGCGCGGCATCGGCCTCATCGGGGCCGCCGATCTCGCCGATCATGATGACGGCGTCGGTATTGGGGTCGTCGTTGAAGGCTTTCATCACGTCGATGTGCTTGAGGCCGTTGATCGGATCGCCGCCAATGCCCACGGCGCTGGACTGGCCGATGCCCAGCTCGGTGAGCTGCGCCACAGCTTCATAAGTCAGCGTGCCGGAGCGGCTGACCACGCCCACACGGCCTTTTTTGTGAATGTGGCCGGGCATGATGCCGATCTTGATTTCTTCCGGGGTGATCAGGCCGGGGCAGTTGGGGCCGAGCAGCAGGGTTTTCTTGCCGCCGGCAGCTTCCTTGGCCTTCATCTTGTTGCGCACTTCCAGCATGTCCTTGACCGGGATGCCTTCGGTAATGCAGATGGCCAAATCCAGATCGGCCTCCACGGCTTCCCAGATGGCAGCGGCCGCGCCGGCGGGCGGCACGTAAATCACGCTGACAGTGGCGCCGGTTTCCCTGGCCGCGTCTTTCACGCTGCCGAAGATGGGCACGTCAAAGATTTTTTCGCCTGCTTTTTTGGGATTCACACCGGCCACGAAGCAGTTTTTGCCGTTGGCGTATTCGATGCATTTTTCGGTGTGGAACTGGCCGGTCTTGCCGGTGATGCCCTGGGTGATGACCTTGGTGTCTTTATTGATGTAGATGGACATGGCGGCTCCTTATTTGACGGCGGCCACGACTTTTTGCGCGGCTTCGGCCATGGTGTCGGCGCTGATGATGGGCAGGCCGCTTTCGGCCAGCAGTTTCTTGCCCAGCTCCTCGTTGGTGCCCTTCATGCGAACCACCAGGGGCACTTTCAAGTCAACCGCGCGGCTGGCGGTGACAACGCCGGTGGCGATGGTGTCGCACTTCATGATGCCGCCGAAGATGTTGACCAGGATGGCCTTGACCTTGGGGTTCTTGAGCATGATCTTGAACGCCTCGGTCACTTTCTCGGGGGTGGCGCCGCCGCCCACGTCCAGGAAGTTGGCCGGCTCGGCGCCGAAGAGCTTGATGGTGTCCATGGTGGCCATGGCCAGGCCCGCGCCGTTGACCAGGCAGCCGATGTTGCCGTCCAGGCTGATGTAGGCGAGATCGAACTTGCTGGCTTCCACTTCGGCGGGGTCTTCCTCATCCAGATCGCGCAGGGCCACGATTTCGGGGTGGCGGAACAGGGCGTTGCTGTCGAAGTTGAACTTGGCGTCCAGGGCAATGATGTTGCCCTTGCTGTCGCGGTTCAGGGGGTTGATTTCCACCAGGCTGGCGTCGGTGTCCATGTAGCACTTGTAGAGCTTGCGGCACACGTCAACGAACTGGGCCACGCTGCCTTCGGGCATGCCTACGCCCCTGGCCAGCTCCTGACCTTGCGCATCGGTGAGGCCGGTGAGCGGGTCAATGAATACCTTGACGATTTTTTCGGGGTGGCTGTGGGCGACTTCCTCGATGTCCATGCCGCCTTCGCTGCTGGCGATGAAGGCCACTTTCTGCGTGGCGCGGTCGGTTACGACGGAGAGGTAATACTCTTTTTGAATGTCTGCGCCTTCTTCAATATAGAGACGGCGCACTTTCTGGCCTTCGGGGCCGGTTTGGTGGGTTTTGAGTTGCATGCCCAGGATCTGACCCGCCAGGGTTTTCACCTCGTCGATGGTCTTGGCCACTTTCACGCCGCCGCCCTTGCCGCGGCCGCCTGCGTGAATCTGCGCCTTGACGACCCAGATGGGGCCGCCCAGTTTCTGTGCCGCCTCGACGGCTTCCTGCTCGGTGAAAGCGGGGATGCCGCGCGGCACGGGCACGCCGAAGCTGCGCAGGATCTCCTTGCCCTGGTACTCGTGAATCTTCATGAAATTCCTCGATAAAAAGAGAAGCAGGCCGTAAGCCCGCCGGGGTGGAAACGAAAGGAAATTCGCAACACAAATGTATCATGCGGCATCCCTTTCGAGGGGCAAAAGACCCCTTTGAAGCCCCTTTCAGACCCCCTCGACGGAGGTCTTGCGCCATCCAGGAAACGCACATGTCCCAAAAAGTATTCATCGACGGCGAAGCAGGCACCACGGGCCTGCAAATCCGCCAGCGCCTGCAAGGCATGAGCGGGCTGGAGCTGGTCAGCATCGATCCGGCCTTGCGCAAAGACCCCGAAGCCAAGCGCGCCATCATGGCGATGGTTGATCTGGTCATCTTGTGTCTGCATGACGATGCCGCGCGCGAGTCGGTCGCCATGATTGACGCGCTGCCCGGCCGCAAGCCGCGCATCATCGACGCCAGCACGGCGCACCGCGTCAGCCCCGGGTGGGTGTATGGCTTTGCCGAACTTGCGCCTGAGCAGCGCCAGGCCGTGCAGGCGGCCGATCGCGTTGCCAATCCCGGCTGCTACGCCACCGGCACCATCGCCTTGCTGCGCCCGCTGGTCGATGCCGGCCTGCTGCCGCCCGATCATCCCGTGGCGCTGCCCGCCGTCAGCGGCTATTCGGGCGGCGGGCGGCAAATGATTGAGGCTTATGAAGCGGGCCAGTCGCCCGCCTACGAGCTGTATGCGCTGGGGCTGGCGCACAAGCACATTCCCGAAATCATGGCCTACGGCCGCCTGACGCGGCGGCCCATCTTCATCCCGTCCGTGGGCAACTTTGCGCAGGGCATGTTGGTGGAGCTGCCGCTGCATCTGGACTTGCTGCCCGGCCAGCCCACGCCGGCGCAACTGGCCGAGGTTTACGCCGCCCGCTACGCCGGCAGCGAGTGGGTGAGCGCGTTGCCGGCCACCGAAAACGGCAAGCTCGATGCCCCGGCCCTGGCGGGCAGCGATTGCCTGGAAGTGCGCGTGTTCGGCAACGAGGCCCAGCGCCAGGCCGTGTGCGTGGCCCGGCTGGACAACCTGGGCAAGGGTGCCAGCGGCGCGGCGGTGCAGAACCTGCGCCTGATGCTGGGAATTTGATAGCGCCAAAAAAAACCCCGATCCATATCGGATCGGGGCCGGAATCCACCTTTTTCAAGGGGTGGAGGAGACAAAACAGGCAAAAGCCATCAAGCGCTTTTGCATGGCCGGCAAGTTTAGTTGCAACCGGTTTTTCATGCAGGGTTGCGCTTTTTCCCCCAAAGGTTGAACCGATTTTTTTGAATTTGGCAACGGGCGCGCGCCGCCCGAAGAAAGGTGAGCTGAAAAATGGCAGATATGGAATGCACGGTGAGCTGGAGCAGCCCGGCGGGTTCGCGCTCGGGCATGAGCTTTATTGCCGAAACGGGCAGCGGCCACGCGCTGCTCATGGATGGCGCGCCCGATGCGGCGCAACCGGCCCAGGGCGGGCAAAACCTGGCGCCGCGGCCGCTGGAGCTGATGCTGGCGGGCGCGGGCGGTTGCACCGCGTATGACGTGGTGCTCATCCTGCGCCGGGGGCGGCACGATGTGCGCGGCTGCTCGGTGCAGCTGCAGGCCGATCGCGCCGACACCGATCCCAAGGTCTTCACCCGCTTGCACCTGCACTTTCGCGTGACCGGGCGCGGCCTGCCCGCGCAGGCGGTGGAGCGCGCCATCAAGCTCAGTCACGACAAATACTGCTCGGCCACGACGATGCTGGGCAAAACCGCGCAAATCAGCACCTCGTTCGAGCTGATCGACGACAGCGCCGCTCCTGCTGCGTAAAGCCTGCCGCATGAAGCCCGCCGCCGCCCGGGTGATTGAGGAGCACCCCTTCGCCCCCGTGCTGCCGCCGCAGGCCACGGTGATGATGATGGGCACCTTCCCGCCCCCGCCGGCGCGGCGCTGCATGGCGTTTCACTATCCCAATTTCAACAACGACATGTGGCGCATCTACGGCCAGGTGTTTTTCGGCGATGCGGCGCACTTTCAGGTGCCGGGCGAAAAGCGTTTTGACGCCGCGCGCATCCGGGCCTTTCTGCTGGAAAAGGGCATCGCCCTGTGCCCCACGGTGCGCCGCGCCATTCGCGAAAAGGGCAATGCGGCCGATGCCTTTCTCACCGTGGTGCAGACGGTGGACTTACCCCAGGCGCTGGCGGCCGTGCCGCGCTGCCACACGCTGCTGACCACGGGCGGCAAGGCCACCGAAGTGCTGCTGGGCCTGCTGCCGCCCGGCCCCGACGGGCGCGCGCTCAAGGCTCCGCCCACGGACGGACATCTGGCCTTCGAGCTGGCCGGCCGCCGCCTGCAACTGCACCGCCTGCCCTCCACCTCGCGCGCCTACCCCTTGCCTTTTGCCGAAAAGGCCCGTATCTGGGCCGCCTTCTTCCACGCCTGCGGCCTGCTGCCGCACCTGAAACATTCTCATACATCATTTTGATGAAAAAACAGGCAAATGTCCTGCATCGCACGTCAATGCTGCGCACGGCGCTATCAAATCAGGAATTTGCTGTGGATAACTTCATCTGAAAGCCCCCGCCATGAGCCACCCAAACCCTGAAGCCCCCATGCCCCCCTCATCGCCTGCCAGCGGCGCGCCTGCCGACCAGGCCGCCGAGCCGAATGCCGAAGTCATGCAATTTCCCATGCCCTTTCCCATCAAGGTCATGGGCCTGAATGAAAACGGCTTTGTGCACGCCATCACGCAAATTGCCGAGCGGTTTGACCCCGCGTTCAACGCCGCCACCGTGGAGCTGCGCGAAAGCTCGGGCGGCAAATACCTGGGCGTGACCATCACCGTCACCGCCACCAGCCGCGAGCAGCTGGACAACATCTACCGCGCCCTGACCAGCCACCCGCAGGTCAAGTGGGCGCTGTAAGGGGCGCGCCGTGCAGGTTTTTGACCTCGGCCGGGCCGACTACGCCGCCGTCTGGCAGGCCATGCGCGAATTCGTCGCGCGCGCCCCCGGCGTGCAGCACGAGCAGCTCTGGCTGTGCGAGCACCCGCCCGTATTCACCCTGGGCACCGCCGGCCGCGCCGAGCACGTGCTGGCCGCGGGCGACATCCCCGTCATCCACACCGACCGCGGCGGCCAGGTCACCTACCACGGCCCCGGGCAGGTAGTGGCCTATCCGCTGATCGACCTGGGCGCGCGCGCGTATTTCGTCAAGGAATACGTGCACCGCGTGGAAGAAGCCGTCATCCGCACCCTGGGCGAATGGGGCCTGCCCGGCCACCGCGTGGCCGGCGCGCCCGGCATTTACGTGCGCCTGCAAGACCCCTTCAACCACGCCCCGCTGCCCCAGCGCCCCATGCGCCGCCAGCCCGGCACGCCCGCGCCCCGACCCGACTTCACCGGGCTGGGCAAGATCGCCGCGCTGGGCATCAAGGTCAGCCGCCAGCACACCTACCACGGCGTGGCGCTGAATGTGGACATGGCGCTGGAGCCCTTTGCGCGCATCAACCCTTGCGGATATGCGGGCTTGCCCGCCATTGATCTTTCTAAAATTGGCGTGCACGCGAGCCGGGATGAAGTAGCCAGCGCCCTGGCACTGCACCTCACACGCCTGCTGGCCCCCTGAAAAAGCAGCCGTGCGCGATCCCTCCCCGCCCCTCCCCAACCCTGCCCACAACAGAGAAGGCCCACGCCCCATGACCAACGTCGTGCGCGAAGCGCCCGCCCCCCACGCCTATGACCCCTCGGCCAAGCAAAAGGCCGCCGCCAAGCTCTCGCGCATTCCCATCAAGGTGGTCAACACCGGCCCGGCGCTGAAAAAGCCGGACTGGATACGCGTCAAGGCCGGCAGCCCCAGCACACGCTATTACGAAATCAAGGACATCCTGCGCAAGAACAACCTCGTCACCGTCTGCGAGGAAGCCAGCTGCCCCAACATCGGCGAGTGCTTCGGTCACGGCACGGCCACCTTCATGATCATGGGTGACAAGTGCACGCGCCGCTGCCCGTTTTGCGACGTGGGCCACGGCCGCCCCGACCCGCTGGACGCCAACGAACCCACCAATCTGGCCCGCGCCATCGGCCAGATGCGCCTGAAATACGTCGTCATCACCAGCGTGGACCGCGACGACCTGCGCGACGGCGGCGCGCAGCACTATGTGGACTGCATCCGCGCCGTGCGCGAAGCCTCGCCCGCCACGCGCATCGAAATTCTCACGCCCGACTTTCGCGGCCGCGACGAAAAAGCCCTGGACATCCTCCAGACCAATCCGCCCGACGTGATGAATCACAACCTGGAAACCGTGCCGCGCCTCTATAAACAGGCCCGCCCCGGCGCCGATTACGCCTTCAGCCTCAACCTGCTGAAAAAATTCAAGGCCCGCCACCCCGACATCCCCACCAAAAGCGGCCTGATGGTGGGCCTGGGCGAAACCGACGAGGAAATCCTGCAAGTCATGCGCGACATGCGCGAGCACAACATCGACATGCTCACCATAGGCCAATACCTGGCGCCCACCAGCTCGCACCTGCCCGTGCAGCGCTACGTCACGCCCGACACCTTCAAGATGTACAAGGCCGAGGCCGTGCGCATGGGCTTTACCCAGGCCGCCGTGGGCGCACTGGTGCGCAGCAGCTACCACGCCGACAAGCAGGCCCAGGGCACGTTCTAAGCCCGCCCTGCCTGATTGCCCGCCATGAGCAGCGCCCCCGCCCCCGCCTCCGCCGCCCCCGAGCCGCGCCTCTCGGGCGACACCTTCATCTGGTATGTCGCGCTGATCGAGGGGCTTACTTTCTGCGTGCTCTTTGGCGCCTTTGCCTTCTCGCGGGTGCGGCATCTGGAGCTGTTCATCCAGTCGCGCCAGATGCTGGATGTGAGCATGGGCGCCATCAACACCGCGCTGCTGCTGACATCCAGCTGGTGCGTGGCGCGCGCCGTGGCCGCCGTGCGCGCAGGCGGGCGCGCCAGCGCGCCGCTGTGGCTGGGCGCGGCCTGGGTGTGCGGCGCGGGCTTTGTGGCGCTGAAAGTGAGCGAATACGCCGCCAAGGCCGCCCAGGGCATCGGCCTTTCCACCAATTTGTTTTTCGACTTTTATTTCATCCTCACCGGCTTTCACCTGGCGCACGTGCTGGCCGGGCTGATCGCGCTGGCGCTGGTGTGGATCGGGCTGCTGCGGCAATTGAGCGCGCGCCCCGCGCAGCCGCTGCAAGGCTACGCGCTGGAGACGGCCGCCGTGTTCTGGCACCTGGTGGATTTGCTTTGGCTGGTGCTGTTTCCGCTGGTTTACGTCATGCACTGAAAAAGGCCAATCCCATGAAACTGCGTGCAAGCGACTGCGTTTGGCTTTTTCTGCTCTCGGCCACGGCGCTGACCTGGTGGCTGGACGCCAGCGGCCTGCTGGGCACGCCCGCCTCGCGCTGGGCCGTGCCGCTGATCTTCGCCCTGGCCTGGCTCAAGGGCCTGGGCGTGGCGCTGGAATTCATGGAACTGCGCCACGCCCCCGCCCTGTGGCGGCGCGCCATGCTGGGGCTGTTCAGCCTCATGCTGGCGCTGGTGATGCTGGCCTGGCTGATTGCGGGGTGATTTGCGCCTGTTGCTGGAAGCAAAGTTCAGCCAATGCTTGCCGCGCCTGTTGTCCGTAGGGTTGGCGCTTTTCTGGTGCATCAATGGCGGCAAGGCGGATTTTTACCTGCTGGTATTCCCCCGGCTCTCCGCAGCGGGCCGTGAGGGTATCGCCGTCGGAGATGGCAACAACGAGGCAAAAAACAGAGGTAAACATACCTTATTTTTTGCACGCGCGCTCACCAATATATGCAGCTATTGACCCATCAACAATAGCAGCCCATTCGCCAGGTTTGGGCACTTTGAGTTCTTCTAGCGTGTTGCCATCCGCCAAATAGCGCACCATATTTCTCTGGCAGTCATACTCCCTTGCAGAATACGATGTGCCTGATTTACCCGCCCGCCTGGTGGTAATTTGCACATTTGCATTTTTGTTTTCCTGGTAAATATCAAGGATTTTGTAGACTCCCGTTGGGTCAGACGGAATGCGAAAAACATCCTTTTTGTTTTCGGCCTGCGTTGCAGGCAAAGATGCGGAAGGTGGCTGCGTTGAGTGCGGGCTGGCATCGCCGGACGACCCTCTGCATTTCCATAGGAAAAAAACGGCAAACACGCATACAATGATTATCCAGCCTTTTTTCTGGTTTTGGATATCCTCTGCTGAAGTTCCATTTTCATGTGAAGAAGGCTGAATGACTACGGAGTTCTGAAAAAATGCCGCATGAATCTTCTCGAACATGCCTCGGTCGGCCTGCCCCAATATTTTGCGCCCATCCTTGAATTCAAGAACGAATGTGACGATTTTCCCTCTGCCGCCTGCCAGAAGTCCTGCAAGCATTCCGACCCCACCCAGAAAGAAACCGCCTACCAAGCCACCGCCTACTGCACCTAAAAATCCCTTTGTATTTTCTTCGCTGGCGACCTCTAATTTTAAGATTTCTGTGGCTGGTATTTTTTCCCCTTTCAACCTCCCGGGTGGAGTCATTATAAACTGCCCATTAATAAACTGTGCAACCCCGTTGGGATTGAAGCTGCCAGCCAAAACTTTAGAGCGTGTTATGCACTTTTCCGAGAGGTGGTGCTGAGCTTGGATACAGTGC
>JBQNAO010000024.1:0-33524 GCA_052170415.1 Ottowia sp. | reverse complement strand
GAAACACATCCTTGAACTGCACCATGCCGCTGTTGGTGAACATGAGCGTGGGGTCGTTGGCGGGCACCAGCGACGATGAGGGCACGATGGTGTGGCCGCGCTGCGCGAAAAAGTCGAGAAAGGACTTGCGGATGTCGGCAACCGACATGAAGGGAATGGCGGGGTGGGAGGTTTGCATGATGTGGTTGGGGGCGGGAACGAGCCGGGAACGGGGGCCGGAAAGGGGCCGGGAACGGGCCGGAAAGGGGCCAGGGCGACTGAGCCGGGGGCGATGGGGCAGGGGCCTGCGGGCCTACCACTGGCCCCGGGGGGCTGCGGGGCGGGCGGGCTGGGGCAGCCGGCTGAGTAGGTCGATGGCGTCGGGGCGCTCGTAGCGTTTGGCGAAGTCCAGCGCGCTCATTTTTTGCTGGTTGCGCATTTGGGTGTCTGCGCCTTGCCGCAGCAGGTATTGCACGGCCTCAGGGCTGCCGTAGCCTGCGGCCATCATGAGGGGGGTGGTGTGGTTGGGAGATTGGGCGTCTATGAAGGCGTGTTGCTCGATGAGCAGCTCCAGCACGGGCACGTGGCCGCCGGTGGCGGCGTAGTGCAGGGGCGTCCAGCCGGTTTTGTTGACGTGCGCGCCCATGGCGATGAGGCGGCGGGCCAGGTCGAGCCGGCCCTTGAGGGCCGCGAGCATGAGGGCGGTTTCGCCTACCTGGTTTTGCGCGTTGACATCCAGCCGGGGCGAGGCGAGCAGGGCTTCGGCCACGTGCATGGATTCGTCTTGCAGGGCCACGAGCAGGCCGGGGCGGCCGCGTTCGTCGCGGGTGTTGGGGTCCATGCCGCGCGCCAGCAGGGTTTGCATGGCGCTGGCGTTGTCGGATTTGATGGCGCGGAAAAACTCGCCGCTGCTGTCGGCCCGGGCGGCGGGGGCGGCCAGGGTGAAGGCAATGGCGGCAAGCAGTGCGGCCAGGGGGGCGAAAAGGGCTTTTTTCATGTAAGAGCCTTGGCAAAAAGACGGTCGAAATTGTCGCTGCTGATGCGGGCGATGTGCTCTGCGCTGACGCCGCGCAGCTCGGCCAGGCGGGCCGCCACGTGGGGCACCCAGGCGGGGGAGTTGGGCTTGCCCCGGTGGGGCACGGGGGCCAGGTAGGGGCTGTCGGTTTCGATCAGCAGGCGCTCGTCGGGCACGTAGCGGGCGCTTTCGTGCACGTCGTGCGCGTTCTTGAAGGTGACGATGCCGGAAAAGGAGATGTAGTAGCCCAGATCAAGCGCGGCGCGGGCCACTTCGCGGTTTTCGGTGAAGCAGTGAAACACGCCGCCGGCGCGCTGCGGGCCGGCCTCGCCTTCTTCGCGCAGGATGGCCAGCGTGTCGGCCGCCGATGCGCGGGTGTGGATGACCAGCGGCAGGCGCGCTGCCTGCGCGGCGCGGATGTGGGTGCGAAAGCGCTCGCGCTGCCAATCCAGATCGGCCACGCTGCGGCCGCCCTTGCGCTCTTGCATCTGGTAGTAGTCCAGCCCGGTTTCGCCGATGGCGACAACGCGCGGATGGGCGGCGGCGGCCAGCAGCTCGTCCAGCGTGGGCTCGTGCATGCCTTCGTAGTCGGGGTGCAGGCCCGCGCTGGCCCAGATGCGCGGGCCGCTGCCGCTGGCGTGGCTTTGCGCCAGGGCCTGCACGGCGGGCAGCTCTTCCATGCTGGTGCTGATGCAAAGCGCGCGCGTGACTTGCGCGGCCTGCATGGCGGCCAGCACTTCGGGCAGGCGCTGGGCCAGGCCGGGGTCGTTAAGGTGGCAGTGGGAGTCGGTGAACATGAAACAAACAGCGAAAGATGAAAGACCGGGGCCGGGCAGCCGTGCGTTTTGCTATCGAAAGCAGAGCTGCGAACGCAGTATCCACGGGCCTTTCAGCCGTTTTGGGCTTGCAGCAAGGGGGTGCATCAAAGCGGGCGGGTGATGAGGGGCAGCGGTTGCACGCCGTGGTGGAGCGGGCCGTGGCCCTGGCCGGTGCGCACGGCCGCGCCGGCGGCGATGGCCTGGTGCACCCAGGCGCAGGCCGATTGCGCCGCCTGGGGCAAGGGCTGCCCTTGGGCCAGAAAGGCGGCCAGGGCTGATGAGAGGGTGCAGCCTGCGCCGTGCAAATTGGCGGTGGGCACGCGCGGGTGCTCGATGAGCAGGGGGGGCTGATCGGCGGCGGTGAACAGCAGATCGGGCACGGGGGCGGGGTCTGGCTCGGTCAGATGGCCGCCCTTGAGCAGCACGGCGCGCGCGCCCAGCGCCAGCAGGGCTTGCCCTGCGGCCTGCATGGCGGGCCGATCAGGGATGGGGCGGCCCAGCAGCAGGGCGGCTTCGTCCAGATTGGGGGTGATGACTTCGGCCAGGGCAAACAGGTGCTGCACGATGGCGGCGATGGCCGGCGGCTCGATCAGCGGCGCGCCGGTGTTGGCGGCCATGACGGGATCCAGCACCACGTGCGGCAGGCGGTGGCGGGCGATGGCCTCGGCCACGGTTTGCACGGTGGGCACGGAGTGCAGCATGCCGATCTTGGTGGCGTGCGCGCCGATGTCGCTGGCCACGGCGTCGATCTGCGCAGCCAGTATTTGCACGGGCGCGGCATGAATGGCGCTGACGCCGCAGGTGTTTTGCGCTGTCAGGGCGGTGATGGCGCTCATGCCGTAGCAGCCCAGGGCGGCAAAGGTTTTCAGATCGGCCTGCACGCCCGCGCCGCCGCCCGAGTCGGAGCCTGCGATGGTGAGCACGCGAAGGTATTGCCGGTCGGGGACGATGTTCGTGGCGGAACTCATGACGGAACGTGCGTGAAAAAGGAAAGGGAAATGGGCAAGGAAAAACCGCCCGCAGGCGGTTTTCTCGGGTCAGGCGCGCTTTATGCGGCCGGGTTTACTTGAGCATGCTGCCCGTATCCAGATAGCGCTGGTGCCAGGAGAGCGACTCGTTGAGCAGGTGCGGCGTGTGCTGGCCCAGCGCGCCGGCGCGCGAGCGCTCCAGATAGTCCAGCAGCGCGTCGTGATAGCTGGGGTGGGCGCAGCGGTCGATGATGGTGCGCGCGCGCTGCACGGGGGCCATGCCGCGCAGGTCGGCCAGGCCGCGCTCGGTCACGATGACCTGCACGTCGTGCTCGGTGTGATCAACGTGCGAAACCATGGGCGTGATGCAGGAGATGGAGCCGCCCTTGGCCGTGGACGGGCTCATGAAGATGGACAGATAGGCGTTGCGGGCAAAGTCGCCCGAGCCGCCGATGCCGTTCATGATGGCGCTGCCCATGACGTGCGTGCTGTTGACGTTGCCGTAGAGGTCGGCCTCGATCATGGCGTTCATGGAGATCACGCCCATGCGGCGGATCAGCTCGGGGTGGTTGCTGATTTCCTGCGGGCGCAGCAGCACGCGGCCGCGGAATTCCTCGATGTGCTCGTTGAAGTAGCGCGTGGCCTCGGGGCTGAGCGAGAGCGCCGTGGCCGAGGCAAAGCGCAGCTTGCCGGACTTGAGCATTTCCAGCATGCCGTCTTGCAGCACTTCGGTGAAGGCGGTCATGCCGTCGAAGGACTCGTCCTCGTTCAGCCCGGCCAGCACGGCGTTGGCGATGTTGCCCACGCCCGATTGCAGCGGCAGCAGGTTGGGCGGCAGGCGGCCCATGCGCACTTCGTGATCCAGGAATTCGATGATGTGCGCGGCGATCTGGCGCGAGTTGTCATCGGGCGGGGAAAAGGGCGTGTTGCGGTCGGAGGCGTTGGTGGGCACCACGGCAATCACCTTGGAGAGATCGCAGCGCAGATAAGGCTCGCCGATGCGGTCATTGGGCTGCGTGAGCATGATGGGCTGGCGGTGCGGCGGGCGGCGCGTGCCGTAGTAGATGTCGTGCATGCCTTCCAGCGCCATGCTCTGCCAGCTGTTGACTTCCAGAATGATGTGGTCGGCCTGGTCAACCCAGGTTTTGTTGTTGCCCACCGAGGTGGTGGGAATCAGCCGCCCGTCGGGCAGGATGCCGGCCACTTCGATCACGGCTACGTTCAGATGCCCGAGATAGCCGAACAGCACGAACTGGCCCACGTGCGACAGGTGCATGTCCACATAGCGCATTTGCCCGCTGTTGATGCGCGCGCGGGTGGTGGGGTCGGACTGGTAGGGCAGGCGCAGGTCGATGCCGCCCACCTTGGCCAGCGCGCCGTCCAGCTCGGGCGCGGTGGAAGCGCCCGTCCACAGGCCGATGCGGAAGGCTTCGCCCGCTTCGTGCGCGGCCTCGATGCGCTGGGCCAGCGCCAGCGGCACGGCCTTGGGGTAGCCCGCGCCGGTAAAGCCGCTCATGCCCACGTTGAAGCCGGGCTGGATCAGGGCGGCGGCGGCTTCGGCGCTCATGATCTTGCTGCGCAAGCCTTCGTGCTGGATGCGGGACAAATCGACGTTGTCAGGGGTCTGCTCACTCATGTGGAAAACCTTTTTGCTGGTGAATCATGAAAGATCGGCCGCTTGTGCAAATTGCGCGCGCCGAAGCCGGAAGAACCGCAGATTTTAGAGGAGCGCATCTGCGCATCGCCCCGTTTGCCGGCCGCCCGGCGGGCGGGCCTTTGCCTGATGGAAGCGGCCGCAAGGCCCGTGGATACTGCGTTGGCTGCTCTTGTTTTGGTAGCAGCGGGGCGAAAAAAAGCCCCGACGGGGCGGGGCAGGGGATCAGCGCAGTTGCGCGGGCGCGCTCAGGTTGTTGGGCAGGACGGGATAGGCGGCGGGGGACTGGCCCGGGTGCGCCAGCGAGGACAACAGGGGCAGCGGTGCGGCGGCGGGCGAGTCCTCATGCAGCAGGGCCACGCGGCGCGCGCCGTCAAAGCGTTTTTTCCAGTAGCGGGCATTCATGTTTTCCACGCGCACGCTCTGGCCGGTGCGCGGGGCGTGGATGAATTTGCCTTCGCCCATGTAGATGCCCACGTGGCTGTGGGCGCGGCGCTGGGTGTTGAAAAACACCAGATCGCCGGGGGCCAGGTGGGCTACGTCAATGGCCTGGGTAGCCGCTGCCTGCGAGGCAGTGTCGCGCGGCAGCTTCAGGCCCACGGCCTGGTGATACATCTGCTGCACAAAGCCGCTGCAATCAAAGCCGGTTTCGCGCGAAGTGCCGCCCAGCCGGTATTTGGCGCCGCTGTGGCCCAGCGCGGCCATCAGAAGCTGGCTGGCGCGATCAGGAGTGAGCGCGGCATGGCTGATGCCGTAGCCGCTGCTGCTGGCAGGCAGTGATTTGGCGGCCAGCAAATGAGCGATGGGGTCGCCCGCCGATTCGGGGGCAGCGGCGGCAACGGAGGAGGGGGCGGGCAGGGGCTGCACCGTGACCTTGATGCCCAGGCCGCTGGCGGGCAGCGGCGCGTCGGTTGCAGCGGAGGAAACGAGAGGTGCGCCGAGTTTGGACGCGGCGCGAGCCGGGGTTTTCTTGCCGGGGCCGGTTTTTTTCGCGGCGCGGGATTTCGCGGTTTTCTTCTTGGCGGCGGGTTTGGGCTTTGAGGCGGCTTTGGCATCCGCTTTGTCGGCGGGCCTGGCGGCTTTTTTCGGGCTGGCTTTCTGGCTGGTGTGGGGCTTGGTTTTGGCGTTGCGCACGGGTGCGGCTTGGGCGGTGGTCAGGGCCAGGGCCAGAGCCAGGCAGGTGAACAGTCGATGCAGCATGACGGAAAGAGGCAGAGCGCCGGAAGGCGCGCATCAAAAAAAAGAGCGCAAGTTTAGTTCAGGCCCATTTCCTTGCAAACAGCCGTTACAAGCTGCCCGCGATTGCGCCAGCGCGGGCGCTTTTCAGGGCGAGGGAAGGGTGAGGGAAGGGCGATTCAGCCGCTCTTGAGCAGCGCCTGATAGGCCGCTTCGCTGAGCAGCTCGCTGACTTGCCCGGGCCGGGTCAGGCGGATTTGGAACAGCCAGCCCGCGCCCAGGGGGTCGGTGTTGAGCAGGGCGGGGTCGGCTTGCAGCGCATCCTGATTGGTTTGCAGGATGTGGCCGTCCACGGGCATGTAAACGTCGGCGGCGGCCTTGACGGATTCGATGACGGCGGCCACGTCGTTGCGCGCCAGGGTTTGGCCGATTTCGGGGCAGCGCACGAAGACGATGTCGCCCAGCGCGTCTTGTGCGTGGGGCGTGATGCCCACGGTGGCCAGGCCGCTGGCCGCATCGTCCAGGCGCAGCCACTGGTGTTCGGGGGTGTAGAGCAGTTCGGTCATGAAAAAAAACGGGGCAAGAAACGCGGGCGGGCGCGGGCGGTTTCGGGCGGCTTACATGCCCGAGTAGTTGGGGCCGCCGCCGCCTTCGGGGGCGACCCAGACGATGTTTTGCGTGGGGTCCTTGATGTCGCAGGTTTTGCAGTGCAGGCAGTTGGCGGCGTTGATTTGCAGGCGCTGGCTGCCGGATGTGCCCTCGGCCCCTTCTGCGGCGCTTTCTTCGTCGGTGACGAATTCATACACGGCGGCGGGGCAGTAACGTCCTTCCGGCCCGGCGTATTTGGCCAGGTTCACGGCCACGGGCACGGCCGGGTCCTTGAGGGTCAGGTGCGAGGGCTGGTTTTCCTCGTGGCTGGTGTTGCTGATAAAGACGCTGGAGAGCCGGTCGAAGGTGAGCTGGCCGTCGGGCTTGGGGTATTCGACGGGCTTGCAGGCGGCGGCGGCGCGTAGCTGCACATGGTCGGGTTCGTGGCGGTGCAGCGTCCAGGGGATGTGGCCGCGCAGCGCGAATTGCTCAAAGCCGTTCATGAGCGTGCCCACGGTCAGCCCTTTTTTGAACCAGTTTTTGAAGTTGCGGTCTTTGTGCAGCTCCTCGTGCAGCCAGCTTTGTTTGAACTGCTCGGGGAAGTCGCTCAATTCATCGTGCTGGCGGCCGGCGGCCAGGGCGGCGGCGGCGGCTTCGGCGGCCAGCATGCCGCTTTTGATGGCGCTGTGGCTGCCCTTGATGCGGCTGACGTTGAGAAAGCCGGCGTTGCAGCCCAGCAGCGCGCCGCCGGGGAAAACCACCTTGGGCAGTGACGAAAGGCCGCCGGCGGTGATGGCGCGCGCGCCGTAGCTGATGCGCTTGGCGTTGACCTTGCCCTCGTCGTCGGTGAAAAACCATTTCACGCGCGGATGCGTTTTCCAGCGCTGAAATTCCTCGAAGGGGCTGAGGTAGGGGTTGCGGTAGTTCAGCCCCACCACGAAGCCGCAATAGACCTTGTTGTCCTCGGCGTGATACATGAAAGCGCCGCCGTAGGTCATCTCGTCCATGGGCCAGCCGGCGGTGTGCATGACCATGCCGGGCGTGTGGCGCGAGGGGTCGATTTCCCAAAGTTCCTTGATGCCGATGGCGTAGCTTTGCGGATCGCTTTCAGAGTCGAGCTTGAAGCGCTCGATGAGCTGGCGGCCCAGCTGGCCGCGCGCGCCTTCGGCAAACAGGGTGTATTTGGCGTGCAGCTCCATGCCCAGCTGGAAGTTGTCGGTCGGCTCGCCGTCCTTGCCTATGCCCATGTTGCCGGTGGCTGCGCCCTTGACGCTGCCGTCTTCGTTGTAGAGCACCTCGGCGGCGGCAAAGCCGGGGAAGATTTCCACGCCCAGCGCCTCGGCCTGCGCCGCCAGCCAGCGCACCAGATCGCCCAGGCTGATGATGTAGTTGCCGTGGTTGTCGGCAAAGGGCGGCAGCATGGCATTGGGCACGCGCAGGCTGCCCGTGGCGCTGAGGAAAACGTAGGCATCGTCGGTGACGAGCTGCTTGAGCGGCGCGCCCTGCTCCTTCCAGTCGGGCAGCAGCTCGGTGAGCGCGCCCGGGTCCATCACCGCGCCCGAGAGGATGTGCGCGCCCGGCTCGGAGCCTTTTTCCAGCACGACCACGGAAATTTCCTTTTCCTGGCTGGCGGCCAGTTGCTTGAGCCGGATGGCGGCGGCCAGGCCGGCCGGGCCGGCGCCGACGATGAGCACGTCGTATTCCATGGCCTCGCGCGGGCCGAATTGCTCAAGGATGGCTTGTGGCGTCATGCTGCTTCGCTTTCGTGGGGGAAATGTTTCAAAAACTCACCGCCCGCAGGGGCAGGTGGGCCCGGATTGTATGTAACGGCCCGGCCCCGTCCGGGATACATTCTTTTCTTGATGAAAAAACAGGCAAGCCTTCTGAAACCCTCGTGGATACTGCGCAGTGCGCTATCAAATCAGGAAAAATCTGTGGATAACTTTGCTTTCGCCGGATACTAGGGAAAGCCCTGATGGGGAAGTCCACTGCATTAAGGCGGGGGGCTTTGCCGTAGGCTTGGCGGCCATGAAAATCCTGCTGCCCGAACAGAAAAAACTCATACACGAGTGCCTCATTCCCATCCGCTGGGGCGATATGGACGCGCTGGGCCACGTCAACAACAGCGTTTATCTGCAATACATGGACGTGGCCCGCGTGGACTGGAGCACGCAATCGGGCTTTCCCATCTCGCCCGTGGGCTGCGGGCTGGTGGTGGTGCATGTGTTTTGCAACTTCCACCGCCAGTTTGAATATCCCGGCCAGGTGCGGCTGAAGATGTATGCCAGCGACGTGAGCCGCAGCTCTTTTGAAACCTGGACGACCATGGAAAAAGCCGATCAGCCCGGCCAGATATGCGCCAGTGGCGGCGCCACGCTGGTGTGGGTGGATCGCCAGGCGCAAAAATCGCAGCCCCTGCCCGATCGCCTGCGCGCGCTGGTGAGCTGAGGCTGATGCACTGAAAGCCCGCTCTTTCTCTATATAGTCGCCACCCCTTGCACGCCGGGCCTGATTCAGCGCCCGGTTTTTTGCGTGCAGGGGTTTTTGCTGTTTTTGATTTTTATTTGAAAGGACAAAATTTCATGAAACTCATGCGCCCCGTTTTGGCAGTTGCTTTGTTTTGTGCCGCCGGCGCGGTGTGGGCCGCGCCCGCATCGCCCGAATCGATCAATGAACTGCTGCGCCTGAGCGAAAGCGAAAAAATGCTGGAAAGCGCCCATGCGCAAATCGACGGGATAATGAAAAATAATTTGCAGCAAATATTGAAAGGCCAATCCGTCACGGCCGAGCAGCAGGCGATTATTGACAAGTTTCCCGCCCGCCTGGCGCAAATCATGAAAGAGGAAATGTCCTGGGCCAAAATGCAGCCGCAAATGGCTGCCATTTATTCCGACGTATTTACCCAGGAAGAAATCGACGGATTAATCAGCTTTTACCAATCGCCCACCGGGCGGGCCATGGTGAGCAAAATGCCGCAAATCATGCAAAAAAGCATGGCCCTGACCCAGCAAATGATGATGCAGGCGCTGCCCAGGGTGCAGGCGGCGATGCAGGATGTGCTCAAGCAGGCCAGGGTGCAGGCCCCGGCCCCGGCTTCAGCAACTCAGCCGAAAGACAAGGGCGGCAAGGCCCGGTAAAACCCGGTAAAGCCCGGCAAGGCCCATCGAGGCAAGCCCCGTTTTTCTGATTCATGAACCCCTCCCCCTTTTTTGCCCTGTGCGCAGCCGAGCCTTCGGGCGATTTGCTGGGCGCGGAGCTGCTGGCGGCGCTGCGCAGCGCCTGGCCCGGGCTGCGCGCGGCGGGCGTGGGCGGGCCGCAGCTTCAGCGGCAGGGCTTTGAGGCGTGGTGGCCCATCGATCTGCTCTCGGTGCGCGGCTATCTGGAAGTGCTGCCGCGCCTGCCCGCGCTGCTGCGCCTGCGCCGCCAACTGGGCCAGCGCCTGCTGCGCGAGCGCCCCGATCTGTTCATCGGCGTGGATGCGCCCGATTTCAACTTCGCGCTGCAAGCGCGCCTGCGCGCCGCCGGCGTGAAAACGCTGCACTTCGTCAGCCCCTCCTTCTGGGCCTGGCGGGCCGAAAAGCTACCCCTGCTGCGCGCAGCGGCCGACCATGTGCTGTGCCTGTTTCCCTTCGAGCCGCAGTGGCTGGCCGAGCACGGCATCCGCGCCACCTATGTCGGCCACCCGCTGGCCTCGCGCATCCCCATGCAGCCCGACAGCCAGGCCGCGCGCCAGGCGCTGGACGCCAGCGCGGGCGGGCGCAGCGATCTGGCAGGCGGCGCAGGCCCCGTCATCGCCCTGCTGCCCGGCAGCCGCCAGGCCGAAATCACGCACCTGGCCCCGCGCTTTTTGCAAGCCGCGCGCCTGATCGCGCAGGCCCGGCCCTCGGCGCGCTTTATCTGGCCCGCAGTGCCGCACCTGCTCGGCCGCGTGCAGGCGCTGGCCGCAGCCAGCGGCCTGGGCAATGCGCTGCGCGTGCTGGGCGAGCCGGGCCAATCGCACCTGGCGCTGGCCGCCTGCGATGTCACGCTGATTGCCAGCGGCACCGCCACGCTGGAAGCCGCGCTGTTCAAGCGCCCCATGGTCATCGCCTATGCCATGCCCGCGTTCAGCTACTGGCTCATGCGCCGCAAGCGCCAGCTGCCCTGGGTGGGCCTGCCCAACATCCTTTGCGCGCCGCCGCAATGGCTGCGCCGCCCGCCGCAAACCAGCGCCCACGAATGGGCCGACCGCCCCGACGCCCCCTTTGCCGTGCCCGAGCTGCTGCAAAACGCAGCCACCCCCGCCGCGCTGGCGCAAGCCGCGCTGGACTGGCTGGACGCGCCCGAGCGCGCCGCCGCCCTGCGCGCGCGCTTTACTGACTTGCACCAGCAACTGCAACGCCCCACCGCGCAAGTGGCCCGCCATGTCATCGAAAACCTTCTTGCGCGCTGAACAGGCCGCCTTCGACTGGGCCGGCCCCGGCCTCGTTGCCGGCGTGGACGAAGCCGGACGCGGCCCCCTGGCCGGCCCCGTGCTCGCTGCCGCCGTCATCCTCAACCCGCGCCAGCCCATCGCCGGCCTGGCCGACTCGAAAAAACTCAGCCCCCGGCGGCGCGAACAGCTTTTCGACCAAATACAGGACAAAGCCCTGTGCTGCGCCATCGGCCAGGCCAGCGAAGAAGAAATCGACCGCCTCAACATCCTGCAAGCCACCCTGCTGGCCATGCAGCGCGCCGTCGCCGGCCTGCGCCTGGTGCCCGCGCGCGTGCTGGTCGATGGCAACCGCCTGCCGCGCCTGCCCATGCTGGCCGAAGCCATCGTCGGCGGCGACGCCAAAGTGCCCGCCATCAGCGCCGCATCCATCCTCGCCAAAGTGCAGCGCGACCGCTGGTGCGAACAAGCCCACCGGCAATGGCCCCAATACGGCTTCGCCACACACAAGGGCTACGGCACCGCCGCCCACCTGGCCGCCCTGCAAGCCCACGGCCCCAGCCCTTGCCACCGCCGCAGCTTCGCCCCCGTGGCCCGTCTGCTGCCCAAAACCTGACGCCGCCCCTCGCCGGGCAGCAGGGCAGGGGCCAAAAAACCGCCCGAACGGCTCCCCGAAACGGCCAGTTATCCACAGATTTTTCCTGATTTGATAGCGCGCTGCGCAGCATGGACGGGCGCTGCGAGCGATTTGCTTAATTGGTGAGCAAAATCTTGTATCCAAATACAAGCGAAACCGCTATCCGCCCTTGGCTTCAGGGATGGAGGGGGTGACTTGAGGGCAGGATGCGGCGGATTTCCGCCCGACAGGAATTGCGGAAAAACACGGCATCGCGCACGGGGCGCGGCTTTTGAGGACGGGGAAGGGCTGTTGAGAAGGAGGCCGGGCGCAGTGGGCGGGCGTTGCCCCCAGCCATGCCCATCACCCCATCCGGCAGATGGCGCTTGTGTGAAAGCGCACCCGCGAGCGTTGCGAAAGGGATGTGGGCCGGGCGCTGGTTTGGGTGATTGGCAACGGGGCGGTTTCGGAGTCGGCTTCAGGGCAGGTTATCCACAGATTTTTCCTGTTTTGATAGCGCACTGCGCAGTATTTACGGGCGCTGCGGGCGGTTTGCTTAATTGGTAAGCAAAATCTTGTATCCAAATACAAACCCGGCTGCCATCACGCCCCAGCGCAGCGGATTCGGCGGGCGCTGCGGGCGATTTGCCGTTTTTTTAGTCAATTCGACGCCGCCGGGCGGGCCGTGCGCACCAGGCGCACGCGGTAGTCCAGCCGCTGGCTGTACCAATAGCTGTTGCCCTGCTCGAAATACACGCCCCAGGAGTAGCGGTCAAAGCCCGTTACGGGCGTGGCGCTCCAGTACAGCCAGCCGCCCGTGCCCGGGAACTGGCGCGTGTTGAGGGCCGGGGCGCGGCAGGCGTATTCGATCAGCGATTGCAGCTCGCCCACTTCGGGCAGCCGCCAGTCGCCGTGGCCCAGCCCTTCGGTGTCCGCCTGCTGGTTCACCCGGGCTACGTGGGCCACGGCGTCGTCCCACTTGAACTTGCGCGTTTCGCCATCGCAGGTTTTTTCCTCCGCGTTCCAGCTCTGGCCCTCGCTGCATCGCTTCCACATCAGGCCGCTGGGCTTGTGCAGCACCAGGCCGGGGCCGGCGTCTTCAAACTGGGCGTCGGGCGTATTGGCCTTCAGCCCCGGCGGGCAGCGCTCCAGCTCGCCCGTGAGCTGCGCCTGCGCAGGCGCCAGTGCGGCCACCAGCGCCGCCGCGGCCGCAGCGCGAAAAACCAGAGAAACAGAAAAAGAAGTGCGTTTCATGAGACAAATAAAGGTTGGAAAACAAAAGCGGCATGAATCCAACGCCGGCAGGAGGTGATTATACCGTTTGATTTTCCGCCGCGCTGGATTGAAACAGGCTGGTTATGCGTGGGTCTTTGCGAGGATTTTATAGTTTTCCCAATAAATCCACGGCTTCGGCCAGGTTGCATGCCCCTTGCGGTTTTTGCTGGTCGAATACCATCATATACACATAATTGCGTCCATCATTCAAGCCGCGGCAGGCATCATCCCATGCCTTTCCAAGGCGGATTTTCGCGGCGCTGTCGCTGCCATCCAGTTGACTGCCCTTGGTTTCCAGCAAAACCAGTGCGCCGCGCTCGGTCATCATGATGAAATCAGGGTAATGGTTGATAAAACCGTTCATGCAAAACCCCTTGCCGCTTATATTGCGGTGCCACCATTTCAGGCGGATATCTTCTGCATCAAGAATTTTGCGCAGCATTTCGAATTCAAACGTACTCATCTCGCCTTCTCTTTCATAAAGACTGTTGGCTATATCCAAATTGTGCATTTTGCCGGGGCTGATATTTGGCGGCAGAACGTAACTCGGGCGAATGATGATGCTGCGGGTTTGCAGCCCCTTGTCAAACTCCTTTTCGGCGTGCGCAGCGGCAAGGCCGTCTATTTTGCGTTTAATCACGGAAAAATACTGCGGCAAATGACTGAAGCAGTGTTCTCGCCGATCTGCATCCATATCCCCCACGATGCGGCCAAAATATTTGCGAATTTCACCGTCTTCGATGGGATAAAACGCTTTTCGGCCGGCCAGCTCAAACAGCTTTTGCACCAGCGCCGCCTGCTGGGTTTGCGCGGACTGATGGGCAAACATTTTGACGAAATGCTGCTTGTCCACGCCTTTCAGCGGCTGAAAACGGATACGGTCGTTATTATCGGGATCGACTAACCATACGGAACTGTTTATGCTGTCGAAATCGATATTGGAATCGCATTTGCTCAATTGAAAGCCGCCCAGCAAATTGGCCTTGTCCAGTAAAACCGCCTCGCTGCCTCCGAAAAGGCCGCCAAAAAATTGCGTAAAAGCAAATTGCGGCAGTTTGAAATCAGCCAGTTCGGCGGCAAACTCGGGGCGCATTTTTTGCGTATTCATTTTATCGCTCAACTCCTCGGGCGGATTTTGCTGCGCTTCGGCCAGCCGCGCCTGATCGGCAAATGCCTGCCCGGCGGCGGCAGCTTGCTGCTGCAATTGAACCATTTTTTCTGCAACCGGATTTTGTGTATCGTTTTCCAAATCCGCGCCCGTTTCGGGCAGTTTGAAATTTTCTGGAATATTCAAACCCGATCCATCGGTATCCTGTGCGGCTTTTTCAGTCAAATCAAGCGTGATTTGTGCCGTTTCGTTTTCAGCCGGCCCTGTATTTTCAGAGAGGTTTTGATCCGATTCCGCCACACGATAATCTCGTTCGCTGAAACCGGCCCGGTTCAAGCCTTCGGCCACTTTACCCAAAGTATGATCAAACTGTTCTGACGAAGTAAATACATAGCTGATATTCAAATCCGCCAGGGAATGATTGCGCGCATGGGGCTGGCGCAAAATTCGCCCGACGATTTGGGTCACATCGGTTTCGGATGAACGGTTGGCCAGGCTGGCGAGAATATAGGCAAACGGGCAATCCCAGCCCTCTTTCAGCGCATTGACGGTAATCACAAAACGTATAGGGCAGTCTGGCGAGAGCAAATCATGGTTTTTCAGATCGTTGATATCCGATGTTTTCACCGCGATTTGCTCGCCTGGAATGCCTATATCGGCCAGTGCGGTTTTTACCTTGTCAAATGTGGTTTTGTCGTCTTTACTGCGCGGTTCGGCCTGAAACAGCACGATGGGGCGTATATATGCGCCGCCCCGTTTTTGCGCCTCGGCCGCCGTGCGCTCCAGATTTGCCCGCAGCGTGACAGCCGCCATCAAAACTTCGGCCTGCGTGCGCTGGCGACTGACAATCACGGGCAGTTTCACCATTTGCTCGGCCTTGAGCGCGCTTGCGCCCACATAACTGATGATGTTGCTGAAATTGCGCGGCGTGGCAGTGAGTTCCAGTACAAAACACGGGTTCAGGCTGCCCATCATTTCCAGAGACAAAGGCGTTGCGGCATTATGGCTTTCATCGATGACCACCATGGGATTGAGGCCGCGCAATACATTGATCAGCGCGGTTTCATCATATTCGGGCAGCCTGGTTTCAAGCGGCGCTTCCCCTTCAAATGAAGCCAGATTGCCGTTTTCCCGAAAAGCGCGCAGCGTGTCCTTGCTGCGCCCTTTCAGGCTGTCGAAGGTCATCACCAAAATGGAAATGCCGCTTTTCACCGTGTCCGCGTCAAAACCGTTGCCGCGCAACACGTCTTCCTTGTCGAATATCTGCACGCGCCCGCCAAAATCGGTATTCAGCCTCATGCGGTAAGGGTGCTGCACATCGCCCAGATTTTTCAGAGTCTGCGACAAAATCGCCTCCGAAGGCACCAGCCAAACCACCATTTGCGGCCGCGTTTGCCCGTAGTGCGAGTGCGCGTCAAAAACGGGTTTCAGGGCATTGACCGCCAAAAAGGTTTTGCCGCCCGCCGTCGGAACTTTCAGGCACACATTCGGCACATCGCCCAGCCTGTCACAATACGGCGTGATTTTGTCCGCCGCCATGCCCTTGTTCTGCCAATATTCAGCAAACACGTTTTTCAGACTGCCCGAATCAGGACGCAGCAGCAAATCGAGATAATCCTGCAAATCATCCAGCACCCGCTGCTGGTAGTTTTTCATTTCCATTTGCCGCCCCTTACAGTTTTGAAATATCGCGCGGAATGCGCTTGAAAACAATGCCGAGTTGCTTCATTTGTTCTTGCGAGAGCAATGTGCGGTCGGCATAAATCACCCAGCGCTCGGGTTTTTCAGGCAGCGTTTCGGTGCGTATGGTTTGCAGAAAATCCAGACTCAAATCAGTGGCGCGGTCGGGTTCATAATGGAAAAGATAAGCCGCGCCGTCTTTCATGCCGAGAAAATAGGGTGAAACAGGATTTTTATGCTGGATTTCCCCGTTTTCAGGCGGCCTTTCATGTTCTGGCAAGGCCGAAGCGGGCAGCCCTTCGGTATAGGCGATATATCGTCGCACCGATTCCACGGGCGCGGCCGGGTTGAGGTTTCGTTCCGCATCAAACAAGGCATCGCCCACGCGGTAAAAAGAAAATCCGCCGCCCGTGCCCTGCTGGGTTTCCGGTTTTGTGCCGTAGCCATTGATGACGCGGCGTATGCGTTCGGCTGTAATGTTTTCGGCATAATCCATCATTTCGATGCCGATAAATCGACGATCGCCGCCGTCGCGTTTGTTTAAATTCAGAACAGCGTGGGCGGTGGTGCCGCTGCCTACGAAGGAGTCTAGAACTACTGAATCTTTATCAGTAAAATAAGAAAGTAATTCGATTGCAAATTCATGCGGTTTGGGGTTTTCCAATTTAATATCGATACTTTTTTGCAAAACGTCATCACTGCCGCCAAAATGAAGAATGGATGGGATATTTTCGGAAAGATTTTCTGATAACAAATATTTGTTTCTAGGTTGTGTGCTTTCATCTGTGCCAAAAACAACTTTATCGTTATCCAGTAAATTCTGCATCGTTTCCCACGGATTGCGCCAGCCTCGTTCAGGTAGCGGACAAATTTTTCGAGTAACAGGATGAATTAAAGAATAAAAATATTCGCCTGGAGCCTCGTCTTTATTGGGCCATGCCATCGAAACGGTTTGAAAAATATTGCCATTTTTATCAATGAATTTATAAGCCTTTTCCCCGTTGGAAAAATCCTGCTTGGCGAGCCATTTTTGGAATTCCTGGTTAACCCATTCCAAATCTGCTTTGAATTTGAAAGAGTCCAAAATTTCTTTTGGTAAACCGTATTTTTTGACGGTGGCTTTCAAGTCATCGGGAATTTGTGTTTTACCGATTTTGGCAAATAATGCGGCAGCTTTTTTCAACATGGCAGGCGCGTTTTTCTTGAAGCGGCGCAAGCGTTTGCTGTCGTGAAATCGATTATTGCAGAATACGATAATGTTTTCGTGCTGATATGAGAGTTTTCTGGCATCGCCTTTGGGATTTTTCTTGTCCCAGACAATCGTTCCCAAATCATTTGCCGCGCCAAAAATTTCAATCATCAGGGTATGAAGCAAGGTGCAAGCATTTTCATCAATATGGATGGCAATCACCCCATCATCCGCCAAAAGCTGCTTTAACAGCTTCAAACGCGGATACATCATGCACAGCCATTTGTCGTGGCGGCTTAAATCCTCGCCTTCCTTGCCGACCACTGCGTCCAGCCATTTTTGTATGCGGGGGTCGTTGACGTTGTCGTTGTAAACCCAGCCTTCATTGCCCGTGTTGTAAGGCGGGTCGATATAAATGCAATTGACGCGCCCGCCAAATTCGGGCAGCAGGCTTTTGAGCGCCAGCAGGTTGTCGCCGTGAATCAGGATGTTGTCGCGCCGGTTGTCGGGCTTGCCCGGGGCAGCCTGAAAATCACGGATTTTGTCGAGTAGATGAAAGGGGACTTCGTGATGGTGGTTTTTGACTTTGTCTTTACCTACCCAGGTCAGTTGCGGCATGTTTCCCTCCCGGTTTTCGCCAGGCGGGAAACGGCGAAATATGTTGGATTATCTGGATTATTTAAGGTATAATGCCTGAATGCCTGAATGCGGCGGCGTGTGGTGTGCGTGTTGACATGGTGATATCCTTAAAACATGGTTGATTGGGATGAGGGGCGGGTTTTATTGCGCTATTTGCGTGTTGGTTGTCATTGATTATTTTTGTTTGATGGGGGTGGTTTTGTTCGGGGAAAGGCTGATTTCAGGTTTTCGATATTTTCACTGTGTGTATCGATGCCTGAATAAAGCGCCGTGGTTTGGCGCCTGATGGTAGTTGTTTCCGGTTGTGCCGCCCGTGTTGGCTGTGGCGGCGGCGTGGCCGGGGCGGGTAATGGGGCTGTGCGCGCTGCTGTCAAAAATGCCGGTCTGCCCGTCTAAACGTCTGGCAAAACGCCCGCACAATCTGCCCGCATGAATCCATTGCTTTCGCGTTTGCAGCCCTATCCCTTTGAGCGGCTGCGCCAGCTTTTTGCCGGAGTGACGCCGCCGGCTCATTTTTCTCCCATCAACCTTGGCATAGGCGAGCCGCGCCACGCCGCGCCGGCCTTGCTCAAGCAGGCGCTTGCCCAGGCGCTGGATGCGGGCTTGGCCGCTTATCCGGCCACGCTGGGCCAGCCTGCGCTGCGCCAGGCTTGCGCGCGCTGGTTGCACCGCCGCTACGGCGTGACGGTGGATGCGCAGCGCCAGGTGCTGCCCGTGCTGGGCACGCGCGAGGCGTTGTTTGCCCTGGCGCAAACGGTGATCGATCCCGGCCGCCCGCGGCCTACCGTGGCCTGCCCCAATCCCTTCTATCAAATCTACGAGGGCGCGGCCCTGCTGGCCGGGGCCGAGCCGCATTACGTGCCCAGCGATCCGGCGCGCAATTTCGCCCCGCGATGGGATGAGGTGCCGCCCGAGGTGTGGGCGCGCACGCAGCTGGTTTACGTGTGCTCGCCCGGCAATCCGGCTGGCGCGGTGATGCCGCTGCAAGAGTGGCAAATGCTGTTTCGCTTGAGCGACGAGCACGGTTTCGTCATCGCCTCGGACGAGTGCTACAGCGAGATTTACTTTGACGACGCACACCCGCCGCTGGGCGGCTTGCAGGCGGCGGCGCAATTGGGGCGGGGCGATTTCAAAAACCTGGTCATGCTCACCAGCCTTTCCAAGCGCAGCAATGTGCCGGGGCTGCGCTCGGGCTTTGTGGCGGGCGATGCGGACATCCTTCGGGCTTTTTTGCTCTACCGCACCTACCACGGCAGCGCCATGGGCGGCGCGGTGCAGGCGGCCAGCGTGGCTGCGTGGGATGACGAGGCGCATGTGCAGGCCAACCGGGCGCTGTATCGCGCCAAGTTCGCGCAGGTGATGCCCCTGCTGGAGCCGGTGCTGGATGTGCGCCTGCCCGATGCTTCGTTTTACCTGTGGGCCGGCGTGCCTGCGGCCTTCGGACAGGACGATGCCGCTTTTGCCCGCGCGCTTTATGCCGCGCGCAATGTGACGGTGCTGCCCGGCAGCTATCTGGCGCGCGAGTTTGCTGGCGAAAATCCGGGCGCAGGCCGCGTGCGCATGGCGCTGGTGGCCGAGGTGGACGAATGCGTGGAAGCGGCCCGCCGCATCGCCAGCTTCATTCAGGGGGCACGAAATGGCTGAGGGGGCTGAAAAAGCGTGGTGATACGCCATGGGGCAGGAAAAAGTCGGCCCGTGCGCTGGCGATGAGGGGCGCAATGATTATTTCCAGCCCAATAGTGCGATTTTGTTTTTTGATTTTCCCAACCTGATTTTGAAAGAGAGAAAACCGTGAAAGAGCAACTCAGACAAACCATAGAAACGGCGTGGGAAAACCGCGCCGATATTTCCCCCGCCACGGCCAGCGCCGAGGTGCGCCAGGCCGTGGAGCACGTGCTGGCCGAGCTGGATGCGGGCCGCCTGCGTGTGGCCACGCGCGAAGGCGTGGGGCAGTGGACGGTGCATCAGTGGGTCAAGAAAGCCGTGCTGCTGTCTTTTCGCCTGGCCGATAACGTGCCCGTGCAGGCGGGCGAGTTGAGCTTTTTCGACAAGGTGCCGACCAAGTTCGGCGGCCAAAGCGCCGAGCAGCTGGCCGCCGCCGGCGTGCGCGTGGCCCCGCCCGCCGTGGCGCGGCGCGGCAGCTTTATCGGCCGAGGCGCGGTGCTCATGCCCTCTTACGTGAACATCGGCGCTTATGTGGATGAGGGCACGATGGTGGACACCTGGGCCACGGTGGGCAGCTGCGCGCAGGTGGGCAAGAACGTGCACTTGTCAGGCGGCGTGGGCCTGGGCGGCGTGCTGGAGCCGCTACAGGCGAACCCGACCATCATTGAAGACAACTGCTTCATCGGCGCGCGCTCCGAAGTGGTGGAAGGCGTGATCGTGGAAGAAAACTCGGTGCTGGGCATGGGCGTTTACATCGGCCAGAGCACGCCCATCTTCAACCGCGAAACGGGCGAAATCAGCTACGGCCGCGTGCCTGCGGGCAGCGTGGTGGTCAGCGGCGCGCTGCCGCGCGAAACTGCCGGCGGGCAGGGTTACAGTTTGTATGCCGCCGTGATCGTCAAGCAGGTGGATGCGCAAACGCGCTCGAAAACCAGCATCAACGAGCTGCTGCGCCCCTGAAACATTTACGCGAAGCGTTTTTCGCAAACCCCGACAGGAGAGGAAAACAAGATGGCCACCACCGCACCCACAACGATGATGGAGCGCATCCTCATGCTTATGGCTGAGAAAAAGGCGTCAGACGTGTATCTGGCTCCGCGCGCGCCCGCCACCATCAAGATCAACGGCGAATACCTGCCCATCAACGCCAACCCGCTGCCGGTGGACGGCCCCATGAACCTGCTGATGGACATCATGCCGCCCAACCGCATCGAGGAGCTGAAGGAAACCGGCGAGCTCAACACTGCGCTGCCCATGCACGGCGTGGGCAACTTCCGTATCTCGGCCATGCGCCAGCGGGGCATGTATTCGGTGGTCATCCGCTTCATCAGCCCGGACATTCCGCCGCTGGAGTCGCTCAATCTGCCGCCCGTGCTGGCCGATCTGGTAATGCTCAAGCGCGGCCTCATCCTCATGGTGGGCGCCACGGGCGCGGGCAAATCGACCACGCTGGCGGCCATGCTCGATCACCGCAACGAGCGCATGACGGGCCACATCCTCACCATCGAAGACCCGCTGGAATACATGTTCACGAACAAGAAATCCATCGTGAACCAGCGCGAAGTGGGCAGCGACACGTCCAGCCTGCACATCGGCCTGAAAAACGCGCTGCGCCAGGCGCCCGACGTGATCATGATCGGCGAGATTCGCGACCGCGAAACCATGAGCGCAGCCATCGCCTATGCCCAGTCGGGCCACCTGTGCCTGGCCACGCTGCACGCCAACAACAGCTACCACGCGCTCAACCGCATCCTGAGCTTTTATCCCGTCGAAGTGCGCCCCACGCTGCTGGGCGATCTGGCCTCGGCGCTGCGCTCCATCGTCTCGCAGCGCCTGATCCGCACGCTGGACGGCCAGCGCACCCCGGCCGTGGAAGTCATGCTCAACACCAGGCTGGTGGCCGACTTGATCGAAAAAAGCGACTTTTCCGGCGTCAAGGAAGCCATGGACAACTCCATCGCCGAAGGCTCGCAAACCTTTGAATCCGACCTGGCCCGCCTCATCATGGAAGGCCGCATCGACCGCAAGGAGGGCCTGGCCAACGCCGACTCGCCCACCAACTTGCTCTGGCGTCTGCAAAACGACGACCGCGCCCAGCCCGGCCAGCAGCCCAAGCAGGCCGAAGAAACGATCAGCGACGAACCCTCGTTTACCGACATCACGCTGGATGTGCACAACAGCCGCTTTCAGTCCACCCAGTTCGGCTCCACCGGCTTTGGTTCCACCACGGGCTTTGGCTCCTCGCACATGGGCGCGCTGGACGATCCCCGGCTCGGCGGCGCATCCTGAACGCACCCTGAAAAACGCCCGCAAGGCCCGTGAATGCTGCGTGCGCAGCTATCATTAAGCTAGCAAAACATGGCCGGACTTGAAAAAGCCCGGCCTTTTCTTTTGTCCCCCCTTTCCTTTTCACAACTCCCACGACCTCGCCATGCCCGCCCAGGCCCCTGTCCCCGACTTTTCCGATTCGTCCGAAGCCGCCGCCACGCTGGCGCTGGCGCGGCAATTGCTGGAGCGCCCCTCCGTCACCCCTGACGACGCCGGCTGCATGGATGCGCTCATCCAGCGCCTGGCTCCCCTGGGCTTTGCCTGCGAAGACATGAGCAGCGGCCCGGCCGACTTTCGCGTGCGCAACCTCTGGGCGCGGCGCGGCCCGCCGCAAGCGCCCACGCTGGTGTTTGCCGGCCACACCGACGTCGTGCCCCCCGGCCCTGCCGAGCGCTGGGCCAGCCCGCCCTTTGCCCCCGCCGTGCGCGAAGGGCGGCTTTACGCCCGTGGCGCCAGCGACATGAAAACCTCGATTGCCGCCTTCGTCGTGGCCGCCGAAACCTTTTTGCGCCAGCGCCCGCAGTCGCCCCTGGGCATCGCCCTGCTGCTGACCAGCGACGAAGAAGGCCCCGCGCGCGACGGCACCGCCTTCGTCTGCCAGCAGCTCCAGGCCCGTGGCGAGCGGCTGGACTGGTGCGTCGTGGGCGAGCCCACCAGCGTGCAGCGCACGGGCGACATGATCAAAAACGGCCGGCGCGGCAGCCTCTCCGGGCGGCTCACCGTCTCCGGCGTGCAGGGCCACATCGCCTATCCCCACCTGGCGCGCAACCCCGTGCACGAGCTGGCCCCCGCCCTGGCCGAGCTGGCCGCCATGCGCTGGGATGAGGGCAACGAGCACTTTCCCCCCACGAGCTGGCAGGTCAGCAACCTGCACGCCGGCACGGGCGCGAGCAACGTCATCCCCGGCGAAGCCGTGCTGGATTTCAACTTTCGCTTTTGCACCGAATCCACCCCGCAAAGCCTGCAAGAGCGCGTGGCCGCCGTGCTGGATCGCCACGGGCTGGACTACGCGCTGGAGTGGACGCTCAGCGGCCAGCCCTTTCTCACCCGCCCTGGCCCGCTGCTGGACGCCGCCCGCGCCGCCATCGCCGCCGAAACGGGCCTGCAAGCCGAGCTATCGACCAGCGGCGGCACCAGCGACGGGCGCTTCATCGCCCAAATCTGCCCCGAAGTCATCGAACTGGGCCCGCCCAACGCCAGCATTCACAAAATCGACGAACACATCGCCCTGGCCGACATTGCCCCGCTTGCGGCCATCTACCGCCGCCTGCTGCAAAACCTGGACGACGGCCTGAACCGGGCCTGAACGCCCTTGCGCCGCCGCCTTGCCCGCCTGCGCCGACTTCCCGCCTTTTTCCTGCCCTGGCGCAAATCGGGCGGGCTTCGCGCAGCGGCCGCCCCAGGGGGCAAACCTAAAATTCAAACCAATGCGGCCCGCGCCGCCCGCAGCGCCCTTTTTGTCGGCGCTGCCGCCCGCGCTGGCCATGCCACCGCTTTTCAAAACTCTGGAGCTTTTCATGTCCCACCTGTTCGAGCCGACCGCCCTGGTCGTTCCCTTTGAAAAACTGCGCATGAGCGATGTGGAAATCGTCGGCGGCAAAAACGCCTCGCTGGGCGAGATGATTTCCCAGTTGCCCACCCAGGGCCCCCACGCCGTGCGCGTGCCCACCGGCTTTGCCACCACCGCGCACGCCTTCCGCCAGTTTCTCGCCCACGGCGGCCTGGCCGAGCGCATCAGTGCCCGCCTGGCTGCGCTGAACACCGAAGACGTCGTCGCCCTGGCCGAAGCCGGGGCCGAAATTCGCGGCTGGGTGCAGGCCCAGCCCTTCCCGGCCGATCTGGAAGCGGCCATACGCCAGGCTTTTGCCGAGCTGCAAGGCGGCAATGCCCAGGCCAGCTTCGCCGTGCGCTCCTCGGCCACCGCCGAAGACCTGCCCGACGCCTCCTTTGCCGGGCAGCAGGAAACCTTCCTGAACGTAGTCGGCATCGACGACGTGCTGCACAAGATGAAGGAAGTGTTTGCCAGCCTCTACAACGACCGCGCCATCAGCTACCGCGTGCACAAGGGCTTCGCGCACGAGCACGTGGCCCTGTCGGCGGGCGTGCAGCGCATGGTGCGCTCCGACCAGGGCGCGGCGGGCGTGATGTTCACCATCGACACCGAAAGCGGCTTTGACCAGGTGGTGTTCATCACCTCCAGCTACGGCCTGGGCGAGACGGTGGTGCAAGGCGCGGTAAACCCCGACGAGTTCTATGTGCACAAGCCCATGCTGCAAGCGGGCAAGCAGGCTCTCATCCGCCGCAACCTGGGCAGCAAGCTCATTCAGATGGTGTTTGCCACGCCGGAAGAAAAAGCCGCCACGGGCCGCCTGGTGCAAACCGTGGACGTGCCCGCCGAGCAGCGCAACCGCTACAGCCTCACCGACGCCGAAGTGGAGCAACTGGCCCGCTACGCGCTGGTGATCGAGCAGCACTATGGCCGCCCGATGGACATCGAATGGGGCAAAGACGGCACGGACGGCCAGCTCTACATCCTTCAGGCGCGCCCCGAAACCGTGAAAAGCCAGCAGCAGGGCAAAACCGAGCAGCGCTACCGCCTCAAAAACAAGGGCGCCGTGCTGGCCGAAGGCCGCGCCATCGGCCAGAAAATCGGCGCCGGCCCCGTGCGCCTGGTGCGCGACACCAGCGAAATGGAGCGCGTGCAGCCCGGCGACGTGCTGGTGACCGACATGACCGACCCCAACTGGGAGCCGGTGATGAAGCGCGCCAGCGCCATCGTCACCAACCGGGGCGGGCGCACCTGCCACGCGGCCATCATCGCGCGCGAGCTGGGCATCCCGGCCGTTGTCGGCGCGGGCAACGCCACGGAGGCGCTCAAGGATGGCACGCTCGTGACCGTCAGCTGCGCCGAAGGCGACACGGGCCGCATTTACGACGGCCTGCTCGAAACCGAAGTGAGCGAAGTGCAGCGCGGCGCCATGCCCGCCATCGGCGCCAAGATCATGATGAACGTGGGCAACCCGCAGCTGGCCTTTGATTTCGCCCAGCTGCCCAACGACGGCGTGGGCCTGGCGCGGCTGGAATTCATCATCAACAACAACATCGGCGTGCACCCCAAGGCCATCCTGGACTATCCGCAAGTGGATGCCGACCTGAAAAAAGCCGTGGAAAGCGTGGCGCGCGGCCACGCCAGCCCCCGCGCCTTCTACGTGGACAAAGTGGCCGAAGGCGTGGCCACCATCGCCGCCGCCTTCTGGCCCAAGCCCGTCATCGTGCGCCTGTCAGACTTCAAGAGCAACGAATACCGCAAGCTCATCGGCGGCAGCCGCTACGAGCCGGAAGAAGAAAACCCCATGCTCGGCTTTCGCGGCGCGGCGCGCTACCTGAGCGAAGACTTCGGCCCCGCCTTTGCCATGGAGTGCGAAGCCATCCGCCGCGTGCGCGAAGACATGGGCCTGGTCAACGTGCAAGTCATGATCCCCTTCGTGCGCACCCTGGGCCAGGCCGCGCGCGTCATTGACCTGCTGGCGCGCCACGGCCTCAAGCGCGGCGAAAACGAACTGAAAGTCGTCATGATGTGCGAAGTGCCCAGCAACGCCGTGCTGGCCGAGCAGTTCCTCGAATACTTCGACGGCTTTTCCATAGGCTCCAACGACCTCACCCAGCTCACCCTCGGGCTGGATCGCGACAGCGGCATGGAACTGCTGGCGGCCGACTTCGACGAGCGCGACCCGGCCATCCTCGCCCTGCTCGAGCGCGCCATCGCCGCCTGCCGCGCACAGGGCAAATACGTGGGCATCTGCGGCCAGGGGCCCAGCGATCACCCCGACTTCGCCCGCTGGCTGATGGAGCAGGGCATCGTCTCCATCTCGCTCAACCCCGACAGCGTGCTCAGCACCTGGAACGCCCTGGCCGAGCCGAAATAAAACCGCGCAAAGCCCCCCATCCCCCTCGCCAGCCCGGCCCCGCGCCGGGCTTTTTCATGCCTGCCGCAACCCAGGTTATCCACAGAAAATTCCTGATTTGATAGCGCCCTGCGCAGCATTGACGGGCGCTGTAGGCGGTTTGCCTATTTGATAAGCAAAATATTGTATTCAGATGTGTTGAACCGCGGGGGCGGGCGGCGGGGCGATTGACGGCGCGCAAGTCGGGCGGGGGTGATTGGTGAATGGGGCGGGGTGATTGGGGCGGGGAAGCGGCTTGCCCGAATTCACCCGCATTCACCCGGTTCCAGAGCAGGCCCGCAGGGCAGGTTATCCACAAAAAATTCCTGATTTGATAGCGCCCTTCGCAGTATCCACGGGCGCTGCGGGCCTGTTGCCCATTTGATAAGCGAAACCTTGTATCCAGATATGAACAGCGCCACGCAGCCAGGCAGGCGGGCAGGGCGCAGGGGCTGGAGAAAATGAATCCGGAAAATCGGGATTGATTTTCAATTCGTGCAAAAGATAAACCCGCCCATCGCGCCGGAAAACATTTTCTGAAAATACCCCGCGGGTTTGTCCTGAATAAAACCACGGCTCGAAAATAGGGGCGCGGCAATTAAAATCGGCCGCGTTGGTGCCTGCGCCGCCGCTCTGGCGGCAAGGGTGAAACGGGAAGCAGGGCGGCGGTTTTCTTTGCATGAGAGAAAAAGCGCCCAACCTGCGCTGCCCCCGCAACGGTAAGCGGCTCGCCGTGCTTTTTTCTTGAAAAACGCGGCGGCTTGCGCCCCCTCTTTGGCCACGGCTTTGCAGCCGGAAGGCCGGGGCGCCGGTCACGCCGCCAGCCCGGAGACCGGCCAACACAAGCGCCTTTTTGCTCCACATGCCGGCGGGGAAGCTGGCCGGAGCTTCTTTCTTTCGAGTTTTTCCAATGAAACACACCACGCATCGCCTTGCGGCCGCGGCAGCCTGCCTGCTGGCCGCTGCGCCTTCTTTTGCCCAAAACACCCACCCAGGCGCCGCCTTGCCCGAGGTTGTGGTCAGCGCCACGGGCGTGACGGGCATCAGCCAGCCGCTGACCGACGTGCTGGCCGATTTCACGCTGATCGACGCCGAGCAAATCGCCGCCAGCGGCCCGGCCACGCTGGCCGACGTGCTCTCGCGCCAGGCGGGGCTGGAGATGGTGCGCAACGGCGGGCCGGGCACGTCCACATCGGTGTTCATGCGCGGGGCCGAGAGCCGCTTCACGGCGGTGTATGTGGATGGCGTGCGCATGGACTTGCAAGTGGGCGGCGCGCCGTGGGAGGCGCTGCCGCTGGCGCAAATCGAGCGCATCGAAATCGTGCGCGGCCCGGCTGCGGCGGTGTATGGATCGGACGCGATTGCCGGCGTGATTCACGTCTTCACCCGCCGCGCCGCGCGCGAGGGGCTGAGTGCCCACGCAGGCGCGGGCGTGGGCAGCCGCAGCGCCTGGAAGGCCGACGCCAGCCTGAGCGGCAAAAGCGGGGCCATTGACTACGCCCTGAGCGCCGGGCACGACCGGGGCAAGGGCTACAGCGCCACGCGCAACAAAAACCCCGACCGCGACGGCTGGCGCAGCAGCAACGCCAGCGCCAGCGTGGGCATGCAGCTCAACGCCCAACACCGCTTGCAAGCCCAGGGCCTGTGGGGGCAAACCAAGGCGCAATACGACGGCTTTGCCAGCAGCCCCGCGCAGTGGGTGGACGACTGGGGCGAGCACCGTGTGCACACCCTATCGGCGCAGTGGAGCGCGCAGTGGACGGCGCAATGGCGCACCACCGCCAGCCTGAGCCAGGCCAGCCAGAGCTATGAAACCCGCCCCTCGCCCTATCTGAACGAAACCCGCCAGCGCGTGGCGCAAGTGCAGGCGCAATGGAGCCAGGGCGCGCACCTGGCCGCCGCCACCGTGCAGCGCAATCTGGACAAGCTGGACAACGCCCCCATCCACCGCAGCCGCCACCAGACCTCGCTGAACCTGATCTACGGCTACAGCCTGGGCGCGCACACCCTGCAAGCCAACCTGCGCCGCGACGACGACAGCGACTTCGGCGCGCACACCGGCGGCAGCCTGGCCTGGGGCTGGCGCTTTGCCCCCGAGTGGCGCGTGAGCCTGGCCGCCAGCCGCGCGCTGCGCGTGCCCACGCTGTATCAGCGCTTTAGCGAATACGGCCAGGCCGGCCTCAAGCCCGAAACCGGCCGCAACCTCGAAGCCGCCCTGCGCTGGGCGCGCCAGGGCAGCGCCGCCGGTATCACCGTCTATCGCAACCGCGTGAGCAACCTGATCGCCTTCGGCGGCGCAGGCCCGTGCGCCTCCAGCTTCGGCTGCTACCACAGCATCGACCGCGCCCAATACGCCGGCGTGAGCATCAGCGCCAGCCAGCGCCTGGGCAGCGTCAACCTCAGCGCCTCGCTCGACGCGCAGCGCCCCAAAGACCTGGACAGCAACAAACTGCTGCCGCGCCGCTCGCAGCGCATCCTCAAGCTCGGCGCCGACACCACCTTCGCCGGCTGGAAGCTGGGCGCGCAATGGCAGGCCCACTCGCACCGCTATGACGACCGCGCCAACGCCAAACGCCTGCCCGGCTACGGCCTGCTCAACCTGCACGCCAGCGCCACCTTCGCCGGCCAGTGGGAACTGCTGGCGCGCATCGACAACGCCACCAACGCCCGCTACGAAACCGCCCTGGGCTACCCCCAGCCCGCCCGCAGCTTCTACCTGGGCCTGCGCTGGACGCTGAAATAAAGCCATGCCCGCCCGCACCGCCGCCCCTGCCCGCCCGGCCGCGCCCCCGTGCGCCGCCCTGCTTGTGGCCGCCCCCTCCTCCGGCCAGGGCAAAACCACCGCCACCGCCGCCCTGGCGCGGCTGCACGCCCGGCAGGGGCGGCGCGTGCGCGTCTTCAAATGCGGGCCCGACTTTCTCGACCCCTTCTGGCACCAACTGGCCAGCGGCCACCCCGCGCACAACCTTGACCTGTGGATGACCGGCGAAACCGACATCCGCCAGCGCCTGGCCGCCGCCGCGCAAGAAGCCGACCTCATCCTCGTCGAAGGCGTCATGGGCCTGCACGACAGCGCCCCCAGCGCCGCCGACCTCGCCCGGCGCTTTGGCCTGCACACCCTCGTCGTCATCGACGCCGCCCGCATGGCCCAAACCCTGGGCGCCCTGGCCCACGGCCTGCGCCACTGGCAGCCCCCCGGCCAAACTCCGGCGCCGCCCCTGCCGTGGGCCGGCGTGCTCGCCAACAACGTCGCCAGCGACAGCCACGCCGCCCTGCTGCGCCAAAGCCTGCCCCCCGAGCACTGGCTGGGCCACCTGCCCAAAAGCGCCGCCATGCACCTGCCCGAGCGCCACCTGGGCCTCATCGCCGCCCAGGAACTGCCCCCCGCCGACGCCCTGGCCCGGCTCGACGCCGCCGCCGACCTGCTCGCCGCCAGCCAACTCGGTCAGATGCCCCTCGAACAATGGCAAACCCGCTGGCCCGCCCCCCACTGGGCCGCCGCCCAACCACAGCCCGCGCCGCCCGTTCCCCCCCTGCTTGCCGGGCGGTGCATCGCCATCGCCCGCGACGCCGCCTTCGCCTTCATCTACCCCGCCAACGTGCAAGCCCTGCACCGCCTGGGCGCGCAAACCGTCTATTTCTCCCCCCTGGCCGGCGACCCGCTGCCCCCCTGCGACGCCCTCTGGCTGCCCGGCGGCTACCCCGAGCTGCACGCCCCCCGCCTGGCCGCCTGCCAGCCGCTGCGAGAACAACTGCACGCCCACGCCGCCGCCGGCCGCCCCATCTGGGCCGAATGCGGCGGCATGATGACCCTCTTTGAACACCTGCAAACCGCCGACGGCCAGCGCCACCGCATGTGGGGCCTGCTGCCCGGCCACAGCGCCATGCAAAAACGCCTGGGCGGCCTGGGCATGCAGCACTGGCCCACAGCCCAAAACGAAAAAAACAAGCGCCCCGATTCGCCCGATTCGTTTGATTCGCCCGCTTCATCCAATTCGTTCGACTCGTTCGATTCACCCGGCCTGCGCGGCCACACCTTCCACTACTCCCTGGCCCACACCCCCCTGCCCGCCGCCGCCCACACCCTTCCTGCCCCCGGCAGCGCGCGCAACCAGGGCGAAGCCATCTACCGCCACGGCTCGATACAAGCCAGCTACTTCCACGCCTGGTTCCCCAGCGACTGGCAAGCCAGCGCCGCCCTTTTCCTGCCCAGCAAATAAGCAAACCGCCCGCAGCGCCCGCCAATACTGCGAAGCGTGCTATCAAAACAGGAAAAATCTGTGGATAAGTTGCCCTTTACTGGCGAGGGAAAGGGCGGATTCGGGCACAGCACGACTTGGGCTGCGACGGGCCGGTTTCTGGAAACCGGAAAGCTCCGGGGCCGCGAAAGCAGGTGTTGGAATCAGCGTGCTTCGATTGGCCCCGCAAATCAGCCAACCGCCCGCAGGCTCGCTTTCACGCAAGCGCAATTTGCGGGATGAGGCGATTCGCGCGGGCCGGCCTTTTCCCTGAAAACCCGCCAGCCGAATCCGCTGCGCTGGGGCGTGATGACAGCCGGGTTTGTATTTGGATACAAGATTTTGCTTACCAATTCAGCAAACCGCCCGCAGCGCCTGTCAACACTGCGCAGCGCGCTATCAATTCAGGAAAAATCTGTGGATAACTGGCCGTTTCGAGGGGCTTTTCCCGGCATGGGGCAGGGCGGGCGCGGTTGGGGCGTTTTGTGCGGGCCGATGAGGGGGCCCCGTGCAGGCGCTCGGGGGTCGTCGCACAATGGCCGCTGGCGTGGCGCGGGCGGTTTGTGGCTGGCGCGGCGGCTTTTTTTGATTTGTTTTTTTGCTTCTCCGATATGACTTTTCATCCCACTTTTCGTTTTTTGCGCGCCGTCTGCCTGGGCGCGCCGGTTTTTCTGGGTTTGGGTGCGGCCCTGGCCGATGAGGGGGGCGCGGCCGATGCGGCGCTGGAGCCGTGCCAGCGTTATCAGGCCGTGATGAAGCAAATGATGGTGGAAGACGGCACGTATTCGGAGCCGGCGATGCAGATCGTGGCGCGCATCGTGGCGGGCAAGCCCGAGGGTGAGCGCCAGGCGTTTTGCACGCGCGCCTTGCATGAGCTGGAAAAGGCCCCGCCGCCCGCGCCGCCGCGCCCGGGCACGGTGACTCCGGCCACGGCGGCAGGGCAGGGCGACTGAAGTTGCTTCAAACGCGACTGATCGTGCGGCCGGAAAAGCCGAAGGCCAGCGTCAGCAGCAGGCACAGCCAGCAGAAAAAGGCCCAGGGCAGGTAGGAGAGCACGGGCACGCCCAGCACCTGGCTGATGAAGACGCCGCACACGCCCCAGGGCACCAGCGGGTTGATGACGGTGCCCGCGTCTTCCACCGTGCGGGCGATGTTGCGCGGGTGCAGGCCCAGGCGCTCATAGACGGGCTTGAAGGTGTGCCCGGCCAGCAGCAGGCTGAGGTATTGCTCGCCGATGAGCACGTTCACCCCCAGCGAGGTGGCCGCCACGCTGGCCGTGGCGCGGCCGGCGGTAGTCAGCATGTGGCTGATGCCCGCCAGCAGCGCGGGCAGCACGCCCAGCGCTTGCAGCAGCCCGCCCAGGCTCAATGCCAGGATGACGATGGTTTGCGTGAAAAACATCACCTGTATGCCGCCGCGCGAGACGAGCTTGCCCACTTCGCCCAGGTCGTGATCGGGCTTGTAGCCGGTGAAAAACCAGGCCCCCAGATCGGCCACGCCGGGGCTGCCGTTGAGGTAGGTGATCAGCAGCGCCAGGGCGATGGTGATGGCGATGACGTAAATCGTGTTCACCCGCCGCAGCGCCAGCGCCACCAGCGCGGCAAAGGGCAGCAGCGAAGCGCCATGCACCAGGCCGCTGGCGGCCAGCTGATCCTTGAAAGCCTGCACCGCCGCCAGGTTTTGCGCGCCGCCCACGGCATCGGGCAGCAGCCACAGCAGCAAGGCCGTGAGCAGCCAGGCCGGGGCCGTGGTGTACATCATGTTGCGTATGTGCTCGAACAAGTCGATGCCCACGATGGAAGCGGCGATGGCCGTGGTGTCGGACAGCGGCGACATCTTGTCGCCGAAAAACGCGCCCGAGACCACCGCCCCGGCCACCACCGGTGCGCTTGCGCCCAGCGCCTGGCCCATGCCCATGAAGGCCACGCCCAGCGTGGCGCAAGTCGTCAGGCTACTGCCTATGGCCATGCCGATGATGGAAGTGAGCACGAAAGCCGAAACGTAAAACAGCCCCGGCGACACCGCCCCCAGGCCGTAATACATCAGCGTCGGGATGGCCCCCGACATCATCAGCGCCGACACCAGCAAGCCGATGAAAAAAAACAGATAAATCGCCCCGATGCCGGACATCACCCCGCGCGCCATGCCGCGCTGCATATCGGCAAACGCCAGCCCGCGCGCATGCCCCAGCGCCAGCAGCGCGCACAGCACCGCGATGACGGACAAATGCGGCGTCCAGCCAAAGCCGATCATCGTCACGCCCATCACGCCCACGCAAAGCGCCGCCACCAGCGCCGCCTGCCCGGGCGACATCTCAATCAGGGGTTTGTTCTCGTTCATGGAATATCTGTAATCAAAAGAAAACCAAAGCCCGCAAGCATAGTCACGCACAGTGCGCGCCGGCTGCCCGGCGTGAAGGAATTTGCAGAAATCGGCCCCGGCGCGGCCCTGGCTACATCCGCTAACATTGCCCGTTGCCCTCACCACTCAGAAGGAGTAGGCCCTTGGCCAAACGCACCTTTCTCGACTTCGAGCAGCCCATCGCCGAGCTGGAAAACAAGATCGAACAACTGCGCAGCATGCAATCCGACAGCAACGCTGTGGACATCAGCGAAGAAATCGACCGCCTCGGCCAGAAAAGCCAGCGCCTGACGCAAGACATCTACGCCAACCTGAACGCCTGGCAAATCACCAAAGTCGCCCGCCACCCCGACCGCCCCTACACCCTGGACTACATCCGGGGCCTGTTCACCGGCTTTGTCGAGCTGCACGGCGACCGCCACTTTGCCGACGACCACAGCATCATCGGCGGCCTGGCGCGCTTTGGCGGCCACGCCTGCGTCGTGCTCGGCCACCAGAAAGGGCGCGACACCAAAGAGCGCACCCTGCGCAACTTCGGCATGACCCGCCCCGAGGGCTACCGCAAAGCCCTGCGCCTGATGAAACTGGCCGAAAAATTCGCCCTGCCCGTATTCACCTTCGTGGACACCCCCGGCGCCTACCCCGGCATCGACGCCGAAGAACGCGGCCAAAGCGAAGCCATAGGCCGCAACATCTTCGAGATGGCCCAGCTGCGCACCCCCATCATCAGCACCATCATCGGCGAAGGCGGCTCCGGCGGCGCGCTGGCCATTGCCGTCGGCGATGCCACCCTCATGCTCCAGTACTCGGTTTATTCCGTCATCAGCCCCGAAGGCTGCGCCTCCATCCTCTGGAAAACCAGCGACCGCGCCCAGGACGCCGCCGAAGCCCTGGGCATCACCGCCGCCCGCCTCAAGGCCCTGGGCCTGATCGACAAAGTCGTGAGCGAGCCGCCCGGCGGCGCCCACCGCGACCCCACCCAAATGTGCGCCCTGCTCAAACGCGCCCTGAGCGAATCCTGGCGCCAACTCGCCGCCCTGTCCGTGGAAGAACTGCTCGAGCGCCGCTACGAGCGCCTGCAAAGCTACGGCCGCTTCGCCCTCGCCGAAACCGCCTGATTCCTCGGCGGCAGCGCCCACTTATCCACAGATTTCTCCTGAATTGATAGCGCGCTGCGCAGCACCCACGGGCGCTGCGGCGGGTTTGCTGAATTAATAAGCAAAATTTGTTTGCGGGATGTAAGCGGCGGGGCGCTGGTCTTGGCCTGCTTCTCGCAGGGCGCAAGGCGCGGGTGCGCTGCTTCAAGAAGTCTTCCTTCCGACGGGGTGCGCAATCGGGAAGGCGATGTGGAAGGCAGTGCGGCGGTGATTTGAATTCGAACGATGCCGCTTTTTGCCGCCCGCCTTGCGAGGCGCTGGCAGGGCAAGGAAGGCGGGCATAGGGCAAAGGTGAGATAAATCTGGGATTTGGCGGGAAAATAAGGGAGATGGTGGGATGGGATTTGCAAAGCCTTTGCATATTCTGCAAGGAGATGCGGGCGTCATTCCTGAAACAGGAAATCGCTCAGAACGTCAAGCACGGCGCGCTCGTCGTCGGGTGCCAGAGTGCCCGCTTGCGGGTTGGCCATCAGCAGGCCGCGGCGGGGCATGCGGCGCTTGCCAAATTCGACACCAAATTCATGGAACGTGGCATAGCTCTGGTCAAAGCCGACCCTCACACTGCCCGCCTCTGCCTGGTAGCTCAAGCCCTGCAACATGTCGCCATAACGGTCGAGCAGCCGTTCGTTGCCGCTGCGGCCGGCCTTGATGGCCGCCGGTGTGCCCGGGCGGGGGTAGCTTTTATCGGTTGCATCGGCCCATTTCTCCCAGGGCT
>JBQNAO010000023.1:0-35553 GCA_052170415.1 Ottowia sp. | reverse complement strand
AATGCTTTGTCGATCCCGGAACGGGATGCGGTGACGTCGACCAAGAGTTTCTTGTAGGGCTTCAGATGAACTTCATCATCGACCTTGCGGCCTGCTAGGAAGTGGGGCTTAGCCCCACGGATCAATCCATGAATTCCGACGATGGGCCGTGCTGGACGTGGAATGCGAGGGGTGGGCGGCTGCCGTGGCTTCGGAACGAGCGGTGCAGGTAATCCGTCGGCGCGCGACCACACGACAGGATCATCCGGCAGCGGATCTGGTAGCGCCGGACGCTGCGGCGCTTTCCCCACGGCCAACTTGGCCCAGTAGCCGCGTTCGGGACGGGGAACGCGAAGCTCAGTACACACTCGGGCGAGGTAACTTCTCGAAACCTCGAACTTCTCCGCGACCCTGATCATTGGCTGCGACCACACCAATTCGTAGAGCTCTTCCCTCGTCACCATTTTCGACCCCTTCATCATCGATCTTGATGGGAGTAAGGGTAAGGGTAGTGTGAGTGGTCGATCCAGTGCTCTGGTGGCCTTGGTTGACAGCGAACCGGCGAGCGTAACCTGTTGATTTTGCTAGATAGCCATCTGCGCCTACCCGCAGTCCAAACGGAGAATAGAGACGGCTCTGGCCGAGAAAGTGGCCTCTTCTGGGCGTTTCGGCTATTGGCCACCCGCAGCAGATGTGGCCGGAACCCCGCGCCACGCGGGGTTTTCAGGCAAGAAAAAGGGCCCGGAGACTATCCGAGCCCTTGTGTATGGTGGAGCTGGGGGGAGTTGAACCCCCGTCCGCAAATCTTCCTCGTCCAGTTCTACATGTTTAGCGATCTGTTTTGAATCTCGCCGTGCGTATCGCGCAGTCGCACGCTACACGCACAGCCAGCGCCCTTGAATCTCGCTTGTGCCCAAGGCGCCCGGATACAAGCCAGCCGATGTGGATTCCCTCGCAGCCGGGACGGCTTGCGCCGCCCTTGCCCAGCCCATCGGCCTGCTGTTGCGAGGCTCGCCGAAATTAGGCGGCGAGTGCGAAACGTTCGTCGTTTGCAGTTAGTTTTTTTCAGCGGTTTTACGAGGTGACTGAACCTCGACATGCCCTGAGGCGATTCCAACCCACGTCGAAACCAATGCAGCCCCTTTGAAGGGCGCGCATTCTATGCGCATTCGCAGCGGGTGCTCGCATGGCTGGCGCTACGATCGGCGCATGACTGATACCTTGCCGATCCGTGGGATGTTGCTGCGCTGTCTGGCGCTGGGTGTGGTGTGTGCCGCCGCCGGGCTGGCCGGGTGCGTCACGCAGCCGCAGTGGGCGCCGCCTGTGCAGGTGTTGCCCGGCGGTGTGCAGGCGCCGCCGTCGGCCGAGGGCGCGCCCGAAGTTGCCCCTGCCCAGCCGCAGCGTCAGCCGGAAATGGTGGCGTTTCGCGCGCAGCTGACGAGCCTGGCCGGCAGCCCGAGGGCGGGGCAAGCGCCCGCCCAGGGGGAGTTGATTGCGGTGTTCAACCGCGAGTCGGGCCTGCTGCGCTGGAAGTTGCGCTTTGCGCGGCTGGGCGGCGCGGTGCACAGCGCGGGGTTTTATGTGGCGGGCGCAGATGGGCAGTGGCAGCGGGTGCTGGCGGCCGGGCGCAATGTGGTCAGCCCGTATGAAGGGCAGGCGGTGCTTGACGATGCCCAACGCGCCGGCTTGCTGGCCGGGCAGTGGCAGTTTCGGCTGAACACGCGGCGCTTTCCGCAAGGCGAGATTGCCGGCTTCCTGCAGGAAAGCCGCTAGGCCCGCCCTGCCTTGCGCGCCGGTTTCGTGTGAGTGGCATGCGTTCTGCTTTTCTTGCCTTTTTTGATCGTCCCGCGCGCGCCTTGCGGCGGCTGGGCGAGAGCTTCCTTCAGTGGTGCCTGGGCTGGTGGCAGGTGCTGTTCATCGGGGCGCAGCTGACGGTGCTGGCGTTTTCCCCTTCGAGCTATCACGGCCAGGGCGGCGGCGCGGTGCTGCGGCATGTGTATTGGGCGGCGGGGCCGGGGCTGGCCGGCTTTACCACGCTGATGACGCTGTTTAACGTGGTGCTGATTCGCATCGTGGTAGTCACGGCCTTTGCCTATGGCCTGTCGCAATATGCGCTGGATACGGTAGTGCGCGTGCTGGTGCTGGAGCTGGTGCCGCTGATGGCGGCGCTGTTCGTGGCGGTCAACTACAGCATTCCCGGCGGTTCGGAGCTTTACAAGCTGCGCAAAAGCGGCGCGCTCGATCGCCTGCGTGAAAGCGGGGTGGAGCCGCTGGAGCGCGAAGTGCTGCCGCGCGTGCTGGCCAGCATGTTCGCCGTCATCATGCTGGCGGCCGTGAGCTGCACCATCTCGCTGGGGCTGACCTATCTGGCCGTGCACGGCTTCACCCTGGCGGGCATGGCCTCCTACAACCGCGCCGTGGGCCACATCTTCAATCCCGTGGTGCTGGGCATCTTCGTGCTCAAAACGCTCATGTTCGCCTTCTCCGTGGCGCTGCTGCCGATGGGCAATGCCCTGCGCGACATCCCGCACCGCGTGCGCACCAGCGTCGAGCTGCAAGGGCTGGTGCAAATGTGCGTGCTCATGCTGCTGATCGAAATTGCCTCGCTCGTGGGCAACTATTACTGATGACTCCCACCGATCCCCTTGATTCTTCTGCGGCTTCTTCCGCCTCCGAAGCCGCCCGCCCCCATGCGCTGCCCCTGCCCGGCGCGGACAGCGCCCGCGCCACGGGCCTGACGGCGGCCCAGTCGCGCGCCGAGCGCCGCCTGCAAATGCGCGCGGCCCTTTTGCTCATCTTCACCGCCGCGCTGCTGCTTTGCGCCGGGCTGTATCTGATGTGGGTGCGCGGCGCGTTTGAAGCCACCCAGCGGCTGGTGCTCATGTCCGACGATGCCGAAGGCGTGAACGTGGGCATGGACATGACCTTTGCCGGCTTTCCCATCGGCCGCGTCAGCCGCATTGATCTGGCCCCTGACGGGCGCGTGCGCATCGTTGTGGACGTGCCCGTCAAGGACGCCAAATGGCTGCGCACCTCCAGCGTCTTCACCCTGGAGCGCGGCCTCGTCGGCGCGGCCCGCCTGCGCGCCTTCACCGGCGTGCCCGAAGACCCGCTCTTGCCCGCCGACGCCGAGCGCGACGTGCTGCGCGGCGATGTTTCCGCCGAAATCCCCAGAATGGTCGCCGACGCGCGCGACGTGCTGCAAAACATCAGCCGCATGACCGGCAGCCAGTCCGAGCTGAACAACGCCGTCGCCCAACTGCGCCGCTTCACCCAGCGCGTCAACAGCGTCAAAACCGGCCTCATCGGTGCCCTCACCGGCGACGACAACGACGCCACCCGCGCCAGCCAGCTGCTGGCCAGCAGCAACAAACTGCTCAAGCAACTCACTGATCTGGCGGCCAACCTCGACGCCACCGTGCGCAAGGCCGACACCCAGGTGCTCGGCCAGGGCGGCCTCATGCAAGACGCGCGCGCCAGCATGAGCGAGCTGCACCAGCTTCTCACCAGCGCCCGCCAAAGCCTGGTCAAAGTCGATGCCGCCCTCGGCCACGCCGAAGCCGCCCTCAAAGACGCCCGCGCCATCACCGGCAACGCCCGCGAAGCCAGCGCCGACCTCGGCGGCCTGCGTGCCGACGTCGAAAGCAGCCTCCAGCAAGTCGACGCCCTCATGACCGAACTCAACCGCAAATGGCCCTTCGCGCCCAAAAAGCAGGAAATCCAGCTGCCATGACCTGCCCTGCCCACTGCCCTGCCCCGCTGCCCCCGGGCCGCGCCGTTCAAGCCCCTCTCATCGCCGCCCTCATCGCCACGCTGCTGGCCGCCTGCTCCAGCGGCCCGCCCGTGCCTGATTGGCAAGTCGCCAGCGTGGCCCACATGCGCCGCCACAGCCAGAACTGGCTTGCCGGCCACACCCGCGTCGCCCAGCGCGCGCTGGAGCAAGCCCGCGAACAAGCCGCCAGCACCGGCCAGCCCGCCCAACTCGCCCGCGTCGAACTCACCCACTGCGCCCTGCAAGTGGCCAGCCTGGACTTCACCGACTGCCCCGCCTTCGCCCCCCTGCTGCCCGACGCCCCCCCCGCCGAACTCGCCTACGCCCGCTGGATCGGCGGCCAGCCCCTTGCCCCCGAGCAAATCGCCCTGCTGCCCGCCGCCCACCGCCCCCTGGCCGTCGCCAGCGCCGCCAACGCCGCAACCGGCGCCCCCCTGCCCGACGCCGCCGCCCTGCAAGCCATCGCCGACCCCACCGCCCGCCTCGTCGCCGCCGGCGCCCTCATGCGCCGCGGGCAAGCCGGCCCCGCCCACATCGCCATCGCCGCCGACACCGCCTCCGCCCAGGGCTGGCGACGCCCCCTGCTGGCCTGGCTGGGCCTGCAACTGCGCCAGGCCCGGCAAAACGGCGACACCGAAGAAACCCAGCGCCTGGAGCGCCGCATCCGCCTCATCGCCCCTGCGCCCGCCCCCGCGCCCGAATCCCAAACTCCCACGCCCCCCGCCGCCCCATGAACGCCGCCGCCCTGCGCGAAATCGCCCCCGGCCTGCTCACCCGCAGCCCCGCCCCCCTGCCCCCGCTGGAGCACTACAGGCTCATCGCCTTCGACATGGACTCCACCCTCATCAACATCGAATGCGTGGACGAAATCGCCGCCGCCGCCGGGCGCGGCCCTGAAGTGGCCGCCATCACCGAAGCGGCCATGCGCGGCGAAATCCCCCACTTTCGCGACAGCCTCATGCGCCGCCTGGCCCTGCTGCAAGGCGTCAGCGAAAGCGCCCTGGAGCAAATCTGGCAACAGCGCCTGCGCCCCAACCCCGGCGCGGCCCAGCTCATCCTCGCCGCCCGCGCCGCCGGCCTCAAAGTGCTGCTCGTCAGCGGCGGCTTCAGCTGGTTTGCCGAGCGCCTGCGCCCCCTGCTCGGGCTGGACTTCACCCGCAGCAACCAGCTTGAAATCCTCGAAGGCCGCCTCACCGGTCGCCTGCTGCCCCAATCCTGGGGCGACATCGTCGACGGCCCCATGAAACGCCAAACCCTGCTCGACACCTGCAACCTGCTGGGCATCCCCCCCAGCCAGGCCATCGCCGTCGGCGACGGCGCCAACGACCTGGACATGATGGCCGCCGCCGGCCTCTCGGTGGCCTACCGGGCCAAACCCAAAGTGCGCGAGCGCGCCAGCGTGCTCATCAACGAAGGCGGCCTCGACCGTCTCCTCACCGCCCTGGGCGAAAGCGCCGCCTGACTGCCCACCAATTCAGCAAACCGCCCGCAGCGCCCGTAAACACTGCGTAGTGCGCTATCAATTCAGGAAAAATCTGTGGATAACTCGCCTCGTTCCAGCCCCGGGGCCGTTTCATTCAACCGGGGCGGCGGGCGTATCGGGCGACGAGTCGGGCAGCGTTCCGGGCGGCGTTCCGGGCAAATCAAACAGGCGCACGCGATAGGCGCTGGGCGGGTTGGATGCGCCCTGGGCGGCGGTTTGGCCCTGAAAGATCAGGCTGGCGCTGGCGGCGTCCCATTGCATGGGGGCCTGGGTGTAGGGGTTGCGCAGGGGGGCGGGGCGGCTGTTCAGCCAGGCGGGCATTTGCGCGGGGGGCACGGCTTCTTGCAGGGCGGCCAGTTGCAGTTGCACCAGGCGGCTGTAGCCCTGCAAGTCGTGCGTGCGCAGCAGGTAGGGGCCGTAGTCGGGCAGAAGTTGGGCGGCTTCTTCGCCGGCCTGTTTTTCGGCTTGCGCTCTGGCTTGCTGCCAGGCGGCGCGCGCTTGCGGGGCGCTGGCGCGGGCGGCGCGGGTGAGCAGCTCCAGCGCGCGCAGGGCGGCTTCGCTCTGGCGCTGGCCGGGGCAGGCGTGGGCGGCCTGCGGCGGCGGGCAGGCCAGGGTGAGGGCGCGGGCGAGCATGGCGTTTTCGCCCGCCAGGGCCGGGGCCAGGTCGATTTGCAGGCGGGCCAGGCTGCGGCGCAGGGCGGCGGCCCATGCGGGCTGGCGGGCCAGGGCCGGGGTGTGGCGCAGGGCGCTGGCGGCCCAGTGCAGGCTGCGCTGCATTTGCGCCAGGGCGACCATGCTGCCGACCAGATCGCCTTCTTGCGCGGCCACGCGCTGCATCGCCTGCGCGGCCGTGTCGAACTGGCGCAGGGCCAGCCCGGGCTGGCCGCCGGCCAGATGCAGGGCGGCCTGGGCCAGCGCCAAGTCGTGCGCGCGCGCCAGGTGCAGCCAGGGCAGCGCGGCGGTGGCCGGGCCGGGCACGGGGCGCACGGGGCTGTAGCGCGGCGCTTGCGCCAGGGCGGCCAGGCGGGCCAGCCAGCCCTGGCCGCCGGCCAGCAGGGTTTGCCACTGCGCGCCGTGCGCCAGGATGTGACCGATGCAGTCCGGCCCCTGCCCTTGCAGCGGGGCGCAGCGCAGGGCGTCGGGGGCGATGGCCCGAACGGCGTGCAGGCTGACGTCGGCCTCGGGCACGGCTTGCGCCAGCGTGGGGGCGGCCTCGTCTGTCTGGCCCCCGTCTTGTTCACGCGCCAGGCTCCATCGCTCAAAGGCCAGACGGCGGCGGCCCAGGGCGACGGCTTCGGCCACGGGGTCGCCGCCGGAGAAGGGGGCGTTAAAGCCCAGCATGACGAGCGCGGCGTTGCCTGCCTGCTCGTCTGCGGGTTCGTCTGCCTGCTTTGCGTGCAGAAGCTGGGGGAAGCAGGCCGCAGCGATCAGGGCCAGGGCGGCAATTTTCAGGCGTGACATGGGGCGGTTCCTGTCATGGAAAGAGAGGCGCATTGTGAAAGACCGGGAAAGGGCTTGTGCTCGATGGGGGGAAGTTATCCACAGATTTTTCCTGAATTGATAGCGCGCTACGCAGTATTTACGGGCGCTGCGGGCGGTTTGCTTAATTCGTAGGCAAAAAAGCGCTGTTTCAGCATGGGGCGCATCGCGCTTGCCTGGCTGCTCTCGCGGGTGCTTGTTTGACGCGACCGATTTCACCGATTTCACCGATTTCACCGATTTCACCGATTTCACCGATTTCACCGATTTACCCGATTTACCCGATTTACCCGATTTACCCGATTTGTTCGGTTTGCCCGATTTGTCGTCCCGCCAGCATTCCCGGCCAAACGGAAACGCCCCCCAGGCGGGGCCGCTGCGAGAGGCGCGGCGGGGCTGGCAGCAGCCAGTTATCCACAGATTTTTCCTGAATTGATAGCGCGCTACGCAGCATTGACGGGCGCTGCGGGCGATTTGCTTAATTTGTGGGCAAAAAAACGGGGCTTGGGCGCGGGGGATTGCGCCAGCCTGACTGCTGGCGCGTGCGCTGGTTCGATGCGGCCGGTTTCTTCATCCGTCCCTTGCCCCGCCCTGCCCCGCCACAATCGCCCGTTTGCCTTTTTGCACTGCCTGCCCATGCTGCCCTGTTTGATGATCGACGTCGCCGCCCACGCCCTGACTGACGATGACCGCCGCCGGCTGGCGCATCCGCTGACGGCGGGGGTCATCCTGTTTCGCCGCAACTGGCAAAGCCGCGCGCAGATGTGCGCGCTCACCGCAGACATACGGGCGGCGCGGCCGGATGCGCTGATTGCCATCGATCACGAGGGCGGGCGCGTGCAGCGCTTGCGCGAGGGGGGCTTTACCCGCCTGCCGGCCATGCGCTGCCTGGGCCGCCTGTGGAATGCGCCCGAGGGCGGGCCGCTGCGGGCGCTGCGCGCGGCCACGGCTTGCGGCTATGTGCTGGCGGCCGAGCTGCGCGCCTGCGGCATTGATTTGTCCTTCACGCCCGTGCTGGATGTGGACTGGGGCCGCAGCGCGGTGATTGGCGATCGCGCCCTGCACGCGCGCCCGGAGGTCATCGCCCAACTGGCGCGCGCGCTGCTGCACGGGCTGCTGCTGGCGGGCATGCGCGGCTGCGGCAAGCACTTTCCCGGCCACGGGCACGCCGAGGCTGATTCGCACACCGATTTGCCGCGCGATGAGCGCCCGCTGGCCGCCTTGCTGGCAGATGACGCCGCGCCCTACGCCGCCCTGGGCCTGGCGCTGCCGGCGGTGATGCCCGCGCATGTGATTTACCCCCGGGTGGATGAGCGCCCGGCCTGCTTTTCGCCGCGCTGGCTGCGCGGCGTTTTGCGCGATCAGTTGGGCTTTGGCGGCGCCATCGTCAGCGATGACTTGAGCATGGCGGCGGCGCGCCAGCTTTGCGGCCGGCCCCTGAGCCACGCCCAGGCGGCGCAGGCCGCGCTGCAGGCGGGCTGCGATGTGGCGCTGCTGTGCAACCAAAGCCTGAACGGCGGCGCGGCGCTGGATGCGGCCCTGCACGAGCTGGCGGCGCTGCGCTCCTGCCCCCCTGCCGATGCCGCCGAGGCCGCCCGCCTGGCGCGCTGGCAGGCCCTGCGCCCGCGCTCGATCGCGCCCGAGTGGGATGCGCTGATGCAGCAAAGCGCCTACCGGCAGGCGCTGACCGATCTGCACGGTCTGACAGATGACAGCGCCGAAGCCGACGGAGCCGCGCCGCCCGTGGGCGAGGCCGCCGCCCCCGGGGGCCGGGCATGAGCGAAATCCGCCCCGCCAGCGCCCCCGCCCCTGCCGCCGGCCGGCTCGCGCCTTGCGTGATGGTGCTGGGCGTGAGCAGCGGCGCGGGCAAAAGCTGGCTGGCCACTGCCTTGTGCCGCCACTGGGCGCGCCAGGGCCTGAAAGTGGCCCCTTTCAAGGCGCAGAACATGAGCAACAACGCCCGCGTGGTCGCCACGGCCGCAGGCGGCATGGGCGAAATCGGCTCGGCCCAATACTTTCAGGCCCTGGCCGCGCGCGCCGTGCCCGATGTGCGCATGAACCCGCTGCTGCTCAAGCCCGAGGCCGACACCCGCAGCCAGGCCGTGCTGCTGGGCCGCGTCAGCGCGCAGCTCACCGCCCTGCCCTGGCGCGAGCGCGGCGCGCACGTCTGGCCCCACATTGCCGCCGCGCTCGATGAGCTGCGCGCCGAAAACGATCTCGTCGTCATCGAAGGCGCAGGCTCGCCCGCCGAGATCAACCTCATGGCCACCGACATCGTCAACCTGCGCGTGGCCCGCCACAGCCGCGCCGCCTGCCTGCTCGTGGCCGACATCGACCGCGGCGGCGCATTCGCCCACCTCTACGGCACCTGGGCCTTGCTGCCCGAGGCCGACCGCGCCCTGCTGCGCGGCTTCGTGCTCAACAAATTTCGCGGCGATGAGCGCCTGCTGGCCCCCGCGCCCGAGCAGCTTGCGCAACTGACCGGCGTGCCCACCCTGGCCACCATCCCCATGCACTGGCAGCACGGCCTGCCCGAAGAAGACGGCGTGTTCGACGACCGCCCCCACCCTGGCAGCGGCAACGACGGCGCGCCGCCTCTGACCGTGGCCGTCATCGCCTGGCCGCGCCTGAGCAATCTGGACGAATTTCAGCCCCTCAAAAACATCCCCGGCCTGCGCCTCGTCTGGGCGCGCAGTCCTGCCGACCTGGCCGACGCCGACTGGATCGTGCTGCCCGGCAGCAAATCCACCCTGGCCGATCTGGCCTGGCTGCGCCGGCAGCAGCTGGAGCCGGCCATCGCCGGCCACGCCGCCGCCGGCCGGCGCGTGCTGGGCATCTGCGGCGGCCTGCAAATGCTGGGCGAGCAGCTCACCGACCCGCACGGCCACGAAAGCCCCGGCGGCGGCCAGGCCCCGGGCCTGGGCCTGCTGCCACTCGTCACCACCTTTGCCGCCGAAAAAACCGTGCGCCGCACCCGGCTGCACTTTGGCGGCGCAGGCGGCCAGCCCCTCATCGGCGCCTGGGCCGCGCTGCAAGGCGTGCAGGCCGGCGGCTACGAAATTCACACCGGCCAAACCAGCCCCGCCGCGCCGCCGCCGGGCCAGGCCGCCAGCGACGTTCGCACCGTCATCCCCGACCTGGCCTGGCAAAACGCCGCCGGCAACGTGCTGGGCCTGTATGCCCACGGCCTGTTTGAAGACCCGGCCACCTTGCGCGCCCTCTTTGGCGCACACGCCCGCCCGCTGGACGCCGTCTTCGACACCCTGGCCGACCACATCGCCACCCGCTTCGCCCCCGGCAGCCTCAACGCCCTGCTCCAGCCGCGCCCGTGAAAGCCCCGAAACGGGCCAGTTATCCACAGATTTTTCCTGAATTGATAGCGCGCTGCGCAGCATCCACGGGCGCTGCGGCCGGTTTGCCTGTTTATTAAGCAAAATCATGTTGCGAAATGCAAGCGGAGCTGCCCGGCCGGTTCCCCCGGGGCGCACAAGCGGCTGCGCCGCGCCGGGGCCTCATGCCAAAATCGCCCGTTTTTTCAGCCATCACAGCAGGGCCCACGCAGGCCCCAAACAAAAATCATGGACGCAGAACGCATCAACCAAATCGGCAACCAGATCGACGACCTCGCTGCGCGCACCGACGCGCTACGGGGGTATCTTTGACTACCCTGCCAAGGCAGAACGCCTGCGCACCGTCAACGCAGCGCTGGAAGACCCCGCCGTCTGGAACGACCCCAAAAAGGCCCAGGAGCTGGGCAAGGAAAAAAAATCGCTCGACGACGTGGTGCTCACCCTCGATGAGCTGACGCAAAACCTGGCCGACAACGCCGAGCTGTTCCAGATGAGCCGCGACGAAGGCGACTTCGCCGGCCTGCAATCCATCGCCGACGACGTGGCGCAAGTCGAGCAGCGCGTGCAGGCGCTGGAATTTCGCCGCATGTTCAACCAGCCGGCCGACCCCAGCAACTGCTTCATCGACATCCAGGCCGGCGCCGGCGGCACCGAAGCCTGCGACTGGGCCAGCATGCTGCTGCGCCAATATTTGAAATACGCCGAACGCAAGGGCTTCAAGACCGACCTGGAAGACGAAACCCCGGGCGACACCGCCGGCATCAAAAGCGCCACCATCAAGGTCGAAGGCGAATACGCCTACGGCCTGCTGCGCACCGAAACCGGCGTGCACCGGCTGGTGCGCAAAAGCCCGTTCGACTCCTCGGGCGGGCGCCACACCAGCTTTGCCAGCATCTTCGTGTACCCGGAAGTCGATGACTCCATCGAAATCGACATCAACCCCGCCGACGTGCGCGTGGACACCTACCGCGCCAGCGGCGCGGGCGGCCAGCACATCAACAAAACCGACTCGGCCGTGCGCCTGACGCACCTGCCCACCGGCATCGTCGTGCAGTGCCAGGACAGCCGCAGCCAGCACTCCAACCGCGACGTGGCCTGGCGCCGCCTGCGCTCGCGCCTGTATGACTTCGAGATGCGCAAGCGCATGGAAGCGCAGCAAAAGCTGGAAGACAGCAAAACCGACGTGGGCTGGGGCCACCAGATCCGCAGCTACGTGCTGGACAACAGCCGCATCAAGGACTTGCGCACCAACGTGGAAATCAGCAACACGCAAAAAGTGCTCGATGGCGACCTGGACGCCTTCATCGAAGCCAGCCTGAAGCAGGGCGTGTAAGCGCCCCGAGGCCCCCGGGCCATCCCACCGACCGCCGGCGGCGCACCTTTTCGGGCGCCGCCTGTTTTCACCCTCTGCCAACCCCCACACCACCGCCATGAGCGACACCTCTGCCCCCGTCATCCGCCGCGCTGACTACGCGCCCCCGGCCTTCTGGATCGACGCCGTGCACCTGAGCCTAGACCTGGACCCGGCCAAAACCCGCGTGCTCAACCGCATGACGCTGCGCCGCAACCTGAACGCGCCCGCGCAGGCGCTGCGCCTGGATGGCGAGGAACTCACGCTCACGCGCGTGCTGCTCAACGGCAAGGGCCACGCCTTCCTCATGGACGGCTCCACCCTGGTGCTGGACAAGCTGCCCGAAAGCGACGAGCCCTTCGAGCTGGAACTCCTCACCACCTGCGCGCCCGAGAAAAACACGCAGCTCATGGGTCTGTTCATGAGCGGGGGCGACTTTTTCACGCAGTGCGAGGCCGAGGGCTTTCGCCGCATCACCTACTTCCTCGACCGGCCCGACGTCATGGCCAGCTACACCGTCACCCTGCGCGCCGACAAGGCCCGCTGGCCGGTGCTGCTGTCCAACGGCAACCTCATCGAGCAAGGCGATCTCGAAGGCGGCCGCCACTTCGCCACCTGGCACGACCCGCACAAAAAGCCCAGCTACCTGTTCGCCGTAGTGGCGGGCAACCTCGTGGCGCGCGAGCAGCGCATCACCACGCGCGCGGGCAGAGAGCACCTGCTGCAAGTCTTCGTGCGCCCCGGCGATCTGGATCAGACCGAACACGCCATGCGCTCGCTCATGGCCTCCGTGGCCTGGGACGAGGCGCGCTTTGGCCTGCCGCTTGATCTGGAACGCTTCATGGTCGTGGCCACCAGCGACTTCAACATGGGCGCGATGGAAAACAAGGGCCTGAACATCTTCAACACCAAGTTCGTGCTCGCCAAGCCGGCCACCGCCACCGACGCCGACTTTGCCGGCGTGGAAAGCGTGATCGCGCACGAGTATTTCCACAACTGGACGGGCAACCGCGTCACCTGCCGCGACTGGTTCCAGCTCTCGCTCAAGGAAGGGCTGACGGTGTTTCGCGACCAGGAATTCAGCCAGGACATGGCCGGCAGCGAATCGGCGCGCGCCGTCAAGCGCATCGAAGACGTCATCGCCCTGCGCGCCCACCAGTTCCCCGAAGACGCCGGCCCGCAGGCCCACCCCGTGCGGCCCGACGAATACCAGGAAATCAGCAACTTCTACACCACCACCATCTACGAAAAAGGCGCGGAAGTGGTGCGCATGTATCAAACGCTGCTGGGCCGCGAGGGCTTCAGGCGCGGCATGGATTTGTATTTCGAGCGCCACGACGGCCAGGCCGTGACCTGCGACGACTTCGCCCAGGCCATGAGCGACGCCAACCCGGACAGCCCCCTGCCCGCGCTGCTGCCGCAGTTCAAGCGCTGGTACAGCCAGGCCGGCACACCCGTGGTCAGCGCCAGCGGCCACTACAACGCAGCCGCGCAGACCTACACCCTCACCCTGAGCCAGCACACCGCCCCCACGCCCGGCCAGGTGGAAAAACAGCCCTTCGTCATCCCCGTGCGGCTGGGCCTGATCGGCCCCGACGGCCAGGCCCTGCCCCTGCAATTGCAAGGCAGCAGCGCGCCGCCCGCGCACGAATACACCGCCTTGCTCACCGAAGCGCAGGCCGAGTTCACCTTCACAGGCGTGCCCGCCGCGCCCGTGCCCTCGCTGCTGCGCGGCTTTTCCGCCCCCGTGCGCCTGCAAGACGGCCTGCAAACGCCCGATCTGCTGCACCTGCTGGCGCACGACAGCGACCCCTTCAACCGCTGGGAAGCCAGCCAGCGCCTGGCGCTGCAAACCGCCCTGCAAGCGGCCACCCGCGCCCCGGCCGAAGGCAGCGCCGAGCCGCCGCCCCTGGCCGCCGAACACATCGCCGCCCTGCGCGCCGTGCTGCGCCACCCCGGGCTGGACGCCGCCTTCAAGGCCCTGGCCCTGACCCTGCCCGGCGAAACCGCCCTGGCCGAACACCTGATCGAACACGGCCACCTTGCAGACCCGCAGCGCCTGCACGCCGTGCGCCAGGCCATGCAGGCGCAACTGGCCGGCGAACTGGCCGCCGACTGGCAATGGGCCTGGCAGCAGCACCAGGCCGGCGGGGCCTACCAGCCTGACGCCGCAGGCAGCGGCCGCCGCGCCCTGGCCGCCCTGGCGCTGCACATGCTCTGCCTGCACGCCCGCGCCACGGGCGACGCCGTCTGGCCCGGCAAGGCATACCAGCGCGCCAAGGACGCCACCAACATGACCGACCGCCTGGCGGGCCTGAACGCCCTCATCGCCGCCGCCCACCCGCTGGCGCAAGCGGCCCTGGCGCGCTTTTACGACCTGTTTGCCGATCAACCCCTGGTGCTGGACAAATGGTTCGCCTTGCAAGCGCGCGCGCCCGAAAGCGCAGAAGGCAGCGGGCTGCAAACCGTGCGCCAGCTCATGCGCCACCGCGACTTCAGCCTGAAAAACCCCAACCGCGCCCGCGCCCTCGTCTTCACCTACTGCATGCACAACCCCGCCGCCTTCCACCGCCCCGACGGCGCGGGCTACGCCTTCTGGGCCGAGCAAGTGCTGGCGCTGGATGCGCTCAACCCGCAAGTGGCCGCCCGCCTGGCGCGCGCGCTCGATCGCTGGGCCAGCCTGGCGCAGCCCTGCCGCAGCGCCGCGCGCGCCGCCATCGAGCGCGTGGCCGCCCACCCCGGCCTGAGCCGCGACGTGCGCGAAATCGTCAGCCGCTCGCTGCAAGCCGCGCCCGCCGCCAGCGCCGCCTGAAAGCCCCCCGCCCCTGCCGCCCCAACCGACACCAAGGAGAAACAAGCACCATGACTTCATCTGCCTTCAACTGGGTTGCGCTACTGGCGGGCCTTGGGATTGCCGTGGCCGTGGCGCTGCTGGTCTGGGCCATGCGGCGCCCGCAGCAAGGCGAAGCCGCCCGCTCGCCCTTTGATGCACACGCCGGCGCCTTTGGCGGCGCGCCCGCCGCTGCCGACAGCGCCCGGGATGCCGGGCCGCTGCCGCCCGCCGAAGCGGCGGCCCGGTTCCGCCAGGCCTTCGAGCCGCTGCAACGCACCGTCTACACCGAAGGCGCGGTCTTCAGCGGCTCGCAAATGTCGCAAGAGCTGGACGCGCTGGAGCCCCTGGCCCTGCAAGCGGGCGAGCAATCAGCCGAGCTGGCCGACCTGCGCTGGCTGCAAAGCGAAGTCTGGCGACGCCGGGGCGAATACCCCGCCCAGGCCCTGCAAGCGGGCGAACAATCCTTCGCCATCGACATGGCCACCCACCGCCTTGCGCCGGCCACCCAGCTGGAGCGCCTGTACTGGCTGGGCGTCACCGCCGAAGCCGCCGGCCAGTGGGAAACCGCCCTGACCCACCTGCGCGCCGCCCAGCAACTCATCGAAACCGGCCAGGGCCGCCCCGATGTCTGGACGCCCTCGCGCAAGCTCGGCCTGCGCGAGCGCATCGGCTACGCCCTGCACGAAGCCGGGCACTACATCCAGGCCCTGACGCACAACCAGCAACTGCTGCAAGACGCGCGCCAAACCCTGGGCGCCGACAACCCCCACCTGCGCAGCGTGCTCAACAACCTGGCGCAAAACGCCTACGACCTGCGCGATCTGCCCCAGGCCGAGCAATGGCTGCACGAGCGCCTGCGCGTCGCCAGCCTGCCGCACAACGCCGCCGCCGAAGCCGGCACCGCCTTCGACACCCTCTTTCAGCTTGGCGTAATCGCCCACGAGCAAGGCCACGCCGAAGCCGCCCAGACCTGGTTCCAGCAACGCCTGGCCCTGGCCCGGCACCTGAACGACGCCGACCTCATCCAGCAAGCCGAAGGCGACCTGGCCGAGCTGGCGCAGCGCACCCGGGCCGCCTCACCCGCCCCCTGACCGACCCTGAACGCCCCTCGCCGCCCCCCTTTTCTCAACCTCACGTCTGGAAACAGAACCATGAGCAAAACCATCTCCCTGACCCGCTACCTCGTCGAAAAACAGCGCGTAGACGGCCACATCCCCGCCCAGCTGCGCTTGCTCATCGAAGTGGTCGCCCGCGCCTGCAAGCGCATCAGCATCGCCATCAACAAAGGCGCCGTAGGCGGCGTGCTCGGCAGCGCAGGCAGCGAAAACGTGCAGGGCGAGGTGCAGAAAAAGCTGGACATCATCGCCAACGAAGTGCTGATCGAAGCCAACGAATGGGGCGGCCACCTGGCCGCGATGGGCAGCGAGGAAATGGAAAGCATCCACGTCGTGCCCAACCGCTACCCCAAAGGCGAATACCTGCTGCTGTTCGACCCCCTGGACGGCTCCAGCAATATCGACGTGAACGTGAGCATCGGCACCATCTTCAGCGTGCTCAAAATGCCCGAAGGCGACCGCGGCGTGGAAGAAGCCGACTTCCTGCAACCGGGCCGCCAGCAAGTGGCCGCCGGCTACTGCATCTACGGCCCGCAAACCACCCTCGTGCTCACCGTCGGCGACGGCGTGGCCGCCTTCACGCTCGACCGCGAGCAAGGCAGCTTCATCCTCACGCAAGACGACATCCGCATCCCCGAAGACACGCGCGAATTCGCCATCAACATGAGCAACATGCGCCACTGGGACGCGCCCGTGCGCCGCTACATCGACGAATGCCTGCAAGGCAAGGAAGGCCCGCGCGGCAAGGACTTCAACATGCGCTGGATCGCCAGCATGGTCGCCGACGTGCACCGCATCCTCACCCGCGGCGGCATCTTCATGTACCCCTGGGACAAACGCGAACCCCACAAACCCGGCAAGCTGCGCCTGATGTATGAGGCCAACCCCATGAGCTGGCTCATCGAACAGGCCGGCGGCGCAGCCACCAACGGCCGCCAGCGCATCCTGGACGTTCAGCCCCAGCAACTGCACGAACGCATCAGCGTCATCCTCGGCAGCAAAAACGAAGTCGAGCGCCTCACCCGCTACCACCTGGATCCGCAGCAGAAACCGGCCGCCTGACCCCCCTGCCGCCAGCCCCGCCCCTGCGGGGCTTTTTTTGCGCAAAAACAGGCAAACCGCGTAAAACGCCCGTGAATGCTGCGATGGGCGCTATCAAATTTCAAGCGACAACTTACTCTCCGAGTTAAATCTAAAAGAAATTAGCCCACCAGCACGCAACAATTTAACGAGAATCCTGATTTTTCCATTGGCCCCGACACATATGAGACTTGACATGGAGGCGCCGATAGTTTTCACTTTAGGCCATCTGACAAACCACCGCGGTTCTATGGGTCGCCCCAAATCGGTCATGCCCCCATTCATACACAAACGCACTACAGTCGTACGCATTGCCAACAAATAGGCACAGCCATTTTCGCTAAATCCATGCTTGCTCGAGTGGATCTTCCCAAAAGTTGTGAGTGATAAACTTACCGTACTATAGGTTACACTAGATAAGCTGTCTCTAGAAGACAGATGCATTTCGAAAAATACAAATCTTCTTGGGGCTCAAGTTTTAAAATTTCATATTCCACCAAATTGGCATTTTAAAAATATTCAAAATAATGAAGTTTCAAATAATTATATTAAGCCATTAATTTAAAAATGTTTGTTTTCAAAATTTGCACACAACAAGAAATAACGCCACAAAATTTTCAAAGGTCGCGTGTTCACTCCCTTTTAAATATTAAAACATAAGACACTGAGATTCCAAACAATAAATCAAACAATACATTCAACAAAGCCGAGTTTTCATTGCAACAAATTTAATGACTTGACAAGTTTTCATCTAACTGAATATATAATATGCCAACTCAAAACACAAAAAATTCTGAATTCATTACAAATGCAATCGCAAATCTGGCCACTATTACTGTAACTTTTAATCCATCGATGGAGGAACTGCAGACACAATTGTCTTCTTTGCCGCCCAGCTCTACTAAAATTCTGGTTGATAATGCATCTCCTCTCGATAAATATGAAAAGATCACTATTCTGTGCAGTCAATTTCAAAATGCGCACGTAATACGCAACGAAACAAACCAAGGTTTGGCTGCTGCTATCAACCATGGTGTTAGCCAGGCAATCAAATTGACACCGGATCTGAAATTTATTCTTCTTCTGGACCAAGACAGTGAACCCCATCCGGGTAGTATTGAAATTTTGTTGGCCGCCTTTTTTAAACTTCAAGCCATGGGTGTCAGAGTTGGCTGCGTAGGTCCTTCATTAGTTGATTCGAAAACAGGCCTTTCACATGGTTTTCATAAAATATCTCACGGTAGATGGACCCGAGCTTACCCACCCACCAACGTGACCACGCCCGTGCCATGTGACAATATAAACGGTAGCGGAACACTGATGCCGGCAACACTATTCCTCCAATTGGGCGGATTGGATAGTGCACTTTTCATCGACCATGTGGATACAGAATGGTCCTTTCGAGTGATAGCTCATGGCTATAGCTTATGGGGTATACCTGATTCTGTATTCGACCACAGTATGGGGCAGGCAAGTGTTCGTTTTTGGTTTTTTGGGTGGCGCGTCTGGCCGGTGCGATCCCCACAACGACATTACTATCTTTATCGTAATGCAACCATTTTATTAAAGCGAGGTTATATACCTTTAGTCTGGAAATTCTGGGCTTTGGTAAAGCTGTTTTTAACCTCTGTCGTAATGGCTGTAACAGGCCCCAACCGCCGCAAGCAAATCATCAACATGTCGCGCGGCATCCTTGCAGGACTGAACAAAGATGCAACCTAACTCACAAAAACACTGGTCACGCGGCCAACTTGAATCTGTGCCACACTGCCCCGCTTGTGGATGTAAAAAGCCCGCTTCTGCAGTTTTTACGCGTCGCGACAACGAAGGTTTCATGCCAGATCAATGGCAAATGTTGCTGTGCTCGGATTGTCAGTCTATTTGGCTGAATCCACGTCCCGATGCGGAATCCCTCCCACGAGCTTATGATAACTACTATACACATCATGCCGACGCTGACGATATTCCACCAAACAATAGCAGTGGATTAGCATGGAGCTTGATTTATGGTTATCTTAATTGCCGTTTTGGCATGCACCGCCGACCTGCAAACAGACTGGGATACCCGCTTTTTTCACTAATTGAACCCTGGCGGTTGAAACTCGATTATTACGGCAGGCATCTAACAGACGCCCGAGTTGGTGCGCCGGGGCGACTGTTAGATATTGGATGTGGTAATGGCGCTTTTCTTGCTCGCGCCTTGGATATGGGCTGGGAAGTTGAGGGCTGCGAAGTCGATCCCAAAGCTGTAGAGGCCTGTCGCAACATAGGTATTAATGCAATTGAAGGTGATGCCTTTGCTCCCGATTTGGGCGAGCAATCTTTTGATGTTGTCATGATGAGTCATGTTATCGAACATGTCTATGACCCACCTTCTGTATTGAAGCGCGCTTATGATTTACTGCGCCCAGGTGGCTGGTTTTGGATGGCTTGCCCCAACCCCAGCAGCACTGGAAGAAAAACATTTGGATCAGCATGGATAGATTTTCATCCTCCCTGTCATATTATTATTCCAAGTCAAAAAATTCTTGTGAAATGGTTGGGTGACAACGGTTTCGTAAACATAACCCCTCTGCGACGGGGGGCTCATGTTCGTCAAAGATGGGGGAAATCCAAAAAAATTGCCCAACGCGATGGTATAAAAATATTCCCTTCTTCTATATTATTTATCATACGCCTTGTGGCCGATTTAATGAGTACCTTTAGCCCTCGCTGTGCTGAAGAGACGGTATTACTCGCACAGAAACCGAAATAATACGATGAACGACGATACTATTCCTATAATTGGGCTTGTCCTCCACTTCCGCACACCCGAAAAAACACTAGCCTGTTTGCGTTCGCAACAAGATGAGGGCATTCGTCAAGCGGTCGTTATAGACAATTCGGAAGATGATGGTCAATCCATCTCTGCCATGCAAGATGAGCTAGATGATTTACGGAGCGCCGGTTTCGGCGTCGAGATCCTCAGCCCGGGACGAAATCTCGGCTTCGCTATTGGAGTAAACAAAGGACTGGAGTACATTGCAGCAAAACAACGTAGTCATGTTTTGCTGATCAACTCCGATGCACGACTCACTAGTGGGGCACTCACTCATATGCGCCGTGCTTTGGCCCCCTCCGTTATCGTGGCACCTTTCCTTGCCCAAGGAACGCATCCTCCCGCATCTCCCATAGCCTATTACGACCGTCTGCTGGGCTTGATTACCCGTTCGCCTCAATTAATGCCATTGCGACATGCTAGTGGCTGCTGTCTGTTGATTCACGCCTGTCAAATTCATTCTCCACTGTTCGATCAGGATTTTTTTTTCTATGGGGACGATGTCATGCTCGGCTTCACTAGCAAGCAGCGTCACCTTATCGAATGTGAATGTCCGCAGGCTGTTATTGCTCATGCCACATCCTCCAGCGCCAAAAACGGCTCCATGTTTTACGAATATCACTTGAATCGTGCGCATTGGCTGCTTGCTTGCAAGTTGGCTCGCAACCCGCTTGAACGTAGCGCATTTATTGCAGCTAGATGCGTCACTTTACCTCTGCGCATCCTTGTGCGGAGCCTGCGTTCGCGTTCTTTATTCGCTTTCAGAGGTTTTCTGGCCGCAACTGCTGATGTACTTCGTGGACGCTGCCGTAGCTTCACGCCTCCGGCAACTAAAACTGAAACCAACAGCTTCCATCGCGACGGCCAAACTTAGTTAGTTTGTATACAGATTATTTGTTATTAATTCTTTGAAGACGAATCACCAAACTTATACCTATAATTGCCATTACCCATTCTGAGCAAGCGGTTGCAAGCGGCATACCCGATTGACCAAAAAAACTTGTTAGTGTCGCTGCAGCCAGAACCAAGGCAAAGACGCCCATAATCTCGAAACCCGCCCGCATCCATGGTTGTCCCAAGGCCATTAATGCAGCGCCTGCAGCAATACGTAAAGCAATGCCAGGCACCGCTATACACAGCCAACGAACAACTTCATCAACCCCGTGGTATTTACTTCCCAAAAGCGGAATGAACCATGACGCACAGCTCCACAAAATAACGGCTAGAGTCAAACTATAAATCAATGTCGCAGTAAATATCCAACGCATCAGACACATTGTGCGTTCAGGCTGACTCGCGCCCTCACGAAATAAACGTGGCATAGCGGACAGCATCAACGCAATTACAGGGAAGGTAACCGCACCAACCATTCGAGCGGCTGCTGCATAAAGTCCTGCAGCTGTAGATGACAACAACTTTGATGCTAAAACTTTGTCTAGTTCTGCTGGCCCTATAGCTGTGATGTGAAGCGCTGCAAAACTAGCTGATTCACGCATTTCAACCAAGGTCGGCATACGCCAGTCTTTCAGCGATGGCCAAGGCTGCGGCATATAAAAAAGGGCCAGTATCAAGGAAAATAATGTAGCCAAAGCATAACCGTAGCTGTATGCAGTCAGTGGATCAGATGGCTGCCATACAAATACGCTACCCGCTGCGAATACACGCAGTGCCATGGGTAGAATTTGCAGAAGCTGCGAACGTGCTGTACGTTCTGATGCTAGCAACTCTGTTACCGGAAAAGAAAGTAATGGTTGAAGCAGCAATTCTGCTCCCCCAATCATTAACAACACATACCAACTGACATTATCGCCATTCAGCACCATCATACATATCAACAAGAATACTATCAGCAACAGCCCACCACAAATCAAAGTCAAGGGAATAGCATATGGCAGCACGTGATTCCGTTGATCGGGATCTTTAGATGCAGCACCTAATAACATCAAGTGCGTACCGAAAGTAGATAGAGTACCCAATAACAATGCCAAAGCGGTAATACTGGCAAAAATACCAAACTGTTTTGGGCCCAACGACCGTGCGACCAACAGCAAAGTTGCCGCCTGAATTAATAAACGCAAACCAAATACGATACTAGTTCGCACAGTGGCAATTGCAATTGGATTAGCCATAATACAATGAAGAACTGATATTTAAATACATCAATTTAGCAATTTATTCGCAAACCATATTTTCAACACACTATCATCAAAACATCGAAATATTCATGATTTCAAAAATATTTTCCCATCATATGTAGCAAAATATCAGAATAGCAATCGGCACAATGCTGCCAATCAAAACGCATTAGAGCTGATCGGTCAGGCGTTGCAGGATTTTGCAATTGGCCCAATATGGTTTGGGCCAACATTTCAACATTGGCAGGCGGGGTGCGACATAGGCCGCGGATTTCGCCAAATTCGCGTGTTGCAGGCAAATCGGATATGACCGCAGGGCAACCGCAGCCGAGCGCTTCAAGCACGACAAGTCCCAAGCCCTCCTGATCGCCAGAGGCCGCCTGAATGAAAGGGGCGACAAACACGGATGCACGACGATACAGGGAGGGCAAATCGGCCTGTGGCACGGCGCCTATAAAGTCAACATGGGCTGAAAGGTTCCGCTTTTCCACTTGCTGCTTGCACAGGGAAAGCTCCGGGCCAAAACCGGCGATGGTGAGGCGCACATTTGGGCGCTGTTGAAGAATATGGGGCAATGCTTCGATCAGGTAGCGCAGCCCTTTTTTTTCGACCAAACGACCGACAAACAACAATTCATCCGGGTTGCGCTGAATACCTGGGTCAGGATAAAAACGATTTTGAAGATCAATTCCCATGGATTCAACCGCAATTTTTTCTTGCGGGATCCCCATTGCGGTGATCATCGTCTTCATTGCGTTACTGACCACGGTGGCGGCGGCAGAACGTGCGAGAGTGAATTGCTTGATTTTTGTGAGAAGTTTTCCTCGCAAGGCAAACAAATCGGCGCCATGTGAAGTGACCACAAAGGGAGCCATTTTTCGCCCGAAAGCCATGAGAAAGGCGACCAGAAATCCTTGCGGAATCAGCCAGTGGGCGTGGATGACATCTGTATTGCGGCGATGTCCGAGCTTGTAGAGCCAGAAAAGCTGTCCGAGGATGAAGCTGGGCAGGAGCAAAAGCATCCACGGATGGCGTTTCAAATTGGTGACGATGCCACCGTTATTGACCAGGCGCTCCAGAAATGCGGGGGCATAGCGGTAGCGGATCACTTCCACGCCGTCTATGACTTGTTTGGGCAGGGCCCCGGGCGCATGGGGGCAAAGGACGGTGACTTGAAACTTGTCCGTCAAGCGTTTGGAGAGTTCATGCACAAAACCCGGCTCCGGGTCTCCAGCCCAGCGCGGATAGGTGCTTGTCAAAACCAATAAACGGGGCTGGGGTTCCCCTTTTAGCCTTGGGTTTGAATCGTCCTGCATCAAGAATGTTCTTCTTTTGGAATCCCTTGCCGATTGGGCAGGCCTTGCAGGCTTTCAGGCGCTCACGATGCGGGGGCCGGGTGCAAGGCGTCCGCGTGTGTCCACGATCAGGCGTGCGTGGTCGCGCAGCAGCTCGTAGTCGAATTTGTCGTGATCGGTGGCGATGACAACGCAGTCATAGGCGGCCAGGTTTTGCGCGTCCAGATCAACGGATTTGAGATCGAAGGCGTAATCGCGTTTACGGGGGAAAACGGGGATATGGGGATCGCTGTAGTCGATATGCGCACCCTTGGCTTGCAGCAAATCCATGATTTCAACAGCGGGAGATTCGCGTGAATCATCAATATTCTTTTTGTAGGCCAGGCCAAGCACAAGAATGCGGCTGCCTTTGATGGCTTTGCCATGCTCGTTTAACGCATCAGCCACCTTGCCTGCAACCCATTGAGGCATGTGATGATTTATCTCGCCTGCCAGCTCGATAAAACGGGTGTTGACGCCATATTCACGAGCTTTCCAGGTGAGATAGAAGGGGTCAATGGGGATGCAATGCCCGCCCAGGCCCGGGCCGGGTTTGTAGGGCACGAAACCGAAAGGTTTGGTCGCTGCCGCATCAATGACTTCATGAATATTGATGCCCATTTTGTCGGCGACAATTTTCATTTCATTGACCAGGCCGATATTGACGCTACGGTGGATGTTTTCCAGCAGTTTGGTCATTTCGGCGGCTTTGGGGCTGCTGACGGGCACCATGGTTTTGATGGCGTATTGATAGATGGCCTGCCCCAGTTCAAGGCAGCTGGGCGTCATGCCGCCAATGACTTTGGGAATATCCTTGGTGCCGTATACCGGGTTGCCCGGGTCTTCCCGCTCCGGGCTGAATACCAAGGCGCAGTTTTTGCCCGGGACAAGGCCGCGGCTTTCCAGATAAGGGAGCAAAACCTCTTCGGTGGTGCCGGGCCAGGTGGTGCTTTCCAGGCTCATCAACTGGCCTTCGCGCATATGCGGGAGCATGGCTTCTACCGTATTGATGATGAAGCTCAAGTCCGGCTCGCGATATTGATTCAGGGGCGTTGGCACGCAGATAATCAGCGCATCCACTTCACGCGCGAGGGAAAAATCGCTTGTGGCGCTGAATCCCTGCTTTTGCGCATTTTTGATTTCATCAGGGGTAATGCGCTCGATATAGCTTTGCCCGGCGTTGAGTTTGTTGACCTTGTCGGCATCAATATCAAAGCCGAGCACATGGATTCCGACTTCGCAAAAGCGCAGGGCCAGCGGCAATCCCACATAACCCAGGCCAAAAATCCCCACGCGGATATTTTTTGATTCAATGCGCTGACGAAGTGTTTGAAGTGCGGTCATGGTTGAAGCGTTGAAAAAAAGCTGCCGGAATGGCGTTCATTATTACGCAGTGCACATGGCGCGCATGTTAGATAAGTCACGCTCTTTAACATTTGTTTGCGCACTGCCCCTGCTTCCGCAGCCCCCTCACAGCCCCAGCTCGTCGGCCAGGGCGTTCATGCGGCGAGTGACGGATTCGGTCATCTGGATGGGGCGGCCCCATTCGCGGGTGGTTTCGGCAGGCCATTTGTGGGTGGCGTCCAGGCCCATCTTGCTGCCCAGGCCGGGGGTGGGGGAGGCGAAGTCGAGGTAGTCGATGGGGGTGTTTTCGATCAGCAGGCTGTCGCGGGCGGGGTCGGTGCGGGTGGTCAGCGCCCAGATGACTTCGCGCCAGTCGCGCACGTCGATGTCGTCGTCCACCACGATGATGAATTTGGTGTAGAGAAACTGGCGCAGGTAGCTCCACACGCCCATCATCACGCGGCGGGCGTGGCCGGGGTAGGCCTTGCGGATGCTGACCACGGCCAGGCGGTAGCTGCACCCTTCGGGGGGCAGGTAAAAGTCGGCGATTTCGGGGAAGGCTTTTTGCAGCAGGGGCACGAAAAGCTCGCCCAGGGCCAGGCCGAGCACGGCGGGTTCGTCGGGCGGCTTGCCGGTGTAGGTGCTGTGGTAGATGGCGCCCTGGCGCCGGGTGATGCGCTCGATGGTGAGCACGGGAAATTCGGCCACTTCGTTGTAGTAGCCGGTGTGGTCGCCGTAGGGGCCTTCGCTGGCGTGCTGCCAGCCGCTGGGGTGGGCGGCGTCGGGGCGGATGTGGCCTTCGAGCACGATTTCGGCGTGGGCGGGCACTTGCAGGGGCAGGCCCAGGGCGGGGGCCACTTCGGTGCGCGCGCCGCGCAGCAGGCCGGCGAACTGGTATTCGGAAAGGGCGTCGGGCACGGGGGTGACGGCGCCCAGCAGGGTGGCCGGATCGGCCCCGATGGCCACGGCCACGGGGTAGGGCTGGCCAGGGTTTTGGCGGCAGTGCTCGGCAAAGTCCAGCGCGCCGCCGCGGTGCGGCAGCCAGCGCAGGATGAGCTGGTTGCGCGAGAGCACTTGCAGGCGGTAGATGCCCAGGTTTTGCCTGGGCTTGTGGGGGCCGCGGGTGATGCTCATGCCCCAGGTGATGAGCGGGGCCACGTCGCCCGGCCAGCAGTGCTGCACGGGCAGGCGGGCCAGATCGACTGCCTCGCCCTCAATCACCTGCTGCTGGCAGGGCGGCCTGTGCACGGTGGCCGGGCGCATGTTCCACAAGGTTTTGAGCAGGCTGCGCTGGCCCCAGATTTCTTTCATGCCGCGCGGCGGCTGGGGCTCCTTGAGTTCGGCCAGAACGTGGCCGAAGCGGCGAATGTCGGCCAGCGTTTGCACGCCCATGGCGCGGGCCACGCGCGCGGGTGTGCCGAAAAGGTTGGCCAGCACGGGCATGGGCCAGCTTGGGCCGCCCTCGGTGGCGGGGTTTTCAAACAGCAGGGCGGGGCCGCCGGCGCGCAGCACGCGGTCGCAAAAGGCGGTCATTTCCAGGTGAGGCGAGACGGGCCGGGCAATGCGGCGCAGCTCGCCCGCGGCCTCAAGCTGGGCGAGAAAGGCGCGAAGGTCGGTGTACATGCGAAAAGAAAGGGAAAACCGGATACATCTGCTCACCTTATTTTGCTTATCAAATGAGCAGACCGCTTGCAGCGCCCGTAGATACTGCGCTGGGCGCTATCAAAAAATGAGGAAACTGTGGATAACTCACCCTCCACCCTGCCCTGCCGCATCCCTGCCGCATCCTGCAATTCGGTCTGGCGCGGCGGCTGGGGGGGCAGGTGCGGGGCATGTGGGCGGCTCGGATGATGAAAAAAACGGCAAATTGGCTGAAACGCCCGTGGATACTGCGATGGGCGCTATCAAAAAGTGAAAAATCTGTGGATAACTCACTGCCTGCCCTGCCCTTTCGGCCGGCCTGGCTGCGCAGAAAGGCGGCAGGGGCCGGGGGGGCTGGTTTGGATTTGCACGCGGGCCTGGGTGAGTTGCAGCAGGTCTTGCATTTGGCGGGCGGCGTTTTGCTGGGCCAGGGGCAGCAGGGCGTTGTCGCAGACCTTGGCGATGAGCTGGCGGCGCGCCTGCTGGCGGGCCGATTGCAGCACGTGGCTGGTGAAGTCGGCAGGGCTGGCGAAAAGGTCGATCCAGCCGCGCTGAAGGTCGTAGATTTTTTGTTCTTCGAGCACGACGTCGAAGATTTCGGCGGCGGGCAGGGTGAGTTCCACCAGGGGGCGGGCGTCCCGGGCTGCTGCGGCGGCGGGTGTCACGCGCACCATGTCGGGGGTGATTTTTGCCAGATCGACGCCGGCATAGACCTTTCCCTTGATGATGAGCAGGGCGCTTTGGCGGGAGTCAAGCAGGTCGAAAAACACGGAGTTGCTTTGCTTGTGCTCGACGATCACATCGGCCCAGACGGCCACGGTTTGCAGGCGGCTGATGTGCTGCATGCGGGTGAGCACGCTGCGCGCATCCACTTCGGGCGCGGGCGGCGGGCGGCTGCGCCCCAGCCAGGCGATGAGGCCCGCGCCCACCAGCGCACCAATCAGCAGGCCGCTGGCGGCGCGGGCCAGCGTGGCCAGAAGTCTTCTCGGGCGGGCGGGCATGGGGCGCAGGTTTTCTTCTCGGGCGGGACGGGTTCGCCGGGTTCAGGGCTGCGCGTTGCCGGGCCAGTCGGGCAGCCGGGGCAGCGGGGTTTCGGCAGCGCTGGCAGGGCGGGCGCGGGGGGCGGGTTTGGCCTTGCCCGCAGGGCTTTTGCGCTCGGGCTTCAGGCCGGGCCAGGGCGGGGCCAGTTGCTGGGGCAAGTCCAGCAAATCGAGCACGCGGGCGACGCTGTGATCCACCAGTTCTTCCACGCTGGCCGGGCGCTGGTAGAAGGCGGGCACGGGCGGGCAGATGATGGCCCCGGCCTCGGCGGCGGCGGCCATGTTGCGCAGGTGAATCAGGCTCAGCGGCGACTCGCGCGTCATGAGGATGAGGCGGCGGCGCTCTTTGAGGGTGACGTCGGCGGCGCGGGTGAGCAGGTTGTCGCCCAGGCCGTGGGCGATGGCCGCCAGGGTGCGCATGGAGCAGGGGGCGACGACCATGCCCAGCGTGCGAAACGATCCGCTGGCAATGCTGGCGGCCAGATTGGTGCTGGCGTGCAGGGTGTGGGCAAGCTCCAGGGCGTCGGCGTCGCTGATGCCCGTTTCGTGGCGCAGATTGAGCCAGCCGGTAGGGGTGATGACCAGGTGCACTTCCAGATCGGCGGCGCTTTTGAGCGCGTGCAGCAGGCGCAGGCCGTAGATGGCGCCGCTGCTGCCGCTGATGCCGACGACAAGGCGCTGCGGCGCTGCAAGGCTGGGGGCGGCGGCGCTCATGCGAGGGCGCTTTCTGCAGGAATGCTTCCTGCGGGCGTAGCTGCTGCGGGCATGGTGGCTGCGGGCGCGTTTTCTTCGGGCGCGGCGGCGGCGTGCAGCGGGCGCGCTTGCAGGTCTTGCTCCACCAGGGTCAGCACCTGGGCGGCCTGGGCGGGGTCGAAGTCCTGATGCGTGCGTTTTTTCACGCCGTATTTCTGAAGCTGAAAGTGCCGCTGCGGGGCCAGGCCGTGGCGGGCCAGGCAGCTTTTGACGCACACCAGCGGGCAGCCGTCGAGCGCGACGATGGGCCGGCCCGACTTGGCAATCCTGACCAGATAGGGCACGTCGCCGCCCACCCCGGCAATGCACGACATCTCGGCCACGCCGCGCCGATCGAGCTGGATGGCCACGTGATTGGCCAGCTGCGCGGCGCTGGAGCAGCCGGAGCAGGAATACACCAGCGGCAGGGGCTCGGCGGCCCGGGCATCGGCAGCCCCATTTTTGGCCGCCTGCAAATCGGGATCGGTGGGATCGCTCATGAAGACTCTTGTAATGATGAAAAAATCAGCAAACCGGCCGGAAGGCCCGTAAATACTGCGCAGGGCGCTATCAAAAAGTGAAAAATCTGTGGATAACTTGCCCTGCCCCGGCGCTGCGCCGCTTTCAGCGCCTGGGCGCAAAGCGCTCGCGCAGGCTGGCCAGGCCCGGCAGCGGCGGCGGCGGGGGCAGCCGCCGGGCCAGCTCTTTCAGCGGCGCGGGGGCGTGGCGCTCGAAGACGGCGCCGGGCGTCCACTGCTGGGGATCGAGCAGGGGCAGCTCCAGCGCATCCAGCGCGTTTTTCACCACCAGGCCCAGCTCGGTGTCGCCTTCCATGACGAGGCGGCGGTTGAAAAACAGGGTGTCGGGGTCTTGCCTGCGCTGGGCCAGCAGCACGAAGTCCTGCGCGTTGGCGCTGATGAGCAGGTCATGCTCGGCGTGCGCCGCGCAGGGGGCAAAGCGCCCGTCGCGCCAGGTGAAATCGAAGTTCAGCTGCGCATCGCGCACGCGTATGCCCAGGCGCTTGCCTTCGAGCAGCGCAGTCACGTCATCGGCCAGCTCGCGCGCCAGCGCCAGGTTGATGGCCGCCACCAGCAGCATGGAGCCGGGATAGGCCGGCAGCAGCGACAGCGCCGCGCCCACGGGCGCAGGCAGGGTGAAAGCGGCGGGCGCGGCGGCAGAAGGCGAGTGCAGGGAAGGTTGCATGGAAAAAAACTCCTCTTTTCAAAAATCGGAAATCACGCTGGGCAGCGGTTTGCGCAAAGCATAAGGCAAGGGTTTGCCATAGCCGATGCGCAAAAGGATTTGGGCAAATTCGGCATCGGCCAGCCACTTGGCGCGCAGCTTGCGGGCCAGGGCCGGGATTTCACACGGCGGATTCAAATAGGCGTGCGCAATGCCCGCCCGGGTCAAATGCAGCAAAAACCGCTGCAAAACGCTCCCCGTTTGAATCCAGGCCGCCACGGTATTTTCCCGGCTGGCCAGCAGCGCAAAATGCGAGGAAGAACGGATTTTGCGCAAATCGGATGCATTTTGTTTTTTGCCATTGAGCGCGGCCTGCACGATGGGGCCGGCCAGCCAGGCGGGCAGGCCGGGCGCGCCCAGCGCCGCGTAGCTCAGGCCATCGCCCGTGCGCTCGGCGTGTTTTCGGTTAAAGCGCACCCACGCCAGCAGCTCGGCCTTGAACGCGGCGTCGCTCATTTGCGCCGCGTTGCCTTCCATCACATATTGGGTGATCGAATCAAACGCCTGGCTGCCGCGCGGCCAGGCGTAAATGAAGCAGGATTTTTCCTGCGCAAATTCTTTCAGAATATCGTCCAAAAGGGTTTCCGGGATTTTCTCGCCCGAATAAACGCGGCGATTGGTCTGGCGCTGCGCAATGCTGGCAAAAAGGGGATGGGGGGAAATATTTTGCGATGGGTTCAGGCGAATGAGGATTTTTCCGTTTTCGCTGATTTTCGTTTCCGCAAGATATTGCCGTTCGGAAGCGGCCAGGCACAGATTTTCTGCGGCGCAACCCAGGCTGATAAACAGCTCGCGGTAATCGGGATCGACAATCGGCAGGCTTTTTTCAAAATCCGGTCGAATGGAAATTTCGCCGGGCCGAACGGCAAAAAGCCAGGGCTGCGTGTTGTGCCCGGAGGGCGCTTTGGTGGCGCACTTGATCATGAATGTGCTGTCTGCACTCCAGTCTTGCATCTCTTTGCTTTCTTTTTCCTCCGGGGCGCGGCCCTGCCCCGCGCGGGCTGGCTTATTCGGCGCGCGCCACGGCCAGGGGCGAGAAGGTTTGCGCCACGGGCATGATTTCGATGCGGTTGATGTTCACGTGCGCGGGCTGCTGGGCTATCCAGAGCACGGTGCGGGCGATGTCTTCGGGCTGGATGGACTGCACGCCCTCATACACGCGGGCGGCGCGCGCGTCGTCGCCCTTGAAGCGCACGTTGGAAAACTCGGTGCCGCCGCACAGGCCCGGCTCCACGTTGGTCACGCGCAGGGCGGTGCCCGCCAGATCGGCGCGCAGGTTCAGGCTGAACTGCTTGACGAAGGCTTTGGTGGCCCCGTACACATTGCCGCCGGGGTAGGGCCAGTTGCCCGCGATGGAGCCGAGGTTGATGATGTGCCCGCGGTTGCGCCGCGTCATTTGCGGCAGCAGCAGCCGGGTGAGCGTGACCAGGCCGCTGACGTTGGTGTCGATCATGCGCTGCCAGTCGGCCAGGCTGGCCTGATCGGCGCGCTCCAGGCCCAGGGCCAGGCCGGCGTTGTTCACCAGCAAGTCCACGTCCTGCCAGGCGGCGGGCAGGCTGGCAATGGCTGCTTCGGATGCAGCGGCGTCGCTCACATCAAAGGCCAGGGGCAAGAAGGCATCGCCCAGCTCAGCTTGCAGCGCCTGCAAGCGATCGGCGCGACGGCCGGTGCCGATCACGCGCCAGCCGGCCTGCGCCAGCGCGCGGCAAATGGCCAGGCCAAAACCGGCCGTGGCCCCGCTGACCAGGGCGACGGGGGCAGAAGATGAAGAAGCGGCGGAGGACTTCATGGCGTGAGTCTTTCTTCCTTGAACAAGATGGGGCGAAAAGGGCGGAAAAGGGCGGAAAAGGCAGAAAGGGCGGAATTTTCCCGGCTCAAGAGGCGGGGCGAATCCAGTCCATGCCCGGCCGGCCGTGCCAGTAGCCGTTGCAGGGCGCGGCAGGCATGAGGGGAAGAATCGCATCGATGGCCGCTGACTCGGCCTTGCCGTTGCGGCGGGCCGTGTCGAAGGCGGCGACGATTTGATCCATGTGCTGCGACTGGGGCGACAGGCGCAGCACATCCACGCCCGCTTCGAGCAGCGAGGGGATGTCGCCCAGCAGGTTGTGTATGCGCGCCGATTGGGTCTGGATGCCGTTGATGGTGAGGAAGGCCTCGCTCTCGCGCGTTTTCAGCAGCATGCCGTCGGGGTGCTCGATGCAGCGAAAGCCGCAGTCGTCCTTGGGCAGGTTGTAGTGCCGCGCCGTAAAGCAGCGCGCCGAAAAGGCCAGCGGCAGGCGGCCATAGGCAAACACCTCGGTTTGCAGTCCGGCGGGCTTGTCCTTGAGCACTTTGATGAGGTCGCTGCGCTTCATCTCCAGCGGCATCACCCAGCGCACCGCGCCCAGCTCGACCATCCACTCCAGCGCGTCGGCGTTGAACAGGTTCAGATGCGGCCCGGCCACAAAGGGCTGCTTCTTGCCCGCCATGCCGTGCACCGCGCCCATGTCGCTGGCTTCCACCATGAATTCGCCGTTGGCCAGCATTTTTTGCATGTTGTTCACATCGGCCGTGGATTCGAGCAGCACCATGGTGGAGAGCACGGGCGTTTTGCCCGCGTCGCGCAGCATGTGGGCGATGTCCAGCCAGTCTTGCAGCCGCAATTCATGGCGGCGCGAGCAGACCGATTCGCCTACATAGACGATGTCCACCGGCCATTCGGCTGCGGCCTGATAGAAGTCGAACACGGTCAGGCGCGGCCAGTAATACAGCAGGGGGCCGAGGGCAAGTTGCATGTTTTTTTCTCGTGGGGTGGGTTGAAAGCAGGTTGAATGCCTTGAATCATTTATCCGTCGCGGCGGCTGCGGGCGGGCCGCCTGACGTCGCCTTGTTCCAGGCGTGCGGTGTGGCGCGCAAGGCGCTCAATGCCGGCACTGGTGTGCCTTGCGCGCTATTCGTTTCGCGCTAAGGCCATATGCAGGTTTTCAGGCAGACGCCAGCCAGACCATCGCTTCAATCTTGTGCCCGTCCAGATCGCGCACGAAGCAGCCGTAGTACTGCTCTCCGTAGTGCGGGCGCGGGCCGGGCGGGCCGTCGTCTGTGCCGCCTGCGGCCAGTGCGGCGGCGTGAAAGGCTTGCACCTGCTCGCGCGTGAGGGCCAGAAAAGCCAGGTGAACGCCATTGGCCGCTTGCGCGGGCTGGCCGTCGCAGGGGGCCTGTATCCAGAACTCGGGCAGGGCGCGGCCATAGGCCACGGCGCGGTGTTCGCTCAAGTCCAGCACGCGGCCTATGCCGAGCGTGGCAAGCACGCGGTCGTAAAAGGCCACGGCTTGGGCAAAGCGGTTGGTGCCCAAAGAGACGTGGGAGAGGGCGCTGGGCGGGGTGTCGTCGCTGCGGGGCGCGTTGCTCATTTCAGGTTTCTTTCGTTGCAAGAATTCATGGATTCATTTCCAGGAGCGGTGATAGGCCCCCAGCGTGTGCTGCTGGCCTTCGGCCACCTGATCGAGCGCGGTCAGCCAGATGGTTTTGGGCGCGTAAAGGTGGCCCTGCGCCATGCAGTGATCGATGGCCTGACGCCACACGCGCGTGACTTGCGCCGCATAGGCCGGGCTGCGCTGGCGGCCTTCGATCTTGATGGCGCGCACGCCCATCTTCACCAGCTGCGGCAGCAAGTCCAGCGTGTTCAGGCTGGTGGGCTCTTCCAGCGCGTAATAGCCCTGCTCGTCGCCCACGTCGAAGCGCCCCTTGCACAGCGTGGGGTAGCCGGCGTTTTCGCCGCTGGCGTAGCGGTCGATGAGCACGCCGTTCAGGCGCGACTCCAGCCCCTTGGGCGTTTCCTGCCAGCGCACGGCCTTGGCCGGCGAGCACACGCCATGCGTGTTGGGCGACTCGCCCGTGGCGTAGGACGAGAGCGCGCAGCGCCCTTCCACCATCACGCACAGGCTGCCGAAGCCGAACACCTCGATTTCCACCGGCGTGCGCTGCACGACCTGCTTGACCTGCTCCAGCGAAAGCACGCGCGGCAGCACGGCGCGGCGGATGTTGAACTGCTCGTGATAGAGGTTGATGGCCTCGTGGCTGGTGGCCGAGCTTTGCACCGACAGGTGCAGGCGCAAATCGGGGTGCGTTTTGCAGGCGTAGCGCATGAGGCCGGGGTCGGCCAGGATGACGGCATCCAGCCCCCAGGCGGCGGCCTTGTCCAGCGCGGCCTTCCAGGGCGCGGGGTCGCTGGCCTGGGGGAAGGTGTTGAGCGCCATCAGCACCTTGCGCCCGCGCTCGTGCGCGTAGGCGATGCCGGTCTGGATGGCTTTTTCATCGAAGTTCAGCCCGGCGAAGTTGCGCGCGTTGGTGGCGTCGCGCAGGCCCAGGTAAACGCAGTCGGCCCCTTCGTCGATCGCGCCCTTGAGCGCGGGCAGGCTGCCGGCCGGGCACACCAGTTCGGGCGCGCGCAGCTGCGCCGGGGCGGCAGCGGGGGCTGGGGCAGCGGTGGGGGCGGTCATCATGGGCACTCCTGTTTCGGCAAAGGCGCTTACCTTAGGCAGCGGCAAATACCCATGTTCTGATTTCCATCAAGAAAAGCCCGCCCGCAGGCGCTTTTGCGTGAGGGCGCAAAAAGGCCGGAGGCGGCTGCAAGGCCCGTGAATACTGCGTCGGGCGCTCTTGCTTTTGTAGCAGCGAGGGCCGCTTTTCAGTCGTCTTTCTGCGCTTCAACCAGCGCCGCCAGCGCCGCATGCAGGGCGGCTTCGTCGGCGGCCGGCTCCAGGCAGGCTTGCAGATCGGCCAGCGCGGCGGGGCCTTGCGTTTGCAGGCGCTGGATGGCCTGCCCGGCCTCGCGCGGAGCGGTGAAGGGGCGGCTTTGCAGCAGCACGCGCCCGCCGGCGGCGGTGAGCTTGAAATAAAAGCGGCCATCGGCCTCGCGGTATTGCTTGAACTGCGGCAGGGCGGCGGCGCGCGGGGTTTGGGTCTGGCTGGCTGGCGCGGCGCTGCCCTGCCCCAGCGCGGCCAGGCCCACGGCCTGACGCAAGGCGGCGATGGCGGGCGTGGCGATCTGGCGCGCCCTGGCCGCGCCGGCCAGCAAGATGGCCTGCACTTCCTGCGGATGGCCGATCAGGTGCTCGTAGCGTGCGCGCATGGGGGCGATTTCGGCGTCGATGCGCTCGAACAGCTTTTGCTTGGCCTCGCCCCAGGCGATGCCCTGGGCAAAGTCCTGCGCGAAGGCGGCCGTTTCCTCGGGCGTGGCGAAGGCGCGGTAGAGGGCGAAGATGGCGCTGCCCTCGGTGGATTTGGCCTCGCCCGGCGCGCGCGAGTCGGTGACGATGCCCATGATGAGCTTGCGCAGCTCCTCGTGCGGGGCGAAGAGGGGGATGGTGTTGTGGTAGCTCTTGCTCATCTTGCGCCCGTCCAGCCCGGGCAGCAGGGCCACGTTTTCGTCCACCTGCGCCTCGGGCGGGGCGAGCAGCTCGCGGCCCTGGCCGTAGAGGTGGTTGAAGCTGGCGGCGATGTCGCGCGCCATTTCGATGTGCTGAATCTGGTCGCGCCCGACGGGCACTTGCTGCGCGCCAAAAAGCAGGATGTCGGCGGCCATGAGCACGGGATACATGAACAGCCCGGCGGTAACGCCTTCATCCGGCTCGCGCTCGGCGGCGGTGTTTTTGTCCTGCGCGGCCTTGTAGGCGTGGGCGCGGTTGAGCAGGCCCTTGCCGGTCACGCAAGTGAGCAGCCAGCACAGCTCGGGGATTTCGGGGATGTCGCTTTGGCGATAGAAGGTCACGCGCTCGGGCTCCAGCCCGGCGGCCAGCCAGCAGGCGGCAATTTCCAGGGTGCTGCGCTGAATGCGCGCCGGCTCGTCGCACTTGATGAGGGCGTGATAGTCGGCCAGGAAATAAAAGCTTTGCACGCCGGCGCTGCGGCTGGCGCGTATGGCCGGGCGTATGGCGCCCACATAGTTGCCCAGGTGCGGGGTGCCGGTGGTAGTGATGCCGGTGAGAACGCGAATGGTCATGACGGTTTCAGCAGGAAGAAATCAGCAGGAGAAAAAACAGGCCGGCCGCTTCAGGCCAGCAGCAGCTTCAGCGGGGTCAGCAGCACGGTGATGAAGGCGTAGGCCGCGCTCATGACAGGGCGCATCCACAAATCGCCCAGCACGTTCAGCAGCACCAGCCCCATGACGATGAAAAAACCGTAAGGCTCGGCGCGCGCCAGCCAGTAGGCCGGCTGCGGCGGCAGCAGACTGACGGCAATGCGCCCGCCATCGAGCGGGGGCACAGGCAGCAGGTTGAAAGCCATCAGGCCGAGGTTGAAGATCAAGCCGATCTGGGCCATGAGCAGAAAAAACTGCTCGGTCACGCCCGCCGCCCTGAACACAAGCAGCAGCGCGACCCAGCCGGTGGCCATCAGCAGGTTGGACAGCGGCCCGGCCAGGGCCACCAGCGCCATGTCGCGCCGGGGATTACGCAAATTGCGCGCCAGCACAGGCACGGGCTTGGCATAACCGAAGGTGAATGCGCCATTGCTGATGAGATACAGCGCCAGGGGGATGACGATGGTGCCCAGGGGGTCGATGTGCTTGAGGGGGTTGAGCGTGAGGCGGCCCATCATTTCGGCGGTTTTGTCGCCCAGGTAACGGGCAGCGTAGCCGTGGGCGGCCTCGTGCACGGTGATGGCCAGCAGCACGGGCAAAACGCCGGCGGCGATGAGCTGGATGAGGGAAGGGGAATTCATGGGCGATGCGAAGAAAGGGAAATCAATCGGCCGAACGGGTGGAGGCGGCCAGCGCGGCCAGCAGCTTGTCGTGCACGCCGCCAAAGCCGCCGTTGCTCATGCAGAGCAGGTGGTCGCCTGCGCGGG
>JBQNAO010000022.1:0-35883 GCA_052170415.1 Ottowia sp. | reverse complement strand
ACACCGACCAGCGCAGCAAAGACTATTCAGACATCGCGCAAGCCTTTCGCCCCGGTCACGCCGATTACGCCTACTACCGCAAATACGGCATCCGCGACCCGCGCGGCGGCGGCCGCTCATCCGCGCGCCTGACGGCCCCCACCGTGGCCGCAGGCGCCGTGGCGCGCAAATGGCTGCGCGAGCAATATGAGCTGCGCATACGCGGCTGCATGACACAAATCGGCCCGCTTGCCATCGGCTTTGAAAGCTGGGACTACGTGGGGCAAAACCCCTTTTTCGCCCCCGTGGCCGACACCTCGGCGCTGGAAAATTACATGCGCGATCTGCGCAAAAGCGGCGATTCCTGCGGCGCACGCCTGCGCGTGATGGCCGAAAACGTGCCCCCGGGGCTGGGCGAGCCCATTTATGACCGCCTGGACGCCGACATCGCCCACGCCATGATGGGCCTGAACGCTGTCAAGGGTGTGGAAATCGGCGACGGCTTTGCCAGCATCGCGCAAAAAGGCAGCGAACACGGCGATGCCATGTTCCCCAGCGCCGAGCCTGCCCCCAACGGCCGCCCGCGCGCCCGCTTTGCCAGCAACCACGCTGGCGGCGTGCTCGGCGGAATCAGCACGGGGCAAAACCTGGAAGTGAGCGTGGCCGTCAAGCCCACCAGCTCCATCCTCATCGCACGGCCTTCCATCAACACCGCAGGCCAGCCTGTTGAAGTCCTCACCAAAGGTCGCCACGACCCTTGCGTGGGCATACGCGCCACCCCCATCCTCGAAGCGTTGCTCGCCCTCGTGCTCATGGAACACGCCTTGCGCCATCGCGCCCGCGCCGCTGCATAAAACCTTGCCGGGCCCATTCACCGCCCGCCCGCCGCAAAAAGCGCAAGCCAAAGCACAAGCCCAACGCGCCCATCGCGAAAACACGCACCGGAAAACGTGTGCGTGCAGGGCAAAACATCTCCACCAAACCAGAGCAGGCAAGCCCCAACCTTGTTTGCTTCCGTTTCAAACTTTACATAAGGCCAATTGCATGCTTCATTTGAGATACCAACGGCTGTCAGGCCCATTGGCGATCACCAATCGGTAAATCATCAAATGCAAGCAGCAATCGCCATTCACAAACGACAAACCAGCAAGGAACAAAGAAACAAGCGATACAGCCAATCAGCCCAAAAACACCCACGTTTCCCACTCACCCCCAAGCCCGCAAACACACCGCCAGCGCACAAGGCCAGGCCCGACAATTCCGCGCATGACTGCCTTGACTTTGCAAAACCTCGTGCGCGAGCTGGAAGCCGCGCTTTTGGCCGCTGATGTGAGCTATGGCCACGGCACCAGTTGCGCGCTGGATGAAGCGGCCTGGCTGGCGCTGCATGCGCTGGGCCTGCCGCTGGACACCGATCTGGACGGCGACGAAGGCCGCCAGGCCATCAGCGCCGAGGCCGCCGCCCCCGTGCGCGCGCTGCTACAGCAGCGCATCCAAAGCCGCAAACCGCTGGCCTATCTGATTCGGCAAGCCTGGCTGCAAGGCGTGCCTTTTTATGTGGACGAGCGCGCCATCGTGCCGCGCAGCCTGATTGCCGAGCCATTGGCCGAGGGCATCATTGACATCTGGCTGGGCCGCCAACCCGCGCGCGTGCTGGACTTGTGCACCGGCAACGGCAGCCTGGCCGTTCTGGCCTCGCTGGCCTGGCCCGACTGCCAGGTCGATGCCGCCGATTTGAGCGCCGACGCGCTGCAAGTGGCCGCCATCAACCGCGAGCGCCACGGCCTGCAAGCGCGCATCGCCTTGCTGCAAGGCGACGGCCTGGCCGCCTGCGCGCAGCGTGCGCCGTATGACCTCATCTTGTGCAACCCGCCCTACGTCAATGCCGACAGCATGGCCCGCCTGCCCGCCGAATACCGCGCCGAGCCGCTCATGGCCTTGAGCGGCAACCAGCGCGGCGGCAGCGACGGCATGGACTTCATCCGCCCCCTGCTGCACGCCGCCGCCGCTCACCTGGCCCCGCAAGGCGGCCTGGTGCTGGAAATCGGCCACGAGCGCCCTTTCTTTGAAGCCGCCTTTCCCTCGCTCAACCCCCTCTGGCTGCCCACCAGCGCGGGCGATGAGCAGGTGCTGGCGCTGTCTCGCCCGCAATTGCAGTCGCTTTAAGCGCCCTGCCCCGTCTGCCGGGCAAAGTTATCCACAGATTTTTCCTGAATTGATAGCGCGCTTCGCAGCATCCATGCGCCTTCCAGCGCATATGCCGCTTTTTTGGGCGATTTAACGCCCGCGTCCTGCCCCATTCGCCGGGCCGGATTGCGCCTTGCGATACGCTTGCGCATATCCGCATTTCCACGCATTTCTACGCTTTTCAGGGAGGACAAACATGAGCGTGAACATCGATGCAGGCCCCAAAACGGCGCTGGTTGTAGGTGCCACGGGCGCGATCGGCCGCGCGCTGGTGCGCCAGCTGTGCGAGATGCGCCCCGACTACGGCCGCGTGCTGGCCTGGACGCGCCGCCCCCTGCTCTACAGCCACGACAAGCTCTTTGTGGAAGAAGAAGTGGACTTCGATCGCATGGACAAAATGCCGCCCGAGCGCGTGCACGACATCTACTGCGCCCTGGGCACCACGCTCAAGCAGGCGGGCAGCGAAAACGAGTTTTTGCACGTGGATGTGGGCTACCCCAAGCTGCTGGCCAAGTGGGGGCGCAAGGCCGGCGCGCAGTGCTTCGTGCTGCTTTCCGCGCCGGGGGCCGATGCCCAGTCGCGCTGCTTTTTCCTGCGCGCCAAGGGCATGGCCGAAGACGCCGTGCGCGGCGCGCGCTTTCGCAGCTACATCATCGTGCGCCCGCCGCTGATTGACGACCAGCGCGAAGACTTCCGCCTGGTCGAGCTGCTGGGCATTTCCATGTTCCAGCTGCTGGGCCGCGTGCTGCCGCAGCAGCTGGACAAGTGGCGGCCCATGTCCGGCGGCGCCGTCGCCTCGGCCATCCTCAGCGTGACCCAAAACCCGCAAGCGGGCGAGCAGGTGGTCTACCCCTACGAAACCCAACTGCCGCCGCGCGCCGATCCCATCGAAGACTGATCCGCCGCGCGCCGGCCTGCCCGGGTTTTCTCAATGTAAGAAAAAATATCACCTAAAAGCCCCAATTGCTATCCAAATAAGAGCGCCCTTCGCAGTATCCACGCGCGCTGCGGCCGTTTAGGCGCTTTTTTTGGGTCAAAAATACTGTTTCAGATACTTGCAATTTAGTTTGCCCTGCCCCTTGCTTTCTCTGGGCGGCGCTTTGTGCACGAAAAAACGGCTGTGCTAGATTCCGCCCCGTTTCTTGGCTACCCCACCCGGTAGCCAATTTTTTTTAGGGAGCTTTTGCACACGGCGCAGCGGCCCGCACAGCCCGGGCCCAACACAAGACGCCGCCGGCTCCCGCCTTCTCACGATGAATTGCCGCCACCTGCCGTGGCGGCCAGCATGAAAGGAAGCAACATGCAAATTCCCGCCAGACTGCGCGCACTGGGGCGCGGCATACAGACCTTCACGGGCGATGTGGCCGCCGGGTTCTTCCAGATTTTTCACAACAGCCTGGCCCTGCTGGGCCTGGCCGTGGCCTGCGCGCTGGCCGTGCTCACGGTCCGGCCCGATCTGCGCCTGCAAGGCGAAGAACGCCTGGGCTCCTGGCTCAAGGAGCGGCAAATGGCGCACACCGGCTTTGCCACCGAACCCGTGGCCAGCCAACGCGCCACGGCCGCCAATCCGCAGCAGCTGCCCGCCGAGCAGGCGCGCGCCGTGCAGTGGATCAGCCGCAAATACCGCGTCGCCCCCGAGCCCCTGGCCGCCCTGGTGGCCGAAGCCTATGAAACCGGCCAGCGCGTGCAGATGGACCCCACGCTCATCCTGGCCGTCATGGCCGTCGAATCGAGCTTCAACCCCTTTGCCCAAAGCGCCGTGGGCGCGCAGGGGCTGATGCAGGTGATGACCAAGGTGCACGCCGACAAATACGAATATTTCGGCGGCGACTTTGCCGCCTTCGACCCCGTCAGCAACCTGCGCGTGGGCATTCAGGTGCTCAAGGACTGCACCGTGCGCTTTGGCTCCACCGCCGGCGGGCTCAAGTGCTACGTGGGCGCGGCCCACCTGCCCACCGACGGCGGCTATGCCGCCAAAGTGATGGCCGAGCACGCCCGCATCTACCGCGCCGCCACGGGCCGCGCCCTACCCGCCAGCGCCGAAAGCGAAAGCCTGCGCGCCAAGGCCGCTCCAGCCGCCCCGACAGCGCCTGACGAAGCCGACGTCACCGCCGCCTTGCTGCCGGCGCGGCCGAACCAGGCCGCCGGCGAAGCCATCGAAATCGCCCGCGCCGATTACTGAAACCAGCCTGCAATCGGCCTGCAACCGATTTACGCGGCATTTCCCCGAAAAGGCGCTGTCCGGCACCTTTTTTCATGCCCTTGCGCAGGCTTCAAAAAAAGGCTCGCGCCCTCTGAAAAAAAGCGGGCAACGGTATAATGCGCGTTTTTCTTGCCGCAGCAAGAGCGACAGCAACACCTCCGGCCCCGCCCGCGCAAGCGCCCACATTCAACGCAGCGGCCCCTTTTCCCGCAAGGGTTGCATTCCAAATGATCGCCCGAATATCTTGCAGCGGTATTCACGACATCCCCCCTTTTTGAAAGCCCGGCCCCGAAAGGCCCCGCCTTGCGCGATTCCTTTCGTGCGTTCGGCGCGCCGGATGTCGTTTTTTGTTTTTTTGAATCTCCGCCCCAGATCAAGGTGTTTGCATGCCTGCCAAAAAATCGCCCGCCACTGCTGAAGAAAGCAAAGTGAAAAAAACGGCCAAAAAAGCCGAAACCGAAGCCAAAACGGAAAAAGCCGCTGCGGCCAAAGCCACCGCCAAAACCGCCTCGAAAACCGCTGAAAAAACCACCGCCACAAAAACCGCGGCCAAAACCAGCGAAAAAGCCGAGGAAAAACCTGCCGTAAAAGCGGCGAAGAAAACCACGGCCAAGGCCGTCAAGGAAGCAGAAGCCGCTCCGGCCAAAAAACCTCGCGCCAGCAAAAAAGACACCCAAAAAGACGCAGAAAGCGCCGCAGAAGCCGCCCCCGCCAAAGCGCCTAAAACGTCCAAAGCGCCCAAAGCCAAAGCCGCTTCCACTGCCAAGGGCGGCAAGCGCGGCCGCGCCGCCAAAAACAAAAAAGCCGAGGGCGATGACGCCATTGATCTGTCCGACATCGAAGACGATCTGCAAGGCGAGCCTGAAGCCGAAGCCGGCGCCGCCGCGCCCGAGCAGGCCAAGCCCCTGCGCATGAAGATCAGCAAGGCCAAGGAACGCGCCTTGATGAAGGAATTCGGCCTGGACGAAACCGTGCTGTCCGAAGAAGAGCTGAACCTGCGCCGCGCCAACCTCAAGGCCCTGCTCAAGCTGGGCAAAACGCGCGGCTACCTCACCCACGGCGAAATCAACGATCACCTGCCCGACAAGCTGGTCGATCCCGAAACGCTGGAAGCCGTCATCACCATGCTCAGCGACCTGGGCGTGGCCGTTTACGAGCAAACGCCCGACTCCGAAACCCTGCTGCTGACCAACCAGGGCACCAACACCTCCACCGAGGAAGAAGCCGAGGAAGAAGCCGAGGCGGCGCTATCGACCGTCGACAGCGAATTCGGCCGCACCACCGATCCCGTCCGCATGTACATGCGCGAGATGGGCACCGTGGAGCTGCTCACGCGCGAAGGCGAAATCGAGATTGCCAAGCGCATCGAAGGCGGGCTGATGGACATGATGAAAGCCATCAGCGCCAGCCCCTCCACCATTGCCGAAATCCTGCAAATGGCCGGCGAAATCCGCGAGGGCAAGGCCGTCATCAACACCATCGTGGACGGCTTTGTCGATCACGACGAAAACGACGACTACGTGGCCGAGGAGGACTTCGACGAATACGACGACGATGACGACGACGGCAAGGGCGGCTCCAAGGCCATGACCAAGCTGCTGGAAGCGCTGAAAACGCAGGCGCTGGAGCGCTTTGACCGCATTGCCCAGCTTTATGAAAAAGTGCTCAAGGCGCACAGCAAAGACGGCTGGGGCACGCCCGCCTACGTCAAGGCGCAGGAAGCGCTCTCGGCCGAGCTGATGACCATCCGCTTCACGGCCAAAACCATTGAAAAGCTCAGCGACATGCTGCGCGGCCAGGTAGACGCCGTGCGCCGCCATGAGCGCGATCTGCGCCGCATCATCGTGGACAAGTGCGGCTACCCGCAGGAGCAGTTCATTGCCGAATTCTCCGGCCGGGGCAAAAACGGCGAACGCGTGCCATCGCACCTGCTCGACCTGCGCTGGTGTGAAAAGCAGGCGGCCTCCAACAAGCCCTGGAGCGCCGTCATGGGCCGCAACATTCCGCCCATCCAGGACCTGCAGCAAAAGCTCATCGACTTGCAGCAGCTCGTGGTCGTGCCGCTGGACGAGCTGAAAGACATCCACAAACGCATGAACCAGGGCGAAGCCGCCAGCCGCTTTGCCAAGAAGGAAATGATCGAGGCCAACCTGCGCCTGGTCATCTCCATCGCCAAGAAATACACCAACCGGGGCCTGCAATTTCTTGATCTGATCCAGGAAGGCAACATTGGCCTGATGAAGGCGGTGGACAAATTCGAATACCGGCGCGGCTACAAGTTTTCCACCTACGCCACCTGGTGGATCCGCCAGGCCATCACGCGCTCCATCGCCGACCAGGCCCGCACCATCCGCATACCGGTGCACATGATCGAAACCATCAACAAGATGAACCGCTTCTCGCGCCAGCACTTGCAAGAGCACGGCTTCGAGCCGGATGCCGCATTGCTGGCCGAAAAGATGGAAATCCCGGAAGACAAAATCCGCAAGATCATGAAAATCGCCAAGGAGCCTATCTCCATGGAAACCCCCATCGGAGACGACGACGACAGCCACCTGGGCGACTTCATCGAAGACACCAGCAACACCGCCCCGGTCGATGCCGCCATGCAGGCCGGCCTGCGCGACGTGGTCAAGGACATTCTCGACAGCCTCACCCCGCGCGAAGCCAAGGTGCTGCGCATGCGCTTTGGCATCGAGATGAGCACCGACCACACGCTGGAAGAAGTGGGCAAGCAGTTCGACGTCACGCGCGAGCGCATCCGCCAGATCGAGGCCAAGGCGCTGCGCAAGCTCAAACACCCCTCACGTTCTGACAAACTACGCAGCTTCATGGATAACAACTAAAACAAAACCCGCAAAGCGCCCCGGCAGCTCGCAGCCCTAACCCCCACCCCCCTCCCCGGGGTTGCGACTCCAGCGCAATGCTTGCGCCTTGCCTCCAGCCCCCCCTGAGGCAAGGCGCTTTTTTTTGGGGCCGGGCCCCGGCCCGCCCGCCTTCTTGGTTTTCTCTTTGATCGCATTCACCGCCATGCAGCCATCGCCATCTTCATCCGCCCCCGTCTGGCCCGGCCCGCGCTGGGCGCTGGCCGTTTTGCTGGCCATCCTGGGCATGCTGGGGCCGTTTTCCATAGATACCTACATCCCCGCCTTTGCCGCGATCGCGCAGGCCACGGGGGCCGGCCCCACGCAGATGCAGCAAACGCTGTCGGCCTATCTGTTCGGCTTTGCCTTCATGAATCTGTTTCACGGCGCGCTCTCCGACAGCCTGGGCCGCCGCCCCGTGGTGCTGGGCGGCCTGCTGGTCTTTACCCTGGCCTCGGTCGGCTGCGCGCTGGCGCAAAACGTGGAGCAGCTCATCGTCTGCCGCGCCCTGCAGGGCTTTTCCACGGGCGCGGGCATCGTGGTTTCGCGCGCGGTGGTGCGCGATTTGTTCCGCCCGGCCGAGGCGCAGCAGGTGATGAGCCAGATCACCATCTTCTTCGGCGTGGCCCCGGCTGTTGCGCCCATGATGGGCGGCGCGCTGTCGCACTGGTGGGGCTGGCACGCGGTGTTCTGGTTTCTGGCGGCGCTGGGGGCGCTGCTTTGGCTCATCAACTGGCGCTGGCTGCCCGAGTCGCTCGCGCCGGCGCAGCGCCAGCCGTTCGAGCCGGGCAATCTGCTGCTGGGCTACCGCCAGCTTTTGTCCGATCCGCGCTTCGTGCTGCTGGTCATTGCCTCGGGCGTGCCTTTCAACGGGCTGTTTCTCTACATCCTTTCCGCGCCGTCGTTTCTGGGCGAAATCCTGCAACTGCCGCCCACGCAGTTTTTCTGGTTTTTCATAATGGGCATAGGCGGCATCATGGCCGGCTCCTGGCTGTCGGGGCGGCTGGCCGGGCGCGTGCCGCCGCAGCGGCAGATTCGAGACGGCTTCGCCATCATGCTGGCCATGTCGCTGCTGAATGTGGCGGCCAATGCGCTGTTTGCGCCCAGCGTGTGGTGGTCGTTCTGGCCGATTGCGCTGTTTTCCCTGGGCTGGGCGCTGATGACTCCGGCGGTGACTTTGCTGGCGCTGGACTTGCACCCGGGTCGCCGGGGCATGGCCTCGTCGTTGCAGGCGGCCGTGGGTTCGGCGGTGAACGGCCTGGTGGCCGGCGCGCTGGCGCCGCTGCTCATGCACTCGGCGCTGGCGCTGGCGCTGGGTTCGCTGGGGCTGATGCTGGCGGGTCTGCTGTCCTGGGCCTGGCTGCACCATCGCCGGCCCGATCTGGGGCGCGATTGAACGCGCTGCGCAAGTCCGCCCCATCTGTATCTTGATGTATTCACCCTTGCTGCGCTTTTTGTAGCGCCCTGCGCAGCATCCACGGGCGCTGCGGCCGTTTCGGGCCGCTTTTTCGGGCATTTTTCAGATACATGAAGTAACCTCTGCAAATCTTTAGAATCCGCCCCCGCAAGGGCTGCCCCCGTGGCAGCCCTTGTGCTTTGTCTGACAGGTGCTTTGCGGCCAGCGGCCGTGAAGTGAAACGGGAAGCAGGTGGAAATCCTGCGCTGCCCCCGCAACGGTCAGCGGATTCAAGCGTGCCCCCCTGCCCTGCGCCGCCTTTTGGCGTCAGGGCCGCCACTGCGTCAGGACTTCAGGCGTGGGAAGGCGTAGTCGGCACGGCAGCCCCCTCCTCAAAGGGGCGATCCGCCAGCCCGGATACCGGCCTGCCAGATGTTCATCCGGTCAGCGGCTGCGGGCGTGCGGCAAGCTGGCGTGAGTGCCCTGCCCCCTGCCTGCGGCCGCCAGCTCTGATGGCCCCCGCCCAGGCGGCGCGTGCCAGGCGCGGTGGCCCGATTTGCCATGCGGGCCTCGCGCGTGCGGTGTGCCAGCTCTTCGCGTCTGCCCTTGCGCCTTGCCTGCGGGCGCCAGGCCGGTTTGTCTTTTCACAAACCTGGAGTCTGCACACCATGAATCACCCCACTTTGGCCCGCCGCGCCGCGCGCCCCGGCCTTTTTTCCCTCACCCTGCTGGCACTGGCGGCCAGCGCCACAGCGCAAACGCACGCTCAGGCGAACGTTCAAACGGATACCCAGCCGAACACCCAGACAAGCGCCCCGGCCTCCGAAAAAGCCGCCGCCCCCGCAGGCGGCACGCTGCCGGCCGTCACCGTCAAGGCCGCGCCTGACGCCCCCGCCACAGTGGGCCTGGGGCATGGCCGCCGCGCCCAGGCTTCCTCGCGCCTGGGCCTTTCGGTGCGCGAAACGCCCGCCAGCGTCAGCGTGATCACGCAAGAGCAAATCCGCGCACGCCACATCACCCGCGCGCAAGACGCCGTCGTCAGCCTGCCCGGCATGGCGCAAGCGCCCGCCCCCGGCAACGGCTTCAGCAGCCTGAGCGCACGCGGCTTCGTCGGCCACAGCTCGGTCGCCCAGCTCATCGACGGCACGCGCGCCGTCGTCGGCTTTGGCACGGTGACTTACCCCTTTTCCACCTGGCCCATCGAAGCCGTGGAAGTGCTCAGCGGCCCCGCCTCCGTGCTGCATGGCGACGGCGCCATCGGCGCGGCGGTGAACTACGTCACCAAAAAACCCCTGTTCGAGCGCAGCGAGCGCGAAGCCTTCGTCTCGGCCGGCAGCTGGAAAACCGTCAGCGCCGGCGTCGGCCTGCGCGGGCCGATCAGCGACACCCTGGCCTACTCGGCCTACTTCGATGCCGGCCGCAGCAGCGGCGTGCGCACCGACAGCGCCTACTCGCGCCAAAACACCTCGCTGGCGCTGGCCCTGCGCCCCAGCGGCCGCTTTCAGGCCACCCTCATGTATGACGGCGGCCACAACAAGGACGCCACCTACTTCGGCACCCCCACGCGCGAAGGCCGCGTGCCGGGCGAATGGAGCCGCGCCAGCTTCAACGTCGCCGACGCCCGCGTGCGCTACATCGACCAGGCCCTGCGCCTGCGCCTGCGCCACGACCTGAACGCCCACATGCAACTGCGCAACGAAACCTACCTCGTGCGCACCAACCGCCTCTGGCACAACGCCGAAAGCTACCGCTACAACAGCCGCACCGGCCTCATCGACCGCGAATACTTCATCGACATCGGCCACCGCCTGCAACAAACCGGCCACCGGCTCGAATGGCAGGCCGAAGGACTGGGCCACCCCGCCCACAAACTGCTGGCCGGATTCGACATCTCGCGCACCCGCTTTCACCACTACAACAACGCCCCCTACGGCGGCAGCGACAGCATCGACCCCGCCCGGGGCATCAACCGCCCCGGCCTCTTTGCCAGCCCCGACCCCTTCGGCCTGGGCCGCCAAATGACCCTCACCACCGCCGCCGCCTTTGCCGAAAGCCACTGGAGCCTCAGCCCGCAATGGAGCCTGCTGGGCGGACTGCGCGCCGACCGCATCCGCCTGGACGTGCTCAACCTGCGCGCCCGCGCCCAAACCCCCGACCGGGTGAACTACCACCCCGTCACCGGCCGCCTGGGCCTGGTCTGGAAAGCCAGCGACACCCTCACCCTCTACGGCCAGGTCGCCACCGCCACCGACCCCGTCAGCGGCGCGCTCTCGCTGCCCGGCGGCAGCACCCGCTACGACCTCACCCGCGGCCGCCAGTGGGAAGCCGGCCTCAAGGGCGACCTGCCCGCCCTGCAAGGCCAATGGAGCATCGCGCTCTACCGCATCGAAAAACGCAACCTGCTCACCCCCAACCCCGAGCGCCCCACCGAAACCCTGCAAGTGGGCCGGCAAAACTCCAGCGGCATCGAACTTTCCTTCAGCGCCCGCCCCCTGCCCGCCCTCACCCTGGACGCCAACCTGGCCCTCGTGCGCGCGCGCTACGGCCAATTTGCCGCCGCCTCCGGCGGTCGCCTCATCGACTACAGCGGCCGCATCCCCAGCGGCGCGCCCCAGCGCCTGCTCAACCTCTGGGCCGCCTGGCAAATCAACGAGCAATGGCAAATCAGCGCCGGCCTGCGCCACCAGGGCCGCCACCCCATCAACCCGGCCAACACCGCCTGGCTGCCCGCCCACACCAGCGCCCAGGCCGCCCTCACCTGGCAAATCGCCCCGGGCCGCAGCCTCAGCCTGGCCGTGCACAACCTCACCAACCGCCGCTACCCCCTCTCCGGCAACAGCGCCAAATGGCTACTGGCCGCCCCGCGCCACATCACCCTCACCGGGCGCTTCAGCTTCTAAGCCGCGCCCAAGCCCCCAAAAAGCCGCCCCGCGCGGCTTTTTTCACGCCCGCCCCCGCCCCGAAACAAACCAGTTATCCACAGATTTTTCCTGTTTTGATAGCGTCCTGCGCAGTATTTACGGGCGCTGCGGCTGGTTTGCCTAATGGATAAGCAAAAATACATCACGAAATGTAAACACCCTACACAAACCACAGCGGCCAACCCATCATCCGCCCAAAATCATGCGACAAGCAAAAGGAAAACTGCCATGACAAAAATGGAAACGGAAATGGAAATGGAAATGGAAACACTGAATCAATTCATGCGCGAAATCCCGGAATATCCAGACTGGTGCGGAATGGAAAAAATCGACATGTTTTCAATCAACGCCTATGGCGACACGATTTTGCACCTGGCCACATGCCAAAACCGGCTGGACATATTAAAAATTCTTCTGAAAAACGATTTTCCACTCAACAAAAAAGGAGAACACGGCTACACCGCCCTGCATGAAGCCATCGAACAGCAAAATTACCTTGCCGCGCTTTATCTCATCAAAATGGGCGCCGATTTGCTTGCAAAAAACGATGCGGGAAACACCCCTCTCGATCTGCTCGAAATTTGATGATTCAAACTGAAAACGCGAACCCCAAAAACGACAAGATAATCACCGCCGTGTGCTTCGATGCCCGTGTGTTTCGATGTATTTGGCACGCTGATTATCAAATGGCCGTTTTTCATCCTGAAAACCAGTGAAAGCAGCCACAAGGGCGACAGTCCCAAAATGGGACTAAACTGTGACCCATGCGAGTCATTGCCGTGTCCACCCTGCGGGCTTTCTGGGAGCGCCACCCCGACGCCGAGCAGCCGCTGAAAGCCTGGTATGAGGAAGCCACGCTCGCCTCCTGGACTCAGCCCGCCGACATCAAAGCGCAGTACCGCAGCGCCAGTGTGCTGAAGAACCGTCGCATGGTCTTCAACATCAAGGGCAATGACTATCGACTGATAGTGGCCATTGCCTACAAGTTACAGATCGTCTACGTGAAGTTCATCGGCACCCACGAGGAGTACGACGCCGTCGACGCAGAAACCGTTGAAATGGCCTGATCAGGCCGCGCGAGGAAAACATGAACATCCGCCCTATTCACACCGAAGCAGACTACAAGGCCACGCTCAAGGAAATTTCGGCCCTGATGGAGTTCGACCCCGATCCGGGCACGCCGGAGGGCGACCGCCTGGACATCCTGACCACACTGGTGCAGGCATGGGAAGCCAGGCACGTTCCCATCGCCGCGCCCGACCCGGTGGAGGCCATCAAGTTTCGGATGGAGCAAAGCGGGCTGTCCGTCAAGGACCTTGAGCCCCTCATCGGCAAAAGCAACCGCGTTTACGAAGTCCTGAGCCGCAAGCGCCCGCTCACGCTGGCCATGATCCGCAGACTGCACAAGAGCCTGGGCATCCCGGCCGACGTGCTGATTGCGGAGACGACCGCTGGGTGACGCTGGGTAATCGTCGAAATTCGGATTCGGCCCGGCCAGGTTATCCACAGATTTTTCCTGTTTTGATAGCGCCCGACGCAGCATCTACGCGCCCTGCGGGCGGTTTGCCGCTTTTTTCATCAAAAAAACCACCCCCCGCGCGCACCCCCAGCGCCCGGCCCCCGGCGATACTCGCGCCCGCTTTTTTCTGAAGGAGGAAAACCCCTTGTCCGCCCGCCCTGCCCCTTTTTCCCGCCTCACCCGCGCCGCGCTGGCCGTGCTGGCCACATTGACTCTCGGCAGCGCCGCCGTTTGGGCGCAAGCGCCCCGGCCCGCCGGCCCCGTGCTGCCCGATGCCCCCGGCTGGGAGCCGGCGCGCCTCATCGTCGCCCAGGAGCGCGTGCTGCACAGCCGCATCACCGGGCGCGACTACCGCATCCAGCTGGCCACCAACGGCCCCGCCCCCGCAGGCGGCTATCCGGTGATTTATGTGCTCGATGGCGATCAGCTTTTCCCCTATCTGGCCATGCTGGCGCAGGAGCAGCAGTTTCACGGCAGCAAAAGCGGCGTGCTGGCCGTCGTCGGCATTGGTTATCCGGGCGGCAAGCTGCTGGACGCCGACGCGCGCGCGCACGACTACACCCCGGCCCCCAGGGAAAACGCCGCCCTGCCTGCCGACACCGGCCAACGCCCCGGCCAGCCCGCCCGCAAGTTCGGCGGCGCGGCGCAGTTCCAGCGCTTTTTGCAGGAAGAACTCAAGCCCGCCATCGCCCAAATCATCCCCGTCGATGCCCACCATCAGGCCCTCATGGGCCACTCCTTCGGCGGCCTGTTCACCCTGCACACCCTATTCACGCAGCCCCAGTCGTTCAGCCACTACTACATCTCCAGCCCCTCCATCTGGTGGGGCGATCAGCGCGTGCTGGACGATGAACAAAACTTCCCCGCCCGCCTGGCCGCCCTGCCCTCGGCCCCCAGGGTGCGCCTGACCGCCGGCGAGCTGGAAGAGCCTGCCGCCACTGCCCCCGCCGCCGAAACCGCCGACCCCAAAGCCGCCGATCCCCAAACCGCCGAACGCACCCGCCGCCAGCAAAGCCGCCGCATGGTCAGCAGCGTGCGCGAACTAAGCCAGCGCCTGGCCCGCCAGCGCGGCCTGCACGTGCAATCGCACATCTACCCCGGCCGCACCCACGGCTCCGTCATCCTGCCCGCCCTGGACGACAACCTGCGCCAGTTCTGGCGCGATCTGCAAAACGACGAACCGCCGCAGCCACCGCAGCGCCCCCCCGAGAAAGCCCCCCAGCCGTGAGCGCGCCCCCGCCCATCAGCCCCGCCGCCAGCGCTGCGGGCGCAGCCGACGTGACCAACGTGGCCGATGCGGCCGAAGCGATCGACGCAGCCCACGCCCCCCTGCACGGCGGCCCCGACGCCCAGGGCCAGCCCGCGCACGATCTCTCCAGCAACAGCCACCCCTGCGGCCCCTGCCCCGCCGCCGCCCAGGCCGTGGCCGACGCCCGCCCCGCCGCCTACCCCGACCCCGCCAGCGCCGCCCTGCGCCAGCGCCTGGCCCGCTGGCACGGCGTGCCCCCCCGGCGCATCCTCATCGCCGCCAGCGGCAGCGAATTCATCCAGCGCATCAGCAGCGCCATCGCCATTCAGGCCCACACCCGCGCCGCCGCGCCCCCCCAGGTCTGGCTCCCCCCCCACGCCTACGGCGACTACGCCCGCGCCGCCTGCGCCCACGGCCTCGCCCCCACCGCCCACCCCGCGCAAGCCGCCCTGCTCTGGGCCTGCGAACCCTCCAGCCCCCTGGGCCAGCCCCAGCCTGATCTGCCCGCCCTGGCCGCCGCCTTGCAAGCGCAGCAAACCCTCGTGCTCGACCTGGCCTACGCCCCCCTGCGCCTGCACGGCCAGCCCAGCCTCACCCCCGCCCAGCTCGACGCCCTCTGGCAACTCATCATCCCCAACAAGGCCATGGGCCTGACCGGCGTGCGCGCCGCCTACGTCATCGCCCCCGCCGCCGTGCTGGAGCGCACCCACCCCGCCGCCGCCCTGCACGCCCGCCTGCACGCCCTGGCCCCCTCCTGGCCCCTGGGCGCACACGGCGAAGCCCTGCTGCACGCCTGGGCCAGCCCCGCCGCCGCCGCCTGGCTGCAAGCGCAACAAGCCACCCTGCGCCAGTGGCACGCGCGCTTTGCCCACGCCCTGCAAACCGCCGGCTGGCATCCCCTGCCCAGCCAAACCCCCTTCTTCACCGCCCGCCCCCCTGCCCACCTCGGCCCCCCCGCCCACTGGCTGCCCGCCCTGCGCCAGCGCGGCTTCAAACTGCGCGACTGCACCAGCTTCGCCCTGCCCGGCCACCTGCGCATCAACACCCCCCACCCCCAGGTGCAAGACGCCCTCCTCCACGCCCTGAACAGTCTGTAACCTGATTTTGATTAAAAAACCGGCAAACCGCCCGCAGCGCCCGCCGATACTGCGCATCGTGCTATCAAAACAGGAAAAAACTGTGGATAACTCACCCTGAACGCCATGCCCGCCCCGGCATTCATCGCAAACCAGACCGGATATTCATGGCGAATCAATCAAATCATGAATCAACCGGATTGTTCTTTGCAGTTTTCCGGTTTCTGATTTTTCGGTTTTCAAATGGCATCAATCTTGCTTTGTTGCGATTTTTGAAAACCGGCAATGGTCGGATTTTCGTGCGCAACTCAAAAAAGCGCGAATCATTTGTTAAATAACGGCCAATTACAAAATATCCAATTCTCAAAACCGCCATTTCAATTTGCGCCCCACCGGCCTCATCCTCGCATTCGGATACAAAATTTTGATGAAAAATCAGGCAAACCGCCCGCAGCGCCCGTAAACACTGCGCAGCGTGCTATCAAAACAGGAAAAATCTGTGGATAACTATCCCCCACGCCCCGCCCCGCCCTGTTTTTCCTGCCGGGCAGCCTTGCCGGGTTTTTGATAGATTACGCGCCCTTTCGGCCTGCCCGCCTGCCGGGCGGGCTTGTTTTTTGGCAATCCATGAAAGGAACGCATATGCACACACGCCCGGCTCGCGCACGTTTCGCTTTGTTTTCGGCTTCTCTTCCGGCCCGGATTGCGGCCCGGCTTTCGGCATGCCTGGGCGCGCTGGCCCTGCTGGGCAGCGCCGCAGCGCAGGCGCAGGGCGTGCCCACGCTCAGTTGCACAGGCTCCAGCGCCGCGCTCACGCTGCAAAGCGGCGCGGGCTGGACTTACCAATACGGCAGCAACCCGCCCGTCACCGTCACCGGCACCCTCACCCCGCATGTGAACTGGACGGCCTCGCCCACCGGCTGGATCGGCAGCCACACCGATCCCGTTCCGGTCAATCAGAACATCACCTATGGCGTGGATTTCCAGGTCGCCCCGCAGGTCGATCGCAGCAGCATCCGCATGAATTTCAGCTATGCCGCCGACGATGCGCTGCTCGATATCAAAGTCAATGGCGCATCCGTGGGCGCGAGCTACCCCTCCCCGGCCTTCTGGACGCAGCAAAGCCACCCCAATTTCGCCCCCGCCCCGGCCGCGGGCAACCCGTATCGCGTGCGCTTTCTCACCCACAACGGGGCCACGCCCTACGCCCTGTTCGCCCGCATAGACATCACCGCCGACTGCCTGCCCGCCGCCAGCCAGGTGGCCCCCGTGCCTGCCAACAACCCCCTGGCCCTGCTGACCCTGGGCGGCGCGCTGCTGGGCGCCGGCGCACTCGGCCTGCGCCGCCAGACTGCCCGCACGCGGCAATAAAACGCCCCCGCCCCCAACCCACCCGGCCCGCTGATGCAGCGGGCCTTTTTTTGATGAAAAAAACAGCAAACCGCCTGAAACCCGCGTGGATGCTGCGCAGCGTGCTACAAAAACAGGAAAAATTTGTGGATAACTCACCCTGAACGCCCCGCCCTGCGAACAGCGCGGCCTTGAGGATCGGCTCGCAGCAAATCCGCCATGCCCGCCCCGGCGTTTATCGCAAACCAAACCGGATATTCATGGCGAACAAATCAAATCATGAATAAACCGGATTGCCCTTCGCAGCGTTCCGACTTTCCGGTTTTCAAACGGATTCGAGAAAAATCCGCGAACAAGTCTCCCCTTTTCTGCATTTTCAAAAACCGGCAGCAGTTCGGATTTTATGCGCAATTCAAAACAAAATCATTCGTCTGTCAAATAGCGGTCGATTTCAAAATATCCATCTCTCAAAAACTACCATTTTAATTTACACCCCATCGATTTCATCCTCATATTTGAATACAAAATTCTGCTGAAAAACAAGGCAAACCGCCCGCAGCGCCCGTCCATGCTGCGCAGTGCGCTACAAAAACAGGAAAAATCTGTGGATAAGTCTTGTTTTTATATGCGCACTTAATGTATTTGAAAATCTTTTTTGCCTGCTTGACGGGCGGTTCCTTGAGAAATCGGAAAATTGAAGGCCGCCTTTAAAGATGTAAAAGATATTTTTCAGCCTCGCTTTTTGGATGCTGCGCAATATTCGTTTTTCATCATTCAAATTTCCCGAATTTGCCAGCGGTATTTCACCCCATTTTCTATCCGGGTGGATTGGCTATGTTTTTTGCGCAAGCTCATGAACAAGCCGTGCGGTTGGTTGCATAGGGGGCTTTGGTTCAGGTCGCAGGGATGTCTGTTGACCGCGCGACGGCTTGCACGGCTTGCATTTGTTTACTTGTTTTTGCCTGTTTATTGGGCACACATGCCGCAGCGCCCGTGGATGCTGCGACAGGCGCTATCAATTCAGGAGAAATCTGTGGATAAGTTACTCGACAAGGTGCCGCTTCCCGGGGGCTGGGGGCGAGTTTGGGGCGTTTGATGTGGGCGGGTGCCCGGGGAGGGGTGCGGCGGGGTTGTTTGCCTGCCGTGTTTTGCCCGTTGCGTGCGTGCAGCGGCGCGAATGCGTATTGCCCGCCGTGTGTGCGGCGAGAACGTGCATTGCCCGCCGCGTATGCGGCGGGCGGGGGCGGGGTTTATTTGCGCTGCGGGGGCAGGTCGGTGCAGCTGCCGTGGGCGACTTCGGCGGCCATGCCCACGCTTTCGCCCAGGGTGGGGTGGGGGTGGATGGTTTTGCCGATGTCGATGGCGTCGGCGCCCATTTCGATGGCCAGGGCGATTTCACCAATCATGTCGCCCGCGTGGGTGCCGACGATGCCGCCGCCGACGATTTGGTGGCTGGCTTCGTCAAAGAGAAGTTTGGTGAAGCCTTCGTCGCGGCCGTTGGCGATGGCGCGGCCCGAAGCGCTCCAGGGGAACAGGCCCTTTTTGACTTTCACGCCCTGCGCTCTGGCCTGCTCTTCGGTGAGGCCGACCCAGGCGACTTCGGGGTCGGTGTAGGCGACGCTGGGGATGACGCGGGCGTCAAAGACGCTGCGGGCCAGTTTTTCGTCGCCCTTGATTTCGCCGGCGATGACTTCGGCGGCGACGTGCGCTTCGTGCACGGCCTTGTGCGCCAGCATGGGCTGGCCGACGATGTCGCCGATGGCGAAGATGTGGGCGACGTTGGTGCGCATTTGGGCGTTGACATCGATGAAACCGCGTTCGGTGACGGCGACGCCGGCGTTTTCAGCGCCGATTTTTTTGCCGTTGGGGCTGCGACCGACGGCTTGCAGAACGAGGTCGTAGGTTTGCGGCGGGGGCGCGCCTTCGCCTTCAAAGCTGACTTCTATGCCGGCGTCGGTGGCGCGGGCGGCGATGGTTTTGGTTTTGAGCAGGATGTGGTCAAAGCGTGGGGCGTTCATTTTTTGCCAGACCTTGACGAGATCGCGGTCTGCGCCTTGCATGAGGCCGTCTTGCATTTCGACGACGTCAAGGCGCGCGCCGAGGGTGCTGTAGACGGTGCCCATTTCGAGGCCGATGATGCCGCCGCCGAGCACGAGCATGCGTTTGGGCACGGCCCTGAGCGCCAGCGCGCCGGTGGAATCGACGACGCGCGGGTCTTGCGGCATGAAGGGCAGGCGCACGGCCTGGCTGCCTGCGGCGATGATGGCGCGCTGAAATTGCACGACTTGTTTTTTGCCGGTTTTTTCCTGTCCGCTGCCGGTGGTTTCTTCCACTTGCAGATGGTTGGGGCCGACGAAGGCGCCAAGGCCGCGCAGGACGGTGACTTTGCGCATCTTGGCCATGGCGGCCAGGCCGCCGGTGAGTTTGGCGATGACTTTTTCCTTGTGGCTGCGCAGTTTGTCGATATCGACGCGGGCGGGGCCGAAGTCCACGCCGAGGGCGGCCAGGTGGCCGACTTCGTCCATGACGGCGGCCACGTGCAGCAGGGCCTTGGAGGGGATGCAACCGACGTTCAGGCACACGCCGCCCAGTGTGGGGTAGCGCTCGACCAGCACAACGTTCAGGCCCAGATCGGCCGCGCGGAAGGCGGCGGAGTAGCCGCCGGGGCCGCCGCCGAGCACGAGCACGTCGCAGCTCACGTCGCTGCTGCCCGCATAGGCAGCGGCTGCGGGAACTTGGGCGGAGGCGCTGGCTGCCGGAGTGGGGGCCGAGGCCGGTTGGGCGGGTGTTTCGGGCGCTTTGGCGGGGGCTGCCGATGCGGCGGCATCGGCTTGCAGCACGGCGATGACGTCGCCTTCGTTGACCTTGTCTCCGAGTTTGACTTTCAGCTCCTGGAGCACGCCGGCATGGCTGGAGGGAATTTCCATGCTGGCCTTGTCGCTCTCGACGGTGATGAGCGACTGCTCAAGCTGCACGGCATCGCCGGGCTTGACCAGCACTTCGATGATGGTGACGTCTTTGAAGTCGCCAATGTCGGGGACTTTGATTTCGATGGTGGACATGGCTGTTTTTTGCTTTCTGTTCGGTGTGCGGGCTGCGCCTGCCTGGGTGGCGGCCCGTTTTGAGTTATTTCCCGGCCCGCTGCAAGTGCATCAGGGGCAGGTCTTCGGCCTCGAACAAGGCTTCGTCGGTGTCGCCCTCGATCACATAGCCGAACAGCGCGCCCAGGGCGGATTCGGCCATGTCCAGCGGGTGGAAGGAGAAGGGGTAATCGTCTTCGGCTTCTTCCCCTTCTTCATACAGGGGGCGCTCGCCCGCCCAGTAGGGCTGCTCGAAGGGCAGACGTTCGCCCATGTCTTCCAGCACGCCGGAAACGGGCGACAGGCTCAGCGAGCGCACCAGCTTGCCGTCTTGCCAGATGGCGTAGGCAAACCAGTCCACCACGCTGTGCATGGCATGCAGCACCACGGTTTTGTGCGGCATGGCCTGAAGAAAGGCATGGGGCAGTTCAGAGGGGCGATCCAGCCCGAACTCGTCGGCAGCCACCACTGCCACACCGTCAAAGCAGCCGACGAAAAGCTCGTTTTCGTCGGGGTTGGTGAAGCTCATATCGCCGTCTTCCTGCTCGGTCAGCCGTTCGCCGGGAAACATTTTTTGCGCCAGAGCCAGGCTGGACGCTCGATTCAGCTCGGGCAGCTTTGCCAGCAGCTCGCGTGCGGGGCCGTTGGAGGAGACCAGCATCCAGGTTTTGGCACCCATGTTTTTCTCCTGCCGGCTTTACAGCGCCACGCGGCGGAAGTCGGCCAGCAGTTGGGCCAGATAGACGTTAAAGCGCGTGGCCAGCGCGCCGTCGATGACGCGGTGATCGGCCGTGAGCGACAGCGGCAGGATCAGGCGCGGGGCGAATTGCTTGCCGTCCCACACGGGTTTGATGGCGTTTTTGTTCACGCCCAGGATGGCGACTTCGGGCGCGTTGACGATGGGGGCGAAGTAGGTGCCGCCGATGCCGCCCAGCGAGCTGATGGTGAAGCACGCGCCCTGCATGTCGGCCGGGCCGAGCTTGCCATCGCGCGCTTTTTTGGCCAGTTCGCTGGTTTCCTGCGCGATTTCAAACACGGATTTCTGGTCGGCGTTTTTGACCACGGGCACGACCAGGCCGTTGGGGGTGTCGGCAGCGAAGGCGATGTGGAAATACTTTTTCAGCACCAGGTTGTCGCCGTCGAGGCTGGAGTTGAACTCGGGGAACTTTTGCAGGGCCTTGACGCTGGCCTTGATGAGAAAGGCCAGCATGGTGACTTTGATGCCGGCTTTTTCGTTTTCCTTGTTCAGCAGCACGCGCAGAGCTTCCAAATCAGTGATGTCGGCGTCCTCGTGGTAGGTGACGGCCGGGATCATGACCCAGTTGCGCGCCAGGTTCTGCGCAGAAATTTTCTTGATGCGCGACAGCGGCTTGCTTTCCACCGGGCCGAATTTGGCGAAATCGACCTTGGGCCAGGGCAGCAAATCCAGTCCGGCACCGCCGCCAGCGGGCGCGCGCGCGGCCTGCGCCTGGGTTTGCAGGCTGCCGGACATGACGGCCTGCGTGAACTTCTGCACGTCTTCCTGCGTGATGCGGCCTTTGGGGCCACTGCCCTTGACTTCGGCCAGCGGCACGCCCAGCTCGCGGGCGAATTTGCGCACGCTGGGGCTGGCGTGGGGCAGGCCCTGGGGCTGGTTGACGGGCGCGCGCTCCAGGCTGGGGGCGGCGGCCGGGGCAGCCGCTGGCGCGGCCGGGGCGACGGGCGCTACGTTTTCTGTAGCTGTCGACGCAGGCTGGGCGGGCGTTTCAGCCGGTTTGGCCGACTCCGGGGCGGCGGGCGCTGCCGGGGCTGTCGGGGCCGCCGCGGCGGCATCCGCTTCCAGCACGGCGATCACGTCGCCTTCATTGACCTTGTCGCCGAGCTTGACTTTCAACTCCTTGAGCACGCCAGCCTGGCTGCACGGGATTTCCATGCTGGCCTTGTCGCTTTCAACGGTGATGAGCGATTGCTCGGCCTGCACGCTGTCGCCGGGCTTGACCAGCAGCTCGATCACTGCCACGTCCTTGAAGTCGCCTATGTCTGGCACTTTCACGTCTATCAGAGCCATGTTTTGTGTTCTCCTTGTGTCCTTGCTTGCGCTCTTGCTTCAGGCGTGCAGGGGGTTGATCTTGTCTGCCTTGATGCCGTATTTGGCGATGGCTTCGGCAACTTTGCTCACTGGCAGCTTGCCTTCCTCGGACAGCGCCTTGAGCGCGGCGACCACGATGTAGTGGCGGTTGATCTCGAAGTGTTCGCGCAGGCGGAAGCGGAAATCGCTGCGGCCAAAGCCGTCGGTGCCCAGCACCTTGAAGCTGCGGGCCGAGCCGTCGGCGTTTTTCGGGATGTAGGGGCGCACGGGTTCGACGTAGCTGCGCACGTAGTCGGTGGAGGCAATCACGGGGCCTTCGTGTTGCGCCAGTTGTTGCGCGATGAAAGGCGTGCGCGGTGCATCGGTGGGGTGCAGCATGTTCCAGCGCTCGCAGTCCTGGCCGTCGCGGGCCAGCTCGGTGAAGCTGGGGCAGCTCCACACGTCGGCGGCAATGCCCCAGTCCTGCGCGAGCAGGGCCTGCGCGGCCAGGCTTTCGCGCAGGATGGAGCCGCTGCCCAGCAGCTGCACACGCTGCACGGGCGCTTGCGCACCCGGTTTGCACAAATACATGCCCTTGATGATTTGCTCTTCTGTGCCTGCGATGAGGCCGGGCATGGCGTAGTTTTCGTTCAGCAGGGTGATGTAGTAGAAGACGTTGTCCTGCTTTTCCACCATGCGCTTGAGGCCGTGGTGCAGGATTACGCCCACTTCATGCGCGAAAGTGGGGTCGTAGCAGACGCAGTTGGGAATGAGCGCCGCCTGCACCTGGCTGTGGCCGTCTTCGTGCTGCAAGCCTTCGCCGTTGAGCGTGGTGCGGCCCGAGGTACCGCCGAGCAGAAAGCCGCGCGCCTGGATGTCGCCCGCCGCCCAGGCCAAATCGCCAAAGCGCTGAAAGCCAAACATGGAGTAATAGACGTAGAACGGAATCATGATCCGGTTCGACGAGCTGTAGCTGGTGGCGGCGGCAATCCAGCTGGCCATGCCGCCCGCTTCGTTGATGCCCTCTTGCAGGATCTGCCCGGCCTTGTCTTCCTTGTAGTACATGACCTGGTCGCGATCGACCGGCGTGTAGAGCTGGCCCTTGGGGTTGTAGATGCCAATCTGGCGGAACAGCCCCTCGATGCCGAAGGTGCGCGATTCGTCCACCACGATGGGCACCACGCGCGGGCCCAGCGCCTGGTCGCGCAGCAGTTGCGTGAGAAAGCGCACGTAGGCCTGCGTGGTGCTGATTTCGCGCCCTTCTGCGGTGGGTTCGAGCACGGCCTTGAAGGTTTCCAGCGCGGGCACGGTGAATTGCTCGTCGGATTTCACGCGGCGGTGCGGCAAGTAGCCGCCCAGCGCCTTGCGGCGCTCGTGCAGATAGCGCATCTCGGGCGTGTCTTCGGCAGGCTTGTAGTAGGGCAGCTTTTCCAGCTCGCTATCGGGAATGGGAATGCCAAAGCGATCACGGATGTAGCGCACGTCGTGATCGCCCAGTTTTTTGGTTTGGTGCACGGTGTTTTTGCCTTCGCCGGCCTTGCCCATGCCGTAGCCCTTGACGGTCTTGACCAGCAGCACGGTGGGCTGGCCCTTGTGGTTTTGCGCGGCGTGAAAAGCGGCATACACCTTGCTTGGCTCGTGGCCGCCACGGCGCAGATTCCAGATTTCGTCGTCGCTCATGTGCTCCACGAGCTTGGCGGTTTCGGGGTAGCGACCGAAGAAATGCTTGCGCACGTAGGCGCCATCGTTGGCCTTGAAGACCTGGTAGTCGCCATCGAGCGTTTCCATCATCAGCTGCTTGAGCTTGCCGCTTTTGTCGCGCGCCAGCAGCTCGTCCCAGCCCTTGCCCCAGATGAGCTTGATGACGTTCCAGCCGCTGCCACGGAATTCACCTTCCAGCTCCTGGATGATCTTGCCGTTGCCGCGCACCGGCCCGTCCAGGCGTTGCAGGTTGCAGTTGATGACGAAGATGAGGTTGTCCAGCCCCTCGCGCGCGGCCATGCCGATGGCGCCCAGGCTTTCCGGCTCGTCCATCTCGCCATCGCCCAGAAAGGCCCAGACCTTGCGGTTTTCCGTATTGGCGATGCCGCGCGCGTGCAGATATTTCAGAAAGCGCGCTTCATAAATGGCCATCAGCGGCCCCAGCCCCATGCTCACGGTGGGGAATTGCCAGAACTCCGGCATCAGCTTGGGGTGCGGATAGCTGGACAGCCCCTTGCCGCCCGTTTCCTGGCGGAAGTTGTTCAGCTGCTCTTCGGTGATACGCCCTTCCAGAAATGCGCGGGCGTAAATGCCGGGCGAGCTATGGCCCTGCAAATAAACCAGATCGCCGCCATGCCCTTCACTTTCGGCGTGCCAGAAATGGTTGAAACCCGCGCCCAGCATGGAAGCAAGCGAGGCAAAAGAGCCAATGTGGCCGCCCAAATCGCCCCCGTCAGCCGGATGCAGGCGATTGGCGCGCACCACCATCACCATTGCGTTCCAGCGCATGTAGGCGCGCAGGCGCTTTTCGATCTCGATATTGCCGGGGCAACGCGCTTCCTGATCCGGCTCAATGGTGTTCACGTAGCCCGTGGTGGCCGAAAACGGCAGATCAATGCTGTGCTGGCGCGCGTGTTCCAGCATTTCCTCAATCAAAAAATGCGCGCGTTCCGCGCCTTCGCGGTCAATCACGGCGGACAGCGCATCCAGCCACTCTTTTGTTTCCTGCTCATCCGTATCCACGATGGGGGCGCCGGAAAGGTTTTTCGGGTTTTCTGACATGAAGGCATCTCCTGCAAGGGTCGTAACAAACGATATGTGGCCTGCTGGCCTGCGAGGCATAGTGAGTAATCATCGCACAGCGAAATACCCCTGCCGCCATCAGACAAACGGGGCAAACCGGAGATGAATCAAGAGCGGACCGCGCGTTTTACAAACCTTTGCACAACCAAGGTTGAACTTCCTTTTTGGCACTCTTCCAAAGGGAGTGCTAACATTTTTGCCAATATGACCGAGAAAACCACAGCATTGCCTGCTTCTGCCCCTGTTTCCATGCCGGCTTCCGCCCCTGCCGCCCAGGCATCCACCGCCGTTGCCGTGGTCAATCCGTGGGCCGTGGTGCCCTCGCTGGGCAATCTGGATGCCTACATCACCGCCGTCAATCGCCTGCCCCTGCTCACGCAAGAAGAAGAGCAGCAAGCCGCGCGCGAGCTGCGCAGCAGCGGCAGCCTGGAGGCGGCGGGCCGCCTGGTGCTTTCACACCTGCGGCTGGTGGTTTCCGTCTCGCGCCAGTATCTGGGCTACGGCCTGCCGCATGGCGATTTGATACAGGAAGGCAACGTGGGGCTGATGAAGGCCGTCAAGCGCTTCGACCCTGATCAGGGCGTGCGCCTGGTCAGCTACGCGCTGCACTGGATCAAGGCCGAAATCCACGAATACATCCTCAAGAACTGGCGCGTCGTCAAGCTCGCCACCACCAAGGCGCAGCGCAAGCTCTTTTTCAACCTGCGCTCCATGAAGCACGAGCTGCGCGCCGAAGACGCCCAGTCCGACATCACCCCGCGCGACACGCTCACGCAGGCGCAGGTGCTCACCGTGGCCGAAGAACTCAAGGTCAAGCCCGAAGAAGTGCGCGAGATGGAAGCGCGCATGGCTGGCGGCGATGTGCTGCTTGACCCCGCGCCCGCCGATGACGGCGACCACGCCTTCGGCCCCATCTCCTGGCTGTCTGACGCCAGCCATGAGCCTGCCGCCATGATCGAAGCCGCCCAGCGCGACCGCCTGGCCACCGAAGGCATTGCCACCGCCTTGCAAAGCCTGGACGAGCGCAGCCGCCGCATCGTCAGCGAACGCTGGCTGAACGTGCGCGATGACGGCAGCGGCGGCATGACGCTGCATGAACTGGCCGCCGAATACGGCGTCAGCGCCGAGCGCATCCGCCAGATTGAAGTGGCCGCCATGAAAAAAATGCGCAAGGCCCTGGCCGAATACGCCTGATCAGGCCAAACGGCCTTTCACCAGGTTCCTTGTAAAAAACCCGAACGCGGCTTTTTCGGCCGGTTCGGGTTTTTTCATGCCTTTTGACGAGGAAAGCGGCGATCCGCAGCGATCAGCCCTGCGGTTTGTTGTTTTTCTCGCCTTCGTGCAGCAGGGCGTGCACATTGGCGGCCACGGCATCGGCGCCGATGTGGTAGGTCTGGTTCAGGCGCAGGCGGCCCTGGGGGTCATAAACAAGGCTGTTGGCGCTGTGGCTGATGGTGTAGTGCCCGCTGGGGCCTGCGGCTTCGCGCATGCTGATGACTTTGAAGTCGCGAATCAGATCGGCCAGTTCCTGCTCGCTGCGCGGGCGCAGGGCCAGAAAGGTGGGGTCAAAGCTCTCGGTATAGACCTTCAGAACGTCGGGTGTGTCCCGCGTCGGATCCACGGTGATGAAGATGCCTTGCATTTTTTCGCCATCGGGGCCCAGTTTCTTTTTGGCCGTGGCCAGCTCCAGCAAGGTGATGGGGCACACGTCGGGGCACTGGGTGTAGCCAAAAAAGATGACCACCACCTTGCCCTTGAAATCTTGCAGGCTGCGCTCTTGCCCGTTGTGATCCAGAAGTTTGAAGTCGCGCCCGTAGGGCGGGTTGTCCAGAACCTGGCCGCGCAGCGCGGGGGCGGCGCTTTCGTCCTGTGGCGCGCAGCCTGTGTTCAGGCAGGCCAGCAGGCAGGCGGAGATCAAAAGCGAAGTGAAGCGGAACATGGGGGCCTCGTGTGAGTGGGATTCAGGATCGCTCCAGCGGGCGGTTGCGCAGCTGCTCGCGCATGAAATCCAGGCCAATGACGGTTTCGGCCGCCACCGTTGCGCGGGGCGCGGGCTTGATGGCGTGGCCGTAGATCAGCTCGAATTCCAGCGTAATCATGCCATCGCGTCGCTGCGCCTCCATCGCCTGCAGCAATTGCTGCCGCCAGGCGCGTCCGCGCAGGCCGGCAAAGCGGGCGAGCGACAGATTGCGCCCCAGCCCGCGCAGCTCTTGCAGGGCGCGCTCGGCTGTCTCGAAGGACAAGTTGATGTGCTCCATGAACATCACCGGCTCGGCAAAGCCGGCTTCCATCAGCATGTCGCCCCAGTCGTGCATGTCGGTGAACTCGTGCGCGGGCGGCTCGTGCCAGCCCTGATCGGCATACAGCGCGCGCAGGCTGCGCAGGGTGTCCGGCCCCAGGCAGGAGAACATGAGAAAACCATCGACTGCCAGCGCGCGGTGCCATTGCTGCATCAGCTCTTGCGGCTGGCTGACCCGGTGCAGCAGCATGTTGGCCCACACCATTTGCACGCTGCCCAGCTCGGGTTGTTCGCGCTGGGGCGGGGTTGCGCTTTGCGGGGCGGCGGGGCGCTGCCAGCGGCTTGGATGCCACCAGGGCGCTTGCGGCGATGCGGCATGCGGCGCGGGCGCTTCGCCAGCCGGCACGTTCACGCAGGTGGCCTGGGGCCAGCGTTGGGCGACCAGCTCGGGCCCCTGCATGCCGCCGCGCCGGGGCGACCAGTGCGCCCACTGCTGCACGGGCAGGGTGATCCAGGAAAGTTGATCGGCCATGCGGCGGGCTACTTCCTCATGCAGCCAGGGCGCGGGGCCGGGTAACGCAGCCAGGCGGGCGGCAGCCCGGGCGTCAAGCGTAGGGGGGGCGACAGTCGCACTCATGCCGCACGAGTATATTGACGCGGCTCCTTTTTTGCGCTCTGCGCCCTGCCCGCTTCCCCTGCCCCGTCACGCCATGTCCACCCTTGCCAGCCTGCTGGCCGACTGGCTGCCCAGCCAGTGCCACATTTGCCGCGCATGGCCTTCGCGGCCCGTGTGTGGGCGTTGTCTGGCCAGCTTTGCCCCGGCCGTGCCGCGTTGCGATCGCTGCGCCCTGCCGCTGCCCTTGCCCGGGCAGAGTGATGCGCCCCCGTTGTGCGGCGCGTGCCGCCTCTCGCCCCCGCCCATGCGGCTCACCCGGGTAGCCCTGCCTTATGCCTGGCCTTGGACGGCGCTGATTGCGCGCTTGAAATTTCATCAGGATGTGGGCATGGCCGTGACTTTGGCGGGCCTGCTGCGCCAGGCTCCCGGCGTGGCGGCGCTTTTGCGCAAAGCCGATGGCGCGGCCCCCGTGCCCACGGCGCTGCCGCGCCTGATTCAGCGGGGCTACAACCCGGCCTGGCTGCTGGCGCGCCACCTGGGCGCACGCCGGGCCTGGCCGGATGCCCTGCTGCGCCCCACGGATGGCCCGGCCCAGCACACGCTCAAGCGCGCCGACCGCCTGGCGCGCGTGCAAAACGCTTTCGTGCCCAATCCGGCCCGGGCCGCCGCGCTCAAGGGCTGCCACATCCTGCTGATTGACGATGTGATGACCACCGGCGCTACCGTGAGCGCAGCCGCCTCGGCGCTGCTGCAAGGCGGCGCGGCGCAAGTGAGCGTGCTGGCGCTGGCGCGCACGGCGCCGGGCGAGGCCGCCGCGCCGCCCCCTGCCCTGCCTGCCTACGAATACGCCTGAAACCGCCCCTAAAATCGCGCCGTGAAACATTCCACGTGCTACAAAAAGGCGAGCACGCATCGCAGTATCCACGGTCCTTTCCGCCGTTTTGGCCCCCGGCGGCAGGGTGACAATCGGCCCCCATGTTTCACATCGTCCTGATCGAGCCGGAGATTCCGCCCAACACGGGCAACATCATTCGCCTGACGGCCAACACCGGCTGCACCCTGCACCTGGTGGAGCCGCTGGGTTTTTCCATGGACGACAAGCTGCTGCGCCGCGCCGGGCTGGACTATCACGAATGGGCCGATGTGCGCCGCCACGCCAGTTGGGCCGCGCTGCGCCATGCCTGCCAGCCTGCGCCCGAACGCTGCTTTGCCCTGAGCACCCGCGCCGGCCGCTGCGTGCATGACAACGCCTTCGCCCCCGGCGACTGGCTGGTTTTCGGCGCGGAAACACGCGGCCTTGCGCCGCAGATGCTGGAGCAATTTGCCCCGTCGCAGCAATTGCGCCTGCCCATGCGTGCGGGCCAGCGCAGCCTCAACCTCTCCAACGCCGTGGCCGTGACGGTGTATGAAGCCTGGCGGCAATGCGGCTTTGCCATACCCTCCTGAAAGCCCTCGAAAAGCCCGCGCTGCCCCCTCCGGAAATGGCCGCAAGCCCCGTGAATACTGCGCAGGCTGCTCTTTGTTTGATAGCAATTGCCGCTGCCCAGGCAAGCGCCTCTGGGCCTTCGTCTGATAGCATGGCCCATCGTTTTTCCCCTCTGACCTGTAAGGAGCCAAGCCCATGTCCGATCTGACCCAAACCGCCATTGAAACCCGGGAACAACTGGCCGCCAACTTGCGCCGCCTGATTGCCGATGCCGAAGACCTGCTCACCGTCACGGCAGACCACACCGACAGCCGCATGGCCGAGCTGCGCAACCGCGCACGCGAAAACCTCTACCTCGCCCGCGAAAAACTGGCCGATGCCGACGCCGCCATCCGCGCCAAAACCCGCGAAATGGCCTACGCCACCGACGACTACGTGCACGACAACCCCTGGTCTTCCATCGGCGCGGCCGCCGCGCTGGGCCTGCTGGTGGGCGTGCTCATCGGCCGCCGCTGATTCGGCCCTGCAAACGGCCCCGGCGCTCTGGCTCCTTGTCCTGGCGCTTCGGGCCTTTTGAAAAAACCGGGCTTTCAGGCCCGGTTTTGTTTTTCCCCTCCCTGCCCTGCGGCGCATCCCCCACCTTTTCTTTCTGCCATGCCAACTCCCCCGAATGACCGCCCCGGCCTGTTCGCGCAACTGCGCAGCCTGCTGGCCGATGTGCTGGAGCTTGCCCAGGTGCGCCTGGCGCTGTTGGGCATCGACGCGCGCGAGGCCGGCGCGCACCTGCTGACCATCACGCTCTTTGCCGTTGCCGCCGTGCTGCTGCTGGTGCTGGGCCTGGGTTTTCTGGCCGTGTTCATCGTCGTGCTGCTGTGGGATGGGCACCGCCTGCTGGCGCTGGGGCTGTGCACCGCCTTTTTCCTGCTGGGCAGCGCCGCGCTGGCTTGGCTGGCCGCTGCGCGCGCGCGCCAAAGCCACACCCTGTTTGCCGCCACTCGCCAGGAACTGGCCCGCGACCGTGAAAGACTGAACCCATGAACTCGCCCCTGCCGCCTGCTGCCCCCCCTGCCCTGCCCCTTGCGGCCCCCGACTCCCCGGCCGAGCGCCGCGCCCGCTTGCAGGCGCGCTCGGCCGAGCTGCGAGAGCGCATCGCCCAGCGCAGCCTGTCCCTGCGCCCGGCCGCTGCAGTGGTTGATCGCGCCAGTTTGCTGACCTGGCAAATGCGCCAGCAAGCGCAAAAACACGGCCCCTGGCTGCTGCTGGCCGGCGCGGCGCTGGGCGGCGCGGCCCTGGTGCGTCCGCGCCTGCTGCTGGGCCTGGGGCTGCGGCTGTGGTCAGGCTGGCAGCTTTACCAGCGCGCTCGCCCACTGGCCCAGGGTTTTTTGCGCGGCGTCGCCCGCGGCCGCGACCTGCTGTAAATCTTTTTTGTCTCTTTTCTCGCCCATGAAAAACACCCCCGATCCGGCCGCCGAGGATGAAGGCGCTCCTGTCTCCGTCAAGATACGCCAGCGCCTGCAAGCGGCCCGCCGCCGCTACCACGCCAACGACAACATCGCCGACTTCATCCGCCCCGGAGAGCTGGAGCAGCTGCTCGACGAAGTCAGCGAAAAAATGAAAGAGGTGCTGCAAAGCCTGGTCATCGACACCGAAGGCGATCACAACACCGCCAACACCGCCCGCCGCGTGGCCAAGATGTATGTGCAGGAAGTCTTTCGCGGCCGCTATGTGCCCGCGCCCACCATCACCGAATTTCCCAATGCCGAGCGCCTGAACGAGCTGATGATCGTCGGCCCCATCACCGTGCGCAGCGCGTGCAGCCATCACTTCTGCCCCGTCATCGGCAAGCTGTGGATCGGCGTGCTGCCCAACGAGCGCACCAACGTCATCGGCCTGTCCAAATACGCCCGCCTGGCCGACTGGGTCATGGGCCGCCCGCAAATTCAGGAAGAAGCCATCGTCCAGCTGGCCGATCTCATCCAGGAAAAAACCCGCCCCGACGGCCTGGCTCTGGTCATGCAGGCATCGCACTTTTGCATGTCCTGGCGCGGCGTCAAGGACATGGACAGCAAGATGATCAACTCCGTCATGCGCGGCGTTTTCCTCAAGGACATGAACCTGCGCCGCGAATTTCTGGCCCTCATCCCCAAAGACTGAAAGCCCGCCCGCTTTTCAAAGGAGAACGCCCCATGCTCGCCCGATTGCTCTTTGCCAGCCGCGCCACCAATCCCGCCCCCGCCGCCACCGCGCAGGCCATTGACGCCATCTGCCAGCGCGCCCAGGCGCACAACGCCGAAAGCGGCATCACCGGCGTGCTCGTGCATGGCGACGGCGTATTCATGCAGGCCATCGAAGGCAGTCGCGAATGCGTGAACGCGCTCTACGCCCACATCCTGCGCGACGAGCGCCACCGCGACGTGCTGCTGCTGCACTACGAGGAAATCACCGAGCGCCGCTTTGCCCGCTGGACCATGGGCCTGGTGGACACCCGCCGCATCAACCCCGCCACCTTGCTCAAATACAGCCAGCGTGCCGTGCTCGATCCCTACGCCGTCTCCGGCCAGGCCAGCCTGGCGCTGCTGGACGAACTCATCGCCACGGCCTCCATCACCCACGGATGAAAGCCGAATCAGGGGCCGAACCAGAACCGTTTTTTCCCCAGGAGCTGCCCGGCGCGAGGGCATAAAAAGAGGCCATACCCCAATGAGGTATGGCCCGTGAAGGGTTCCCATAAAAAAAGAACCCAAGGAGACAAACTTTGCAAGCTCCGCCCGGGCAGCGGGCGAAACCTCCGAAGAAGCCAGGCGCAAGCCGTGCCGGCCTGGCACCCCGCCCCAATCGGGTTTTCAGCCGGGGCGCGCGGGCCGGACTGCTTTCAGCGTTTTTTGCTTGCAGCCGCTGCCGTCGTTTTGCCCAGATTGGCGGCGCTGCTCGTCACGGCGTTGATATTGGCCTGCACCACGTCGGTGGCCTGCTTCACCGCTTTTTGCACGGACTCATAAGCGTTGTTCGTGGCGGCCACGGCGCTTTTCATCATGGCCACGGCGGTTTCGGAGCCGGCCGGAGCGTTTTGCGCGGTGTTTTCCACCAGAGAACTCAACTGCGCCTGCGACTCGGCCACCTTGGCCTCCACGGCCTTGCCCAGATCGGCGCTGGCGCCGGCGGCGATGTCATACAGATGACGGTTGTAGGCGGCGGTTTTTTCTGCCAGCGGCTGGAACATGTTGGCCTGCAAGGCCAGCAGCTCCTGCGCATCCTTGGCGCTCAACATGGCCTGCAAATGCTGGGTCGATTCGGCCAGTGCGGCCTTGGTGACGGCCATGTGCAAGTCCACCAGACGCTCCACGCTTTCAAACGCCTTGGTCGTCAGGTCGTGCAGGGTTTCCAGATTGGCTTTTTGAGCGGCCAGCAGTTGTTCGGGAGTCAGCATTTGCAGTCTTTCTTCAGGGTTGGGTAACGGGAAATGGCGGATGCCAAGGTGGAACCGCCGCACTTGGGTTGCTTTTTGTGCATTGCAACAATCGAAATTGTATAGATGGTTCAATCCATTGCAAGCGTTTTTCCGATTTTTTTTGTGCAACGCAACAAGCCCCGGGCCGCGCATTCCGCGCCCCACCCTTCCTTCGGCGCTGAGGAAAGAAGTTATCCACAGATTTTTCCTGAATTGATAGCGCGCTACGCAGTATTTACGGGCGCTGCGGGCGGTTTGCCTGTTTTTTGGGCTTTTTGATGGCGGCCACGGGGATGACTTGGGCGGCGGGTTTTGTGGCGGGGGTTTTGTCGGGGTAGGTGCAGAGGTGGGCGACGGCGCATTCCGGGCAGCGGGGTTTGCGGGCCTGGCAAATGTAGCGGCCGTGCAGGATGAGCCAGTGGTGGGCGTGCAGCAGGTAGGCGGGAGGCACGCGCTTGAGCAGCGCCTGTTCGACGGCCAGGGGCGTTTTGCCGGGGGCCAGGCCGGTGCGGTTGCTGACGCGGAAGATGTGCGTGTCCACGGCCATCGTGGGCTGGCCGAAGGCGACGTTGAGGATGACGTTGGCGGTTTTGCGGCCTACGCCGGGCAGGGCCTCCAGCTCGGCGCGGGTGCGGGGCACCTGGCCGCCGTGGCGCTCGACGAGGATGCGGCAGGTTTCGATGAGGTGGCGGGCCTTGCTGCGATACAGGCCTATGGTTTTGATGGCGTCTTCCAGTCCGGCCAGACCCAGCTCCAGCATTTGCTGCGGGCTGCGGGCGCGGGGAAAGAGCTGGCGGGTGGCTTTGTTCACGCCCGCGTCGGTGGCCTGGGCGGAGAGCAAGACGGCGGCCAGCAGCTCGAAGTGGCTGCTGTATTCCAGCTCGGTTTTCGGGTGGGGATTGGCCGCTTGCAGGATGGCGAAGAACTGCCCGATTTGGGCCGGGGTCATCTGGGCCATGAGTGGGGATCGCGGGGGGCGGGCCTTAGCGCAGGCCCTGGCCGCCGGCCTGGTCGTCGGCGCGTTCGATGAGTTCGACTTTGTAGCCGTCGGGGTCGGTGACGAAGGCGATGACGGTGCTGCCGCCTTTGACGGGGCCGGGTTCGCGGGTGATCTGGCCGCCGGCGGCGCGGATTTTTTCGCAGGCGGCGTAGGCGTCAGGCACGCCGATGGCGATGTGGCCGTAGGCGCTGCCGTGTTCGTATTGGCTTTGGCCCCAGTTGTAGGTGAGTTCCAGCTCGGCTTGCGCGGGGTTGCCGCCGCCGTAGCCGAGGAAAGCCAGGGTGTAGCCGTATTCCGGGTTTTCGCTGCGGCGCAGCAGGCTCATGCCCAGCACCTCGGTGTAAAAGCGGATGGAGCGTTCCAGATCGCCTACGCGCAGCATGGTGTGCAGCAGTCTCATGATGGGGGTTCTTTCGTGGGATGTTGGTTTTGGGGATGGGTTTTTCAGTCCACGCGGGCGCCGGAGAGCCGGACGATGGACTGATAGCGCGCACGCTCGTCGGCGGCCAGGCGGGTGAATTCTTCGGCGCTGGTGGGCAGCGGCTCGGCCAGCAGGGCGGCAAAGCGCTCGCGCGCTTCGGGCGAGTTCAGCGCCTTGACGAAGGCGGCGTTGAGCTTTTGCACTTCGGCCGCCGGGGCGCCTGCGGGGGCGAGCAGGCCCCACCAGGTGTCGATTTCAAAGCCCTTGAGCGTTTCGGCCAGGGCGGGCACGCCGGGCAGCAGGGCGCTGGGGCGGGCGCTGGTGACGGCCAGGGGCCGGAGCTTGCCGGCCTTGATGTTGGCCGCGGCGCTGGCGAGGTTGTCGAAATTGAAATCCACCTGCGCGCTGATGAGGGCCAGCTGCGCGGGGTTGGCGCCGCTGAAGGGCACGTGTTCGGCTGAAATGCCCGCCTGCTGCTTGAACAGCTCGCCGGCCAGATGGCCCGCGCTGCCGTTGCCGCCGGAGCCGTAGTTGAGCTTGCCCGGATTGGCGCGGGCGTAGGCGATCAGATCGGCCACGCTGTCAATCTTCAGGCGCTGCGCGGTGTCGGCATTCATCACCAGCACATTGGGCACGCGGGCCACGGCCGTGACGGGGGCGAAGGCGCTGGCCGCGTCATACGGCATCTTCTGGCCGAACAGCCAGGGGTTGATCGCCAAAGTGGCCACCGCGCCCATGCCCAGCGTGCGGCCATCGGGCGCGGCCTTGGCCACCTGGGCCATGCCGATGTTGCCGCCCGCGCCGGGCTTGTTTTCCACCACCACATTCATTCTCAAATCGGCCTGCACGCGCTCGGCCAGCACGCGGGCCGTGCTGTCCAGCGGGCCGCCGGGCGGATAGGGCACGACGATGCGCAAAATTTGCGCATCCGCAGCATCGCCCGCATGGGCGGCAAAGGGCGCCGCCAAAGGCAAGGCGCAGGCAGCCGCAAAAGCGCAGGCGGCCAGCAGAAATCGGCGTGGGTGCATGGGAAAACTCCTGAAAAACGGATAAAAAAACCTGGAGAAAAGCCCGGAAAGACGAACCGCCCACCCGGGCCAGCGTCTTCAGGCCAGCAGCAGGCCGCGCGCCACTTCCTCGCGCTTGGCAGCGCCGGCCAGCTGCTCCACCAGCGCCAGGGCAAATTGCAGCGTCAGCCCCGGCCCGCGCCCCGTAGTGATCGGGCCATCGACCACCACGGCCTCATCCGTGCGCAGCACCGCCCCGGCCAACCCCTGCTCAAAGCCCGGATAACACGTGGCCTGCCGCCCTTGCAGCAGCCCCAGCCCGCCCAGCACCGCGGGCGAAGCGCAAATGGCCGCCACCGGCCCGCCCGCCCGGGCGAAAGCCAGCAGGCGCTGCTTGAACTCCTCGTGCTCGTTAAAAGCCGTCGTGCCGCCAGGCACCACCAACATGCGCGCGCCGGCGAAATCCACCGCCTCCAGCAGCGCATCGGCCAGCACGCCGACCTGATGCGCGCCCGTCACCTGCCGCTGGCCCGTGAGCGAAACCGTCTGCACCGCCAAACCGGCGCGGCGCAGCACATCCACCGTCGCCAAAGCCTCGATTTCCTCGAAACCCGTGGTCAAAAACACATAAACAGGGGCCGCAACGGCAGAAGATGCGTTCGTCATGCAAATTTCCTTTCAAGCAAAAAAAGGGCGTTCAAAGCAAATGAATGCCAAAACGGGCCAAAACCCGCGCGTAAGCGTAAAAAAACGCCAGCGTCAGCGCTACCTCGGAAATCAAGACCACCAGTGCGGCGGTGACCAAATATTTGAACCAGAGGGGCATGTGACAAAGGAAAACACGTGAGGAATAAAGCGGCGATTGTGCCGGGTGGGGTGACTTGAGGCGGGTGATTCAGCCCTAGACTGAATCGACATTCAATCGGTCATCCAGGCGAGGGAGGCGGCGATGAGCAGGAATGCCCTGAAGTGCTCATCCTTGCGCTCGTAACGCGTAGCGATGCGCCTGTACTGCTTGAGCCGCCCGAAGCAATGCTCGACGGCGTTGCGCGCCCGGTACACCCTTGCATC
>JBQNAO010000021.1:0-38543 GCA_052170415.1 Ottowia sp. | reverse complement strand
GTGCTGCTGGCCGTGGGCGCGCGCTTTGACGACCGCGTGATCGGCAACGTCAAGCACTTCGCGCAGCAAGAGCGCAAGATCATCCACATCGACGTGGACCCCTCCAGCATCGCCAAGCGCGTGAAAACAGACGTGCCCATCGTGGGCGATGCCAAAGAGGTGCTGGCCGAGCTGATTGCCATGCTGCGCGAAAACCCGGCCCGGCCCGACGCGGCCGCGCTGGACGCCTGGTGGAAGCAAATCGAGCAGTGGCGCAGCCGCGACTGCCTGCAATACGACCGCGCCAACACCGAGGTCATCAAGCCGCAATACGTCATCGAAACCCTGTGGAACATGACGCGCGACGCCGACGCCTACATCACCAGCGACGTGGGCCAGCACCAGATGTGGGCCGCGCAGTACTACAAGTTCGACCGGCCGCGGCGCTGGATCAACTCCGGCGGCGCGGGCACCATGGGCGTGGGGCTGCCCTTTGCCATGGGCATCAAGCTCGCGCGGCCCGAAAGCGAAGTGTTCTGCATCACCGGCGAAGGCTCCATCCAGATGAACATCCAGGAGCTTTCCACCTGCAAGCACTACGACACGCACGTCAAGATCATCGCCCTGAACAACCGCTACCTGGGCATGGTGCGCCAGTGGCAGCAAATCGAGTACGACAGCCGCTACAGCCACTCCTACGTGGACGCGCTGCCCGACTTCGTCAAACTGGCCGAAGCCTACGGCCACGTCGGCCTGCTCGTCGAGCGCCCGCAGGACGTGGAACCGGCCCTGCGCGAAGCGCGCAGGCTGAAAGACCGCACCGTGTTTCTCGACATCCGCACCGACCCCACGGAAAACGTCTTTCCCATGGTTCGCGCCGGGCAGGGCATTACCGAAATGCTGCTGCGCACGGACGTTGACTAAGCGCCCGGCCCTGGGCAAGAACCAGAGATGAATCTATTGCCCGCCCGATCCGGCGCTTACCGGCGCCGGCACAAGGCGGCAGACGAGACGGCCGCTGCGCGCACCTGCGCGGCAGCCGGTGGCAAAAAGAGGAATCCGACACCATGAAACACATCATCGCCGTACTCATAGAAAACGAAGCCGGGGCGCTCTCGCGCGTGGTCGGCCTTTTTTCCGCGCGGGGCTACAACATCGAATCGCTCATCGTCGCCCCCACCGAAGACGAAAGCCTCTCGCGCATGACCATCCAGACGCGCGGCTCTGGCGACACCATCGAGCAAATCACCAAGCACCTGAACCGCCTGATCGAAGTCGTCAAGGTCGTCGATCTCACCGAAGGCAGCTACATCGAGCGCGAGCACATGATGGTCAAGGTGCGCGCCGTGGGCAAGGAGCGCGAAGAGATGAAGCGCATGGCCGACATCTTCCGCGGCCGCATCATCGACGTAACCGACAAGAGCTACACCATCGAACTCACCGGCGATCAGGGCAAGAACGACGCCTTTTTAAGCGCCATAGACCGCAGCGCCATCCTCGAAACCGTGCGCACCGGCGCCAGCGGCATCGGGCGCGGCGAGCGGGTTTTGAGAGTTTGAATATCCACAAAATAAAAAATCCCACGGCATGTTTTCACATCAACCTGGAGATTAAAAATGGAAAAACTCCTCAATTTCGACGTCATGTTCACGCCCATCATCATTCGCGTGATTTATTTTCTGGGTCTGCTCGCTGTTGCAATTGCAGCCATTGCTACCATGTTCAAAGGCGGCTTTCTGGCCGGACTGGGGATATTGTTATTCGGCCTGATTGGCGTCAGGATATACTGCGAGTTGATGATTTTATTCTTCAGGGTTTATGAAACGCTGCAGTCCATAAATCAAAAACTGGACAGGCAAAATAACACATCCAGCCGCGCATAACAAACCAACATCAACACTTCCCATCCTTTTTCATCAACCAAGGAGTATGAAATGAGTGGTCTGGTTCTGAAAAAATGGCATATTGATTCCCATGCCGAAAATGGCGACGCCATTACCATCGTGGGCCGTGAAGGCGGCCTGCTGGCGTGGATACTGGCCCTGATGGGCATTGATCCGACAACCAGCATCCGGGTAGATGCCGACAGGGTGGAATTCACCAGCGTGTCGCTCTCCGGCATGGAGTCGCGCATGCTGCCGCTGCAAGGCATTTGCTCCACCTATTACGGCTATTACAAACCCTGGAAAGCCGCGCTGGGCATATTGATCGCCATGCTGGTCATCGGCTATTCCTTTCACAGCTTTGGCATGCTCGTTTTGTTTTTGTTGCTGGGCCTGGCCGGAGCCGGCATTTATTATTTTCTGAACCGAACCCTCACCCTGGGTTTTGTCGAGCAAAGCGGCGTTGTCAACGGCATCAAATTCAAGCGTTCGGTCATTGAAAACGTCGATATCAATGCCGAACAGGCCAAAGAGGTGTGCAAACTCATCCAAACGCTCATCGAGCGCAAGGAAAAAGAAAACCACGCCTGAAAAATACGCCGGAAAAACCGGACTTTTTTATCAACTTCGGGAACTCGGTTCCCGAATTTTTTATTTCCAGGAGAACCCCATGAAAGTGTTTTACGACAAGGACTGCGATCTCTCGCTCATCAAGGGCAAAACGGTCGCCATCATCGGCTACGGCAGCCAGGGCCATGCGCACGCGCAAAACCTCAACGACAGCGGCGTGAAAGTCATCGTCGGCCTGCGCAAGGGCGGCGCAAGCTGGCCCAAGGCCGAAAGCGCGGGCCTGACGGTCAAGGAAGTGGACGAAGCCGTCAAGGCCGCCGATGTCGTCATGATCTTGCTGCCCGATGAAGACATCGCCGACGTTTACAAAAACAAGGTCGAGCCGCACATCCGCCAGGGCGCCTCGCTGGTCTTTGCCCACGGCTTCAACGTGCACTACAACCAGGTCAGCCCGCGCGCCGATCTGGATGTGTGGATGGTCGCGCCCAAGGCCCCCGGCCACACCGTGCGCAACACCTACAAGCAAGGCGGCGGCGTGCCCCATCTGGTGGCCGTCTATCAGGACAAGAGCGGCAAGGCGCGCGATCTGGCCCTCTCATACGCCATGGCCAACGGCGGCGGCAAGGCCGGCATCATCGAAACCAGCTTCAAGGAAGAAACCGAAACCGACCTCTTTGGCGAGCAGGCCGTGCTCTGCGGCGGCGCGGTGGAGCTGGTCAAGATGGGCTTTGAAACCCTGGTGGAAGCCGGCTATGCGCCCGAGATGGCCTATTTCGAGTGCCTGCACGAGCTCAAGCTCATCGTCGATCTGATGTATGAGGGCGGCATCGCCAACATGAACTACTCCATCAGCAACAACGCCGAATTCGGCGAATACGTCACCGGCCCCGAAGTCATCAACGAACAAAGCCGCGTCGCCATGCGCCAGGCGCTCAAGCGCATTCAAAACGGCGACTACGCCAAGATGTTCATTCAGGAAGGCCGCCTGAACTACCCGGCCATGACCGCCCGCCGCCGCCTCACGGCCGAGCACCCCATCGAAGTCGTCGGCGAAAAACTGCGCGACATGATGCCCTGGATCAAGGCCAACAAGCTGGTGGACAAATCCCGCAACTAAAGGCCCGCCCCCAAGGCCCCGGCCCCCGGCAGCCGCCCCCAAAAGGGCGGCTTTTTGCTGCCCGGCGCGCTCCTTTCACGCCGCTTTCACGCCCATGGAAAATCAAAGTTATCCACAGATTACTCCTGATTTAATAGCTGCCTTCGCAGTGTTTACGGGCGCTGTGGGTATTCTGCCTATTTGATAAGCAAAATCTTGTATCAAAACACATCTACATGAGCGCCCTTCCTGCCACCCTGGCGCAAGCCCTGGCCCATGCCCGGGCCGCGCACGCCCTGCCCCGGGCCGAAGCGCGCATGCTGCTGCTGCACGCCATCGGCCGCGCCAGCGGCGACAGCGCCTGGCTGATTGCGCACGACGACCAGGCCCTGCCCGCCGATGCCGCCCGCCGCTTTGCCGCCCTCTGCCAGCGCCGCGCCGCGGGCGAGCCGGTGGCCTACCTCACCGGGCGCAAGGCGTTTTACGGGCTGGACTTGGCGGTGGACGCGCGCGTGCTCGACCCGCGCGACGACACCGAAACCCTCGTGGACTGGGCGCTGGCCCTGCTGCCCGAAGACCGACCCACAGACCGACCCGCCAATCAGCCAGCCAGCCGGCCCGCCCGCGTGCTCGATGCCGGCACGGGCAGCGGCGCCATCGCCCTGGCCCTGGCCAGCCAGCGCCCGCAGGCCGAGGTCTGGGCCAGCGACGCCAGCGCCGACGCCCTGGCCGTGGCCGCCGCCAACGCCCGCCGCCTGGGCCTGCGCGTGAATTTCCGGCAGGGCGACTGGCTGCAAGCCCTGCCCCCCGATGCCGTGTTTGATCTCATCGTCAGCAACCCGCCCTACATCGCCGAGGGCGACCCCCACCTGCCCGCCCTTGCGCACGAACCGCGCATGGCGCTCACCAGCGGCCCCGATGGTCTTGATGCCCTGCGCACCCTCGTCGCCACCGCCCGCGCCCACCTGCGCGCTGGCGGCTGGCTGCTGCTGGAGCACGGCTGCGACCAGGCCCCCGCCGTGCGCGCCCTGCTGGCCGCCGCCGGCTTTGCCCATGTGCAAACCCGCTGCGACCTTGCCGGGCAGCCGCGTTGCAGCGGCGGCCAAAGCCCGGATCGGCCCTGACCGACCCGCACCGGCCCGCACGGCTGCCCGCCGGCGCATACAGGAAAGTGCGTAAATCACTGTATTCCCTCTTTTGCAAGCATTTTTTATATTTGCTGCTCAAACAGATACATCCAGACTGCCGCAGCCGGAAGGCCCCGCCCGCCCCGCCATGCGCAGCGCCCCAGCCCACGATGAAGCCACCCCAGCCCCCGCTTGCGCCCGGGCTGGTTTTTTTCATTTGATCTGGATACACCCCCATGCCCCTTTCCCCCCGCCCCACCCGCGCCCTGCGCGCGCCGCGCTTTCCCCTGTGCGTTCTGGCCTGCGGCGCTCTTATGCTGGCCGCCCAGGCCCAGGCCCAGGCCCAGACCCAAGCCCAGCCGCAAAAAACCGCCGCCCAAAAGCAGGAGCAAAACGAGAAAAAGACCCCCACGCTGCCCCAGGTCACCGTCACCGGCACCAGCATGGCCACCGATTTGCAGACCTACCCCGGCTCGGTCACCGTGGTCGAGGAAAGCGCGCTGCAGGCGGCCACTTCCCCCATCGAGGCGCTGCAAAGCGTGCCCGGCGTGTCCACCGGCGATGACCTGGGCCGCGGCCTGGGGCAGTACTTCAACATTCGCGGCTTTGGCTACCAGTCCGAAAACCGCGTCATCGTCATGCAAGGCGGCGTGCGCCGCTCCATGAGCCTGTATTCCAACCACATCTCCACCTCCCGCTCCGATAACGACCTGCTCAAGCGCATCGAAGTCGTCAAGGGCGCTTCCTCCATCCAATACGGCGGCGGCGCCATCGGCGGCGTGGTGGACATGGGCATGAAAACCGCCCGCGACTTCGTCTCCGAAGGCAAAAACGCCGGCCTGGCCGCCAAGCTGCGCTACGAACACAACAACTACCGCGAGGGCTACGCCGCCGCTGCCTACGCCCCGCAGGACGGCCGCGTGGAACTGCTGGCCTACGGCAAAAAGGGCAAGCGCGGCGATCAGACCATGTCGCGCGACTTTCCCAGCGGCGGCAAGTGGACCAAGAAAGTGCCCACCGACGAAGACCTCACCGTGGGCTATCTGCAAGGCGGCCTCAAGCTCACGCCCGATCAGAAACTTTCCCTGTCGTATTACGACTACGGTGCCGACGTCGTCACCGTCTGGCAAAACCTCTGGCACTCCAGCGCCTCCACGCGCACCGGCCCCGTCATCGGCAAGCTCAAGCAGCAGGACTGGGTGCTGGACTACAGCTTCAAGCCCGCCGCCAACCCCTGGATCGACCTGAAAGCCACCGCCTTTCACTCCAGGGGCAGCTACGACCGGCACTACACCATCACCCCCGTCACCTACGCCAACTTCGACAAGCGCCACGGCCTGCGCGTGAGCAACGCCGCCCACTTTGAAACCGGCCGCGTCAGCCACCGCCTGCTGCTGGGCCTGGACTACGAGCGCCGCCAGGAAAACGCGCGCATGACCAGCGGCGGCAAACCCGTCGAATTCGGCTCCATGCCCAACACCTACACCGACACCGGCCTTTACGGCCACCTGGAATCGTCCTTTGCCGGCGGCGCGGCCGTGCTCCAGCTCGGCGGGCGCTACGACCACTTCGACCGCAAAGTCAGCAACAGCAACAAAACCGCCAAGGAATCGCACTTTTCCCCGCGCATCGGCGCCAGCGTGCGCCTGTTCGACGGCTTTCACCTGCTGGGCAACTGGGCCGAAGCCTTCCGCGCCCCCACCCCGCACGAAACCCACAGCGCCGGCCCCATCAACCCCCACTACTACATGATCCCCAACTACGGCCTCAAGCCCGAAACCGCACGCGAGACCGAGCTGGGCTTTTCCTGGTCGCGCAGCGGCCTGTGGGCCGCCGGCGACGAGCTGCAAACCAAGTTCATGGCCTTTTCCGGGCGCATCAAGGACATGATCAACCTCACCCGCGTGCGCATAGGCGAAGCCCCGCCCGAGAGCGACAGCTACGCCAGCTACCTGAACGTGGGCAAGGTCAAGCGCCACGGCTTCGAGTGGACGGGCCGCTACCAGGCCGCCTGGGGCGATGCGGGCCTGGGCTACTCCCGCGTGCGCCAGGTCAACCAGGCCACCGGCCGCGTCGTGCCCTCAGCCTTTGCCGACAAGCTCAACCTGCACGGCCACTGGCAGGCCATGCCCGGGCTGATGCTGGGGCTGAACATCAACCACTGGTTCAAGCCCAAACAAAACCCCGAAACCACCCTCACCTCCGACCGCCGCACCGTCTACTACGTGCGCCGCGCCTTCACCGTGGCCGATTTCGACGCGCGCTGGCTGCCCCGCCCCCACGCCAGCGGCCCCTTCGGGCGCGATCTGGAAGTGAGCTTCGGCATCAAGAACCTGTTTGACGCCCAGTTCGTGCACGCCTCCAATACCGAAGCCTCCTCCTTCGTGGGCAAGGGGCGCAACGTTTACCTGAGCGTGAGCACGCGCTTCTGATATTTCTCTGAAGACGGCATCCCCCAAAAAGGCCGGGCGGCGCGCGCCCCCGGCCTTTTTTTGCGCCCGGCCCCAGCGCCCCGCCCTCGCCGTCTTTTGTAAGCTGCGCGGCTTTTTTTCCGCCCCCCCACGCATGACCCCCCTAGCCCAGCTTCCCCCCGGCCACTGGCGGCACATCCACGGCGTTTTCACCGACATAGACGACACCCTCACCACCGACGGCGCGCTCACCGCCGATGCCCGCGCCGCCCTCACGGCCCTGCGCGCTGCCGGCCTGCCCGTCATCGCCATCACCGGCCGCCCCGTCGGCTGGAGCCAGCCCTTCGCCCGGCAATGGCCCCTGAGTGCCATCGTGGCCGAAAACGGCGCCGTCGCCCTCATCCCCCAGCCCGATGGCAGCCTGCGCAAGCTCTATGTCGAACCCGACAGCGCCCGCCGCCAGGCCAACTACCAGCGCCTGCAAGCCGTGGCCACGCAAGTGCTGCGCGAAGTGCCCGGCGCGCGCCTGGCGCAAGACAGCCCGGGGCGCGAAACCGACATCGCCATCGACCACAGCGAACACCACCGCCTGCCCGCCGAAGCCATCGAGCAGGCCGCCGCCCTCATGCGCCGCGAGGGGCTGAACGCCACCGTCAGCAGCATCCACATCAACGGCTGGCTGGGCGCGCACGACAAATTCAGCGGCGCGCACTGGATCGCCCGCGCTCTGCTCGGCCGCGAGCTGGCCGGCGAAATCGACCGCTGGCTGTATGTGGGCGACTCCAGCAACGACGAGCGCATGTTCCAGCACTTCCCCCACAGCGTGGGCGTGGCCAACATCGCCCGCTTTGCCCCGCACATGCAGCACCTGCCGCGCTACATCGCCAGCAGCCCGCGCGGCGCCGGCTTTGCCCAGGCCGCGCACGCCCTGCTGGCGCAGCGGCAAGCCTGAACCGCCCCCCTCAAAGCCGCCCTCGCCGCCCGCACTGCCCCGGCTTGAACCGCCCGCCCCGCGCCCCCAACTGGCGGGCTTTGCCGGCGCGCCCGGCCGCGGCAGCGCGCTTTTTTTCCTTCTTTTTATGGATCTGCACACACCATGAGCGACACCCCCGCCCCGCAAACCCACGCCTTTCAGGCCGAAGTGGCCCAACTGCTGCACCTGGTCACCCACTCGCTGTATTCGCACCGCGAAATCTTCCTGCGCGAGCTGATTTCCAACGCCTCCGACGCCTGCGACAAGCTGCGCTTCGAGGCCCTGTCCAACCCCGCCCTGTACGAAAACCAGCCCGAGCTGCGCGTGCGGCTGGACTTCGACCCCCAGGCCCGCACCCTCACCATCGCCGACACCGGCATAGGCATGAGCCAGGAAGAAGCCATCGCCCACCTGGGCACCATCGCCAAAAGCGGCACCCGCGAATTCATGGCCCGCCTGGCGCAAAACCCGCCCGCCGAAGGCACATCCGATGGCAGCGCCGAAGGCAAAACCGACGCCCGCCTCATCGGCCAATTCGGCGTGGGCTTTTACTCCGGCTTCATCGTCGCCGACCGCATCACCGTCGAATCGCGCCGCGCCGGCCTGCCGCCCGAGCAAGGCGTGCGCTGGAGCAGCCGGGGCGCGGGCGACTTTGAAACCACCCCCATCACCCAGGCCGAGCGCGGCACCCGCGTCATCCTCCACCTCAAAGACGACGCCCTCGAATACGCCCAGGGCTGGCGCCTGCGCGAACTCATCGCCCAATACGCCGACCACATCGACCTGCCCATCCAAATGCCCGCCGAGCAGTGGCAGGAAGGCGAGGGCGAAAGCCAAAGCGGCCACATGGTCAAAACCGGCCAGTGGGACACCGTCAACCAGGCCACCGCCCTGTGGACGCGCCCCAAAAAAGACATCACCGACACCCAATATCAGGAGTTCTACCAACACCTCACCCACGACCGCCAGCCGCCCCTAGCCTGGAGCCACCACCGCGTCGAAGGCGCCACCGAATACACCCAGCTGCTCTACCTGCCGCGCCACGCCACCCACGACCTGTGGGACCGCGAACACACCCGCGGCATCAAGCTCTACGTGCGGCGCGTCTTCATCATGGACGACGCCCGCCAGCTCCTGCCGCGCTACCTGCGCTTTGTGCAAGGCGTCGTTGACTCGGCCGACCTGCCCCTGAACGTCAGCCGCGAGCTGCTCCAGCAAAGCCGCGACATCAAAACCCTGCGCGAAGGCAACACCCGCCGCGTCCTCGCCCTGCTGGCCGACCTTGCCCGCGACAGCGACCCCAGCCGCTACGCCACCTTCTGGCAAGCCTTCGGCCCCGTGCTCAAAGAGGGCCTGGGCGAAGACCCCGCCCAGCACGAGCGCCTGCTGCCCCTCATGCGCTGGCCCTCCACCCACAGCGAAAGCGCCAGCCTGGCCGACTACAAAAGCCGCATGCAACCCGGCCAGAAAGCCATCTACTACCTCACCGCCGACACCCCCGCCGCCGCCCAAAGCAGCCCGCAACTGGAGCTGTTTCGCCGCAAAGGCGTCGAAGTGCTGCTCATGAGCGACCGCGTGGACGAATGGGCCATGAACTTCGTGCACGAATACGACGGCGCCCCCCTGCAATCCATCGCCCGGGGCGGCATCGATCTGGGCGAGCTGCTCGACGAAAACGAGAAAAAAGCCGCCCAGGCCGCCACCGAAGCCGCCGCCGGCCTGATCGAGCGCCTGAAAGAAACCCTCAAAGACCAGGCCGCCGACGTGCGCGCCACCGCCCGCCTCAGCGACTCGCCCGCCTGCCTCGTCAGCGAAGGCGGCATGAGCCTGCAAATGGCCCGCCTGCTCAAAGCCGCCGGACAAAACGCCCCCGAAATCAAACCCGTGCTCGAAATCAACCCCGCCCACCCCCTGCTGCAAACCCTGCAAGCCAGCGCCAACGACACCGCCGGACAAGAGCGCTTCGCCGAACTGGCCCGCATCCTCTTCGACCAGGCCCTGCTCGCCGAAGGCCAACTGCCCGCCAACCCGGCCGACTACGTGCGCCGAGTCAGCGCCTGGCTGGGCCGCACCGCCACACCCCCCAGTGCGTGACATCGGCTTACAAGATTTTGCTTAACAATTAGGCAAACGGCCCGTAGCGCCCGTCAACACTGCGAAGGGCGCTATCTTTTTACAAGCAAATTGTGGATAACCTGCCGTTCCAAACACACCCCGGCCCCTGAAAAACGCACCGGGAACGCGGCCCAAACAACCGGCCCGCCCCTCAAAAAAGCGGGCAAACACCCCAAAAAAGCGCGCCCTGCCAGCGCGCTTTTTTTTTGCGCCCCCCGCGCAAGCCAGAAAAACGACCCGGGAAAGCACCGCCCGCCATCACTGCCCTGCCCCTCCACTGCGGGCAAGCTGCGACGCGCACGGCAGAGCGAGGGCGAGGGCGAAAGGCTGGGGGAGCTGGGGCCGGGATTGGGACGAAAGCAAAAGTGAGGGACAAGGGCGGCTCAACCCACGCCGCCGCGCGCCACCCAAACACCCCGGCCAATCCAAAGCGCCTTTGCCCCTGCCCCAAACACCCCCGACGCTGAAAAACGCGACCCAAAAACCCGCCAGCCCCGGCCCCTGAAAAAAAGGCGAACCCCTCCCCAAAGCCCACCACACCAGCGCGCTTTTTTTGCACCCCTTGCGCGCCAAAAAAACAACCCCGGAAAGCGCCCCTGCCGCCGCCACCTCCGCCCAATCCTCCTCTGCACTGCGGAAAACCGGGATACGCACGGCAGGGACGAAGACAAAAAGCGAAGGCAGCGGCTGGGGCAGCTCAACCCACACCACGCCCTGCCCAAACACCGAAGCCCATCCAAAACAAAGCGCCTCTGCCGCAGCCCCAAACGCTCCCACCACTGAAAAACGCGGCTCCAAACTTCACCGGCCGTCCCCTGAAAAAAAGCGAACACCCCACAACAACACGCCACGCCAGCGCGCTGCGCTCAAACCCCGCGCGCATGCCAAAAAACGGCCTGGGAAAGCAACCCCTCCAGCCATCGCCGCTTCCGCCGCCCTGCCCCATCAACCGTGCTGCCGCGCTGCGGGCAAACAGCGATGCGCTCAACAAGGTGAAGGTGAAGGCGGCGGCCAGGGCGACTCAACCCACACCGCGCCGCACGCCCTGCTCAAACACCGCAGCCAGCCCAAAGCGCCTCTGCCCCTGCCCCAAACGCCCCGACACCGAAAAACACGATCCAAACATTCACCGGCTCTGGCCCCTGAAAAGGGCAAACACCTCCCAAAAGCGCGCGCCCCGCCAGCGCGCTGCGCCCACACCCCGCGCAAGCCAGAAAAAACGACCCGGGAAAGCGCCTCTGCCATCACTGCCCCTCCGCTGCAAGCGAGCCGCAATGCGCACGGCAAAGGAGCGAGGGCAAGAGCGAAGGTGAAAGCGGCGGCTGGGCTGGGGCGGCTCAACCTGCATCGCGCGCCGCGCCCAAACACCGCAGCCCGTCAAAAGCGCTTCCGCCTCCGTCGCCCTTCCCGGCGCGGGCCGCAAGGGAGCCTGGGGAACGCCATTCGGCCCGGACTTTGCCACTTGTATTTGGATACAAGATTTTGCTTAATGATTGGGCAAACCTCCTGCAGCTCCCGTCAATGCTGCGTAGACAGCTATCAAAAAGTGAGAAATCTGTGGACAAGTCTGGCGGAATTCGAGGTTTCGAGGCCCGCCCATGCCCCGCCGGGGCAGGAAAACAGCCTGGTCCTGAAGGCTGCCGGCCGCCTCTCGGGCCTGCCCCGTCGCTGCGCCTGATCCGGTCTGCCGTTTCTGATCGGGCGGGTTGGGTGTCTGGCCCAGTCCCGGCTTCAGCTTCGGGCGCGGAGTCAAGGCTGAATGTGGCGCGGCATCTGCTGGCGCGCACGGGGGCTGGCGCAAATGCCGTCGATGCCGCCAATACGGCTGATTCAATGCAGTCCACTCAATGCGGCCGATTTCGCCCCACTCACTTTTTCATCTGCTGCTGTATCCGCGCCCGCATCTGCGTTATCTGCGTCATCTGCGTTGCTCGCCGGGCAAGCCAGTCTGGCTCACATTTGATTGCAAAATTTTGCTTATCGATTAAGCAAGCTGCCGGCAGCGCCCGTAAACACTGCGAAGGACGCTATCAAATCAGGAATTATCTGTGGATAACTATCAACCCTGCGGGGCCGGTTTCAGGCGCAGCAGCGGTCTATGACCTGGCGCACCAGCTCGTCGGGGGCCTGCTGCGTGCGGGCCTGGCCGGGGCCGTCGATAAGCACGAAGCGAATCGCCCCGGCCTCGGCTTTCTTGTCCAGCCGCATCAGTTGCAGGTAGCGGCCGGCGTTGTCGGCCGCGTCCAGCACCGGGCCTTGCACGGGCAAGCCGGCGGCGGCGATCAGGGTTTTCAGGCGCTGCACAAAGGCTGCGTCCACGCCGCCCAGCTCGCGCGATAGCTCGGCGGCCATCACCATGCCCGCGCCCACGGCCTCGCCGTGCAGCCACTGGCCGTAGCCCAGACCCGCCTCGATGGCGTGGCCGAAGGTGTGGCCGAAGTTCAGGATGGCGCGCAGGCCCGATTCGCGCTCGTCCGCGCCCACCACATGCGCCTTGATTTCGCAGCTGCGGCGCACCGCGTGCGCCAGGGCCTGCGGCTCGCAGGCGCGCAGCGCGGCCATGTGCTGCTCCACCCAGTCGAAAAACGCCATGTCGGCAATGGGCCCGTATTTGATGACCTCGGCCAGCCCGGCCGAAAGCTGGCGCGCGGGCAGGGTTTTGAGCGTTTGCAAGTCGCACACCACGCGCTGCGGCTGATAGAACGCGCCAATCATGTTTTTGCCCAGCGGGTGATTGATGCCCGTTTTGCCGCCCACGGATGAATCCACCTGCGCCAGCAGCGTGGTAGGCGCCTGCACGAAGGGCACGCCGCGCATGTAGCAGGCGGCGGCAAAGCCAGCCATGTCGCCCACCACGCCGCCGCCCAGGGCGTAAAGCGTGGTTTTGCGGTCGCACCCGCGCGCCAGCAGGGCGTCAAAAATCAAATCCAGCGTGGCCTGGTTCTTGTAAGCCTCGCCGTCGGGCAGCGCCAGCACATGCACCTGTTTGTGGCGCGCCGCCAGCGCCGCCTGCAAGCGTGCGGCATACAGCGGCGCCACGGTTTCATTACTGACGATCAGCGCCTGCGCACTGCCGCCCCCTGCCCCGAAACACTGCGGCTGCGCCAAAAGGCCCTGGCCTATCAAAATGGGATAACTGCGCTCACCCAGCGCAATATCGACTTGCTGCACGCTCATGAAAATTTCCTGCGGTGTAAAAAAAGGGGGAGTTTAAATTTGAAACGACGAATTTTGAAGGTTGGCAATGACGCCAACGGGCGCGGGCGGCCGGCAAAAAGCAAAACTTTTTCTTTCCCCTGATTTTTGCAAGTGATGCGCCGGTTAATCCTTGAGTTTGACATACATGTGCTCCTGCGCATTTGCATTCTCGGCGCGCATTTTATATTCAAATATCTCCGGGTGCTTTTTGACCAACGCGGTGAAGTTTTTGCAGCCATAGCTGCGCGGATCAAAATCCGCATGCAAACGCCGCCATGTGGAACCCAGTGCGGAAATGGCCACCCAGTCACTGTCAAACTGTTCAAAGATTTTCCTGATGGTGTCCCTGGGCAAGGATGCAGTTTGCTGATCTGCGGCGGCTTGCGCGGTTTGCAGTGGCGCATCCGGCCTGGCGGAAAGATTTTCCCCGATATTCTCTATTAATTCATCGGGAAGCAGATTTTCCACATAAATAAATTGCGTGCAAGCGTTGACAAAGGATTTTGGCGTTTGCTTCTTGCCAAAACCATAAACGGGCATTCCCTGCTCTTTCAAGCGGATGGCCAGCGCCGTGAAATCGCTGTCGCTGGACACAATACAAAATCCGTCCAGACGATTTCCATACAGCAAATCCATTGCGTCAATCATCATGAACCCATCCGTTGAATTTTTGCCTGTCGCAAAGGCAAATTGCTGCATCGGCTTGATGGCAAAATCATTGATCACCTGCTTCCACTGACCATTTTGTCCCACAAAATTGCCATAAATCCTTTTCACGGTGGCATCGCCAAATTTGACCACTTCTTCCAGAATGGCTTCAATATCCCTGACAGAAGCGTTATCCGCGTCAATCAAAACAGCCAAACGAGCCGGTTTTTCTTCTGTCACATGAAAACTGGTCATGATTCTGGACATTTCGTTTTCCTTGTTTGTTTTTGGGTGATTGAAAATTGCCTGCATTTTCCCTGTTTTTCGCGCCGAATGGACAATAAAAAAGCCCGCTTTGGAAGCGGGCTGGGGGCGGGAAAAAAGATTTTTACCCCTTGCGCTGCATCAAGCGCTCAAACAGGGCATCCGATGCACTTTGCGCGGCGCTTTGGGCGGGGGCGATGTAGGTGTCGGGGTAGTTCAGGAGGTGTTTGGATTTATCGAGGCGCTGGGGGTGGGCCGTGGGTTGGTTGGGCCAATGGATGCTGAACCAGTCCTTGTGCGTGAAGAAGCTGGGGGCGTCGCCCACCCAGTCGTAGAACTTCTCCATGTCTGCGCTTGCGTAAACAGGCCGCTCACACAAAATCTCATACACCGTCCGGCGCTGCCCTCCGTGCTTGTAGATGCCCACACACCGAATATCCTTTTCCACTCGCTCCAGCAGCGCCTCGTGATTCTTGATTTTGGCTTTGCGAGGGTCTTTGTCCAGCAGCACCCACACCAGATTCCAGCGCGGAATGTCCAAGTCGGCAATCCATTTGTTCTGCCCCTTCGGGCCTAAGTAGGCGTCCTGCGGGAAGTCAGACCAGAGGTAGAGGTTGCTGGGGTCGTAGGGTTTGTAGGCCAGCGTTTCGGCGAGGGTTTCGGTTTCTTTCATCTTGCGTTTGGCCATGTCGTTTATTTCCGATTAAAGGGTTTGATTTGGCCGCCGGGTAGCAGCTCTTACGAGTAGAGCGGCGCGGCATCGATCTGCGTTACGTGTCCGCCCTTGCCACAACGATAGCCCGCTTGGCTTTGATATCAAGGCTGGCAAGCCTGCCGCGCGCTGCTTTCCGATGCGGCTCATCAATGCGGGCCACCACCCTTGCGGCATGGCAGCCCCATGAAAAAAGCGCTTCGGGCCAGGCCCGGAGCGCTTTGTTTTGAGCAGGACGGCCAGGCCGCACGGGCGGCGCGGCCCCTGATCCTTATTTGGTCAGGATGAGCTTGCCTTGCTTGGTGGCTTGCAGGCGGTAGATGCGGCCGTTGTGGCTGATTTCGACTTGCCTGCGCCCTTGCAGCAGTTGTTCGCTGGCAATGACGGCCGTCACTTTGCCTGCTTCGGCCACGGGGGCGGCGGGCGGTTTGGAAGCGTTCATTGCTTGTCTTCAGGCTCGGTAATGAAGCCGATTTTTTTCAGCCCGGCCTGCTGCGCCATGGCCATGGCAACAGCCACGCGCTCGTAGCGCGAGTTCTTGTCGCCACGGATGTGCAGATCGGGCTGGGGCTCCTTGGCCGCCGCCTCGGCAAACATGCGGCCCAGCTCCTCGTCGCCGATGGGGCGGTCGTCAATGAAATATGCGCCGTCGGCCTGCACGCTGAAATTGATGGTGGTGGGCTGCGTTTGCTGCGGCTCATTGCTGGCCTTGGGCAGCTCGATGGTGACGGCATGTTTCATCACGGGCACGGTGATGATGAACACGATGAGCAGCACGAGCATCACATCGATGAACGGGATCATGTTGATCTCGCCCATCACTTCGTCGGTGTTGTCGCTGACTTGTCCTGCCACGGCTGATCCTTTCAGGCTTTCTTCATGCGGATGATGTTGCCCTCAACGGATGCGGCGGTCACGCGCGCGCCGGTCACATACAGGGCATGCAGATCATGCGAGAAGCGGGTGAGGCGGGCCAGGATGGCCTTGTTGCCGCGCACGAGCATGTTGTAGCCCAGCACGGCAGGGATGGCGACGGCCAGACCGAAGCCGGTCATGATGAGCGCCTCGCCAATGGGGCCAGCCACTTTTTCAATGCTGGCTTGCCCGGCCATGCCGATGCTCATGAGGGCGTGATAGATGCCCCAGACCGTGCCAAACAGGCCGACAAAGGGCGCGGTAGAGCCCACCGAGGCGAGCACAACCAGCCCCGCTTGCAGGCGCGATGTGGCGTTGTCGATGCTGTGGTTGAGCGCGCTGCGCACCCAGTCGCTCAAGTCCAGTGAGTCATGCAGCTGGGGCGTGGTGGCGCGATAGTGGGCGGCGGCGCCACGGCCTTCTTCCGCAATGGCGCGGAAGGGGTTGTCGCCCGACGCGCCCAGGCTGTCGATGGCGCTTTCCAGATCGGATGCATGCCAGAAATCAGGCACTTTTTTCGCCTGGCCCTTGGTGCGCAGGATGCCCAGGCTTTTGATGATGATTACGCACCATGAGGTGACAGACATGAGCGCCAGGATGACAAACACCGTGCGCGTGACCGAGTCACCTTGCGCCCAAACGTGCATCAGGCCAAATTGGGGATTCATTTTTTCGTTACTCCAGCAAAAACAGGTTGATTAATCGTTGAGTTCCCATTTCCAGGGAATGTTGAACCACAGATCGGACGGCACACCATCTTTGGTGCCCGGCACGAAACGCCACTTGCGCACAGCTTCCTGCGCGGCGATATCCAAGCGCTCGAAACCGCTTGATTTGTGTATGCGCACGTCTTTGGCCGTGCCATCCGCGCCCACCAGCACGCGCAAAACAACGGTGCCGGTTTCGCCCAGCCGCTTGCTCATGGCCGGATAAGGCGGGCGCGGATTATTCAGATACGCCGCCTTGGTAGAGGGCAAAACAATTTGCGGCGGTGCCGGCGGCGCAGGAGGGCCGGGCGGGCCTGGGGGACTAGGAGGAACGGGCGGGCCGGGTTCGGGATCAGGCTTGGCGTCCACCTCGGGCGCGGGCGGCACCGACATGGCCGTAGGCGAGTCCGTTTCCACCGGCAAAGGCGCAACCGGACGCGGAGTGGGCTTGGGCGCTTTTTTGGGCGTGACCTTCGGCTTGGGCGGCTTGGGCTTGGGCGGCTCCGGCGGGGGAGGCTCGGGCGGCGGCGGCACGGGCGAAGGAGGCACCGGCGGAGGGGGTGTCGGCGGCGGCTCTTCAAGAATAGGAACGGCCGGCGTAATCAGCTCGGCCGCAATGATTTGCACCTGCTTGACAGGCGGAGGCTGGTGCTCCAGCGCGTGCTGCACAGCGAGCAAAGCCGAGCCATGCGCCACGACAACCACGCCAGCCACGAGCAAATCTCGGCCTAAGCGCATAGGTGATGCGTTGGGGTTGGATTCAATCATGATGGGAAAGCTGCCGCCTCAGATATGGAACAAGGCGGCGGCTACGCGCATGAGCCGAGAGTCAGCTCACATCCTTGCAGCCTTAAGCGCCGAAGGATTGCGCAGGAAGAATAGAAAAGGGTTGAATGGAAATGCGAAATTATATTGTTCCTGAAGGACTGCAAGCCAAGCTCTCACGCACAGCCGCAAGACTCACGCAGGCCAAGCGCCTCAGCGCTTGAAGACCCACAGCAAAGAGCCCAACACAAAAGCAAGGCTACCCGTGAGTGCAATGAGAGTGGATGTCATGGTCAAGCTCCTCCAGTAGATGGCAAATGCATACTCAATAGAAATGAATTGCATTTACTCAAGTCTAGCATGACCTCCTTACCCTCCCTGCCAGAGGGAGCGTCAAAGCACCCTACAGGATGGGGACTCCCCTTGGCAGAGCTGATCTGTGTAGCATTGCCCACAGCACTTTGAAGCAGGGCGCAAACATAAAAAAACCGATGGCTGCCATGTGCACGCCATCGGTTTTCTTTTTTTGCAGAGGCTGCTTAGCTCAACTTGCCGTGGCAGCTCTTGTATTTTTTCCCGCTTCCGCAAGGACAGGGATCATTGCGCCCCACGCGCGGTATGGTGCCGGCAGCAGCCCCCGTCCACGCGGCTTGCGAGTCTTCAGACACTGTCTGCGCTTCACCCGTTTCTGTCGGAGCCGTGTAGGTCACATGGTTCAAGCGCTCCAGACTTTGCTCGATGTCTCCGGCTGCCTGCTCGGCACGTTCGCTCGTTTGTACATTAACCGTCATCAAGATGCGAGTGACCTCGTTCTTAACCGTATCAAGCAACTGACTGAACAACTCGAAGGCTTCCCGCTTGTACTCCTGTTTGGGTTGTTTTTGCGCGTAGCCACGCAAATGAATCCCTTGTCGCAAATAATCCAGTGCAGACAAATGCTCACGCCAATTACTGTCAATGGATTGCAGCAATACTGCCCTCTCGAAAGAACGGAATTCATTTTCGCCCACCAGAGCCACTTTGGCTGCGTAGGCTTCATCAGCAGCAACAAGAACAGCCTCCACAATTTCCGCATCCGTAATGGCGCTGGACTCCTGCACAGACTGTTGCAAGGGCAAATGAATATGCCATTCATCCGCAAGGATTTTTTCAAGCCCAGCCAAATTCCATTGCTCCTCCACCGATTCAGCGGGCACATATTGACGCACCAAATCTTCAAAGCAGCCATGACGCAGGGCCGTAATTTGCGCACTCAAATCCTGCGCGTCCAGAATATCATTACGCTGCTGATAAATGACTTTTCGCTGATCATTGGAAACATCATCATATTCCAGCAGCTGCTTGCGAATATCAAAGTTGCGCCCTTCCACCTTGCGCTGTGCGCTTTCAATGCTCCGCGTCACCATGCCTGCCTCAATAGCCTCGCCTTCAGGCATATTAAGTCTATCCATGATTGCGCGAACGCGATCACCCGCAAAAATTCTCAGTAAAGCATCATCCAGGCTCAAATAAAAGCGGGATGAACCAGGATCGCCCTGGCGGCCCGAACGACCGCGCAACTGGTTGTCAATGCGACGACTTTCATGTCGTTCTGTGGCAATAATTCGCAAACCACCCAGAGATTTGACACGCTCGTGATTGGCTTTCCATTGCGCTCGCAGTTCCTCGATTTTTTTATCACGGATAGATGGATCAATCGAAGTATCTGCCTCCAGCGCCGCCAGGGCTTTTTCAATATTGCCGCCCAGCACGATGTCGGTTCCTCGTCCCGCCATATTGGTGGCAATCGTGATCACCCCCGGGCTTCCCGCTTGCGCAATAATGTTCGCCTCGCTGGCGTGTTGTTTAGCATTAAGAACCTGATGCGGCAGTTTTTGCTCATTCAAAAGATTGGAAATAATTTCCGAATTTTCAATACTGGTTGTTCCCACAAGAACGGGTTGGCCGCGAGTGTGGCATTCCTTGATATCCGCGATGGCTGCCGCGTATTTTTCCTTAGTTGTCTTATAAACTCTGTCCAACTGATCATCGCGCTTATTGGGACGATTGGGCGGAATTACAACTGTTTCCAGTCCATATATCTCCTGAAACTCATAAGCTTCGGTATCAGCTGTCCCCGTCATCCCGGCCAGCTTGTTATACAGACGGAAATAATTCTGGAATGTAATAGACGCCAGAGTCTGGTTTTCTGCCTGAATCGGCACCCCCTCTTTTGCTTCAACTGCCTGGTGTAAACCATCACTCCAGCGGCGACCCGCCATCAAGCGGCCCGTGAACTCGTCAACAATCACAATTTCCGGCCCACGTTCACCATTTTGAACCACATAATGCTGATCACGGTGATATAAATGCGCAGCACGCAAAGCGGCATACAAATGATGAACCAAAGCGATATTTGAAGGATCGTATAGAGAGGCGCCTTCGGCAATCAATCCACGCGCCGCCAAAATGCGCTCTGCATTTTCATGCCCTTGCTCAGTCAAATACACCTGATGAGACTTTTCATCTACCGTGAAATCGCCCGGTTTCGTCACTCCCAAACCCGTCCTGGGATCAGCCTCTCCTTCCTGGCGGGTTAGTTGCGGGGCAACTTCATTCATGGCCAGATAAATTGCCGTTTGATCTTCTGCCTGGCCGCTAATAATCAAAGGTGTGCGGGCCTCATCGATCAGGATGGAATCTACCTCATCCACAATTGCATAATTCAGCTTGCGCTGAACACGATCGTTTGTTTCGTAAACCATGTTATCACGCAGATAATCGAAACCATATTCATTATTCGTTCCGTACGTGATATCTGCAGAATAAGCCTTCTGCTTGTCTTCCCTGGGCATATGCGGCAAATTCACGCCAACCGTCAAACCCAGAAAATTATAAAGACGCCCCATATTCTCGGCGTCGCGCCCTGCCAGATAATCATTGACAGTCACCACATGAACGCCTTTGCCAGACAGGGCATTCAAATAAACAGGCAGGGTCGCCGTCAGCGTTTTCCCCTCTCCTGTGCGCATTTCCGCAATTTTTCCTTCGTGCAGCGCAATCCCTCCTATCAACTGCACATCAAAGTGACGCAACTTCAGCACACGCTTGGAAGCCTCACGCACCACTGCAAAGGCTTCCGGCAATATCTGATCCAGCGTCTCGCCCTTATCCAAGCGCCCCTTGAACTCCTCCGTTTTTCCACGAAGTTGCTCGTCACTCAATGACTCCAGACGAGACTCCAACGCATTGATCTGGGCTGCTGTTTTGCGGTATTGCTTCAAAAGGCGATCATTGCGACTGCCGAAAAGTTTGGTTAGAAGGGAAAAAGACATACAGTTTGCTCTAAGGAAATCCTGCCGTACAGCAGTCCTGCCAGATGGAAAAATAACATTTCATTGTAGATGCAGACAGCCAGCAGCAACCATGCGCAGCCACAAGATGCATCGTTCAGGTACGGCTTGATGTCAAAATTTCAAGAACATCCATGGGCACAACCAGAACCTCCGTCACACTCGAGCAAGCCATTTGCAGCCATCCAACGCTGGCTCAGTTGATGCAAATCGCTAATGAATCCCAGCGATGCATGAAGATCATCGAACCACTCCTGCCCGCTGCCTTGCGTTCCAAAGTACGCCCCGGCCCCATCACAGAAGGCACTTGGTGCTTGCTGGTCTGCCATGCGGCCGCTGCCACAAAACTGCGACAACTCAGCCCCGCTTTTCTTGCCGCTCTTCGTTCAAAAGGTCATGCCGTACGACACATTCGGTTCAAAATTGAAATTCTCACTCGTTCATAAATTCCACGCACAAATGCAAAAGCCCGCACTGTGAAATCACAGGCGGGCTTTTTATGTGGTGCCGGTTGTCGGACTCGAACTGACGACCTACCGCTTACAAGGCGGGTGCTCTACCAACTGAGCTAAACCGGCGCTTTGACTTTAATGGTTCATTATAACTTACTTATTTCACCAAACGCATGGAAGATTTCCGTCCCCCGCCATTGGGAGGAACTGGCGATTTTCCCTCTTCTTGCAGAGCGCCCTCATCTGTGGAAGCAGATGGGTCGGCTGTCGAATCAAGAGTTCTCTCTCCATTTTGCGAATGAATTGCATCCTCTGATGTTCCCGATTCGACTTCAGAAAAAGCCATACCTTGGCCGTTTTCTGCTGCATAAATTGCCAGTACACGATCGACAGGAATGAAAATACTACGTGGCACACCGCCAAACCGTGCCTGAAATTCAATGTGCTCATTGCCCATGGTCAAAGCGTGGGTGGCGTGGGCAGCAATATTCAGAACGATTCTCCCGTCACGTACATATTCCTGTGGAACGCGCACGCTCTCGTCCACTCTCACGGCAATATGTGGCGTGAACCCATTATCGGAACACCACTCATACAAAGCACGCAGCATATAAGGCTGCATGGCTGAGGATGCTTTTTCCTGACCAGCCATACTCGTCACTTTATTTACGCATCACTTTTTCAGATGGCGTCAATGCTTCGATATAAGCAGGACGCGAGAAAATGCGTTCAGCATATTTCAACAAGGGCGCTGCATTTTTACTCAGGTCGATACCGTAATAGTCCAATCGCCATAGCAATGGGGCCAAAGCCACATCAAGCATGGAAAAATGTTCACCCAAAATATATTTATTCTTTACAAATACTGGCGCCATTTGCGTCAAGCGATCACGGATATTACCACGTGCTTTTTCCATGGCTTTCTCATTAACGCGACCCACTCTATTTTCCAACACACTTACATGTGTGAACAACTCTTTTTCAAAGTTCAGCAAGAACAGGCGCACGCGAGCCCGATCTACCGGGTCGCCAGGCATCAGCTGGGGATGCGGAAATCGTTCATCAATGTATTCATTAATGATATTGGATTCATAAAGAATCAAGTCTCTTTCCACCAGAATAGGTACCTGTCCATATGGATTCATCACATTGATGTCTTCAGGCTTGTTAAACAAGTCAACATCACGGATTTCAAAGTCCATGCCTTTTTCAAACAGAACGAAACGACAGCGATGAGAAAAAGGGCAGGTCGTCCCAGAATAAAGCACCATCATGACAGAACGCTCCTAAAAAACGGAAAGAGTGGACCGCGCCAAAACACCGTCCACTCCATGAATTGCCTAGCAGAGCCAGGTAAAAAAGCAGCAGATATTTACGTTACGTCTTTCCAGAACGCTTTATTCAGGTTCCAGGCTGCAAAGGTAAATACTGCAAGGAAAAGCATGACAAAAATACCGATTTTGACTCGCTTGCTTTGTGCCGGCTCGCCCATCCACTGAAGGAAGTTCACCAAATCGCCAACATTCTTGTCATATTCTTCGGTGGACATGGTTCCAGCGGACACCTGTTCCCAGCCTTTGTGGACATGGACTTCGTGACCATGCTCTTCATGAGTCTCAAACACAGGCTTGCGTTCACCCTGCAATTGCCACAGAGGATGTGGCATACCGATATTAGGAAAGGCAAGATTATCCCAACCCGTTGGCTTGACCGGATCACGGTAATAAGAACGCAGCAGGGTGTATATGTAATCGGCGCCAGTGCCGTTGGAGCCAGCGCGCGAGCGAGCAATCAGTGTCAGATCGGGCGGGTTGGCGCCAAACCATTTTTTCGCATCCAGCGGGTCAATAGCGGACTTCATGACATTACCAACCTTGTCGGTCGTGAACATCAAATTGTCCTTGATCTGCTGCTCAGTCAATCCGATGTCCTGCAAGCGGTTGAAACGCATGAAAGCAGCGGAGTGACAGTTGAGGCAGTAATTGACGAAAATACGCGCCCCATTTTGCAGCGAAGCCTGATTGGTGACGTCAACGGGCGCCTTGTCCCAAGGGATTCCGGCACTTGCAGCGTGGGCGCTTGCGACCAGGTTCATGGCCATGAAGAGGCCTACGACCAGTTTCTTATGAAATTGCATTTTGTAGGTACTCCGACAAATCAGTGCGGCGTGAAGGTGACGCGATCAGGAACAGGTTTTGGCGTGCCTATTCGCGACCACCACGGCATCAGCAGGAAGAACCCAAAGTAGAACAAGGTGCCGATCATGGCGACCAATTCATTGGTCATCCAGCTCAAGGCCGGCGCGGCAAAAATGGGGCCAGGCAACATGATGCCCAGGATCATCAAAACGATGAACCAAACCACAAACACGGCATACAACCATTTGTGCCAGTCCGGGCGATAACGGATGGACTTGACGGGACTCCAATCCAGCCAGGGCAGGAAGAACAGGATGATGACTGCGCCACCCATCACCACCACGCCCCAGAACTTGGCGTCAAACACCTTGAGCAGGAAGATGGCAACCAGCGCAGCGCCTGCGATACCCAACTTGATCAGCATGGACATGCGCAAACGGACAAAAACGAACAGCGCGGCCAGACCAATAATTACGCACAGCACATTCACCATTACGTCCGTCGTTGCCCTCAGCATGGAATAGAAGGGCGTGAAGTACCAAACGGGGGCAATGTGCGCAGGCGTTACCAGCGGATCAGCCGGAATGAAGTTGTTGTATTCCAGAAAATAGCCGCCAAACTCGGGCGCGAAAAACACAACCGCGAAATACAGCAGCAAAAACACACCCACACCCAGGATGTCATGCACGCTGTAGTAGGGGTGAAAGGGCACGCCATCGGCGGGTGCATCGGGAGACCAGCGGTTTCCTTTGGGGCCTTGCTTGATTTCAACACCGTCGGGGTTGTTGGAACCCACATCGTGCAGGGCCAACAAGTGAGCAACCACCAAACCGAGCAAAACCAGGGGTACAGCAATAACATGGAAGCTGAAGAAGCGGTTGAGTGTCGCATCGCTAACCACGTAATCACCTCGAATCAAGAGAGACAGATCACCCCCAATAAAGGGAATCGCGGAAAACAGGTTCACGATCACCTGCGCACCCCAGAAGGACATTTGCCCCCAAGGCAACAAATAGCCCATAAAGGCTTCAGCCATGAGCGCCAAGAAAATGGCGCAGCCGAAAATCCAGACCAGTTCGCGCGGCTTGCGGTAGCTGCCATAAAGCAGACCGCGGAACATATGCAGATACACCACGATAAAAAACGCGGAAGCGCCGGTGGAGTGCATATAGCGAATAATCCAGCCGCCAGGCACATCGCGCATGATATATTCGACCGATTCAAACGCCTTGGCTGCATCAGGTTTGTAATGCATGACCAGGAAAATACCGGTCACGATCTGGATCACCAACACCAAGAGAGCCAGCGAACCGAAAATATACCAGATATTGAAGTTTTTCGGCGCATAATATTCCGACATATGCTTGCGATAAGCATCGAAAGCAGTCGGAAAACGATTTTCAAACCAATTTGTCACCTTGGCAACAATTGGCGCATCGGGGGATATTTCTTTGAATTCTGCCATTTTCTCTTCCTGTTACGCTTCAGCGTCCTCGCCAACCAGAATTTTGGTTTCGGAAAGGAATTTGTATGGAGGAACTTCCAGATTATCCGGCGCGGGTTTGTTTTTGAAAACGCGACCGGCCAGATCAAAGGTGGAACCATGGCAGGGGCAGAAAAACCCTCCGCCCCAGTTATCGGGGAGGGAGGGTTGGGGGCCGGTTTGAAACTTGTCAACGGGCGAGCAGCCCAGGTGGGTGCAGATGCCTACGACGACCAGAAATTCCGGTTTGCGCGAACGCCATTCGTTTTGCGCGTAGGTCGGGGTGGGGTAGGCCTTGCGCTCTGATTTGGGATCAGCGACTTCTGCGTCGGTCTGCTTGAGAGACTCCAGCATTTCCGGCGTGCGGCGCAAAATCCAGACGGGTTTGCCGCGCCACTCGACAATCACTTTTTCGCCTGGCTGGAGGTTGGAGATGTCCACTTCCACTGCTGCGCCAGCGGCCTTGGCCTTTTCTGACGGCTGGAAGCTGGCGACGAAGGGCGTGGCTAGTGCACCCGCGCCTACTGCGCCTACGCAGCCCGTGGTGATGAGCCACGTTCTTTTGCTGCTGTCTACCGGGGTATCGCTCATGGGAGTCCTCTGGTGTGTTTTTGTATCGGGGATAGCCTCCAATTGTAGCGGAGCGCTTCCTCTGTCAAGAGCCGTTTCAAATTCTCAATTCTTGACCTAAGTCAGTGCCGCACAATAGTTCTTTTGCGCGACGCGCTGATTTTTTTATTGATAGGAGAAAAAGCTTCATGTCCATGTTGCAGGAATTCAAGGAGTTTGCCGTCAAGGGCAATGTGATGGATCTGGCCGTCGGCGTCATCATTGGCGGCGCGTTCGGCAAGATTGTCGATTCGGTGGTGGGCGATCTCATCATGCCGCTGATTGGCAAGGTGTTGGGCGGGCTGGACTTTTCCAGCTATTACATCCCCCTGGCCGGGCAGGCCTACGGCATGCCGCTGGTGGAGGCCAAAAAGGCCGGCGCGGTGTTTGCCTATGGCAATTTCATTACCGTTTCGCTCAATTTCGTCATCCTTTCTTTCATCATCTTTGTGATGGTCAAGCAGATGAACCGCCTGCGCCGCGCCGAGGAAGCGCCGGCTGCGCCCGCGGCCGAGCCGGAAGAAGTGCTGTTGCTGCGCGAAATCCGCGACAGCCTGAAGCAGCGCTGATCCAGCCCCCCACACTGCCGCACCGCATTTGGCCCGCAGCACGGCAAGCGCCCTTCCCGCCCGGAGGGGCGCTTTTTTGTGCCCGCCGCAAGCCGCGCCATTTGCCCGGGAAGGGCAAGTTATCCACAGATTTTTCCTGATTTGATAGCGCCCATCGCAGTATCCACGGGCGCTCTGGGCGATTCGCTTATTTGTTAAGCAAATTACGTCACTGCTGTCAAACCTCGGGAGGCGCAATCAAACGGCGGGCCATGTTGACGGCGGCCAGCAGGCTGGCGGCGCTGGCGCGACCGGTGCCGGCCAGCTCGAAGGCGGTGCCGTGGTCGGGGCTGGTGCGCACAAAGGGCAGTCCCAGAGTCACATTCACGCCCTGTTCCACACCCAGATATTTCACGGGGATCAGCCCCTGGTCGTGATACATGGCCAGCACCACGTCGAACTCGCCCCGGCGCGCGCGCATGAAGATGGTGTCAGGCGCAAAGGGGCCGTGCGCATCCAGCCCTTGCTGGCGGGCGGCCTGCACGGCCGGGGCGATGTGTTCGATTTCCTCACGGCCAAACAGCCCGCCCTCGCCCGCATGGGGATTCAGCCCGGCCACGGCCATGCGCGGCGGGCGCCCGAGCATGCGCGCCAGGCTGGCGTGGGTGATTTGCAGGGTTTGCAGCACTTGCGGCCGGCTCACGCAGTCCAGCGCCTGGCGCAAGGCCACGTGAATGCTGACCAGCACGGTGCGCAGCTCCTCGTTGGCCAGCATCATGCGCACGGGCACTTCGGCCACGGGGCGGCGCAGATGGGCGGCCGCTTCGGCTTGCAGCAGTTCGGTGTGGCCGGGAAAGGCGTCGTAGGGCGCGCCTGCGGCTGACAGGGCTTCCTTGTGCAGGGGGGCGGTGACGATGGCGGCCACTTCGCCGCGCAGCGCCGCATGCGCCGCCCAGCGCACGGCGTCGCCCGCCATGCGGCCGGCCCGGGCGCTGATGAGGCCGGGCGCGGGCAGTTCATCGGCCGCTTGCACAGGCAGCGCTTGCAGCACGGGCAGGCAGCGCGGGGGGGCCTGCCAGGCTTGCGCGGGGGCGTCGATTTGCGCGACGGGCAAATGCCCGCCCACCCAGGCTGCGGCACGGCGCATGAGGGCCACGTCGGCGGCCACGAAGCAGCCTTGCATGGCCTCAGGCGCGTCGCGGAAGGCTTTGGCGATGATTTCCGGGCCTATGCCGGCCGCGTCGCCGGGGGTGATGGCAATCGGCTTTACGCCGGGGGCGAGTGAGTTCATGCGGGGTTGTCGATTTCTATGAATTCGTGCGCCAGTCCCAATTGCTGCGCCACGTGCGCGGCCATGGCGGGCGCGCCGTAGCGCTCGGTGGCGTGGTGGCCGCAGGCGTAAAAAGCCACGCCGCATTCGCGCGCCAGGTGCGCCTGCGGCTCGGAGATTTCGCCCGTGACGAACGCCTCGGCCCCGGCCGCGATGGCTGCTTCAAAAAAGCCCTGCGCGCCGCCGCTGCACCAGGCCACTTTGCGTATGGCCCCGGCCTGCGGGCAGATGGCGACGGGCCGCCGGCCCAGCACCCGCTCCAGGTGCGCAGCCAGCGCCTCGCCGCTTGCGTAGTGCGCCTCGCCCACGCAGCCCAGCGACTGCTCGCCAAAGCGGCCCGTGGGCTGCCAGCCCAGGCGCTGCGCCAATTGCGCGTTGTTTCCCAGGGTGGGGTGCGCGTCCAGCGGCAGGTGGTAGGCATACAGATTCACGTCATGCGCCAGCAGGCGGGCCAGGCGCTGCTTCATCCAGCCCGTCACGCGCCCGTCCTGCCCGCGCCAGAACAGGCCGTGGTGCACGAAGATGGCATCGGCCTGCGCCTCGATGGCCGCGTCAATAAGCGCCAGGCTGGCCGTCACGCCGCTGACGATCTTGCCGATGCGCCCGCGCCCTTCCACTTGCAGGCCGTTGGGGCCGTAGTCCTTGAACAGCGCCGGTTGCAGCGCCTCGTCAAATGCGGCCAGCAGCGTGGCCCGGTCTGTAAACGTCATGGCTGACAATGCTACTCATGAAAAAACATGGCTTTTCTTCTCGCAGGCCGTCACCGTTTTCGTGGCGGCGTGGTTCGTCGTCGCCACCTTGCAGCCGCAGTGGTTGGCCCCGGCCGCTGCCCCGGTTGCACCGCCTGCCGCCGCCCTGCCCGCGCCCGCTGCGCCCGCGCCTGCCGCTGCGGCCCTGCCGGGGCAGGCCGGCCCGCCCAGCCTGGCCGCGGCGGTCAAGCGCGCCGCGCCGGCGGTAGTCAGCATCAACACCAGCCGCACCACGCGCCACCCGTTGGCCGATGACCCCTGGTTTCGCTTTTTCTTTGGCCAACAGGGCATCCAGCAGCAGCAAAGCGGACTGGGCTCGGGCGTCATCATGAGCGCCGACGGCTACGTGCTCACCAACAACCACGTCATCGAAGGCGCAGACCAAATCGAAGCCGTGCTCAGCGACGGCCGCCGCGCCGCCGCGCGCGTCATCGGCGCCGACCCCGAATCCGATCTGGCCGTGCTGAAAATCGATTTGCCCCACCTGCCCGTGATGACGCCCAGCGACTCCGACCGCATCGAAGTCGGCGACACCGTGCTGGCCATAGGCAACCCCTTTGGCGTGGGCCAGACCGTCACCAGCGGCATCGTCAGCGCCCTGGGGCGCGACCAGCTGGGCATCAACACGTTCGAGAACTTCATCCAGACCGACGCCGCCATCAACCCCGGCAACTCCGGCGGCGCGCTCACCGACGTGCAAGGCCGCCTGCTGGGCATCAACACGGCCATTTACTCGCGCTCGGGCGGCAGTCTGGGCATAGGCTTTGCCATTCCGGTGAACGTGGCGCGGCAAACGCTGCAAGACATCATTGCCAACGGCCAGGTCGTGCGCGGCTGGATCGGCGTCGAATCCACCCCATTGAGCGCCGAGCTGGCCGAAAACTTCGGCGCGGCGCGCGATCAGCAGGGCGTGATCATCACCGGCGTGCTCAACGGCGGCCCCGCTGCCCGCGCCGGACTGCAACCGGGCGACATCGTCACCCACATCAACCAGCGCCCCATCACCAGCGTGGCCACGCTGCGCAACGGCATTACCGCCCTGCGCCCGGGCACGCCCGCCGCCTTCGGCGTGCTGCGCCAGGGCCGCGCCGTGCAACTGCAAATCACCCCTGGCCAGCGCCCGCGCATGACCGAGCGCTGACCCGCCCAAACCGCCCGGCAGGCCACCTTGGTGGGCCAGTTATCCACAGATTTCTCCTGATTTGATAGCACGCTACGTAGTGTTTACGGGTGCTGCGGGCGGTTTGTCTATTTGTTAATCAAATTTTTGTATCTGAATGCGTAACGCGGAAGGCGCGCAATCGGCGCAAAGGCAAAGCCGGGCGGGGGATGGCGGGAAAGCGGGCCGGTTTTCAGAAATCGGCTTGCTTTCCGGCCTCAAAATGCCTTGGGGAAAGGCCAGTTATCCACAGATTTCTCCTGATTTGATAGCGCGTTGCGCAGTGTTTACGGGCGATGCGGGCGACTTGCCTGTTTGATAAGCAAAATCTTGTAAACAAATGCTGAGGGTTTGAGGCAGGCAGCCGGTGCGCTTGACGGGCGGGATTTGCAAAGGCGGCGGATGCAGCGGCAGAAGACGGCAATTCAGCAAACGGGCGAACTCGGCGGATTGGGCGAATTCAGCCCCCCGCCACCATCCACTTATCCACAAATTTCTCCTGATTTGATAGCGCCTATCGCAGCACTGGCGGGCGCTGCGGGCGGTTTGCGCATTTTTTAATCAGAAAAAGCAAGCCTCTCGTCCCGCCCTGCCCCGGGCGAAACGCAGGCGCCGGATCAAAGTCAATCCGGCAGATCGGGAAACAGCACCTCGGTAAAGCCAAAGCGGCTGAAGTCGCGTATGCGCATGGGGTAGAGGATGCCCATCAGGTGATCGTGCTCGTGCTGCACCACGCGGGCGTGAAAGCCCTCGGCTTCGCGCTCGATCGGCTCGCCTTCCACGCTCCAGCCGCTGTAGCGGATGCGCCGCCAGCGGGGCACGACGGCGCGCAGGCCAGGGATGGACAGGCAGCCTTCCCAGCCGTCTTCTTCCTCATCGCCCAGCGGGGTGAGGCTGGGGTTGCACAGCACGGTCAGGGGCACGGGGGCGGCGTCGGGGTAGCGCGGGTTGGGCGGCGGCAGTTGCCCGGCCAGCGCCGAGCCGAAAACGATGATTTGCCGGTTGACGCCAATTTGCGGAGCGGCCAGGCCGGCGCCGTCTTCGGCGCGCATGGTCTCCAGCATGTCTTGCGCCAGGGCGCGCAGCTCGGCGCTGCCAAACTGGGCCGGCTCGATGGGGGCGGATACGCGCAGCAGGCGCTCGTCGCCCATTTTCACGATGGGGCGGATGCTCATCTTTGGGGGGCTTTCGCGGGGGACTTCGGGGCTTCTTTCGGCGGCGGCGATCAGGGCATTTCCACCCCGTTGCCCAGCGTGGGCGTGCGCGGCGTCAGCGAGGGCATGCCGCCTTCGGGCTGGGGCATGGAGATGATGCGCGGCGGCCGGGGCGCGGGCGGCGGCACGTTTTGCGGGGGGCGCGGCGGCGGGTCTTGCCAGCGCGGCTCGCGCCAGATGTAGCCGCCGTCGGGGTAGCCGTAGTAATAGGGGCGGCCGTAGTAGGGGCGACCGTAATAGGGGTAGCCCGCATAGGGATGGCCGTATTCGGTGGAGTAAGAGTGCATCTGCCCGTAGGTGTAGGCGTCGTAATAGGCCGTGTCATAGGGCGCGCTGGCGCAGCCGCCCAGCAGGGCGAGCAGGCCCAGGGCGGCCACGGCAGGCAGGCGGCAAAGGGGAAATGTGCGCATGGCAGTCTCCTTGAATGACGAGAAAAACAGGGACAAGGCCCTGTTGCCGATGGAGTCAGGCACTTTACGCCAGTTCCCCGGCAGGGGCGTGGAACGGGGCAACTTATCCACAGATTTTTCCTGTTTTGATAGCACTCTGCGCAGCATCGACGGGCGCTGTGGGGCTTTTGCCTAATGATTGAGCAAAATCTTGTAAACAAATGCTTAAATTTCGGCGCGCGCGGGCGGTTTGCCGGGCGGGGGCAGGGTTTGCAAGAGCGGCAAAGGGGCCAAACGGGCCAGGCCAAAGCCGCCCGCTGCCTGCAAGTTATCCACAAAATTCTCCTAATTTAATAGCGCGCTACGCAGTTTTTACGGGCGTTGCGGGCGGTTTGCCTATTTGATAAGCAAAATTATGCAATCAAATGTTTCCGCAAGATTACCCCGGCGCGGGCCGGCGGCAAGGGCGGTGCGCAATTGATACATGTCAATTCAGGCTTTCAAAAAGTGGCGGCGGAGCTACCCAAACCCTGACGCGCTTCCTATAGTTGAAAGCGGACGTTAACGACGTCTTAGAAACGAAAGGAACTTGAAATGAGCTTTACAGGAAAGAACGCGGCCGCGCCGGACGCGGCTGAAAACGTGGGTCGCCGTCGCTTTTTGGGCTCGGCAGCCGCCTTGGGCGTTGCCACCGTGGGGCTGGCCGCCTGCAAGGAAAACACGCAAGGCGCAAGCGCCAGCGGCGCAGCAGCTCCGGCCGCCCCGGCAGCTCCGGCTGCTGCCAAGGAAATCACCGCAGCGCCCGAGTCGCGCGGCTTCGTGGGCGGCGCAGGCAAGACCGAAGTGCACCCCGGCCAGCTGGACACGCACTACGGCCTGTGGAGCGGCGGCCACACGGGCGACGCGCGCATCATGGGCATCCCTTCCGGCCGCGAGCTGCACCGCATTCCGGGCGTGTGCCCCGATCCGATGGTCGGCTGGGGCTTTACCAACGAATCCAAGGCCGTCATGGGCACCAAACCCGACGGCACGCTGGAATTCACCACGGGCGATACGCACCACATCCACTGCTCCTACAAGGACGGCGTTTACGACGGCAAATACGCCTGGGTGAACGACAAGCTCAACGCCCGCCTGATTCGCATGCGGCTGGACTACATGGTGACCGACAAGATCACCAAGCTGCCGAACGTGCAGGGCTTTCACGGCATCTTCCCGGACAAGCGCGATCCGGTGGACCCGAACATCAACTACACCACACGCGTGTTCTGCGGCCAGGAATTTCACATTCCCATGCCCAACGACGGCCGGTTCGTGAACGACCCCGAAAAATACCGCTGCCTGTTTTCCTGCGTGGACGCCGAAAGCATGGAAGTGAAGTGGCAGGCGCTGATCGACGGCAACTGCGATCTGGTGGCCACCTCGTTTGACGGCAAGCTGGCTGCATCCAACCAATACAACACCGAAAACGGCGTGCTGTTTGCCGACATGATGTCGGCCGAGGCCGATGCCTGCCTGTTCTTCAACGTGGCGCGCATCGAAGAAGCCGTGAAGGCCGGCAAGTTCACCACCATCGGCAAATCGAAAGTGCCCGTGGTGGACTGCACGCGCGAATCGAACAAGGACCCGGCCACCGCCTTGTGCGTGCCCGTGCCCGTGCCGAAAAACCCGCACGGCGTGAACGCCACGCCCGACGGCAAGTATTTCGTCTGCTCCGGCAAGCTCTCGCCCACCTGCACGGTGATCGAGCTGCAAAAAGTGCTGGACTGGTTCGACGGCAAGCTCGACGACATCGCCAAGGCCGTGGTGGCCGAGCCGGAAGTGGGCCTGGGCCCGCTGCACACGACCTTCGACGGCCGCGGCAACGCCTACACCACCTTGTTCCTGGACAGCCAGGTCTGCAAATGGAACATCGAAAAAGCCATCAAGAAATACGCCGGCGACAAGAGCATCAACCCCATCGTGGACAAGATCGACGTGATGTATCAGCCCGGCCACATCAACGCCACGCATGCCGAGACGATCGAGGCCGACGGCGTGTGGATGGCCGTGGGCAACAAGTTCTCGAAAGACCGCTTCCTGCCCGTGGGCCCGCTGCACCCTGAAAACGACCAGTTGCTCGACATCACCGGCGAGCGCATGGTGCTGGTGCACGACACCCCGGTGCGCGGCGAGCCGCACGACTTCGTCATCTTCAAGCGCGAATGGCTGCAACCCAAGCAGGTCTATGACATCGACTCCCACCCCCACGCCGTCACCAGCACCGAAGATGCGGGCGTGACGCGCGACGGCAAAAAAGTGACGGTGAAGATCGTGTCCTTCGCGCCGGCCTACGCCCCCACCGAGTTCAACGTGAAAGTGGGCGACGAAGTCACCATCTACCTCACCAACATCGACAAGGTGGAAGACCTGACTCACGGCTTCGGTCTGCCCGACTACAACGTGCAATTCCTGGTCAACCCGCAGGAAACCAAGTCCGTGACCTTCAAGGCCGACAAGCCCGGGGTATTCTGGTATTACTGCACCAACTTCTGCCATGCGCTGCACCTTGAAATGCGCGGCCGCATGATTGTGGAACCTTGACGCAGTAGCCCCCGTGGCACAGGCGCTCGCGCACTGCCGCGCGCGAGCGCCTTGTTTTTGTGATGCGGCCCAAAACCTTCTTGCACAAACAGGCTGCGGGCTGCCTTTCATTTGCAGGCACGCAAGAAAGAACAGGAAACACGATGAAATTCCCTGGCCTGACTACACGCACGCGCTCGCTCTGGGCGGGCCTGACTCTTTGCCTGGCAGCGGCCACGGCCCTGGCCGGCCCCGGCGTGGGCGGCTCGCAAGCCTATGAAGCGCCCCTGCCCCCCGGCCTGGAAACCGCAAAAGACATGTGCTCGCTGCTGCCGTGTCAGGACGTTTTCCCCGGCGCCAGCTCCTTTTCCGAGCGCAAGGGCCAGCCCCCCTACGTCGAAGCCTATGGCGGCACAGACGGCAAGCAAAAGCTCGGCTACGTCATGCTCTCCACCGACATCACCGACACGCCCGCCTACTCGGGCAAGCCGGTGGTCACGCTCATCGGCATGGACACCGAGGGCAAATACGTCGGCATCAAGGTCATCAAGCACTCCGAACCCATCTTGCTGCTGGGCATTCCCGAATCGGCCCTGCTCAATTTCAACCAGCAATACGTCGGCAAATCGGTCAAGGACAAGATTGAAGTCGGCCAGACCCGCCCCGATGAAGGCGTGCTGGGCGTGGACGCCATCTCCGGCGCCACCGTGACCGTGATTGCGCAAAACCAGGTCATCACCACCTCCGGCGCAGCCGTGGCGCGGCAGGTGGGCATCATCGAACCCATCGTGCGCGAGCCCGTGCGCTACGTGGAGCCCGCTGCCGGGCAAGCCCCGCCCGACTGGGCCACGCTGGTCAAGCAAGGCGCAGTCACCCGTCTGGTGGTGCAGCCCGAGCAGGTGGGGCTGCCCAAAAAAGGCAACGCGCCCTTCATCGAGCTGTGGTTCGGCTCGCTCAACTCCCCCATCGTCGGCCCCGCCGTGCTGGGCGAGCGCCCCTGGAAAAGCCTCATGTCGCGCATGAAGGAAGGCGAAAACGCCATCTTCATCGTGCGCACGGCAGGCGACGAATCCTTCAAGGGATCAGGCTTTGTGCGCGGCGGCATTTATGACCGCGTGCAGGTGCGGCAAGACAACGACATCTTCACCTTCAAGGACAGCGACGCCGTCAACCTCTACGGCATCGCGGCCAAGGGCGCGCCCCGTTTCAACGAATCGAGCATCTTCATCGTGCGCTCGCCAGCCTTCTCGGCGGCCTACCCCTGGAAGCTCATCTTCCTGGGCAACAAACTCGACCGGGCCACGAACCAGCGCGTGTTCACCGTGTTCGACAAAAGCTACTGGCTGCCGGCCGAATACCTGGTGGGCGGCCATCCCAAGATCATCGAGCCCGAGGCCACCTGGATGAAGGTGTGGAAGCAGCGCGCCGTCTCCATCGTGCTGTTTGCCCTGCTGCTGATCACAGTGGCCGTGGTGTATGCCCTGCGTGACCACCTCACGCGTCGCTCCACCCGCAAGAACAAGTGGCCGGTCAACGCCTTCAAGTTCAGCTTCTGGGCCATCTTCATCTTCTGGGTTGGCTTCGGCCTGATGGCGCAGCCCTCGGTCACGCAGGTGCTCACCTGGCTGCACTCGCTGCTGTTCAAGTGGGAATGGGCGCTGTTTTTGAGCGACCCCTTCCTGTTCCTGTACTGGATCTTCATCTTCATCACCATCTTCGTATTCGGGCGCGGCCTGTTTTGCGGCTGGACCTGCCCCTTCGGCTCCATTCAGGAAGGGCTGCACAAAATCGCCGCCGCCGTGGGCCTCAAGCGCTTTCAGTTCTTGCTGCCCGAGCGCATACACCACAAGCTCAAATATCTGAAATACGTCATCTTTTTCGTGCTTGTAGGCGTGTCGCTCTATTCCATGACGATGGCCGAGAAGATGGCCGAGGTCGAGCCGTTCAAAACCACCTTCCTGGTCGGCATCACCAAACGCAGCTGGCCCTTCGGTGCCTTCGTGCTCATCATCCTGGGCCTGTCCATCTTCATTGAGCGGCCCTACTGCAAATACATCTGCCCGCTGGGCGCTTCCATCGCCATGCCCACCACCCTCCGCTGGTTCGGGTTGCAACGCAAGGCCGACTGCAACACCTGCAAGGCCTGCGCCAAGGGCTGCGGCTCGATGGCCATCGACGCCGACGGCCGCATCGACCAGCGCGAATGCATGCACTGCATGGACTGCATGATCCTCTACACCGAACCCGTGGGCTGCCCGCCCCTGGCCAAAGAGCGCAAGCGGCGCGAGCGCGAGGGCCAGCCCATGACGGCCATCGCCCGCGACGGCTACTACATCCCCATCGTCCCCATCCACGACGATCCGCAGCGCCAGCACGCCGCCGATCTGCTGGCCAAAAAACCCGACCCGCGCTGGCTGACCAACCGCGTTCACCCCGCCCTGGAAGAGCAGCGCGGCCTGCGCCGCATCATGGGCGAAGTGCTGGAGCACCTGTGGCCGTTCAGCCGCGACGGCTGGCAAGCCAACCGCATCGTGACGGCGCTGGGCGTGGCTGCGGCGCTGGCCGCATCGCTTGTCTGGCTGCTGGCCGCAGGCGGAAGCACATCGCCCCTGGTGGTGATTGGCGCCTGGATGGGCTGGAGCGTGTTTGAAGTGCTGGTGCGCTGGCACGGCAAGCGCTACGTGAAAGACGGCCCCTGGTGGCGCAGCGTCTATCGCCAGGCCAGCGTGCTGGACATGGTGAGCTACGTCGGCGCGAAAAACCTGCTCATCGGAGCCTGCCTGTTCTGGCTCCTGACCCGCGCAGGCTTGTGGACGGTGGCGTGATGGCGGTGCGCAACATCGTTTTGCCGTCCCTGCTGGCTGCCTGCGCCCTGGCAGCCGGCTCCCCGGCCCTGGCGGCCACGCTCACGGTGCAGCCTGGCGAGTCCATACAGGCCGCCATCGACCGTGCGCAAGAGGGCGACGTGGTGCAAGTGCAGCGCGGCCGCTACCGCGAAAACCTGCGCATTGAAAAAGCCATCACCCTGCGCGGCATCAACCGCCCCACGGTCGATGGCGGCGGCCAGGGCGACACCATCCGCGTCACCGCCACCGATGTCGTCATCGAGGGAATGATCGTCGCCAACTCGGGCGACAACCGCTTCAAGCAGAACTCGGGCATCTACATCCAGCCCGGCGCGCACCGCGCCCGCGTGCAGGGCTGCTACCTCATCTACAACCTGTTCGGCCTGTGGATCGAAAAGGCCCACGACGTTCAGGTGCTGGGCAACACGATCACCGGCAAGCGCGACTACGACAGCCCCCGGCGCGGCAACGGCGTGCAGCTCTACAACACCAAGGGCGCACGCATCATCGGCAATCACATCAGCTTCGTGCGCGACGCGCTCTACATCGACGTCTCGCACCACGCCATCTTCCAAAAAAACAACATGCACCACAGCCGCTACGGCACGCACTACATGAATTCCTACTACAACCTGTGGGAAGACAACGACACTTGGCGCAACCAGGCCGGCCTGGCGCTGATGGAAGTGCGCGACCAGGTCATCCGCAACAACCGCGCCTGGAACAACATCGACCACGGCATCATGCTGCGCACCCTGCAAGACGCCGTGGTGGAAAACAACATCGTCATGGGCAACAAGCGCGGCCTGTTCATCTATGACGTCGAATTCACCACCCTCAAAAACAACGTGGTGGCCGACAACTACACCGGCGTGCACCTGGCCGGAGCGGCGCGCAACACCTGGGACGGCAACGACTTCATCCAGAACCGCCTGCAAGTCAAATACGTGCTCACGCGCGACCAGCCCTGGGGCGGCGAAGCGGGCAACTACTGGAGCAACTACCGGGGCTGGGACCGCGACCACGACGGCCGCGGCGACGTGCCCTACGAAGCCAACGACATCGTCGATCGCCTCAGCTGGCGCTACCCCGCCGTGCAAATGCTGCTGGCCAGCCCCGCCGTGCAGGCGCTGCGGCTGGTGGGGCAGCAGTTTCCCGTGCTGCGCGTGCCCAGCGTGGTGGAGTCCCACCCGCGCCTTCTGCCGCGCTCGACCGACTGGGCGCAGTGGCGCGCCCAGGTGCTCAAGAAAGCCCACTGAAGATGGAAAACACCCCCGAATCCGGCGGCCGCGCCGCCGTCATCCGCCTGCATGAAGTCAGCAAGCGCTTTGGCCGCTTTACCGCCGTCGATGGCGTCTCGCTGGACATCCGCCCGGGCGAAGTCTTCGGCCTCATCGGCCACAACGGTGCCGGCAAAAGCACGCTGTTCAAGATGATGCTGGGCCTGCTTGCGCCCAGCAGCGGCCGCATTGAAGTGGGCGGACAGCCCGTCTCCGGCGCGGCGGCCCGCCAGGTGCGCCGCGGCATCGGCTATCTGCCGGAAAACATCGCCCTCTGGGACAACCTCAGCGGCCTGGAAACCCTGCGCTTTTTCGCCCGCCTCAAGGGGGTGGACAGCAGCGACTGCCCTGCCCTGCTCGAGCGCGTGGGCCTGGGCGCGGCCGGCAGCAAGCCCGTGCGGGCGTACTCCAAGGGCATGCGCCAGCGCCTGGGCTTTGCGCAGGCGCTGCTGGGCCAGCCGCGCGTGCTGTTTCTGGACGAACCCACCACCGGGCTGGACCCGCACGCCATCCACTTTTTCTGGGACACCCTGGCCGAGCTGCGCGAGCGCGGGCTGACCATCGTGCTGACCTCGCACATCCTGGCCGAGCTGCAACACCGCGTCGATCGCGTGGCCGTCATGGCCAGCGGCCGCGTGCAGGCCCTGGGCACCCTGCCCGAGCTGCGCGCCATCTTTGATCTGCCCCTGCGCGTGCAAGTCGATCTGCACCGCAGTGCAGACACGGCCCTGGCCCCCCTGCTGGCGGCGCTGCCTGCCGACGTGGCCCAAAGCGCCACCGAGCAAGACGGCGCCCTCATGCTGCGCGTGCCCCATGCGCACAAGATGCCCCTGCTGCGCACCCTGCTGGCCGCGCCCGAAGTGGCCGATGTGCAGGTGCACGAGCCATCGCTGGAAGACATGTTCTTCAGCGAGGCATCGGCGCGGGCCGCCGCATAAACCCACACACAAAAAAGCGCGCATCCGAGCGCGCACATTCATTTTCAAGAGGAGGTTTCCCATGATTCAGCCCCGCCAGGTGCTCACCCTGGCCTTCAAGGAATTTCGCGATCGTCTGCGCAACCGCTGGGTGCTGGCCGTGGCGCTGGTG
>JBQNAO010000020.1:0-39291 GCA_052170415.1 Ottowia sp. | reverse complement strand
TGGCGCTTTGGCGCGTGGCGTTGAGCAAGGCCATGTCTGCCGCGCTGGCCTGGCCTTTGCCCGCCAGCAGGGCCAGCGCGACGAACTGCTCGCTAGGCAGCGCGACGCCCAGGCCGTCATCGAAGACCAAAGCCAAACCCTGCGCGAGCTGCAAACCACCCCGCCTGCGCCCATCCCTGAAGAAAACCCGCAGGAAATTCAACCAACGAACCCGCCCGAAACCCCCGAACAAGCCCACGCCGCCCTGCAAGCCGCCCAGACCGCCTTAAACCAGGCCCTAAGCGAGCGCGCCGCCTTGCAGCAGCAACAAAAGCAAGACGAGCAATGCCGCCAAACCCACGTCCGCCAGCAGGCGCAAATCCAAGCGCGCCAGCAAGCCGCCCAGCGCTGGCGCGCGCTCAACCAGCTCATCGGCAGCGCCAGCGGCGACGCCTTCCGCCGCTACGCCCAGCAATACACCCTGGACGTTTTGCTCGCCTACGCCAACCAGCACCTGGCGCGCCTGGCCCCGCGCTACCGGCTTCAGCGCGGCCTCGACCCCTTGAGCCTGTGCATCGCCGATGGCGAATTTGCCGACGAACTGCGCAGCGCCCACAGCCTCTCCGGCGGCGAGAGCTTTCTCGTCTCGCTGGCGCTGGCGCTGGGCCTGGCCTCGCTCTCCTCGGAAAAAGTCAAGGTCGAGTCCCTCTTCATCGACGAAGGCTTCGGCAGCCTGGACGCCGACACCCTGCAAACCGTCATGCAGGCGCTCGACCGCCTGCAAGCCGGCGGCCGCCGCATCGGCGTGCAAATTCGCATCCAGCCCCAGGGCGGCGGCCAAAGCGCCCTCACCGTGCAGGGCTGATACCCGCAGCCATCATTTATTTCTCAAAAACCGCACGAGTTTCATGAAACCTTCAAAAACGCACATCACCAACATGCAAGGCCAAACATAAAAACTCACATCCAGCATCAAAAACAAATACCAAAACTTTCCTGCCCCGGGAAAAACAGCCATCATCCCCAGCATCAGAAAAATTCCCCCAAAAAAAGGCGGAATAGTCCCGGACTTGCGCTCTCTGAAATATCTGAAAAGAATGATCAGATTTTCAATAGAAAGCCCCAAACCGCCCGCAATCAAAATATAAGCCACATAATAAGCCACATAATCCGTCATAATCCAAACGAAATATATTACCCACTCCAAAAAAACACCGTGGCAGCGCCATCAAACAATGCGCTTCAATACTGTAATGACAGCCATCGAATCAAAACCCCCACGAACCCCGCCCCCCAACCCGCCGCGCCGCGCTGTTTTCGAGCATTTGGATACAAGATTTTGCTTATCAAACAGGCAAAAGTCCCGCAGCGCCCGCCAGTGCTGCGCAGTGCGCTATCAATTCAGGAGAAAACTGTGGATAACTCTGCCTTTTCCGGCCCCGGGCGGGGCACATACACTGCGCGGCCATGTCCGAGCCTGCGTCTTCTGTCGAGTCTGTTTCTTCTTCCCTTTCTGCCGAATCTGCCGATGCAGCCAGCGGGGTGCGCTGGCCGGCGGCGGCGGCTTCGGCCGGGTGGGTGCGCTGGCTGGCGCAGCACGAGCGACTGACGGCTGCGCCGCCGCTGGCAGCCGCTTTGCTTTTGCTGGTGACGATAGGGGCGGCCTTTTGGTATTTGAGCGCCGAAGAAGCCCGGCGCGAGACGCAGGCGGTGCGGCGCGAGCTGGAGTTTGGCCAGCAACATTTGCGCGTGCGCCTGCATGAGCAGCAGGCCCAGCTGGAACGGCTGGGGCGCGAATGGGCGCACGTGCACGCGGCCAGGCCGCAGGCGGCGCAGGGCTTTGTACAGGCGGCGCGGGCGCTGGCGGGGCGCTATTCGGAAATCCTGACGATCCGCTGGCTGGATGCGCAGCAGCGCGTGCGGCTGACGACGGCGGCAGGCGCGGCGGATGCGGCCCATGCAGCGAGCGCGCCGCAGGAGCTGGCCGCGCAGGCCGGGCAGGAGGCCGCCGATCAGGCCGCTTTTGCGCTGGCGCGGCGCAATTTGCAGCCCGCCTACGCCGTGGCGCTGGCGCAGCCGGGGCAGGGGCGGGCGCTGGCTGAAGGCGATGCGCAGGGCGGCGCAGCGGGCGAGGGGCTGGCCGCAGATGCGGCGGGCGGCCACGCGGGGCTGAATGTGTTGCATCTGTATCTGCCGCTGCTGGCGCAGGAGCGCTTTGCGGGAGCGCTGCATGTGGCGTATTCGGCCGATGGGCTGCTGCGCTATGGGCTGCCGGCGGGTTTGCAGGGCAAATATGCGGTGGCGCTGAAAGACGCGAAGGGGCGGCTGCTGGCCGGGCACGCCGTGCAGGCGGCGGAGGCGGGTTTCGATCCGGGGCGCTGGCTGTGGGGGCAGCCGCCGCAGCAGGCGGGCCTGGCGCTGGCGGCGCAGGGGCCGGAGCTGGTTTTGCAGGCGCAGCTGTGGCGCGCGGCTTCGGGCGTGGGCGGGCGGGCGCTGTTTTGGACGGCGGCGGCGCTGTCGCTGATGACGCTGTGGATGCTGGGGGTCAATTGGCACTACCTGCGCCAGCGCCAGCGCGCACAGGCGGCGCTGCTGGCCGAGGTGGGCTTTCGCCACGCCATAGAAAACTCCATGCGCACGGGCATGCGCGCAGTCGATGGGCAGGGGCACATCACTTATGTGAACCGCGCGTTTTGCGAGATGACGGGCTGGAGCGAGGCGGAGCTGCTGGGCCAGGCGCCGCCGTATTCCTACTGGCCGCAGGCCGACCGCGAGTGGCTGAGCGAGCAGCTTTGGCGGCAGATGCGCGGACAGATTGACGCGCACGGCCTGAGCATTCGCGCGCAGCGCAAGAACGGCACGATTTTTGATGCGCGCATTTATCTCGCGCCGCTGGTCGATAGCGCGGGACGGCAAAACGGCTGGGTGGCTTCGATGACGGATATTTCCGAGCCCAACCGCGTGCGGCGCGAGTTATCAGCCTCGCACGACCGCTTTGCGGCGGTGCTCGATGCGCTGGACACGGCCGTTTCGGTAGCGCCGCTGGGCAGCCAGGAGCTTTTGTTTGCCAACCGGCAGTACCGCCAGTGGTTTGACGCGACGACGCAGGGACATTTGAGCCTGCTGCACAACGCCAGCTTGCTGCGCCCGGCAGCCGCGCGCATGGATGCGGATGCGCCCGCTGCCAATGAGGCCGCCGCCGCAGAACCGGCTTCAGCGCCGGCAGCGCGCGCCGAGATTTTTCTGCCCGAGCAAAACCGCTGGCTGGAGGTGCGCTCGCGCTACTTGAGCTGGGTGGACGGGCGGCTGGCGCAAATGGTGATCGCCACCGACATCACCGCGCGCCGCCAGGCCGAGCAGCGCGCGCAGGAGCAGGCCCAGCGCGCCGAAGACGCCAGCCGCCTGATCACCATGGGCGAGATGGCCTCCAGCGTGGCGCACGAGCTGAACCAGCCGCTCACGGCCATCAGCAATTACTGCACCGGCATCATTTCGCGCCTGCGCGAAGGCGGCATGGACGAGGCCGCCCTGCTGGGCGCGCTGGAAAAAGTGGCCCGCCAGGCGCAGCGCGCGGGCATGGTGATTCAGCACATACGCAATTTCGTCAAGCGCAGCGAGCCGCGCATGCAAGCCACCAGCGCCGCCGCCATCGCCGAGCCGGTGCTGGAGCTGGCCGAGGTGGAAGCGCGCCGCCGCCGCGTGCAGCTAAGCAGCGAAATCGCGCCCGACTTGCCCGCGCTGCGCGCCGACCCCATCCTCATCGGGCAAGTGCTGCTCAACCTCATCCGCAACAGCGCCGAGGCCATAGACACCGCCCAGCGCCCCGACGGGCAGCGGCGCATCGCCCTGCAGGCCAGCCTGATCCAGATCGAAGACGTGCCCGCCGTGCAATTTGCCGTGCAAGACACCGGCTGCGGCCTGCCGCCGGGCGTGCAAGAGCGCCTGTATGAAGCCTTTTTCTCCACCAAGCACGACGGCATGGGCATAGGGCTGAACCTGTGCCGCTCCATCATCGAGGCGCACCAGGGGCGCATGCACGTGGCCAATCTCTACAATTTGGGACAGGTCGCGGGCTGCCGTTTTTCCTTCTGGATTCCGGTCACTCTCGCCCCCGACGACCCGCACGCGGCGGGCCTGGCCCCCGCCGCTTTGCCCGGCGCAAACCGCACGCCGCCCCGTCCCCCTTTTTCAGAACCTGACCCAACATGAACTTTTTTTCCTCATCCGGCCTGGTGCATGTCGTGGACGACGACGAGGCCGTGCGCGACTCGGTGCAATGGCTGCTCGAAGGCCGGGGCTATCGCGTGCGCTGCTACGAATCGGCCGAAGAATTTCTGGAGCGCCACGACCGCCGCGAAGTGGCCTGCGTGCTGGTGGACATGCGCATGAACGGCATGAGCGGGCTGGAGCTGCAAGACAAGCTGGCCGAAGCCAAATCGCCCCTGCCCGTGGCCATCATCACCGGCCACGGCGACGTGCCCCTGGCCGTGGACGCCATGAAAAAAGGCGCGCTCGACTTCGTGCAAAAGCCCTTCACCGAAGAGCAAATCGCCTCCCTGGTCGAGCGCCTGCTGGAGCAGGCCAAGGCCAGCTTCGCCCGCCACAGCCAGGCCGCCACGCGCGAGGCGCTGCTGGGCAAGCTCACCGGCCGCGAGGCGCAGGTGCTGGAGCGCATCGTCGCCGGGCGGCTGAACAAGCAAATTGCCGACGACCTGGGCATCAGCATCAAAACCGTGGAAGCGCACCGCGCCAACATCATGGAAAAACTGGGCGCCAACACCGTGGCCGATTTGCTCAAGGTGGCGCTGGGCTCGGACGGAACGCCCGGCTGATTGCCGCCTTTTTTCTCCTTTTCCCCCACCCAAAAAAACACCAGCCATGACCGCCCAACTCATAGACGGCAACGCCCTGGCCGCCCAAGTCCGCGCCGAAGTGGCGCACCGCACCGCCGCCCTCAAGGCGCGCGGCATCCAGCCGCATCTGGCCATCATCCTGGTGGGCGACAACCCCGCCAGCCAGGTCTACGTGAAAAGCAAAGTGGCCGACAGCGAACAAACCGGCCTGCAAGCCACGCTGGAGCGTTGCCCGGCCGACATGTCCCAGGCCGACTTGCTGGCGCGCATCGCCCGGCTCAACGCCGACGAGCGCGTGCACGGCATCCTCGTGCAACTGCCCCTGCCCGCGCACATGGACGCCGGCCTGGTCATTGAAGCCATCGCGCCCGAAAAAGACGTGGACGGCTTTCACATCGCCAGCGCCGGCGCGCTCATGGTCGGCCAAAGCGGCTTTCGCCCCTGCACGCCCTATGGCTGCATGAAGATGCTCGAATCCATAGGCATGAGCGATTTGCGCGGCAAAAACGCCGTCGTCATCGGCCGCAGCAACATCGTGGGCAAGCCCATGGCCATGATGCTGCTGGCGGCCAACGCCACCGTCACCGTCTGCCACAGCGGCACGGCCGATCTGGCCGCCCACACCCGCCAGGCCGACGTCATCGTCGCCGCCGTGGGCAAGCGCAACGTGCTGACCGCCGACATGGTCAAGCCCGGCGCCGTCGTCATCGACGTGGGCATGAACCGCAACGAGGCCGGCAAGCTCTGCGGCGATGTGGACTTTGAAGGCGTGCGCCAGGTGGCCGGCTGGATCACCCCCGTGCCCGGCGGCGTGGGCCCCATGACCCGCGCCATGCTGCTGGTCAACACCCTGGAAGCGGCCGAGCGCGCCGCCGCTGCCTGAAAAATTTGGCGGCGGGCCTTTTGTTTCAGAAAAACCGTGGCATAATCTCGTTTTTCGCGCGGCTGTAGCTCAGTTGGATAGAGTACTTGGCTACGAACCAAGGGGTCGTGGGTTCGAATCCTGCCAGCCGCGCCACTCTCCGAAAGCCCTGCAAACCAGCCGTGTTTGCAGGGCTTTTTTCTTGCGCCTTCGCGCGCCAACCTACCGCACGCGCCCATGCGCACTTCGCAAGGCGCGCGCAGCCACCCAGAAAGAGCCTTCGCGCCATGTTCACCGGAATCATCACCGCCATCGGCCACATCCAAACCGTCACCCCGCTGGGCCAGGGCAGCGCCTGGGGTGTGGAGCTGGCCCTGCAAACGCCCGCCGGCTATCTGGATGACGTGGCCCCGGGCGACAGCATCGCGCTCAACGGCGCGTGCATGACCGTCACCACGCTGGATGCGGCGGCGGCCACGTTCGGCGTGCAGGTTTCGGCCGAATCGCTGGCGCGCACCTGCGGGCTGAACGCATGCGGCCCCGTCAATCTGGAAAAAGCCCTGCGCGCCAGTGACCGCCTGGGCGGGCACATCGTCTCCGGCCATGTGGACGGCATCGGCCGCGTGCTGGCGCTGGAGCCGATCGGCGAAAGCTGGCTGCTGCAAACGCTGGCCCCGCACGAGCTGGGCCAATACCTTGCCTACAAAGGCTCCATCACCGTCAACGGCGTCAGCCTGACCGTCAATCGCGTGCAGGACAGCCCCGAGGGCTGCCAGTTCGACATCAACCTCATCGCCCACACCGTGCAGCACACCACCCTGGGTCGCCTGCAAGCGGGCAGCCGCGTGAACCTGGAAATCGACACCGTGGCCCGCTACGTGCAGCGCATGCTCACCGCCGGCCAAACCAGCGCCCCGGCCGCCGCGCAGGGCTGAAAAATTGCGCTGAAACTACATTTTTGTAGCACCCGGCGCAGTATCCACGCGCCTTTGCAGCCGCCCGGGCGGTTTTTGCGAGAGGAAAGCGAGGGGCAAGCAAGGGAAAGGGCAGCCAGATAATTTCCGCCCGCCTTCCGCCCCTGAACCGCCCCGCGCAATGGCCCTGTTTCCGCAAACCCTCACCCGCATCGACCGGCGCTGCGACAACGCCGGCGAGCGCGCCGTGCTGCACCAGCTCAAGCGCCTGTCGGACGACTACATCGTCTGGCACGACATCCCCGTCGGCCCCTTGCAGCGCCAGCCCGACTTCGTCGTGTTCAACCCGCGCCGGGGCGTGCTGGTGCTGGAAGTCAAGCACTGGCGCCTGTCCGGCATTCAAAAGGCCAACCGCACCCGCGTCACCCTAGCGCTGCCCGGCGGCCCCGCTTCCTGCCAGCACCCGCTGGAGCAGGCGCGCGAATGCGCCCTGCAAATCAACAACGTGCTGGAGCGCGACCCGCACCTGAAGCAGCCCGCTGGCCGCTACGTGGGCAAATGCGCCGTGCCCTACGGCTGGGGGGCGGTGATGAGCAATGTGCGCCGCAAGGAAATCGCGGGCAGCGACTTTGCCGACATCTTCCCGCCCGAGCGCACCCTGCTGCGCGACGACCTGGCCGACGATGTGCCCATCGACGCCTTCGAGGAGCGCCTGTGGAGCCTGTTCACCGCCTTTTTCCCCGCCGCCCTCACCTTGCCGCAGCAAGACCGCGTGCGCTGGCACCTGTTTCCCGAAGTGCGCGTGAACAACCTCTCGGCCGCGCAAAAAGCCGCCGCCGAGCAGGCGGGCAAATTCGCCATCCCCGATCTGGTGCAGGTCATGGACATGAACCAGGAGCAGGCCGCGCGCTCGCTGGGCGAGGGCCACCGCGTCATCCACGGCGCGGCGGGCACGGGCAAAACCATGATTCTGGTTTTCCGCGCCCAGCATCTGGCCCGCCTGGCCGCCCCCGGCGCGCCGCCCGTGCTGGCGCTTTGCTACAACCGCTCGCTGGCCGACCGCATCGCCCGAATGCTGATCGAGCGCGAGGTCACGCCCGAGCAAGTCACCGTGCGCACCTTTCACCAGTGGTGCAACGACATGGTGCGCAGCTACCAGCTCGAAGTGCCCCCCGGCCTGACCGGGAATGCGCACTACGAGGCGCTGGTTGGCGTGGTTGATCGCGCCATGCAAAACGGCCAGGTGCCCCAGGGGCAATACACCGCGCTGCTGATTGACGAAGCGCATGACTTTGAAGCCGCCTGGCTGCGCATGGCCACGCGCCTGGTCGATCCGGCCACGCGCTCGCTGCTGGTGCTGTATGACGATGCGCAGTCCATCTACCGCCCCGGCAGAAAAAACTTCAGCTTCGCCAGCGTGGGCATAGAAGCCAAGGGCCGCACCAGCGTCTTGCGGCTGAACTACCGCAACACCGTCGAAATCCTGCACCTGGCCATGCTCTGCGCCCGGCAGCTTCTGGACGAAACCGAGGAAACCGACACCCAAATGCAGCGCGTGCACCCGGCCAGCGCCGGGCGGCGCGGCCCCCTGCCCGTGCTGCTGCGCTTTGCCAGCGTGCAGGCCGAGGCGCAAGCCCTGGCCGAACGCATCGCCGCCCTGATCGAAAGCGGCACGCCGCCGGACGACATCGCCGTGCTCTGCGCCCACAACGACCGCTGGGGCCTGCTGGAAAAAGCCCTGGCCAGGCGGGGCGTGGCCACGCAAAGGCGCCACGACCACCACAGCGCCGGCCCGCGCAACATCGACTGGGGCCGCCCTTCCGTCAAGCTGCTGACCATGTTTGTCGCCAAGGGGCTGGACTTTCCCCACGTCTTTCTCATGCGGCTGGAGTGCATGCCCACCCACCTGGCCGCCAATCTGGATGAGCAACTGCGCCTGCTCTACGTCGCCATGACCCGCGCCATGCAAACCCTCACCCTCTCCTGCGTGGGCGCGCAGGCAGACGATCCGCCCCTGGTGCAGCGCGTGCAAGGCGCGCTGGACGAATTGCAGGCGCAAATGGATCAGACCCACGCCGCGCACGCCCCTTGACGCTCTTGTTTTTGTAGCTGTCGGCGCAATATCCACGCGCCTTTCAGCCCCCTTGGCCCTTTTTGCTTTTTTGCTGGACAACTCATGCACCCTCCTGACACCGAACGCCGCTTTGGCGGCCTGGCCCGGCTTTATGGCGCGCAAGGCAGCGAGCGCATACGCGCCGCGCACGTGGCCGTCGTGGGCATAGGCGGCGTTGGCTCCTGGGCCGCCGAGGCGCTGGCGCGCAGCGGCGTGGCCGCGCTCACGCTGATCGACCTGGACAACGTGGCCGAGTCCAACATCAACCGCCAAATCCACGCCCTCACCCCCACCCTGGGCCAGCCCAAGGTGCAGGCCATGCGCGAGCGCATCGCCCTCATTCACCCGCACTGCCAAGTGCACGAAGTGGAAGATTTCGCCAGCGCCGAAAACTGGCCCGCCCTGCTGCCCGGCCCCGTCGATGCCCTGATCGACGCCTGCGACCAGGTCAGCGCCAAGCAGGCCCTGGCCGCCTGGGCGCTGCAAACGGGCACGCCCTTCATCGCCTGCGGCGCGGCCGGCGGCAAACGCCAGGCCGAACAAGTGCAAGTGGCCGATCTGCTTGAAGTCACCCACGACCCCCTCATCGCCAGCTTGCGCGCCCGCCTGCGCCGCGCCGGCCTGCTGCCGCGGGGCGACTTGCCCGTCGGCCGATCCGCCCGCACTGGCCGCCAGCGCCCCGCGCGCAGCGGCGTGCCCGTGGTTTTCAGCCGCGAAGCCGTGGCCGCCCCTGCCGCCGCCTGCGCCGCGCCCGGCGACCAGCGCGATCACAGCCTCAACTGCCACGGCTACGGCTCCATCGTCGCCGTCACCGCCACCTTCGGCATGGTCGCCGCAGGCTGGGCGCTGAACGCCCTGGCGCAACAAAATTTGCACAAGGAGAAAAAACGGTGCTAGAATCCGCGGCTTCGCTTCGGTGCTGTTTTTGAAGCGGAGCCGAGTGGGTCGTTAGCTCAGCCGGTAGAGCAGCGGACTTTTAATCCGTTGGTCGCAGGTTCGAATCCTGCACGACCCACCACCCACACCAACCCGCAGATTCCCCCGAGTCTGCGGGTTTTTTCATGGCCTTTTCATGGCCTGTTTCTGCCTGCCGCCAAGCCTTCGCCCCATGACTGCTGCATCCGCTGCCCCCATCTCCATCACGCTCAACGGCCAGCCCCGCACCGTGGCCGCAGGAAGCACGCTGGCCGATCTGCTGGAGCAAATCGGGCAGGCGCCCGAGGCCGTGGCCACCGCCGTCAACGCCCGCTTCGTGCCCCGCCCCGCCCGCGCCGAATGCGTGCTGGCCGCAGGCGATGAGGTGATGCTGTTTCAGCCCATCGTGGGCGGCTGAAGCTGCCTGAACTGCCTATCAAACAGGCAGACCGCCCGAAACCCGCGTGGATACTGCGCCGGGCGCTATCAAATTTCAAGCAAGCTGTGGATAAGTTGGCCTTTTGACGCGCCCCTTGCGGCATTCGGGGCCGCTGCGCCATGCCATGTTTTCCGGGGAAATGCCCATTTTTCCTTTGGGCGGCCTGCGCCGCTGGGCCACAATTGGCGCATCAATAACATTTTTTGACAGGCAGTTTTCGCCTTGGTTCGGACATGGGTTGGTTCTCGAAAAACATTCTTGCCAAATTGGGACTGGACAGCGGCAGCGATGAAGACCGGCTGATCGATCAACTGGAGCAAATTCGCGCCGCCATGCTGGAGTCGCTGGGCGACGCGGGCGCCGAAAAATATCCCCTCGTGGTGCGGCGCGTGTTTCATTCCAAGGACGCGCAGGCGCTGTGGTATGCCCGCGCCGAGCTGATGGCCGCCCTGGCCGACTTGCACGGCGAGCGCGTGGCGCACCAGCGCATGGCCGCGCTCTCGCCTATGTTCGACGGCCTGCTGCCCAAGAGCCTCACGGCCCGCCCCGCATCGCCGCGCGACTGAATTTGCCCATAAAACAGGCATATGCTCTGAAACCCGCGTGGATACTGCGCAGGTAGCTATCAAATTTCAAGCAAACTGTGGATAACATGCCCTGCGCAGGCCCCGCCCCAGGGGCCATCCAGATGCAAAAAAAGCCGCATTCAGCGGCTTTTTTATTGGGCGAAAACCTTTGAGAAAGGCGAATTTCAAAGGCTGGCAGGCATGCCCATTTCGCGGCGATACCACTCGTGAAAGTGCTGCATGCCGTCTTCCATGGGCGATTGGTAGGGGCCGACCTCGCTGTCGCCGCGCTCGAACAGGGCGCGGCGGCCGGCGTCCATGCGTTCGCCGATTTCGTCGTCTTCCAGGCAGGTTTCCATATAGGCGGCGCGCTGCGCCTCGACGAATTCACGCTCGAAGGCGACGATTTCCTCGGGGTAGAAGAACTCCACCATGTTCAGCGTTTTGTCCACGCCCCGGGGGAAGACGGTAGAGATGGTGAGCACGTGCGGATACCACTCGACGGTGATGTGCGGGTAGTAGGTCAGCCAGATGGCACCGCGCCGGGGTTTTTCGCCGTGCTGGTAGTCCAGCAGCACCTTGTGCCAGAGCTTGTAAACGTCGGTGCCGGGCTTGAAGCCGGGCGAAACGCCCACGGTTTGCACCGAGTAGTGACGGCCGAACTGCCAGCTCAAGTCGTCGCAGGTGACGAAATTGCCCAGGCCCGGATGGAAGGGGGCAACGTGGTAGTCCTCCAGGTAAATCTCGATAAAGGTTTTCCAGTTGTAGTTGCACTCGTGCAGCTCAACGTGATCGAGCACATAGCCATCAAAGGACAGGGCGCTGGCCAGCTCCATGCTGGCGAGGTCTTCGCGCGGATTGCGGCCACGGCTTTCAAAGAGCATGCCGTTCCACTCGGTCAGGCCGTAGTTGTTCAGGCTCAGGCCGGGGTCTTGCGGAAAGTGCGGCGCGCCCAGCAGCTTGCCGTCCGGCGCGTAAGTCCAGCGGTGTATGGGGCAGACGATGTTGCCGCCGGCGTGGGCCTGGCCCTGCTCGTGCAGATTGCCCCGGCCCTTGAGCATGAGGGCCTGGCGGTGGCAGCAGACGTTGGAAATGAGCTCCAGCGCGCCTTGCGCATTGCGCACCAGGGTGCGCCCGCCCTGCTCCTGCGGCAAGGTGGCGTAGTCGCCCGGATGGGGCGCGGCCAGGGCGTGGCCGACATAGCGCGGGCCGGCCTCGAAAAGCAGGTTTTTCTCGCGCGCCAGCAGCGCTTCATCAAAGTAAAGAGGGACGGGAAGTTGGCTTGCCGCCTGCTGAAATTGAAGACTTAAATCAGACATCGTGGGTTCCGATCCAGCCTCCCCCTATGAAGGGGCAGGTGTTGTGCAGAGTGCGCTGGGGCGCCAGCGGTTTTTATGGGTGCCGGCTGCCGTGCGCAGGTGGGAAGAAAAAGAAAAACCCGCCTGTTGCAGCCAGATACAGCGCGACGCGGCGGGCGGGGGCGGATTCTAGGGCCAGTTGCCATTTCAGGCAGGGCGCGCGGCGGGGGCCTGTCCCTACAATTGCCCGTTTGACTTGCAGCGGCGTGCGGCCCGTGTTTTTTCACGGATTTGCCCGGTTTTTGCGCAGGCCCGATGAGCGCCAGCGCCCCGCCCGCCGCCCTTGCCTCCCCCCGCACCCGACATGCCCCGCAAACCTGCTGCTCCCCCCCTGCCTGCCACCTACGGCGAAGCCGTCACCGAGCTGGAGCAAATCATTGAATCTTTGGAATCAGGCCAATTGCCGCTGGAAGCGCTGCTGAGCCAATACCAGCGCGGCGCGGCGCTGCTGGCGCGCTGCCGCGAGCAATTGCAGGCCGTGGAAGACCAGGTCAAGCGCCTGGACGGCCAGGTGCTGCGCCCGCTGACCGAGGGCGAACTGCCATGAGCGCCCCCGCCCCCTCTTTGGCCCCCGCCGCAGGCGGCGACTTTCCCGGATTTGCCCAGTGGCAAAGCGAGCAGCTCCAGCGCGTGGAAGCGGCGCTGAACGAGTGGATCGCCGCCGATGCCCCCGCCGGCCTGGGCCAAGCCATGCGCTACGCCGTGCAAGGCGGCGGCAAGCGCCTGCGCCCGCTGCTGGCGCTGGCCGCCTGCGAAGCCGTGGGCGGCCTGCCACGCCCGGCCCTGCGCGCCGCCTGCGCGGTGGAAATCATCCACGCCTATTCCCTGGTGCACGACGACATGCCCTGCATGGACAACGACGTGCTGCGCCGTGGCAAGCCCACCGTGCACGTGCAGTTCGGCCAGGCCCAGGCGCTGCTGGCCGGCGACGCCCTGCAAGCGCTGGCCTTTGAAATCCTCACCCCCGACGACGAGCAAGACACCCCCCCCGCCATGCAGGCCGCCCTGTGCCGCCTGCTGGCGCGCGCAGCCGGGGCCGCGGGCATGGCCGGCGGGCAGGCCATAGACCTGGCCAGCGTCGGCCAGCCCCTGAGCGAAGAGCGCCTGCGCGCCATGCACCGCTGCAAAACCGGCGCGCTGCTGCAAGCGAGCGTGCGCATGGGCGCAGCCTGCGCCGCCCGCCCCCTGCCGCCGGCCACCCTGGCCGCGCTGGATGATTACGGTGCGGCCATCGGCCTGGCCTTTCAGGTGGTGGATGACGTGCTCGACGTCACTGCCGACTCGCAAGCCCTGGGCAAAACCGCCGGCAAAGACGCCGCCGCCAACAAACCCACCTACGTCTCCCTCATGGGCCTGCCCGCCGCCCGCCGCCTGGCCGATGAGCTGCTGGCCCAGGCCGAAGCCGCCCTGCGCGCCAGCGGCCTGGCCGACACGCGCTGCCTGCGCGCCCTGGCGCACCTGGTGGTTCGCCGCCAGCACTGACCCAGGCCGCGCCCATCCGCCCCGCAGCCCGCAAGAAAACGCCCCCACCCCAGAACAAAGCGCCCACGCCATGCCGTCCACGCCCCTGCTGCCAACCATCGATTCCCCTGCCGACCTGCGCCGCCTCACCCGCGCGCAACTGAAGCAACTGGCCGGCGAGCTGCGCCAATTCGTGCTGCAAAGCGTCTCCCAAACCGGCGGCCACCTCAGCTCCAACCTGGGCACCGTGGAGCTGACCATCGCCCTGCACTACGTCTTCCAGACCCCCGAAGACCGCCTGGTGTGGGACGTGGGCCACCAAACCTACCCCCACAAAATCCTCACCGGCCGGCGCGATCGCATGCCCACCCTGCGCCAGCTAGGCGGACTCTCGGGCTTTCCGCGCCGCGACGAAAGCGAATACGACACCTTCGGCACTGCCCACTCCTCCACCAGCATCAGCGCCGCCCTGGGCTTTGCCCTGGCCGCGCGGCAAAAAGGCGAGGCGCGCAAATCCATCGCCGTCATCGGCGATGGGGCCATGACCGCCGGCATGGCCTTCGAGGCGCTCAACAACGCCGGCGTCGAACGCGACGCGCGCCTGCTCGTCGTGCTCAACGACAACGACATGTCCATCAGTCCCCCCGTGGGCGCGCTCAACCGCTACCTGGCCCAACTCATGAGCGGGCAGTTCTACGCCGCCGCCAAAAACGTCGGCAAAACCGTGCTCGGCCCCGTCCCCCCCCTGCTGGAGCTGGCCAAGCGCCTGGAAAAAGGCGCCAAAGGCATGGTCACCCCCGTCACCCTCTTTGAAAAATTCGGCTTCAACTACATCGGCCCCATCGACGGACACGACCTGGACGCCCTCATCCCCACCCTGGAAAACATCCGCCAGCTCATGAGCGAGCAGGCCGGCCCCCAATTCCTGCACGTCGTCACCAAAAAAGGCCAGGGCTACAAACTGGCCGAAGCCGACCCCGTCGCCTACCACGGCCCCGGCAAATTCGACCCCGCCGTCGGCCTGACCGCCGCCCCCGCCGCCCGGCGCACCTTCACCCAGGTCTTCGGCCAGTGGCTGTGCGACATGGCCGCGCAGGACGAGCGCCTCATCGGCATCACCCCCGCCATGCGCGAAGGCTCGGGCATGGTCGAATTCCACAACCGCTACCCCCGCCGCTACTACGACGTGGGCATCGCCGAACAACACGCCGTCACCTTCGCCGCCGCCCTGGCCTGCGAAGGACTCAAACCCGTCGTCGCCATCTACTCCACCTTCCTGCAACGCGCCTACGACCAGCTCATCCACGACGTCGCCCTGCAAAACCTGCCCGTCGTCTTCGCCCTCGACCGCGCCGGCCTCGTCGGCGCAGACGGCGCCACCCACGCCGGCAACTACGACATCGCCTACCTGCGCTGCATCCCCAACATCAGCCTGGCCTGCCCCGCCGACGAACGCGAATGCCGCCAGCTGCTGAGCGCCGCCTACGCCCAAAACCACCCCGTCGCCGTGCGCTACCCGCGCGGCGCAGGCGTGGGCGCAGAGCCTCTGCCCGGCCTCGACCCCCTGCCCTTTGCCAAAGGCGAAATCCGCCGCCAGGGCCGCCGCATCGCCATCCTCGCCTTCGGCACCCTGCTGCACCCGGCCCTGCAAGCGGCCGAAAAGCTGGACGCCACCGTCGCCAACATGCGCTGGGCCAAACCGCTGGACACCGACTTGCTGCGCGAGCTGGCGCTAAGCCACGAAGCCCTCGTCACCATCGAAGAAGGCTGCATCGCGGGCGGCGCGGGCAGCGCCTGCGCCGAAGCCCTCAACGCCCTGGGCATCACCCGCCCCATCCTGCACCTGGGCCTGCCCGACACCTTCATCGACCACGGCGACCCCGCCCGCCTGCTCGCCCTGCAAGGGCTGGACGCAGCCGGCATCACCGCCGCCATCCAAAACCGCTTCGCCCCGGCCTGACCTGCCCCCGCCGCCCCTTCATCGGTTTCATTCGGCAACAAAATTTTGCCTATCAAACAGGCAAACCGCCCGCAGCGCCCGTAAACACTGCGCAGTGCGCTATCAATTCAGGAGAAATCTGTGGATAACCTGGCCCGGAAAACGCCTGAAACGGCCCGCCCGCCAGCGCACCGGGGCCGGGGATGAAGCGCGGGATTTGCAAATCCCAAACAGAAGGCAAGGCCCTTGCGGCAGGGCTTGCCCCATCTGCCAGCGCCCGGCGCGCGCGTTTTCAAGCAGCGCGGGCGCTCATCCCCGCATTCACCAAGCGCCCCGATTCGCCCGCCACCAAGCGCGGCGGGCGGTTTTTGAAGACGCGATGGCAGCAGCCGCAAAGCGGGGCAAACGCTTGCACCCGGCCTGATTTCTGTTCGCCCTGATCCCGCCCTTGCAGCGGTTTCATCCAGCAACAAGATTTTGCTTATCAAACAGGCAAACCGACCGCAGCGCCCGTCAATGCTGCGCAGCGCACTATCAATTCAGGAGAAATCTGTGGATAACCTGACCCAGAAAACGCCTGGAACAACCCGCCCGCCAACGCACCGGGGCCGGGGATGAGGCGCGGATTTGCCAATCCCGGGCAGAAGGCAAAGCCCTTGCGGCAGGGTTTGCCCCCCTATCCCAGCACCCGGCGTAATCACGTTTTCAGGCAATGCGGGCGGTTCCGGCGCGGGCGTTCATTCATCCCCGCATCCCTCGCCCACCGAGCGCCCGGCGCGCGCGTTTTCAGGCGGCGGGGATTTCGCCCCGGGCGTTGGGGCGCTGGGCGGGCGGGGTGTGGGCCAGCCAGGCGCGGGCCAAGCGAACCCAGTAAGTGGCCCCCAGGGCGATGAGGTTGTCGTTGAAGTCGTAGTGCGGGTTGTGCAGCAGGCAGGGGCCGGCGTCGTGGCCCTGGCCGTAGGCGGCGCGGTGGCTGCCGTCGCCGTTGCCGATGAAGCAGTAAGCGCCGGGTTTTTCCAGCAGCATGTAGGCAAAGTCTTCCGCGCCCATGGTGGCTTCCTGCTCCAGCAGCCCTTCCGGGCCGACGATGCCTTGCATGACCTGGCGGGCGAAGCGAGCTTCGTAGGCGGTGTTGATGGTGGGCGGGTAGTTGCGGTGAAAGTCAAATTGGCAGCTCGCGCCAAAGGCGGCGCAGATGCCTTGGCTGACTTCGCGCATGCGGCGCTCGATGAGGTCCAGCGTTTCAATGGCGAAGGTGCGCACGGTGCCCTGGATTTCGCAGGTGTCGGGCACGACGTTGGTAGCTTCGCCGGCATGGATCATGGTGACGGAGATCACGCCTGCATCGACGGGTTTTTTGTTGCGGCTAACGATGGTTTGCAGGCCCTGCACGATTTGGCAGGCCACGGGGATGGGGTCTGTGGTGGCGTGGGGCATGGCAGCGTGGCCGCCCTTGCCGGTGATGAGGATGCGAAATTCGTTGCTGCTGGCCATGACGGGGCCGGGGGCAACAGCCAGGGCGCCTTCGGGCATGCCGGGCCAGTTGTGCATGCCGAAGACGGCTTCGGCGGGGAATTTCTGAAAGAGGCCGTCGCGGATCATGGCTTCGGCGCCGCCGCCGCCTTCTTCGGCGGGCTGGAAGATGAGGTAGATGGCGCCGTCAAAGTCGCGGTGGGCGGCCAGGTATTGGGCGGCGGCCAGCAAGGTGGCGGTGTGGCCGTCGTGGCCGCAGCCGTGCATCTTGCCGGGCACGCGGCTGGCGTGGGCGAAGGTGTTGGCCTCGGTCATGGGCAGCGCGTCCATGTCGGCGCGCAGGGCGACGGCGCGGCCGCTGCGGCCGGCGTCACGCCCGAAGATGATGCCGACGACGCCGGTTTTGCCCATGCCGCGCAGGGTGGGGATGCCCCATTCGGTGAGTTTTTGCACGACCAGCTCGGCGGTGCGGTGCTCTTCGTAGGAGGTTTCGGGGTGGGCGTGCAGATCACGCCGCAGGGCGGTCATGGCCTGGGCCTGGGCGACGATTTCGGCGATCAGGTTCATTCGTGCGGGGCGGGGGGCGGGGGCGAAAGGGGGCTTGGTGGCGCGGCGCTTTAAGCGGGCTGGGCCTGGCGCGCGGTCTGGCGATCGGCTTTTTGCAGTTTGGCCTTGATGCGGTTGCGCTTGAAGGGCGAGAGGTAGTCCACAAACAGCTTGCCGATCAGGTGATCCATTTCGTGCTGAATGCACACGGCCAGCAGGCCCTCGGCCTCGATTTCGCGCCACTGGCCGTGCTCGTCCTGCGCGCGCACCCTGATGCGGGCGGCGCGCTCGACGCCGTCGTAGATGCCGGGGATGGACAGGCAGCCTTCTTCGCCCTTGACGCGCTCTTCGCTGGCCCACAGCAGCTCGGCATTGATGAGCGCCAGGGGCTGATCGCGCTCTTGCGAGGTGTCAATGACGATGACGCGCTCGTGCACGTTGACCTGCGTGGCGGCCAGGCCGATGCCCTTGGCCTCATACATGGTCTCCAGCATGTCGGCCACCAGGGTGCGGATGCGATCGTTGACCTCTGCCACGGGGCTGGCCACGCGCGTAAGGCGGGCATCGGGGTAGCGAAGGATGGGAAGAAGTGCCATGGGAAATCAAGCTCCGGAATCAGACGCCGCATCAGGCGCCGCAGGCCCCGCGCCATGCGCAAAAGCCACAAGAAAGAACAGCCCGCGTTGTGGCAGGCTGCAAAAAATGTGGCTATTTTCATCATTTTTCGCGGTTCGCGTTGGCTTCATGCGCCATATGGCATTGCCCGCTTGCGCTGCTTGACTGCACAATACGCCCGCATCTGTCAAGAACACAAACTGCAAAACAATGAAACACACATTTGCGGATATCTCCAAACGTCTCGCCCTGCCTGCGCTGACCGTGCTGGCAGCTTCCATTGCCATGCCGGCCCAGGCGCAAAAAGGCCCGAACTACCCCATCACGGGCAAGCAGCGCGCCACCGCGCAGCAAGTGGCGCAGGCGGGCGTGCCCCTGTCGGCGCTGGCGCCCAATGCGCCCGATGAATACACCGTGCGCCGGGGCGACACGCTGTGGCGCATCTCGGGGCTGTTTCTGCGCACGCCCTGGCGCTGGCCCGAGTTGTGGGGCATGAACATGAACGACATCCGCAACCCGCACCTGATTTTTCCGGGCCAGAAGCTCTATCTGGACAAATCGGGCGGCCGCGCGCGCCTGCGCCTGATGAAGCCGCTGGACGGCACCAACCGCACGGTGCGCGTCTCGCCCCACACCCGCGCCGAGGCGCTGGACAGCAACCCCCTGCCCACCTTGCAGCCGCACCTGATCGAGCCCTTCCTGACCGAACCCATCGTGGCCGATCTGCAAACCTTTGAAAACGCCCCCCGCATCGTCGCCCGCACCGAAGAGCGCGTGCTCATGGCCCGGGGCGATCGCGCCTATGCGCGCGGCCCCAAAGGCTCGCCGCTGAAGCTGGAAGAAGGCCAGCCCACGCTCTACCGCGTGTTCCGCCGCGCCGTGCCGCTCAAAGACCCCGAAACCGGCGAAATTCTGGGCTACGAAGGCCAGTTCGTGGGCAAGGTGAATCTGGTGCGCAGCGAAACCATGCTGAACCCCAAACCCGGCAAAAAAGGCGAGGAGCCCGAATACGACCCGCCCCGCGTGCCCGCCGCCGGCATGCGCAACCCCGGCGAATACACCGACGCCGAGCTGCGCCAGCTCGGCTATGTGGATGCCAACGGCAACCCCGTGGGCAAAGACAAGGGCATCCCCGTGCCCGCCACCGTGGACGTCGTCAGCACCAAGGAAGAAATGAAGGTCGATGACCGCCTGCTGCCCGAGCCCGAGCAGGAGTTCCGCAACTACACCCCGCACGCGCCGCTTTTCCCCATTGATGCGCGCGTTGTCTCCGTCTATGGCTCGGCCGTGCGCTCGGTAGGCCAGAACCAGATCGTCGCCATCAACAAGGGCGCGCAAGACGGCGTGGAAAGCGGCCAGGTCATGGCCCTTTACACCACCGGCAAGCGCATCAAGGACAAAACCGCCAGCGAAAGAGGCGAATTCATCCGCCTGCCCGACGAGCGCAACGGCCTGGGCATGGTCTTTCGCGTGTTTGACCGCGTCTCCTACGTGCTCATCATGGAAATCAGCCTGCCCGTGGAAGTAGGCGACAAGCTGGTCAACCCCACCGACCCCAACGGCACCGACGCCCTCGTGCCCTGACCCGCACCGATTTCGATCCGCCACCACCCCCGCCCCGCTGCCCGGCCCAGACTAGCCGCAGCGGGGCTTTTCTTTGCCCGCCACCGCCATGACCGCCCCCCTGCCGCCCCTGCCCCCGCCTCTGCCTGACGAAGAACTCACCGCCTGGCTGCGCCTGATCCTCACCCCCGGCATAGGCCGCAGCGCCGCCCGCCGCCTGCTGGCCGCCTTCGGCCTGCCTCAGCACATCTTCAACCAGCCCAAAAGCGCCCTCAGCCCCCACCTCACCAGCGCCCAATGCAGCGCCCTGCGCACCGAGCCGCCCACCCTGCCCGAGCAAATCGAGCGCACCCGCCAGTGGCTGGCCCGCATCGACCCCCACGCCCCGCAAGTACGCCGCCGCCTCATCACCCTGGGCGATGCCGACTACCCGGGCAGCCTGCTCGCCACCGAAGACCCGCCCCTGCTGCTCTACCTCACCGGCCGCTGCGACCTGCTGCACGCCCACGGCTGGCCCCCGGCGCTGGCCGTCGTCGGCAGCCGCATGGCCACCCCGCAGGGCCTGCTCAACGCCCGCCAATTCGCCCAGGCCCTGGCCGATCGCCTGTGCATCGTCTCCGGGCTGGCCCAGGGCATAGACGGCGCGGCCCACGAAGGCGCGCTCCAGCAGGCCGACGCCCGCCCCGATCGCCTGCTCACCCTGGCCATCGTCGGCACCGGCGCAGACACCGTTTACCCCGCCAAACACCGCGACCTGGCCCACCGCATCGCCCGCCACGGCCTGCTCATCAGCGAAAACCCCCTGGGCACCCCGCCCAAACCCGGCAACTTCCCCCGACGCAACCGCATCATCTCCGGCCTCAGCCTGGGCACGCTCGTCATCGAAGCCGCCCTGCAATCGGGCTCGCTCATCACCGCCCGCCTGGCCGCCGAGCAAGGCCGCGAAGTCTTCGCCATCCCCGGCTCCATCCACAGCCCCCACTCGCACGGCTGCCACGCCCTCATCCGCCAGGGCGCAAAACTGGTCGAAACCGCGCAAGACATCCTGGAAGAAATCCCCACCCAAAACACCGCCCCCGCCGCGCCCCCCGGCCCGCCCGCCACCGAACCCGCCGCCGCCCCGCCCCCACAGGCCGAACCCGCCCCCCACCCCGAACTGCTGCAAGCCCTGGGCGCAGACCCGGCCAGCTTCGACACCCTCCAATCCCGCACCGGCTGGCCCACCCCCCAATTGCAAGCCGCCCTGCTGGAACTCGAACTCACCGGCCACCTCGCCCGCCTGCCCGGCGGCCTCTTCCAGCAACTGGCCCGCGCCTAAGCAAAGTTATCCACAAATTTCTCCTGAATTCATAGCGCCCAGCGCAGCATGGACGGGCGCTGCGGCCCATCTGCCTGTTCAATCAGCAAATTCATGTGACTGCATATATCGCCCTCGGCCCCCATGTAGCCCCTTGTTCTTGCATTTCGCAACATGAATTCGCCTATCAATTCAGCAAACCGCCAGCAGCGCCCGTAAACACTGCGCAGCGTGCTATCAAAACAGGAAAAATCTGTGGATAACTCGCACGCATTTCCGTTTTTTCGGAACCTTCCCGGCCCACACAAAGGCGGCTGAATGCGGCTCAAGACGCGGCAGGCCAGAGCGGGGCGTAGCAAGCCTTGCGACCTTTGGGCGGCCAGATTGCTCGCCAAACAGGCAAACCCGCCGCAGCGCCTGTCCATGCTGCGTAGCGTGCTATCAATTCAGGAAAAACCTGTGGATAACCGGCCTTGCCCCAGGGCGTTTTGAAATCGTCAAGCCAGCCGATTTCCGGAAACCGGCCCGCTTACCCGCCTCTTACCCACCGCGCGCCCCGCTTCACGCATTCAGATACAAAATTTTGATGAATAAACAGGCAAAAAGCCCGCAGCGCCCGTAGATGCTGCGCAGCGCGCTATCAAATCAGGAAAAATCTGTGGATAACTTGCCCGCGCGCCGCTTACCACTGCCCCGTTTCCATGCGGATGGCGACTTCGCAGTCGTCGAAGATTTCGAGCTTGGCGATCTTCACGCGCACGCCGCGCACGCCGGGCAGGCGCATCAGGCGCTGGCAGAGCTTGCCAATCAGCGTCTCCAGCAGGTTCACGTGCTCGGCCGTGCATTCGTCGATGATGATTTGGCGCACTTTGCGGTAGTCGAGCACGTGGGTGATGTCGTCATCGCGCGGGCGCAGCGGCTGCGCGCCGAGGTTGAGTTCGGCATCCACCTGTATGGGCTGCGGCGCGGTTTTCTCATGCGCCAGGATGCCCAGATTGGCCGCAAAGCGCAGGCCGGTGAGGGTGAGCAGGCGCTGCCCCTGCGCCGCGCCGGGCGTGGCAGCGCGCGCGGCGGCGGCGCGCCCTTGCAGCCACATTTGCACTTGCCTGGCCGTGTGCGCGCCATCGGCCACGGCTGTGGAAATGCACGGGTGCCAGCGCCCCGAAATATCGCCCGCCGCAAAAACGCCATATTCCTGCAAATGCTCCGGTGCCATTTCCGCGCCCCGGGACAGTAAATGCAGAGCGGCATCATTAGGCCTGTTGCCAAACAAAACCGCCAGATAATCAAAGGATTCGCACCCGAATTTTTCGCTTGAAACCCGCCAGCCCTGCAATTTTTCATTTTTCATTACGGGCTCAATGGCGTGAGGCATGGTTTCGCCTATGCGTTTTTCAACGCCATTCAAACTCTCCATTTCGGCCACCAGTTTTTCCCCGGCGCGCAGTCGGCTGCGTGACCATAAAGTTACCCTGTGGCCTTTTCGACTCAAATAAACCGCATTTTCCACCGCATTATCTCCGCCGCCCAGCAAAAGAAAGGTTCCGGGGCGGATTTTGTCGCGTTTCATGGTGAGATCGGCGGCATTCCACGGCGAAAACAATGCGTTTTCCTCGTTGAATTTTTGCGGCAAAACCCCGGTGCAAACCAGCACGGCGCGGCATGATATTTTTCGCCCGCCGTGCGTTGTCAAATTCCAGATGCGCGCCTGGCGTGCATATTCCGCTTTTTCCAGAAAATCATTCAGCCAAATCCGCACGCCGGGCTGGCCGCGCACATGGCTTTCAAAGCGCCTAGCCAAATCCGCCGTATTGGCGTGCGCGTCGCCCAAAACCCAGTTTTGCCGCAATTCGATATTCAACAGACCGGATAGCAGGCGGGCGGATTTTTCGATTATCGCCACCTCAAAACCCATTTCGCTCAACCACAAACCCGCGCTGCAACCGGCCGGCCCGCCGCCCACGACGAGAACATCGAAATTGTTTTTCTTATTCAAAATCGGCTCCAGATTGATTCACCACATCTTTTTTCATGACGATCCATTCCCTGTATAACACGCCCACTGCAATGGCTGCATCCTCGGCAAAATACCTTTTCAAAAACGGCGACGAAAGAAAGTTTTCCCGCAATTTCTGGCGGAACGAAATATCCATGATCCAGCCATCTTCCGAAACGGGCGCATCACGGAACTTGACATAAATTTCATACCCTTCGCTCATCGAACCCTGCAATACGCCCGGGAAAAACCTCAAAACCTTGTGCCTGAGCGCCTCGACTATATTTTCATTCACCAAAACAGCCTCTTCTACGGAAATATCTCCATTTTTCACCCAATCGCCTCTTTCTATCGGCAGGGATGCAAATATTTCAAAATTGAAAACATTGCACTTGAAACCCACCTTGACCACATCCCCGCCTTGCCGCATCACCAGGTTATATATGACGTAAGAGCTGTTTCGGCCCGTCCTGGACAAAATCACCTTGCTGAACGGATAAGCCTCCATTCCCAATATTGCGTCTTGCCCGCAGTGAATTTTCAGCCTCTCCATGATGGTTTTTTCCAGAAAACCTGTCACAAGATTATCTATCGCCTGCGTGGATGTGCGCCTCATTGCCATCCCCGCAATCACGGCCGATCCCAATGGAACCAGCACGACCAGCAATTGCAGGGCATGCCCCCTGATGTTTTCAGAAGGCGATGTCAAAACCATCGCAATTGCCAGAAAAAGAGAGAGCAGACAAATCCCTGCAATCATTCCTATTCCCCATCCGGGCAAAGTCACAATCACATCCTTCAGCCCTTGCTGGCCGCGGGTAAAGTTATTTTCACTGGACATTTTCAAATCAAAACCAAGGGTTTTTAAAAAATCATCCCAAGCACTCGCCAATCTTGCATCCGGTTCATGTTTCGTTTGGCCTGCCAAATTCCGCATGAACGGTAAACTTTCGCTTTTTCGCCGCCGCCTTCCTATTCATCGGCGCCCTGAAAGCCGTCATTTCGGCGCTATTTTTGCAATGTTTGGCCTGGTTTCGTTTCCCGCCCCGGCCGGCACATGGCTTGTTCAATATGAATCCCGCTTGTTCTGACTTTCGCGCCGCCCCCCTTTCCGCCCGCATTGCCCGGGCCATTGCCGCCGCCGGCGGCTGGCTGCCTTTTGATTCGTTCATGCATCTGGCGCTGTATGCACCCGGCCAGGGCTATTACGCAGGCGGTGCGCCCACCTTTGGCCTGCGCGCGGGCGATGGCAGCGATTTCGTCACCGCGCCCGAGCTTTCGCCCCTGTTTGCCCGCGCCCTGGCCGTGCAGGTGGCCGAGGCGCTGGCCGTGACCGGCACGGATGAGGTGTGGGAATTTGGCGCGGGCAGCGGCTCTTTGGCCGCCGGCCTGCTGGATGAGCTGGCCCGCCTGGGCCGGCCCGTGCGGCGCTACACGATCGTCGATGTTTCCGGCGCTTTGCGCGCACGCCAGCAGCAGCGCCTGGCCGCGCACGCGGGCGTGGTGCATTGGGCCGATGCCCTGCCGGATGCCCTGCGCGGCGCGCTCATCGGCAATGAGGTGCTGGACGCCATGCCCGTGAAGCTGCTGGCGCGCATCCAGGGGCAGTGGCACGAGCGCGGCGTGGCCCTGGCCGCAGAAGGCGCGCCGCAGCCCTTCGCCTGGCAAGACCGCCCCAGCCCGCTGCGCCCGCCGCTGGAAGTGGCGGGCGAGCACGATTACCTCACCGAAATCCACCCCCAGGCGCACGCCTTCATCGCCACCGTGGCCGATGCCCTGCTGCGCGGCGGCGCGGGCGCGGCTTTTTTCATCGACTACGGCTTTCCCGAAGGCGAGTACTACCACCCCCAGCGCGACAGCGGCACCCTGGTGTGCCACCGCGCCCACCGCGTGGATGACGACCCCCTGGCCGATGTGGGCGAAAAAGACATCACCGCCCACATCAACTTCACCGGCGCGGCCCTGGCCGCGCAAGACGCCGGCCTGCACGTGCTGGGCTACGCCAGCCAGGCCCACTTTTTGCTCAACTGCGGCCTGGCCGCGCTCATGCAGCAGGCCGATTTGCCCACCCGCGCCAACGCCATGAAGCTGCTGGCCGAGCACGAAATGGGCGAGCTTTTCAAAGTCCTCGCCCTGGGCACGCAGCCCTGGCAGCCCCTGGGCTTTGCCAGCGGCGACCGCACGCACCGGCTGTAGGCCAGGCGGCAAGGCGCGCGGGCCGCGCATCCGGGCTTTGCAAGCATGAGCCGAATGTGACAAACGCGGCAAATTGCAAACCCGCCGCTGCCTGCGCACGCCCTGGCGGCCCTCCGGGCGGGGGCGAACATTTGAAACACCCGCTGCGCGCCCGCCCTCTCCAATGCGGCCCTGAATTGCCCATCGTTTTTCCACTCTGAAAGGAGCCTGCCCATGCGCCCTCACTTTTTGACCGCCATGACCTGCGCCCTGAGCCTGGCGCTGCCCCTGTCTGCGCAAGCCGACTCGCCCAAGTCGAAGGAAAAAGACAAGGCCGGCATCACGGCCCATATCACCGTGGGCGACGCGCCGCCGCCCCCGCCGCCCGTCGTTTACGTCCCCGATCCCGCGCCGCCCGCTGCGCCACCCGTTTACGTGGCCCCGCCGCCGGTTTACGTCACCCCCGCGCCCGCCTACACCCCCGCCCCGCCGCCGCCTTCGCGCCGCCTCAAAAAGCACGAAGTGCGCCACATCCTGCAAAACGCGGGCTACCGCCGGGTGCACGATCTGGACCGCGACGACGGCGTTTGGCGCGCCAAGGCCGTCAACCGCTACGGCCAGCGCGTCACCCTGCGCTACGACCCGCGCAACGGCCAGCTCATCGAGCGCCTGCGCCCGCAGCGCCACGATGACGATGACGATGACGACGACGACGATTGATCCGCGATTGATCCGCCCGCGCCCGCCCGCAAAATCGCGCCCCGCCCACTTTCGCGCCCCGCCCCATGAACGACGACGACCTGCTGCGCTACGCCCGCCATCTGCTGCTCGATGAAATCGGCTTTGCCGGGCAGCAAAAGCTGCTTGCAGCGCACGCGCTGGTGCTGGGCGCGGGGGGGCTGGGCTCGCCCGTGGCGCTGTATCTGGCCAGCGCGGGCGTGGGGCGCATCACGCTGGTGGATGACGACGTGGTGGATTTGGGCAATTTGCAGCGGCAGATTGCGCACACCCAGGCCCGCATCGGGCAGCCCAAGGTGCTTTCGGCGCAAGCGGCGCTGACGGCGCTGAACCCGCAGGTGCGCGTCACGCCCGTGCAGCGGCGCGCCGACGAGGCCCTGCTGCGCGATCTGCTGGAGCAGGCGGATGTGGCCATTGATTGCAGCGACAACTTCGCCGCACGCCAGGCGCTCAACCGCGCCTGCGTGGCGCTGCGCAAGCCGCTGGTGGCCGGCGCGGCGGTGGGCTTTGAGGGGCAGGTTTCGGTGCACGACTTGCGCCGCCCGGATGCGCCCTGCTATGCCTGCCTGTTTCCGCCCTCGCAAATCGTGCCGGAGCGCCGCTGCGCAACGACGGGCGTGTTTGCGCCGCTGGTGGGCATCATCGGCAGCATGCAGGCGGCCGAGGCGCTGAAGCTGCTTTGCGGCGCGGGCCAGTGCCTGAACGGGCGGCTGATGCTGTTCGATGCCCTGCGCATGCACTGCACCGAGCTGGCGCTGCCGCCGCCGGCGCAGTGCGAGGTGTGCGGCAGCGCCGGGGCCTGAACTTCAGCCCATGCGCACGTAAAGCGCAGTCACGCTGTCCATCACTTTCAGCAGGTTTTCGCTGGTGATGAACACGTTGGAAAGCAGGCGCTTGCTCTGCGCGCCGGAGTCCACGCGCTGCAAGGCGGCGTCGAAGATGGCCCATTGCTCCTCGCCCAGTTTCAGCTCGGCGCGCACGGCGTCATTGGTTTCGGGCGCTTCGCGCAGGATGCCCATTGCCGAGACGAACTCGTTGCGCGCCTGGGCAATGACCGCCGTGGCCGCCTGCGTGTTGATCTGGGCCGTGGCGGCGAAGTAGTAAACGGCCAGCCGCTGCGAGAGCATGCGCTGGCGGCCGGTCAGGTTCACCAGGTGGCCGCTGGACTTGCCCGCCACTTTCTCCAGTTGATTGGCCCCTTCGTGCGCCATTTGCAAGATGGCTTCTTCCTGGCGCAGCACGGCCTCCGCGCCCGACTGCGAAGGGGCCTTGCCCACCAGCATCTCCTTGTAGTCCACCCACGACTTTTCCAGCCGCACAAAGGTTTCGCGGATGGCCGCAGCGGGCGAAAAAGCCTTGAGCTCGACCAACTGGCGGTCAAACAGCGACATGGACTGATCCATCACCTGCCGGGCCTTGTCCGGCTCCACCTCCAGCAGCAGGGCCAGATAAGCCTTGGCCGTGCGCTGCGAAAGCATGCACTGGCGGCCAGCCTTGTTGATTGCCTCGTTCAGATTAGCAATCTGCCCCCAGGCCGGCATGCCCGCGAGCAAGGCGGCCTGAAAAGCGAGAAAAGTGCGGCGTTGCATATACAGAAATCTCCCTGGCGATTTGGTGAAAGCGCGATGAATGCGCAAATGTAAGCAATTGCGCCGGGCAATCTATGGCCGATTGGCGCGCTTGTCAATTCGGCTCGTCAAGGTTTGCGCAGGAACAGGCCATGCCGGCCGCCGGCGCTGCGAGCAAGGTTCGGGCACAAGCCGAAAGCTACTATTTCCCCCCTGATTTCCCCCTTGCCCACTGCCTGCCCATGACTTCAAACCACACCCCCGCCGCCCTGGACCGCATCCGCCCCGACATCCGCGCCATGCACGCCTACGCCGTGCAAGACGCGCGCGGCCTGCTCAAGATGGATGCCATGGAAAACCCCTACCCCCTGCCGCCCGCCTTGCAGCAGGCGCTGGGCCAGCGTCTGGGGCAAGTGCCCATCCACCGCTACCCCGGCGAAAACGTGGCCCGGCTTCAGGCCGCCCTCGCCCGCCACGCCGCCCCGCCCGCAGGCTGGCAAATCATGCTGGGCAACGGCTCGGACGAGCTCATCACCTTGCTCGCGCTGGTCTGCGCCCGCCCCGGCGCGGCCATGCTCGCGCCCATGCCCAGCTTCGTCATGTATCCGCTGGCGGCGCAGTTGCACCACATGGCCTTTCACGGCGTGCCCCTGCAAGCGGCCGACTTCCAGCTCGACGAAGCCGCCCTGCTGACCGCCATCGAACAGCACCGCCCCGCCCTGCTGTGGCTGGCCCACCCCAACAACCCCACCGGCACCCTCTGGGACGAAGCGGCCATCGCCCGCCTCATCGCCGCCCAGGGCCAGGCCGGCGGCATCGTCGTCATCGACGAGGCCTACCAGCCCTTTTCCAGCCGCAGCTGGATCGACGCCGCCCGCCAGCGCCCCGCCGAGCACGCCCACGTCCTCATCATGCGCACCCTGAGCAAATTCGGCCTGGCCGGCGCGCGCATCGGCTACCTCATGGGCGATGAGCGCCTCATCAGCCAAATCGACAAGGCCCGCCCGCCCTACAACCTCAGCAGCCTCAACATCGAATGCGCCCTCTTCGCGCTGGAGCACGAAGCCGTCTTCGCCGCCCAGGCGCAAGAGCTGCGCGCCCAGCGCCAGGCCCTGCACGCCCGGCTGCAAGAGCTCACCGACCGCCACCCGGGCCTTGTCGTCTACCCCAGCGAAGGCAACATGCTGCTGCTGCGCGTGGCCCCCGCCCACTGCCCGCCCCAGGCCGCCAGCGCCCGCGCCCAGGCCGTGTTTGAAGGCATCAAGGCCCGCGGCGTGCTCGTGCGCAACGCCAGCGGCATGCACCCCATGCTCGCCGGCTGCCTGCGCCTCACCGTCGGCAGCGCCAGCGACAACGCCACCCTGCTCACCGCCCTGCAAGCCGCCCTGGCCGAGCAGCCCGCCCCATAACCCCAAAAAGAAAGCCCCCCATGAGCGCCCCACGCACCGCCGAAATCACCCGCCACACCGCCGAAACCCGCATCGCCGTGCGCCTGAATCTGGACGGCAGCGGCCGCGCCGAGCTGGCCACCGGCATCGGCTTTTTCGACCACATGCTCGACCAAATCGCCCGCCACGGCCTGATCGATCTGGCCGTGCACTGCGAAGGCGATTTGCACATCGACGGCCACCACACCGTGGAAGACGTGGGGATTGCCATCGGCCAGGCGCTGAAAAGCGCCGTGGGCGACAAGCGCGGCATCGCCCGCTACGGCCACGCCTACGTGCCGCTGGACGAAGCGCTCTCGCGCGCCGTCATCGACCTCTCCGGCCGCCCCGGCCTGCACCTGCACGCCCAATTCACCAGCGGCATGGTCGGCGCTTTTGACACCCAGCTCGTGGCCGAGTTTTTCCAGGGCCTGGCCAACCACGCCGCCCTCACCCTGCACATCGACAACCTGCGCGGCATCAACGCCCACCACCAAATCGAAACCATCTTCAAAGCCTTCGGCCGCGCCCTGCGCATGGCCTGCACCGCCGACCCCCGCAGCGCCGGCCAAATCCCCTCCACCAAAGGCAGCCTGTAAGCCCGGCCCGCGCCCCAGTTATCCACAGGTTTTTCCTGAATTGATAGCGCGCTGCGCAGCATCTACGGGCGCTGCGAGCCTTTTGCCTGTTTGGTAATCAAATTTTTGTATCCGAATGCGTGACGTGCAAGGGCGCGCAATGAGAGGAAGAGGCGGGCAAGCGGGCCGGTTTCCGGAAATCGGCGGGCTTGACGGCTTCAAAACGCCTTGTGGAAAGCCCCGCGACAAGGCCAGTTATCCACAGATTTCTCCTGAATTGATAGCGCGCTGCGCAGCATCCACGGGCGCTGCGGGACTTTTGCCTGTTTGATAGGCAATCAGCTCAAGACCGGGGCTGGAGCCACCGGGCCATGCCCTGCCCGGCATGGCGACCGCTGGACAGGCAGGCGGTGAGGAGGTAGCCGCCGGTGGGCGCTTCCCAGTCGAGCATTTCGCCGGCGACAAACAGCCCCGGCCAGGTGCGCAGCATGAGGGCTGCGCTCACCTGGGCGAAGGGCACGCCGCCGGCGGTGCTGATGGCTTCCTGCACGGGGCGGGGGGCCGCCAGGGGCAGCGGCAGGGCCTTGATGGCGGCGGCCAGGGCGGGCGGGTTTTGCAAGTCGGCGGGGGGCAGGCGCTCGTGCAGCAGGGCGGTTTTGATGGCGTCGAGCTTGAGTTTTTTGCGCAGGTGGCTGCCCAGGCTCTGGCGGCCGCGCGGCGCTTGCAGGGCGGCCAGCACTTGCGCCGGGCTGCGCGCAGGCAGCAGGTCAAGCTGGCAGGTGATCGGCCCCTGGCGGGCGATGGCCTCGCGCAGGCGGGTGCTGGCGGCGTAGATCAGGCTGCCTTCCACGCCGGTGGCGGTGGCGACGAATTCGCCCTGGCGGTCAAAGGGCGGCTGGCCGTCTTGCGCAAAGCGCAGGCGCACGTTTTTGAATGCCTGCCCGGCAAAGCGCCGGGCGAAGTGATCGCTCCAGCCGCCGGGCACGTCAAAGCCGCAGTTGGCCGGGCGCAGCGGGGCGATGGGCAGTTGGGCGGCCTGCGCCAGCCAGTCGGCCCAGGCGCCGTCAGACCCCAGTTGCGGCCAGCTGGCGCCGCCCAGGGCCAGCAAGATGGCGCGCGCGGGCACGCTGCGCGGGCCTTGCGGGCTTTCAAAGTGCAAAACGCCGGCCAGGCCGGGGGCGGCCTGGGGATGAGGGCGGGCCAGGCCGATGCAGCGGTGGCGCATGTGAAAGCGCACGGGGGCAGCGCCGGGGGCGGCTAGCTGGCGCAGGCGGTGCAGCCAGGCGCGCAGCAGCGGGGCGGCTTTCATTTCCTGCGGGAAAACGCGCCCGGAGCTGCCGATGAAGGTGCTCACGCCCAGCTCGGCGGCCCAGTCGCGCACGGCCTGGGGGCCGAAGGCGTGCAGCCAGTGGGCGATGGCGGCCTGCTCGTCGGGGCCGGGGCCGTAGCGGCCGATGAAGGCGGGCAGGGGTTCGCTGTGGGTGAGGTTCAGCCCGCCCTTGCCGGCCAGGAGGAATTTGCGGCCGGCGCTGGGCATGGCGTCAAACACGTCCACGGCCACGCCGGCGGCGGCCAGGGTTTGCGCGGCCATCAGGCCCGCCGGGCCTGCGCCGACGATGGCTGCGGCCAGGGGCGGGCAGGCGGGCGGCTGCGGCATGGGAACGGGCGGGGTGGGGGGCTTTACACGCGCCGGGCCAGCTCGGCGGCCTTGCCGACGTAGGCGGCGGGGGTGAGGGCGAGCAGGCGGTCTTTTTCGCTCTGGGGGATGGCCAGTTCGGCAATGAGCGCGTGCAGCGCTTGGCGCGTGACTTGCTGGCCGCGCGTGGCGTCTTTGAGCTTTTCATATGCGCCGGGCACGCCGTAGCGGCGCATGACGGTTTGAATGGGCTCGGCCAGCACTTCCCAGGCCCCGTCGAGGTCGGCTTCGAGCGCCTGGCGGTTGAGCTCCAGCTTGTTCAGCCCGGTGAGCATGGACTGGTGCGCCAGCGCGGCGTAGCCCAGGGCCACGCCCATGTTGCGCAGCACGGTGGAATCGGTCAGATCGCGCTGCCAGCGGCTGATGGGCAGCTTTTCGGCCAGGTGGCGCAGCAGCGCGTTGGCCAGGCCCAGGTTGCCTTCGGCGTTTTCAAAGTCGATGGGATTGACTTTGTGCGGCATGGTGCTGGAGCCGATTTCGCCCGCCTTGAGCTTTTGCTTGAAGTAGCCCAGGCTGATGTAGCCCCAGATGTCGCGGCAGGCGTCGATCAGGATGGTGTTGGCGCGCGCCACGGCGTCAAACAGCTCGGCCATGTAGTCGTGCGGCTCGATCTGGATGCTGTAGGGCTGAAAGGCCAGGCCCAGGCCCTGCGGCGCGGGCGCTTCGATGGTGCGACGGCTGAAGGCTTCCCAGTCGAACTCGGGCCAGGCGGCCAGGTGGGCGTTGTAGTTGCCCACGGCGCCGTTCATCTTGGCCAGCAGCTTCACATCGGCGATGCGCTGGCGCGCAGCCGTCAGGCGGGCGACGATGTTGGCCAGCTCCTTGCCCACGGTGGTGGGGCTGGCCGTTTGCCCGTGGGTGCGGCTGAGCATGGGGGCGTCGGCGTGGGCGTGGGCCAGCTCGCGCAGGCGAGCGATGACGGCATCCAGCCCTTGCAGCAGCACGGCGCGCCCGGCTTGCAGTTGCAGCGCGTGGCTGGTGTTGTTGATGTCTTCGCTGGTGCAGGCGAAGTGCACGAATTCGCCGGCCGCTTGCAGCTCGGGGCGGCCTTCAAACTGGCCCTTGATCCAGTATTCGACGGCCTTGACGTCGTGATTGGTGGTTTTTTCTATGGTTTTGATGGCCTGGGCGTCGGCTTCGGAAAAGTTTTGCCACAGGCCGATCAGAAATTCGCGCGCGCTGGCAGGCAGGGGGGGAAACTGGGCCAGTCCGGCGTCAGACAGCGCGATGAACCAGGTCACTTCCACCTGCACGCGGCGCTGCATGTAGCCCAGCTCGCTCATGATGGGGCGCAGGGCCTGGAGTTTGGCGGCGTAGCGCCCGTCCAGAGGCGAGAGGGCAGTCAGCGGGCTCAGGGGGCAATCGGGGGGGGATGAGGTGTGTTGCATGGGCGCAAATTGTAGAAGTCGCCCCCCCTTGCGGCCCCCTCACGACCCCCTTTGCAGCCCCTTCGGCGCGCGGGCTGAAATGCCGTTTGAAGCGTCCGATCAATCGCCGGAAAAAAGAAAAACCGAAAGGCGGCCCGGGACAAATGAGGAGGAGGAGGAAAGGACGACGCCCCGGGCTTTTCTGTGCCCGTGGGCCGGCGCCAAAGCAGCCGGGGGGGCGCAGACCTTTCGGTTGAAGGCTTTAAGTATGAACACGAAGCACAGCGCCCAACCTTGTTCCAATTCAGAAAAACACCGATTGCCGGGCCTTGTTCGGCCGGTTTTTGATTTGGCGCAAATGAATGAAATGGAACCAGCCGGGGGGCGGGGCGCTTTCAGCCCAGCGCGGCGGCCAGGCTTTGCGCCAGGCGCTGGGCCTGGGCGGCGTCGGGCGCTTCCACCATCAGGCGCAGCAGCGGCTCGGTGCCGCTGGCGCGAATCAGCACGCGGCCGGCTGCGGCCAGCTCGGCCTCGGCGGCCTGGCGGGCCTGCTGCAAGGCGGCGCTGCCCTGCCAGTCCTGCCCTTGTTGCAGGCGCACGTTCACCAATGCCTGCGGGAAAAGCTGCACGCCGTCCAGCAGCTCGGCCACGCTGCGACCGCTGGCGGTGCAGGCGCGCAGCACTTGCAGGGCGCTGATGAGGCCATCGCCCGTGCTGTGCCTGTCCAGCGTGAGCAAGTGGCCCGATCCCTCGCCGCCCAGCAGCCAGCCGCGCTCGCGCAGCGCCTCCAGCACATAGCGATCGCCCACTTTGGCGCGCACGAATTCGTAGCCCAGCTTGCGCAGCGCCAGCTCCACGGCCATGTTGGTCATCAGCGTGCCCACCACGCCGGCCAGCTCCGGCCCGCGCGGCTTGCCCCTGGCCTGGCGGTGCGCCAGGCGATCGGCGGCCAGCACGTAAAGCAGCTCATCCCCATTGAACAGGCGGCCGCTGCCATCGACCATTTGCAGGCGGTCGGCATCGCCATCGAGCGCGATGCCGTAGTCGGCCCCGTGCGCGCGCACGGCCTGCACCAGCGCCTGCGGGTGCGTGGCACCCACGCCGTCGTTGATGTTCAGCCCGTCGGGCGCGCAGCCTATGGCCACCACATCAGCGCCCAGCTCGTGAAACACCTTGGGCGCAATCTGATAGGCCGCGCCGTGGGCGGCATCGACCACGATCTTCAACCCGCGCAGGCTCAAGTGGCTGCTGAAGGTGCTCTTGCAAAACTCGATGTAGCGGCCGGCCGCGTCGTCCAGCCGCCGGGCGCGCCCCAGATCGGCCGCCTGCACCCACTGGGGCGGCTCGTCCAGCGCGCGCTCGACTTGCAGCTCCCACTCATCGGGCAGCTTGGCGCCGGCGGCGCTGAAGAATTTGATGCCGTTGTCGGGATAAGCGTTATGGCTGGCGCTGATGACGATGCCCAGGCTGGCGCGCTGCGCCCGCGTGAGATAGGCCACCGCAGGCGTGGGCACAGGCCCCAGCAGCATCACATCCACTCCGGCCGAGTTCAGGCCCGACTCCAGCGCGCTTTCCAGCATGTAGCCGGAAATGCGCGTGTCCTTGCCTATCAACACCAGCGGCCGGGCAGACGCCGCGCCGCCCTGGCGCAGCACCCGGCCTGCGGCATGGCCCAGGCGCAGCACGAAATCAGGCGTGATGGGATGGCGGCCCACCGTGCCGCGTATGCCGTCGGTGCCGAAATATTTGCGAGTCATGACCTGGGCGCTTCCTTTTCTTGCTGGCAGGAAAAAAGCGGCGATTGTGGGGGATGGCCCGGCCGCCCGATCCCTGCGTTTTTCCGGCGCTTTACTGACGTTTCGCTACGAAAAATGTAGCTGCCAGCGCAGTATCTACGGGCCTTTCCGCCCGTTTGCCTTTTTTTGAGGCACTTGCGGCCGCGCCTTGGGCAAGGGCGGGGCCGGGCCGCGAACGCGCCGGTTTTTCACGACGAAAATCGCCGCCTTGTCCAATCCAACCAAACAAAGGAGCGCGCCATGAGCGCATTTGCATTTGTTTTTCCCGGCCAGGGCTCGCAAGCCGTGGGCATGCTCGACGCCTGGGGCGATCACCCCGCCGTGCGGGAAACGCTGAAAGAAGCCTCCGACGCCCTGGGCGAAGACGTGGCCCGCCTCATTCACGAAGGCCCCAAGGAAACGCTGGCCCTGACGGCCAACACCCAGCCCGTGATGCTGACGGCCGGCGTGGCCTGCTGGCGCGCCTGGCGCGCCGAAGGCGGCGGCCTGCCTGCGGCCGTGGCCGGGCACTCGCTGGGCGAATACAGCGCCCTGGTGGCCGCCGGCGCGCTCACGCTGACGCAAGCTGCGCCGCTGGTGCGCCTGCGCGCGCTCGCCATGCAAGAAGCCGTGCCCGTGGGCGCGGGCGCGATGGCCGCCATCCTGGGCATGCCCGCCGATCAGGTGGCCGCAGGCTGCGCTGAAGTGACCGCCAGCTTCGGCCCGGGCAGCGCCGAAGTGGTGGAGGCCGTGAATTTCAACGACCCCTCGCAAACCGTGATTGCCGGCTCCAAAGCCGCCGTGGAAAAAGCCTGCGAGCAGCTCAAGGCCCAAGGCGCCAAGCGCGCGCTGCCGCTGCCGGTATCGGCCCCCTTTCACTCCAGCCTGATGAAACCGGCCGCCGAAAAGCTCAAGGCCGCGCTGGAGAGCGTGAACCTGACCGCGCCGCAAATTCCCGTAGTCAACAACGTCGATGTGGCCGTGCAAACCGAGCCGGCGCGCATCAAGGACGCGCTCTACCGCCAGGCCTTCGGCCCCGTGCGCTGGGTGGAATGCGTGCAGAAAATCAAGGCCATGGGCGCTGCCGCCATCGTCGAATGCGGCCCCGGAAAAGTGCTGGCCGGCATGAGCAAGCGCATCGCCCCTGATCTGACCGCCGCCGCCTTGTATGACCCGGCCACGCTGGCCGAGGTGCAAGCCGCCCTATAAACCTTGGAAAATCCACATTTTTACTTCTTATTCTGCATGTCAACTTTACAAGAGATGCAGCATAATGAATTTATTTCCCCAGAAGACCAAGCATCATGAAAAAATTTTTAGCTCCAATTGTCTTTGGATCAATGTTCACCGGATGTCAATCAATTTATCACGACTTTCATATGGCAGATGTTCACGCGATGGATAATATTCGACGATCATCATATCAAGCAGTTGCCAATTTAGCAAAAAACCTACAAAAAAATTTAGATGCAGGACTAAAAGAGGAAATAGCAGTTGAACAAGCAAAGGAAACTGTTCTTTTTGCACTAAAAGATCCCGATAGTGCAAAATTTAGGAAAATAACCATGCAAGATTTTTCCGGAGGGAAAGTCGTGTGCGGTTACGTGAATTCAAAAAATAGTTATGGCGGCTATAACGGATTCACAAAATTTGCCGCAAATACAACCGATGTAATTTTTTCCGACGAAGGCAACTCTTTATCAAACGCAGGAATTAACGCAGCATGTCCATAATCACTAAGCACACCAACAATATAATAGGCTGCACCAGTAATACCAAGACAATTATCAAGGAGTGAAATTATGGTTCAAGATACGAAAAATATTGCCCTCGTCACCGGTGCCACGCGCGGCATCGGCGCGGCCATCGCGCAAGCCCTGGCCGCCAGCGGCATGACCGTGATCGGCACCGCCACCAGCGCCGCCGGCGCCGAAAAAATCAGCGCCGCCCTGGCCGCCCATCCCGGCTGCAAAGGCGCGGCGCTGGACGTCAACAACGCCGCAGCCGCCGAGGCGCTGATCGACAGCATCGTCAAGGAACACGGCGCGCTGCACGTGCTGGTCAACAACGCCGGCATCACCCGCGACGGCCTGGCCATGCGCATGAAAGACGAAGACTGGGACGCCGTGCTGGACACCAATCTCAAGGCCGTCTTTCGCATGAGCCGCGCCGTGATGCGCCCCATGATGAAACAGCGCTACGGCCGCATCGTCAACATCACCAGCGTCGTGGGCGCATCGGGCAACCCCGGCCAGGCCAACTACGCCGCCGCCAAGGCCGGCGTGGCCGGCATGAGCCGCGCCCTGGCGCGCGAGCTCGCCAGCCGGGGCGTGACGGTCAATTGCGTGGCCCCGGGCTTCATCGCCACCGACATGACCGCCGTCCTGCCCGAAGAACAGCAAAAGGCCCTGGCCGCGCAAATTCCCATGGGCCGCATGGGCAGCCCCGAAGAGGTGGCCGCCGCCGTGGCCTGGCTGGCCAGCCCGCAAGCCGGCTACATCACCGGGCAGGAGCTGCACGTCAACGGCGGCATGTTCATGTAAGCCCACGTTTCACAGTGTGGCTAGAATCCGCAACTTTTCACAACCCTCAGAGGGAATCCATGAGCGAAATCGAAGCACGTGTCAAGAAAATCATTGCCGAACAACTCGGTGTTGAAGAGTCTCAAGTTACCAATGAAAAAGCCTTCGTGGCCGATCTGGGTGCCGACTCTCTGGACAACGTGGAACTGGTGATGGCCCTGGAAGATGAGTTCGGTATCGAAATCCCGGACGAAGACGCCGAAAAAATCACCACGGTGCAAGCAGCCATCGACTACGCCAACGCCAAGAAAGCTGCCTGAGGCGCAACGCCCCCGGATGCCTTTGGGCGGCGCTGCGAAGGCTCTCAAAGCCCCGAAGGCACATCCATTCAGGCAACACTCCCGCCGACACAGCGCACACGCCCTTGTCTGCGGGAGTTTTGCTGTTTGCGCCAGCAAATGCCTCGCCCCCAATCGCCTTTAACGTTTGCGCCTTTATTTTTTGGAGCAGCACAAGATGAGCCAACAACGCCGCCGCGTCGTCGTGACCGGAATGGGATGTGTCAGCCCGGTCGGCAACACCGTCAGCCAGAACTGGGCCAATTTGCTGGCCGGCAAAAGCGGCATTACCGCCATTACCCGCTTTGATGCCAGCGCCCTGGCCTGCCGCATTGCAGGCGAAGTCAAGGGGCTGGACATGTCCTCCGTCATTTCCACCAAGGAAGCCAGGACGATGGACACCTTCATCAAATACGGCCTGATGGCCGCCGCCGAGGCCGTGGCCGACGCCGGCCTGCCCACCGGCGCCGCGCTGGACGAAGCCCAGGCCGAGCGCATCGCCTGCGTCCTCGGCTCAGGGATAGGCGGCCTGCCCATGATCGAGGAAACCAACGCCGACTACCTCCAGCGCGGCCCCCGTCGCATCTCGCCCTTTTTCGTGCCCGCTTCCATCGTCAACCTGCTGGCCGGGCATGTCTCCATCAAATTCGGCTTCAAGGGCCCCAACCTCACCCTGGCCACCGCCTGCGCCACCGGCCTGCACTGCATCGGCCAGGGCGCGCGCCTGATCCAGTATGGCGAAGCCGATGCCGTCGTCGCCGGTGGAGCCGAATCCACCGTTTCGCCCCTGGGCGTGGGCGGCTTTGCCGCCATGCGGGCGCTTTCCACCCGCAACGACGACCCCGAAGCCGCCAGCCGCCCCTGGGACAAGGACCACGACGGCTTCGTGCTGGGTGAAGGCGCCGGCGTGATGGTGCTGGAGGAATACGAGCGCGCCAAGGCGCGCGGCGCGCGGATTTACGCCGAACTGGTGGGCTTTGGCATGAGCGGCGACGCCGGCCACATCACCGCCCCCGATACAGAAGGCCCGCGCCGCGCCATGCAGGCCGCCCTGCGCGATGCCGGCATGAACGCCGATGCGCTGGGTTACGTGAACGCACACGGCACCTCCACCCCGCTGGGCGACGTCAACGAAAGCAACGCCATCAAAGCCGCGCTGGGTGAGCACGCGCGCAAACTGGTCATCAGCTCCACAAAATCCATGACCGGACACCTGCTCGGCGGCGCAGGCGGCATCGAAAGCATCTTCACCGTGCTGGCGCTGCACCATCAAAAAGTGCCACCCACCATCAACCTGCACACGCCCGACGAAGGCTGCGATCTGGACTACTGCGCCAACACCGCCCGCGACGTGAAAATGGACGCCGCGCTGAAAAACAACTTCGGCTTTGGCGGCACCAATGGCTCGCTGATATTCAAGCGTCTGTAAACCTCTGGATTCGCCCGTCATGGATTCCATCGCTGCCATCAAAAAAATACCCGGTCTCTGGATCGACGTGCGCACGCCCGAGGAATACAGCCAGGGCCATATACAAGGCGCGCCCAATATTCCCTTGCAGGAATTCCTGGAGCGCATGCACGAAATCGTGCCCGACAAAAATACCGCCGTGCACCTGTATTGCCGCAGCGGCCGCCGATCTGGCATAGCCCAGCAAGCTATGCAGGAAATGGGCTACACCAAAGTCACCAATCAAGGCGGTTTTGAAGATATCAAGGCACGCGGCATGCATTAATCCGTTTACCCATCCCAAATTGAAAAAAGCGCACGGCCTCATCTGCCGTGCGCTTTTTTTATGCGGCGAAGCCAGCTTACGTATTACCGGTAAAAATCACAGACTGAACGATGACGAAAAATAAGCGCGCCGACATTTGAACATCGATTCATAACACCGCTCAAAACCACAATAGAGGAAAGCTGTCGATTAAATGCCAGACAGTGACATATCTGTCGAATATCAGCAAAATCGCATTGCAACGCATCTTCCGATTTAAAGTTTGAAATATTAATCCGTTTGACTCCACACAGTTCCTGAACATTCATTGAATATTCACCAATCGCCGCCCAGAAACCCAAGGGCAGCCTCCAAAGTTCATCGTGTCACAAAATCCAGCACGAAACGGTCTGATCGAACGAATAACCCACAAGTTTAAAAAATATCTACATTATACTTAAACAAGATAAATAGTATCTCTTAAAGCTTCTTCAAAAGATGAATGG
>JBQNAO010000019.1:0-39933 GCA_052170415.1 Ottowia sp. | reverse complement strand
TTGGGGAATTGGGGAATTGGGGAATTGGGGAATTGGGGAATTGGGGAATTGGGGAATTGGGGATTTGGGGAATTGGGGAATTGGGGAATTGGGGAATTGGGGAATTGGGGAATTGGGGCGGCCTTTGACGGCGCAGGCGGCGGAAAAAAGCGGAGCCGATGGAAATCGCGGCAGCCCCCACCTTTTGCAACGGCGGCATTTCCCCGAATGGGCCGATAACGGCCAGGCATGCGCGCAAGCGAAGGCGCGAAAGCGGCCCGGTTTCCAGAAATCAACCTGCTTTCCGCCCTCAAAACGCCCCCGAGTGAGGCGAGTTATCCACAGATTTTTCCTGAATTGATAGCGCGCTTCGCAGCATCCACGGGCGATGCGGGAGGTTTGCCTGTTTGGTAGGCAGTTTGGAGTGACTGGCCGAATTTGGCGAAAGGGGCAAGGCTGAAGGGCGTTCGCCTGCACCCTGAGTGAATGGGCAAAGCGGCCCGCTTTCCAGAAATCAACCTGCTTTCCGCGCTCAAAACGCCCCCGGGTTGGGCGAGTTATCCACAGATTTTTCCTGATTTGATAGCACGCTTCGCAGTATTGACGGGCGCTGCGTGCGGTTTGCCTGTTTTTTCGTCAAATTCGGGTAAATGAATGTGAGCGGCAAGGGGCGGTTCAGCCCAGTTCGATTTGCAGCGGGCCGAACCAGTCGCCTGCGCCGGGGCCGCCTGCGCTGCGGGCCTGGATGAGCAGTGTGTCGCCGCTTTGCAGCCAGGGGGCGGGCAGGCCGCTGGCGCGGCGGGCGACCAGGCTGGCGTGGCCGCTGTTGGCCGGTGGCACGCCTGCGGCGAGCACGGCGCCGGGGGCCAGTGCGCGCACCCGGGCGCTGGCCGCTACGGCGTGGCCCAGCGGCCAGGCGCGGGCGGCATCGAGCAGGGCGGTTTTGCGGCCGTTGAGCTGCACTTGCAGCGTGAGCGCGGGCTGCCCGCCCTGCCAGCGCGGGCCCAGTTCGTCGGGGGTGATGGCCACGGGCGCAAAGATCGTGGCCGGGCGGCTGTCGGCCAGGGCGGGGGCGCTTTCGGCGCTTTCTTCCACTTTGCGCAGGCGCAGTGCGCAGGCCAGGGTGAGCAGGCGGATGGCGTCTTGCCCCTGCTCGGGCGTGGCCGCGCGCGGGGCGGCGGCGCACAGGGCGGCCAGTTGCGGCTCGAAGTCGGCTGCCTGGCCGGGCAGCGTTTGCCAGGGCTGGGCCGGGCCGCGCAGGGTGTCGCCGGCGGCCAGTTCCATCACGGGCAGGGCGGGCGCAGGGAAGCTGGCGGGCGGCTCGCCGGTGGCAAAGGCCAGTTGTGCGGTGCAGGGCAGGGGGGCCAGGCAGCGGGCGGGGTCGAACGCGAAGGCGTGGCGCGCCTGGCCGCGGGCCAGGGCTTCGTAGAGCGTTTGCAGCTGCGGGGCGATGAAGTTCCAGTCGTCCAGGGCTTGTTGCAAGGTGGCGGCGATGCCGCTGGCGTAGTGAGCCTGGCTCAAGTCGGGCGAGATGACGGCCAGCAGGCCGTGCCGGGAGCCGTCGTGCAAGGTGGCAAGTTTCATGTGGGGGCAAGGTGGCTTGAAACGGGGCGCGGCAGGCCACAGCTTTGCCTGCTACGCTCAAAGGCTGATTTTCAAGGACAAGTTTTTTTCTATGCGCACTTTGTATGACTCTGACTCCTTCGCCGTGCTGCACTTGCTGGCCGATGTGCCGCATGAGCCGGGCACGCCCGAGGGCACGCCCCGCCTGGCGCGCAATGGCTTTGAGATTGTGGACAAGCGCTCGGGCAAGGAGGTGTATCTGGACGGGCTGTGGGCCGAGCTGTTTCAGCAGCGCATCGAGGCCTGGCAGGAGAATGTGCCCACGCAGGAGGAGGTGGAAGACACCCTGGCCGGTTATGCCGAGCTGGCGCAAAACCCGGTGCTGGTGCATTAAAAAGCGCGCCGTTTTTTCAAATGAAAAAACCGCCTGGCAAATGGGGCCGGGCGGTTTTTTTTGTGTCTGAAAAAGGGTGGGGGATATTGCCGAACAGGAAAAAAGATCAGGCGAATGTTTTTGGCATGCGCTGCATTTTCAGCAAATGGAAAGGTCGAGGGCGTTGGTGCTTATGCCGTTTAGCAGGCTGGTCAGCACGCGGGCGCGGTTGAAGGCCACGTCGGCCAGCATGAGCGCAAACAGGGCCAGCAGCGCGGTGTAGCTCCAGCCCCAGTAGTCGTTCCAGATGACGGTGTGCAGCCAGTCTTGCCCAAGGTAAATGGGCAGCAGCATGCCCAAAGCGCCCAGCAGCACGGCGGCGGGCAGCAGGGCGTGCCAGCTTGCGGCGCGCCGCCAGGCCAGCGTGGCCGCCAGCAGGGCAAAGGCCAGCGCGGTGCTGCCGGTGACGATGCGCCACTCGCGCAGCAGTTGTGCGCGCACGTGGGCATACATGCCGTCGATCAGCGCCAGCAGCTTGTCCTGCGCCGCTTGCAGCGCGCCGGCTTGTGCTTGCGCAGACTGGCGGGCGCGGCGGGTGAGTTGCTTGCGGCATTCGCAGTCCACGTTCAGCAAATCGGCCATGCGCTGCGCCACTTGCTCGGGCAGCTTTTGCCGCAGGGCCTCGCGCTGGCGCTGCAAGTCCACTCGGGTGCGCGCCAGAGCGCGCGTGGCCATTTGCGTGATGCGCGCGTCGTCCAGCGCGGCCACGCGCTCGCCCACGCGGCGCTGCACTTCCTGCCGGGCCACTTCGCGCGCGAGTTTTTCCACCGTCAGCGGATCGACGAAAGACAGCGCCAGCAGCGCGCCAAACACCAGCAGCCCTGCGGCGGCGATGAACCAGGCAAGAAGTCGCATGAGGGGGTTTTCCTTGTTGCCAAAACGGCAGCGGCGGGCCGCTTTGAAATTGCCCGCAAATTAAGCAGACCGGGCCGCAGCGCCCGCCAGTGCTGCGATGGGCGCTACGCTTTTGCAAGCAAATTGTGGATAACCTGCCGAGAAAAATCAATAGCGCCCGGCCAGTTGGGGCAGTTGCCAGACGGCGGTGAGGTTTGGGGGCAGGGGGGGCAGTTGGCCGAGCTGGGTGCGGCTTTCGCTGGGGCTGTGAAAGTCGCTGCCGCGCGAGGCGGCCAGGCCGAATTCGCGGGCGATGCTGGCGTAGTGCGTGGCCTCGGCCGCGGTGTGGCTGCCGGTGACGACTTCAATGGCGTGGCCGCCGCGCGCCTTGAATTCGGTAAAGAGCGCGTATTTCTCCACCGGCTTGAGCCGGTAGCGCGCCGGGTGGGCGATGACGGCCACGCCGCCGGCTTGCGTGATCCACTCGATGGTTTCACCCAGGCTGGCCCAGTGGTGGGGCACGTAGCCGGGTTTGCCGTCGATGAGGTATTTGCGAAAGACCTCGTGCGTGTCGCGGCACACGCCGCTTTCCACGAGAAAGCGCGCAAAGTGCGTGCGCGAGAGCAGATCGGGATTGCCGGCGTGGCGCAGGGCGCCTTCGTATGCGCCCTTGATGCCGGCTTTTTCCAGCCCGGCGGCCATTTTTTCGGCGCGCGGGCCGCGCCCGCCCCGGTTGGCGGCCAGGCCGCGCGCCAGGGCCGATTGCTCATCCAAATCGAAGCCCAGGCCGACGATGTGCACGGCATCGCCCGCGTAGCTGACGGAAATTTCCACCCCGGTGAGGTAGCGCAGGCCGTGGCTGTGGGCGGCCTCGCGCGCGCGGGCCTGGGCGCTGATTTCGTCGTGGTCGGTCAGTGACCAAAGCTGCACGCCATTGGCAGCGGCGCGGCTGGCCAGCTCCTCGGCTTGCAGCGTGCCGTCAGACGCGGTGGAGTGGCAGTGCAAATCGGCATTGGCGCTGGCGGGCAGGGGAGGCAGTGAGCGGGCAGAGGTCATGACAAAAAGGCGTTGCGGCAGGCGGGCGGCGTGAATGCAAAAAGTTTGCATTTTGGCATTGCGGCCAAAGGGCGAAAGGGGCGGAAAAGGCGCGCGCGCCTGTGCGTTGCCCTGTGCGGTGCATCACGCAGAAGCGGGCGGAAATGTAAAAAATTTGTGAAAAAATCAAGCTGCCCTTTGCAAGCCAGGAGGCCCGAATGTGGCGGCCCCTGGCGTTTGAGCCCTTTTCCCCCTTCTTTTTATTTGTGGATGCCATGCGTGAGCTCCTCCTTTGTCCCCGCGCGCTGATCACGCGTCCCGAGCCTGAAGCGAGCCGCTGGGTGCAGGCGCTGGCAGTGCGCGGCGTGCCCGCGCATGTGCTGCCGCTGATCACGATTGCGGCCGCGCCGGTGACGGGCGAGCTGGAGGCCAAACTGGGGCGGCTGCACCAATATGCGGCGCTGATGTTCGTCAGCGGCAATGCGGCGCAGCACTTTTTTGGCATCTGCGCGCAAATGCCGAACTTCAGCCTGCCGGCCAAGGCGCAAGCCTGGGCGCCGGGGCCGGGCACCAGCGCGGTGCTGCGCGCGCAGGGCTGGCCGCCCGAGCGCATCGTGCAGCCGCCGCTGGATGCGCGGCAGTTCGACTCGGAGGCGCTGTGGGAATGCGTGCAGGGCCAGGTGCAGTCGGGCCAGCGCGTGCTCATCGTGCGCGGGGGCGAGGGGCCGGCCAGCGCGGCCAGCGGCGGGCAGGGGCGCAGCTGGCTGACGCAGCAATTGCAGGCGCGCGGCCTGACGGTGGACCACGTGGCCGTTTACTGGCGGCGCGCGCCGGTGTTTGCCAGTGAGCAAAAGGCGCTGGCGCGCCAGGCGGCGGGCGATGGCACGGTGTGGGTGTTCAGCAGCTCGGAGTCGGTGGACAACCTGCTGGCGGCCATGCCGGGGCAGTCCTGGGCGCAGGCGCGGGCCATCGCCACGCACCCGCGCATCGCGCAGACGCTGCAAGAAGCAGGCTTTGGCACGGTGCGCGAATCGCGTCCGGTGCTCAAGTCCGTGGCGCAAACGCTTCAGGACTGGGACAAGGTCAGGGCCAGGGCGTGAAGGCAGCGCCTGCCTGACTTGGGTTATCCACAGATTTTTCCTGTTTTGATAGCGCGCTTGGCAGCACGGACGGGCGCTGCAGGCGGATTGCCTGTTTGATAGGCAATTCAGATCGGCCTGCCATGCCCGGCCAAAAGGCAAAGCCCGCAGGGCGCTTTCTTTCGCCCGATCCGAACAGCTTTTGCGCCCCGCACCAGCTTTGCGGTTTTCAGAAACCGGCTTGTTTTCCGCACTCAAAACGCCTTCGGGAAGAGCGAGTTATCCACAGATTTTTCCTGTTTTGATAGCGCCCAGCGCAGCATCTACGGGCGCTGCAGGCGGTTTACCTATTGGGTAAGCAAAAACTTGTATCCAAATACAAGACAAATCCGCCCGGCAACCCAACGCAGCCGCTGGCAATCCGGCCTGACCCGTGCCGAACAAACGCCAGCTTCCAATCCCCCAAGCCAACCCTCGGCCCGCCAGCGGCCCAAACGCAAGGCGGAAAAAACCAAAAACCGCCAAACGCTGCCTTCCCCCGCCCGCAGCTTTTTGCACCCCACGCAAGCGGCCCGGTTTTCGGAAATCGGCCCGCTTTCTGCACTCAAAACGCCTTCGGAAAGAGCGAGTTATCCACAGATTTTTCCTGTTTTGATAGCGCCCAGCGCAACATCTACGGGCGCTGCGGGCGATTTGCTGATTTGTTGGGCAATTCGGAATGGCTGGCCCCATCTGGCGTGAGAGGGGCGGGGGCGGGGGGCGTTCGCTTGCGCCCCGAGTGAGTGGGCAAAGCGGGCCGGTTTTCGAAAATCGGCTTGCTGGCTTGTCTTGGAACCCGCTTTAAAACGCCTGAAAAAGCGAGTTATCCACAGATTTTTCCTGTTTTGATAGCGCGCTTCGCAGCGCTGACGGGCGCTGCGGGCGGTTTGCCTTGTTTTTAGGCAAAATCTTGTATCGAAATGCTGGGGTGTGGGCGCGTGGTTTGCCAGGGGTCAGGCTGCGGGGGCGGGCTGGCGTTTTTTGCGCCGGTCTTTTTCGCGCAGCGATTGCATGGCTTTGTCCACCACTTCGCCGGAGTCAACGACGCGCAGGTGGTTTCTGCGTATGAGTCTTTCGCAGATGCGGCGCGTCATGGTGTGGGGCTGGCCGCCCTGGCTGGAGAGCATGAAGAGGGTGCCGTTGCCGTTGATCCAGGTCAGGCGCGCGCGCAGCCATTTGCCGTGCGAGTAGAGGTTGACCCAGACGTCTTCGCGCAGGCGGGCCAGTTCGGCCTGGCAGCGGGCGCGTTCGTCGTCGCTGGCCTGCTCGTCGGGGTGTGCGGCCATGATGGTGGTGGGGGCGTCGAAGCTGGGCAGCGCGTTGATTTGGGTTTCAGAAAAGGGGGTGCCTGGCGGGAGGGTGTCGGTGAGGGTGGGGATGTCGCCCATGCCGCTGGTGTCGCCCGCTTCGACGGCTTCAAAGCCGGCGGCGGTGCGTTCGCTTTGGGCCAGCCAGGGTTGTTCGCTGGTGTCGCTTTTGAGGGTTTCAAAGTCGGCGCTGCCCTGGTCGGCCGGGTGGGGCGGCTGTTCTTCGGGCAGATCGAGCGTGGACAGCGCGGGCAGGCCGGAGGCTTCGGCATCCAGCGCGGAGCGGGCGCGGCGCAGGCGCAGCACGGGGTTGTGGTAGCCCATCAGGGCGTTGAAAAAGCGTTTGGATTCGCGCGGGCTGTAGTCGAGCATGTCCAGTCCGCTGCGCAGGGTTTGCACGATGTGCGGGACGATTTCAAACAGGCGCGCGGGCTGGCGCAGGGTGGCTTCCTGGTTGACGCTCCACAGCAGCTCGGTGACGACGGCCAGGTAGCCGCCGGGGTCGATCTGGCCGCGGGTGTCGGTGAGCTGGGCGTGGGCGATGACGAGCGACCAGGTGTTGTAGAGAAAGTCCAGGACGATGCGCGGCACGCCTTCGATGTCGGGCCGCAGGCTGAAGCCCCAGGCGACTTTGTCGGCCAGGGCCTGGCGGTCGTGGGCGAAGTGGATGGATTTGAGGCCGTGTTCCTGGTTGACGTTGTCTTCCAGGTCTTCGTCTGACCAGCGCTCTTGCAGCTCCTTGAGATGGCGCTCGAAGTCCTGGGCGCCGGCGGTTTTTTGTTCATCGAGGTCGCGCACGGCCTGGCGCACGGGTTCGATGAAGGCGTTGAATTCGCTGGAGAATTCGTCGTTGTATTTGAAGCTGCGCTGGGCGATGGCTTCAACCATGCGGCGGGCGGGGTGCTGCTCGTCGCCCATGAAGCGGGGGTCGCGCAGGGCCATGCGCAGCAGGGCGGGTTCGAGGGCGACGAAGGCTTCGCGCACGGGTGGCAGCACGCGCACGTCGCCCGCTACCTGGTCGATGAGGGCGCGCACGGCATCCAGGCCGATGACCTGGCTGACTTTGCGGGCCTGCGATTTGAGGTGGATGAGGGTTTGCGTGCGCGCTTGCGGGGAGGCGACTTCGCCCCAGGTTTCGCGCGAGAGCACGGCTTGCGCGTCTAGCTCCTGGGGCGGGCGCTCCATGACGGGAAGGGCGCGCCTTTCCTGCTGGGCGGCGTAGATTTCGGCGTCGCTGGGCAGTTGGGTGGAGGCGGCCACGGCTGCGCAGGTTTGCATTTCCTTTTGCACGGCCTGGTAAAAGCCGGGCGGCAGGGGGGCGTCGTTCTCGCCGGCCCACTGGGGGCGGTAGAGAAAGTCATGCACCACGTCGTAGGACAGGTTGGATTCGGCGCGGGCCAGATCGGCCGCAGACGGCATTTGAAAGCCGGCGCCGCGCCCCGATGCCGGCGCGCCAGCGGCCAGGTTGGTCAGGCCCTCATTGCCGGCGCCGGCTGCCGCCGGGCGGGCTGCGCCGCCACCGCCGCCTGCAAAGCGCGTGCCGCCCGCGGTCAGGCGCAGGCGGTAGCGCGCTTCCTGCACGCCTTTTTCTTCCAGCAGCTTGATGACGGTGGCGTAGAGGCGGTTGATCTCGTCGGCAAACGGGCGGGTGAGGTGGCGCAGCAGCAGGTGGCGCACTTCGGCGCTGTCGTCCAGCTCGTCGAGCACTTCCATCAGCGCGTTGCACAGCACTTCGGGGCGCATGGGGTTGAGATCGGCGCGCACCACGGGCAGGCCCAGGGCGGAGCTCATCAGGGTGTCCAGCCGGGTGAGGCGCTCGTCCACCACGGGCAGCACGGTTTGTTGCAGGCGCGAGGTTTCGACAAATTGCGAAACGTCGGCATCGGCCATGATGGTGACGGACTCCAGCGAGGCCAGGTTGGAGTGGCGAACGGGGGTGAGATCGGCCTCGCTGGCGGCCTGCAAAGCCTGGTTGATGGCCACTTCCAGCCGGGCGGGAAAGCGTGTGCGCAGTTTGCCCCGGTGCCGGGCCAGGGCTACCATGGCGTCGGCCAGTTGCTGGCGGCTGGCCGGTGCGGTCGATTGCTGCTCGGCCTCTTCCAGTGTGAGCCGGGCGGCTTCGGCGCTGCGGTCGAACATGGATGAGGCCAGAAAGACCGCTTCGTGGGTACAGCGCTTGAGCAGTTTGCTGTGCTGGTGGGGCAATTGCATCGTTGCCAGGCAGGAATTTGTAAATCAGGCGGAAAACCGAGAATGTCTGAAAGCTGACTTTACAGCTTGTGAAGTGAGAAACAAGAGGCAGCGATGAAGTCACAATTGCCAAATATGACGCGGAAGAAAGTATTGATTGCGGGTGGTGGCATCAGCGGCATGGCCGCTGCCCTTGCCCTGGCGCAATCGGGCTGGCAGGCCAGCGTGCTGGAGCGCGCCAGCGTCTTCAGCGAAGTGGGCGCGGGCATTCAGCTGGGCCCCAATGTCACGCGCGTGCTGCAAGGCTGGGGGCTGGGGCCGCAGTTGCAGGCCGTGGCGGCCTTTCCGCCCGAGCTGCAAGTGCGCTGCGCGCAAGGCGGTCGCCCCCTGGGCCGCCTGCCGCTGGGCGAGCGGGCCATGCGCCTGTATGGCGCGCCCTACGTCACCATTCATCGGGCCGATTGCCATGCCCTGCTGGCCGAGGCGGCGCAGGAGGCGGGCGCGCAAATTCACAACGGGCAGGCGCTGGAGCGCTGGGAATCAGACGACGCGGGCGTGCGCGCATTCACCGCGCAGGCCGAGCACGAGGCTCAAGCGCTGATTGGCGCCGATGGCCTGTGGAGCACCGTCAGGCAAACCCTGCTGGCCGACGGCCCGCCACAGCCGATAGGCCACCTGGCCTGGCGCGCCATGCTCAATCAGGCCGATTTGCCTGCCGCGCTGCGCAGCTCGTGCGTCACGCTATGGCTGGGCGAGCGCATGCACGCCGTGCAATACCCCGTGCGCAGGGGGGAATGGCTGAACCTGGTGGTCATCACGCAAGACGCGCAGGCCGAGCAAGCGCGCGAGCCGGGCTGGGACCTTCAAGCCAATGCCTACGATCTGCTGGCCCAGACTGGCGCAGTGTGCGCGCCCTTGCGGGAGCTGCTGGAGGCGGCCGGGCAGGCCAGCGTGAACCCATACGCCTGGCGCTTGTGGCAGTTGTGCGTGCGGCCCCCCGTGCAATCGGCCGGGCAAATGGCGCAAGGGCGCGTGGCCCTGCTGGGCGATGCCGCGCACCCCATGCCGCCCTATCTGGCGCAGGGCGCGGGCATGGCCATAGAAGACGCGCAGGCGCTGGGGTCGTGCCTGAAAGACGAGCAGGCCCTGCCGCAGCAATTGGCGCGCTACGCCGAGCGGCGCTGGATGCGCTGCGCCCGCGTGCAAAAGCGCGCCTTGCGCAATGCCGAGATTTTTCACGCCAGCGGCTTCATGCTCTGGGGGCGCAATATGGCTATGCGCTTGCTGGGCGAACGCCTGCTGGACATGCCTTGGCTTTATTCCTACGGAGTTTGAAATGGTGCCACGCCTGAACCACATTACCTTGCTGATTGCCGTTTGCTTTGCGCTTTACGCCATCATGGCCGCCCTGCGGGCCTGGGCCGTCAGCCGCCTGGAGCGCGAGCAGCCTTCGGACGATTTGAAAGACGAAGTGCAAAACTACAAGCGCAAAAGCCTGATTGGCACTGCCTTGCTGATTGCCACCCTGGTAATTCATGGGCTATGGGTGGGTTTTTGATGAGAGGCTTTTTGCAGCCGGCCTGATTGCTGCAGGCGCGCCTGTTTTCCATTGGCAGGCGCTGCGCGCCCCGGCCGAAACCGGGCAAAGAAAAAGGGATGTCGTTTTTGCAACGGCATCCCTTTTCTTTGTTTGGATTTATGGATTGGCAAATCATGCAATGCAGCCGGGTTGGTTTTATTGAGTGGCTGGCGGCATGGGTTGATTGAAATGCGATTCATCAGAAGATGAAAGTTGCGCGTACTTGAAGCCGGACAGGTTGCAGGTGGCCGCAGATTGAATAAGCCTGCTGGTTTCACTTTGGCTACGCAAAAAGAAAGAGGGCCGCAACCATGAAAGCTGCGTCCCTCTTTGTGTTTGGCTCCCCGACCTGGGCTCGAACCAGGGACCTACGGATTAACAGTCCGGCGCTCTACCGACTGAGCTATCGGGGAAAGAAGCTGCGCATTGTATATCAAAAAATCGACTTGGCGCAAGTTGTCTGAAAAATTGTGTAAAAGCCCGGCCGCACGCGGTGTTACGATGAAGCTTCACTCCGGGGTGCGGCAGGGCTTGTTGAGCAGGCGCTGTCGCTGAGATGGCACAGGGCCAAACCCGTTTCAACTTGATCCGGTTCGTACCGGCGTAAGGAAGAGGACATTTCACCGTTGCGACTGGCGGCCAGGGCTGTATGCGCCCCTGGTGCGCGGGGCAGGGGGCTTTCGGGGTGGTTTTCATATGTCCCCTTATTTGGAAAGCCTCAACGATGAACACTCCAGACAAATTTGCCCAGTTGCTCACGCTCACACGCGAGCCGTTTCCTGCCTCGCGTAAAAGCTACATCCAGGGATCACGTGCCGATATGCGCGTGCCGGTGCGCGAGGTAACGCTGACCAATGACGAGGTGGTTTCGCTGTATGACACCTCCGGCCCCTACACCGATCCCGAGGTTTCGATCGACGTGCGCAGCGGTCTGCCCGCCGTGCGCGCAGGCTGGATTGCCGAGCGCGCCGATACCGAGAGCTACGCCGGCCGCGTGGCGCACATCCTGGATGACGGCGGCAAGCATGTGGGGCGCGACACCCCTCGCATCGAACAGTTGCGCCGCGAAGCCGCCGCGCTGCAACGCCAGCCGCGCCGCGCCAAGGGGGGCGTTGGCGCGGGTGCGAACGTCACGCAAATGCACTATGCGCGCAAGGGCATCGTCACGCCCGAGATGGAATACGTGGCCCTGCGCGAAAACGGCCGCCGCGAGTGGATGGCCGCCTATCTGAACGATGTGGCGCGTGAGCAGCGCCTGGCGGGTAATGGATTGGGGGCCGGTATCCCGCCAGTGATTACGCCCGAATTCGTGCGCGACGAAGTGGCGCGCGGTCGCGCGGTAATTCCGGCCAACATCAACCATCCCGAGATCGAGCCGATGGCCATTGGCCGCAATTTCCTGGTCAAGATTAACGCCAATATCGGCAACAGCGCCGTCACCAGCAGCATTGAAGAAGAAGTGGAAAAACTGGTGTGGGCCATACGCTGGGGAGGCGACACGGTGATGGACTTGTCCACGGGTAAAAACATTCACACCACGCGCGACTGGATCGTGCGCAACAGCCCCGTTCCCATAGGCACCGTGCCCATTTATCAGGCGCTGGAAAAAGTGGGCGGCATTGCCGAAGACCTGACTTGGGAAATCTTCCGCGACACGCTGATCGAGCAGGCCGAGCAGGGCGTGGACTACTTCACCATCCATGCCGGAGTGCGCCTGCCCTTCATTCACCTGACGGTGCCGCGCCGCACCGGCATCGTCAGCCGCGGCGGCTCCATCATGGCCAAGTGGTGCATTGCGCATCACAAGGAGAGCTTTCTCTACACCCACTTTGAAGACATCTGCGACATCATGAAGGCGTATGACGTCACCTTCAGCCTGGGTGACGGCCTGCGCCCCGGCAGCCTGGCCGACGCCAACGACGAGGCCCAGTTTGCCGAGCTGCGCACCCTGGGCGAGCTGACGCAAATCGCCTGGAAGCACGGTGTGCAAACCATGATCGAAGGCCCCGGCCACGTGCCCATGCACCTGATTCAGGCCAACATGACCGAGCAGCTCAAGCACTGCGGCGAAGCGCCCTTCTACACCCTGGGGCCGCTGACCATAGACATCTCCCCCGGCTATGACCACATCGCCTCTGCCATAGGCGCGGCCATGATCGGCTGGATGGGCACGGCCATGCTCTGCTACGTGACGCCCAAGGAGCACCTGGGCCTGCCTGACCGTGACGATGTCAAGCAGGGAATCATTGCCTACAAGATCGCTGCCCACGCCGCAGATGTCGCCAAGGGCCACCCCGGCGCCCGCGCGCGTGACGAGGCGCTGAGCCAGGCACGCTTTGAATTTCGCTGGTATGACCAGTTCAACCTCAGCCTGGACCCCGACACCGCCCGTGCTTTTCACGACGAAACCCTGCCGCGCGAAAGCAGCAAAAGCGCCCACTTTTGCAGCATGTGCGGCCCCAAGTTTTGCAGCATGAAGATCACGCAGGAAGTGCGCGATTTCGCCGCCGCCCGCGGGCTGGATGAAACCGCCGCGCTGCAAGCGGGCATGGCTGAAAAATCGCGGGAATTTGCCGCTGCCGGGCGTGAGGTGTACATCCCCATCGTCAAGGAAACGGATGCGGCTTGAGCGCGCCTGAAAGCACGCCCGCAGGCACGCTATTTGCCACCGGGCCACATACCCAAAACGGCTGGAAGGCCCGTGGATACTGCGATCCGTGCTACAAAAACAGGAGTAACCTATCTTCCCCATGCCATCCCCCAGGCCCAGTTTTCTGCCCTGGCCCGGGGCGCAAATCAGGCTTTACCACCCAAACCCAGAGAAGGGAAAAACATCATGACCTCCTTATCCATCGGCATTGCAGGCGCGGGCCTGCTGGGGCGTTTGCTGGCCTGGCAACTGGCCCGCGCCGGCCACCGCGTCAGCGTGTTTGATGTGGCCGAAAGCCCCCGACCCGTGTTCCGCAGCCAGGCGCCCGACGACGCGCCTTACGTGCCCACGGCCGCAGCGTTTACCGCCGCCGGCATGCTCAGCCCCTTGGCCGAGCTCGACAGCGTGGAGCCCGCCATCGCTGCGCTGGGCTGGCGTTCCATCCCCCTGTGGCGCGATATCACCGCCGCCCTGCCGCAGCGCCCCATGTTCCGCGCCGAAGGCAGCCTGATGCTGGCCCACCACAGCGATCTGGGCGCGGCCCAGCGTGTGCTGGAGCGTTTGCGCCAGGCTTGCGCCACGCCCGAGTGGCAGGCCGCCAGCCCTCATCAGGGCGTGCAGGCGCTGCCGCTGGAGGAGCTGCGCACACTCGAACCCGCCCTGCAAGGCCCCGCCCACGCCTGGTTGCTGCCCGGCGAAGGCCAGCTCGATGCCGTTGCCACCCTCATGGCTCTGTACGAAGACAGTCAGAACGCCCCGCAGCCGGCCCAATGGCACTGGGGCCGCGCCGTGGAGCGCGTGGAAACTGATGGCCGCCTGCATTTCAGCGATGGCACAAGCGCCCAGTTCGACGCAGTGGTGGACGTGCGCGGCGCAGGGGCGAAGGCGCAACGCGGTGAAGGCCGGGAAGGGCATACATCGCCCGTTTTTGAAGTGCGTGGCGTGCGCGGCGAGGTCATTTGGCTGCATGTGCCCGCGCACGGGCTGACGCGGCTGACCAGGCTGCTGCACCCGCGCCACGGCGTGTATCTGGTGCCGCGCTCGCCCGATCTGGTGCTGGTAGGCGCCAGCGAACTGGAAACCGAAGACCGCAGCCCTGCCAGCCTGCGCAGCGTGGTTGAGCTGCTGGCCGCTGCCCACAGCGCCATGCCCGCCCTGGCCGAAGCGCGCATCCTCAAGCTGGACGTGAACCTGCGCCCGGCCCTGCCGGACAACAACCCGCACACCGAATGGGACGGCCAGTGCCTGCGCATCAACGGCCTGTTCCGTCATGGCTGGCTGCTGGCCCCTGCGCTGATTGAGCAGGCGCTGGCCCAAACCGGCTGGCAGGTTTGATGCCGAACGAGTAATTGACTTGCGCATAAAAAAAGCGGGAAGCGCCCTATTTGTTTATTGGGCGCTTCCCGCTTTTTTATCGAATATCTTGCTCAGATATTTTAGTTAATGGATTTCAACTGAATCATTCAAGGCGAAGGCATTGGGACGGATTTTCTTTCCGTCAAAACTTCGGGAATCCCCCTGACTTTCGCGCCCGCCTTGATCTTGCGCCGCTCGAACCAGCCCTGATTCACTTCCAGCACATACCGAACAGGCTGCGCCGAGCAGTGCGTGTTCTCATCCAGCGGCTGCATATCAGCCAGATTGACGATGGAGCCATCGTCCGCCACGAAAGCGGCTGTCAGCGGCAGCAGGGTGTTTTTCATCCAGAAACACTGAACGCCCGGATGTTCAAACACAAACAGCATCCCCTCGTGCTCGGGCATGCTGCGGCGGTGCATCAGGCCGGTTTGGCGCTGGAAATCCGTCTGCGCCAGTTGTGCTTCGATGCGATGCATGCCGATGTGCAGCGCCGCGCGCGGCAAGTCCATTTGCGGCGATTGGGCGTGGACAAAAGAGCTCATCACAAGGGCGGAAAGCAGAATCAGGGTTTTCATGGGGAGTGACAAAAACAGGGGCGCGCAGGCACGGAAGGTAAAATCAAAAACGCAAGCGCAGACGCGGTGTCTGCGCCAAATTTTCTGTTCTTAGGAGATTCATTTCAATGTACCAGCACATCAAGGTGCCTGCACAGGGCGAAAAAATTACTGTCAATGCCGACATGTCCCTCAATGTGCCGGATCAACCCATCATTCCCTATATTGAAGGCGACGGCACGGGGATGGACATTACCCCCGTGATGCTCAAAGTGGTGGACGCAGCCGTGGCCAAGGCTTACGGCGGCAAACGGAAAATCCACTGGATGGAAGTGTACGCAGGCGAAAAATCCACAAAAATTTATGGCCCTGACGTTTGGCTGCCCGAAGAAACGCTGAAAGCCGTGCGCGATTATGTGGTTTCCATCAAGGGCCCGCTTACCACGCCCGTGGGCGGCGGTATTCGCAGCCTGAACGTGGCTTTGCGTCAGGATCTGGATTTGTATGTCTGCCTGCGCCCCATTCAATATTTCAAAGGCGTTCCCTCGCCCGTGAAAGAACCGGAAAAAACCAACATGGTGATTTTCCGCGAAAACAGCGAAGACATTTATGCAGGCATTGAATTTGAAGCTGAATCCGAAAAGGCGAAAAAACTTATCAAAATCCTGCAGGATGATTTTGGTGTGAAGAAAATCCGCTTCCCCAATACTTCCGGTATTGGAGTCAAGCCCGTTTCCCGTGAAGGAACGGAGCGCTTGGTGCGCAAGGCCATTCAATACGCCATCGACAATGACAAACCCAATGTGACCCTGGTTCACAAAGGCAACATCATGAAATTCACCGAAGGCGGCTTCCGTGACTGGGGCTATGCCCTGGCCAAGAAAGAATTTGGCGCTGTGGAAGTGGATGGCGGCCCCTGGTGCAAACTCACAAATCCCAAAACCGGCAAGGAAATCATTATCAAGGACAGCATCGCCGACGCTTTCCTGCAGCAAATTCTGCTGCGCCCTGCCGAATACAGCGTCATCGCCACCTTGAACCTCAACGGCGATTACATCTCCGATGCGCTGGCTGCACAGGTTGGCGGTATCGGCATTGCCCCCGGCGCCAACTTGTCGGATTCCGTAGCCATGTTTGAAGCGACTCATGGAACGGCCCCGAAATATGCGGGCAAGGACTATGTCAATCCTGGCTCTGAAATCCTGAGCGCTGAAATGATGCTGCGCCACATGGGCTGGAAAGAAGCCGCTGATCTGATTATCAGCAGCATGGAGAAATCCATTCAAAGTAAAAAGGTTACTTATGATTTTGCCCGCTTGATGGACGGCGCTACGCAAGTGAGCTGCTCTGGATTCGGCCAGGTCATGATTGACAACATGTAATAAATAATTGAACCTGCCCAGGTTTTTCGGAATCGGGCAGGTGATTAATAAAAAAGAGGTGGATGCAAATCATCCACCTCTTTTTTTAATTGCTAATTGCTCGGATCGGTATTTTATTTATTCGTATCCGAAACTGCGCACATGCGTTTCATCATCCGCCCAACCGCTACGCACCTTGACCCATAATTCCAGAAACACCTTGCAATCCATGAGCTTTTCCAGTTCAACCCGCGCTTCAGTGCCTATCCTTTTCAGGCGAGAGCCTGAATCTCCAATAATCATGGCCTTGTGGCTATCGCGTTCCACCACAATAGTGGCAGCAATGCGCACCATGCGTCCATATTGGCGGCTTTTTTCTTCCTTGAATAAATCAATGACTACGGTGGATGTGTAAGGCAGTTCATCGCCTGTCAGGCGAAACAGTTTTTCCCGAACGATTTCTCCTGCCAGAAATTTCTCACTGCGATCGGTCAACTCATCTGCATCGTGCCACCAGGGTTGTTCAGGCAAATAAGGCGAACAAATAGTCAGCAAACGTTGAATATCCTGGGGATTTTTGGCCGACATGGGCACAAATTCAGAAAATGCAAATCGCTCCTGCATTTCGCGCAGCCAGGGAGCCAACTCCGCACGGCGATGCAGGTTGTCGAGTTTGTTGGCGACCAGGATAACGGGAATATTCTTGGACAAAAGAGAAAGCACCTTGGCATCGGCCAATGTGAATTTTCCAGCCTCCACGACAAACAAAATCACATCCACGCCTTCAATGGCGCCCATGACGGTTTTATTGAGTGATTTGTTCAGGGCAGCCGTGTGCTGGGTTTGAAATCCCGGTGTATCGACAAAAATGAACTGCCTGCCCGTATTTTCGCCATCGACTAGCGTTCGAATACCCGTAATCCTGTGGCGGGTGGTTTGAGCTTTGCGGCTGGTGATGCTGATTTTTTGTCCTACCAATGCATTGAGCAAAGTGGATTTGCCAACATTGGGCCTCCCCACAATGGCGATCAGGCCGCAGTATTGTCTATCGGGGATACTGTCAGTCGGGGTGTCGTTCATGAATGACTTGCCAATGAAAATGGATTTATTGACTGCGTTTGGCCGCCGAGTTGAATAATGGCGGAGGGTTCTGTCGCAATTCTTTTAAAAAATTTGCCGCAGCGGCTTGTTCAGCGACTCGGCGCGAGCTTCCCTCTCCCCGGGTGCTTAGATTCAGGCTTTCCACATGGCACTGCACTTCAAAAACCTGTTGATGTGCTGCGCCCTTGATTGTCAAAATGCTGTATTTGGGCAAAGGAAGGCGCTTCCCCTGAAGCCATTCTTGTAGTGTTGTCTTGGGGTCCTTGGATGCTTCCAGCATAAAAGCGTCGATTTCAATTTTTCCGAATAAACGGTGGACCAATGCGCTGGCCTCATTGAAGCCGGAATCCAGATAAATTGCCCCAATAATCGCTTCCAGGGTATCCGCCAGAATGGAGGGGCGATTACGCCCCCCGGAACGGGACTCGCCACTGCCCAGGCGAATCATTTTCGGCAAATGCAAATCCAACGCCAGTTGATGCAGGGTGGACTGCTTCACAAGGGCAGCCCTGACCCGCGAGAGATCGCCTTCAGGATTTTGTGCCAGCGCTTCATAAAGCATATGGGCGACCGCCAGATCCAAAACGGCATCGCCCAAATACTCCAAGCGTTCATTGTGGGTCGATCCATGGCTTCTGTGGGTGAGAGCCTGTTGCAAAAGACCGGGATTTTTAAACTGATATCCCAATTTTTTTTGAAGGTCGTGCAATGGAGGGTTTTCCATTCGGACGGACATGGAGACGGTTAGCCTTTTTCGGATCCTTGATATTTGATCAGAAGAAATACAGGGCCGCCGATGTGAATTTCTTTTTCATAATAAAAACTCACCACGATTCTGTCGTTTCTTTGGGTAATCTGCAAGTCCTTGCCGGTTATGGTTTCAATATAACTTGCAGAGGCGGCCCGGTCAAAGGAAGCCCGAATCTCAGCCGGTGTGGACGCGTCCCTGATGGAGAGTTTGACCGCCTTGCGAATGCTCATGTATTCTGTTGCCGTAGGGACAGCCTGGGATCCAATGACTAATAAAAATCCCACAATGGCCCCAAGAATAATCAGGCTGATAATTGAAAATCCTCGCTGCCTTGACTTTTTGGTGGTAATCATAAATTTTCCTTAGTTGAAAGAACCAATGCGACTAAAATTGCCCAAATTCATCCATATGAAAAAGGCTTTGCCGACTATGAGGTTTTCAGGCACAAAGCCCCAATAACGGGAATCGAGCGAGTGATCTCTGTTATCACCCATGACAAAAAAGTGGCCTTCGGGCACTTTGCAGCGTACGCCTTCCACGCTGTATTGGCACATGTCATTACTTTTGAATGACTCGACTCCCATGATGAAGGGCGGCGCTTTATCATCCAGCATCACTGAATAGGATTTGCCTGAGGGCGCCTGTTCGGTGAACTGTTTGAAATACTGCATGGTGGATTTGTCAAGAAAATCACCCGCAGGAGTCTGATTCACGGCAGTGCCGTTAATGGTGATTTCTTTGTTGATATAGGCAACTTCGTCGCCTGGAAGACCGATCACGCGCTTGATGTAATCAATATCTGTTTGCAATGGATAATGAAAAACAATAACATCACCGCGCTGGACAGGCTCGCCATTGGTAATGCGCTTGTTGATGACAGGCAGTCTGATGCCGTAGGTGAATTTGTTGACCAGAATCAGATCATCAATTTGCAAGGTCGGAATCATGGAACCCGATGGAATTCGGAAGGGTTCAAAAACGAACGAGCGAAGCAGGAAAACGGCCAGTATGATGGGAAACAAGCCAGCTGTCCAATCCAGCCACCAAGGCTGTTTGAGCAAATTTTTTTTGGCTTCCTGAATATCGTCAGAGTTGTCGATCGTTATATTTTGGGCAGTCAGCTGCGCCTGGCGGGCATCGTATTGTGCTTGCAGGGCAGCAGCAGCGGCTTTGCGCCTAGGCAGGAAAATCATGCGCTCGGCCAGCCAGTAAAGACCGGTGACAACCGATGCGGTGAGTAGCAAAACAGGATAGCTTCCCTGAATGGCTCCAAAATACCAGGCCAGACAGTAGGCGGCAAAACCGGCAAGGATGATTCCAGTGAAAATCGGCATCATTCCTCCACTTGCAAAATGGCCAGAAAAGCTTCTTGTGGCACCTCGACCGAGCCGATTTGTTTCATGCGTTTTTTACCGGCCTTTTGCTTTTCCAGCAGTTTGCGTTTGCGGGTAATGTCGCCGCCGTAGCACTTGGCCAATACGTTTTTGCGCAGGGCCTTGATATTTTCGCGGGCAATGATATTGGCGCCAATGGCAGCCTGAATGGCGACATCAAACTGCTGGCGACTGATGATTTCACGCATTTTGGCGGCGACGGCGCGGCCGCGGAATTGCGCCTGGCTTCGGTGAACGATGATCGAAAGGGCATCAACCTTTTCACCGTTGAGCAAAATATCCACCTTGACCACATCAGAGGGGCGATATTCCTTGAACTCGTAATCCATGCTGGCATAACCGCGGCTGACGGATTTGAGCTTGTCAAAAAAGTCCAGCACGATTTCTCCCAGGGGAAGCTCGTAGGTGAGCATCACCTGTTTGCCGTGATATTGCATGTTGATTTGCACGCCCCGCTTCTGGTTGGCCAGAGTCATGACCGGGCCGACATAATCTTGCGGCATATAAAGATGCACGGTCACGATGGGCTCGCGTATTTCGTGTATGCGCGCCTGATCGGGCATTTTGGAGGGGTTTTCAACCTGAATGACCTCTCCGTCTCCTTTTTCCACTTCATACACCACGCTGGGGGCGGTGGTGATCAAATCTTGGTCAAACTCGCGTTCCAGTCGCTCCTGCACGATTTCCATGTGCAAAAGCCCCAGAAATCCGCAACGGAAACCAAATCCCAAAGCCTGGCTGACTTCCGGCTCGAAATGCAGGCTGGCGTCATTGAGCTGCAATTTTTCCAGTGAATCACGCAGTGCGTCATATTGGTTGGCCTCGGTCGGATACAGGCCTGCAAAAACCTGGGGCTGGATTTCCTTGAAGCCGGGCAGGGGTTCGCTGGCAGGGCCCAAGTTATTGGGCAGTTTTTTCTCCAGCGTAATTGTGTCGCCCACCTTGGCGGCCTTGAGCTCCTTGATGCCCGCAATGATGTAGCCCACTTCGCCCGCTTCCAGCGCGTCGCGCGGTTGCTGGGCGGGGGTGAAAACGCCCAGATTGCCGGCTTCATAGGCGGCGTCGGTGGCCATCATTTTGAATCGCTCGCCTTTCTGCAGGCGACCGTCGATGATTCGCACCAGCATAACCACGCCCACATATACATCGAACCAGCTATCGATAATCATGGCGCGCAGGGGTGCATTTACCTGGCCGCGCGGAGGGGGTATTTTGGCGACGATTTGTTCCAGCACATCGTCAATTCCCATACCTGTTTTTGCGGAAATGGGGATGGCTTCGCTGGCGTCGATGCCGATAACGTCTTCTACTTCCGCCTTGGCGTTGTCGGGGTCGGCCTGTGGCAAATCCATTTTGTTGAGCACGGGCAGCACTTCCACCCCTAAATCCAGGGCGGTGTAGCAATTGGCCACGGTTTGCGCTTCCACACCCTGGCTGGCATCGACCACCAGCAGGGCGCCTTCGCAAGCGGAAAGCGAGCGGCTGACTTCGTACGAAAAATCCACATGGCCGGGGGTATCAATCAGGTTGAGGTTATAGACCTGACCATTGCGTGCCTTGTATTGCAGAGCGGCGGTTTGTGCCTTGATGGTGATACCGCGCTCTTTTTCGATATCCATGGAATCGAGCACCTGCTCGGTCATTTCCCGATCTGAAAGGCCGCCGCAACGGGAAATCAGACGGTCGGCCAGGGTGGATTTACCGTGGTCGATATGCGCAATGATGGAGAAATTTCGGATGTGATCCATTGGAAAAACAAAACTGTAAAAGCAGGTGCAGCCGGGCGATTGTAGGCGGCAAGGTGCGCGCAGGCCCTGCGGCGGCTAGGGGGTTTCGAGATCGTCGGGGTTTTCGGGCAGGTCGGCGCAAAGAGGCGTGGCGGGCTCGCGGCTGACGTCGTGATGCAAAAAGGCAATCATGAGCTGAATGCCCACGATGACGGGCAGGGCGGCCAGCATGACTGTGCCGCTGGTGGCCGGAATATTGGTTTGCAGGCTGTGTATCCAGGCGCCCATGCCGAACAGACCGCCTGCAAAAAGAAACAAAAGACCGGAGAGGCTGTAAATGCTGCCAATATTGAAATCGCGGATCAGGTATTGATAACAATACCGCTTGAAAAGGCGGATCAGATGCTTGAGCGCAAATTCGGGCAATACTTTTGATATTTTCAGGCTGGATTCTTCATCGGCATAGACGGCATCCATCGGGATATCGTGCACCACGGCGCGCACCAGATTCAGCTGGTAGAGCATGTCCGTTTCAAAAAAATACCGCTTTTCTATTTTTTCCAGCGGCAATTCGCGCAGAACCCTTGTGTTGATGGCCGTGTAGCCATTGACCGGGTCCATGATGGACCAATATCCCGTACTGAATTTGTTGATGAATGAAAGGGCGGCATTGCCCAGCAGGCGAATCAGCGGCATGCCGCGCAGGGATGCGGGCCGGAAAAATCGGTTGCCCTTGGTGTAATCGGCCCTGCCCTTTTGAATGGGGCGGATGAATTGCGGAATCAGCGCAGGGTTCATTTGCCCGTCGCCGTCGATTTTGACGACGATGGACATGCCATCGGCCAGGGCGGCGCGATAGGCCGTGATCATGGCTCCGCCAACGCCCTGGTTTTCTTCGTGGAAAATGACCTGAACGCGCGGATCGCGGCATTCTTGCTGCACCAGTTGGCCGCTGCCGTGAGGGCATTTATCGTCAACGACGTATATTTTGGAAACGAAGGCGGGAATTTGGGCAATGACTTCCAGTACATGATTTTGAACCTTGTAGCTGGGAATGGCGACAGCGATTTTGTCCGTCATGTCTTGCTCCCCACGGAAGCCAGGGTAATTCCCGCCAGAATCAGTACGCCGCCGGCCATGGATTGCCAGTGCAGTGGCTCACCAATGAAAATTCGCGCCAGAACGGGAACGATTAAAAATGCCAGCCCCATGAAGGGGTAGGCAATATGCAGCGGGGCGTGTTTGAGTATCCACACCCACAAAATCGTCATCGCGCCATACAGAATGAAAGCCAGCCAGAGCCAGGTATTGAAAATCATCCCTTGCCAGCCTGCGGTGAGGGCCATGCTGGAAGCTGCCTTTTTGAACAGCAGCTGTCCGCATGAAATGCCGAATACGCAGGCGACAGTGTAAAAAACAAGCGTTGGATTCATGGTTTCGCTAAAGAAGAAGCCGTGTTTTGGAAAAGATGCGCGATGTTTTTTGTGGCTTCCTGTGTTTGCGTGCTTTCCAGCAGGCGAGTGGAAATCCACTGGACTTTGGTTCCCACGGGGCAGAGGAATTGAAGCTGATATTGGCCCGGCTCTTGCGGGCGCATGTCATAGTTGGCGTGGGTGAGCAAAACCTGCTCGTGCGGAGATGATTTGACCCTCAATCGCAGCGGAAACTTGATATCGGATTGCATGAAAACCCCCCGACCTGTCAAATATCCTGAATCCACATAGTTGCATTTTTCTTTTGAGGGAGTCTGGATTTTTACCCGGGTTTCCCACATGACATGCAACGGCAAGGATTTTGAAATGGTTTTGATGACATTTTCGGAAATGGCTACGTGCAAGACAGCCGGGTCTTTGGTAGTGATCCATTCTTTTTCGCCTGTAGCCAATGCGCCTGAAACCTGAACCAGACGGATATCGTCGGTGTGAAAAAGCGGGGTGGTGTACCCCGTCAGGGCGGGGTGGATGGCGATGGATTCGACTCTTCTGGCGAGAGTGAGGATGGCCACGGTGCATACGGTCAAAAGCGTGAAAAGCAGGGTGGCGCGGGCGAGGCTGGTAGCGTAATAAATGGCAGTGTTGCGTCGGTTGGCAGAGGCGGGGAATTGGGCGGGAAAAATCAACCACGCCAGCGCCAATGAGGTGGCAATGATAAATAGCGGATCAAAAAAAGTGGCGCTGTAGCGGGCGTTATGCAAAATGGGAAGAAACTGCACCAACAAGGCTGCGGCAATCAGCAAAATCGTGGCAAAAAATGCGATAGATGGCCTGCGAGCTTGCACAAATTCCTGGTTCTTCCTGAATTGTCTGAACAGGAAAATCAGCGCAGAAAAAATCGCCAATAATTCAAAAATGCGCACATTCCGCAAAATGTTGCCAAAACGCTTTAGCTCCATGGGCTGATGCGCCAGCCACCACCAGGTTTTCTGCCCGAAAAACAGCAGGGCCTGGCTGGCCGTCATGTCCTTGAGCTGCCAGATGGCGGCGGCGCGGGCGATGCGCTCGCCTGCCAAATCCAGGTGGTCGTTGTGCGGCGCAAGGCCCCAGATCAGGGAGTTGATGTCGAAGGTGAAGCCCAGAAATCCCGGCTCGGTGCCCTGCGTCAAGGGATGCAAGCCCAGATAAAGCCCCGCGCCTGCGCCCGTGCCCAGGCCCCAAAGGCCAAAGAGCAGGCCGTTTTTGATGACAAAGCACAAAGGCAGCAGCAGGCCGAGAAAAAGGCTCCAGGCGATGGGGCGCACGTAGTGCGGCCCCAGCTCGGGCGGCAGGGCCCAGGGCAGGCGCCGGCCCCAGGCCATGAAGGCCAGGCAGCCCAGCAGGGCCGCAGGGGCCATGAGCTGAAACACGGGCCGCGTCAGCAGCATGACGGTGAGCGCCAGCGCGGCTTGCGCCACATACCAGCGGGTGGGCGTGCGGCGCAAAAACAGGGCGGCCAGGGCGTGCAGCCAGGCGAAAAAGCCCAGCAGATAGAGCGGCTCGGACATTTCCGAGGGGAAATACAGCAGCAGCTGCGGCGTCAGCAGCAGCAGGCCCAGGGCGATGAGGGCGCAGACCTTGCCGCCCAGCCAAAGGCAGCTTTGCCAGAGAAAAAAGACGCAGGCGGCCCACACGCCCATATGGGCCAGACGAATGAGCGCAGGGTCGGCCCCCCAGAGCGCGGGCCAGAGATAGGTCAGCGGCGCAACGCGGTAACTGGTGGGCGACAAAAGAAAGGCAAACCCCTGATCCAGAAAATCCCGCGCGGCGGGCAGGTAGGTAATCAGCGGATCCGGCAATATGGGATCATGAAAATGTAGCAGGATGTCGTGCCAGCCGTAAATACATACCCCTAGCGGCGCTACCCACAAAATGCCGGGCCAAAGCGCGGTAGTTTTTCGCGCCAGTTGCCCGAGATATTCAAAAACCGGCTGGTTTTTGCGGGGTTTGAGTTTCAATGCCGGCTCTTCAATCAGATGCCAGGAAAGGCAGGCCAGAATCAGAGTCAGGATGAAAGACCAAATCAAAATGGCATGAAAACCCAGTTGATCGCGCCAGCCCCACATCAGGCTTTGCTGCACGGGAAAGGCAAAAATGTAAATACCGTAGGAAAAATCACCGTAGCGCCCGGTCCGGCAGATGAAAGGAATTTTTGCCTGGCTGAAGGCAATGACGCAAAAGGGCAGGGAAAGCAGCACGGACAGATGACGCAATCCGATATGCCACAAAATCAGGGAACTGCCAAACAAAACAGCCGTGCACTGCCAGGCGCGCGACTGCCACCAGGGGCGCAGGGTGTAAATGGCCGAGCCGAGCAGGAAATAAGTCCACAGGTCAAGGCGCATGTGAAATGCGCCATGCGTATCCGGGCTGTTTTTGAAGTAATACCAGATCAGGTAAATGCCGATGGCCATCAGCCAGACGGAGCGCTTTTTCATCAGCCCCAGAAAGCCTGCGGCGCCCAATACCATGTAGCACAGTACTTCAATGGGAATCGTCCAGAGCGAGCCATTGACCGAAAGCGGGTAGGGATTGTTTTCAAAAACACCCGGCAGGTGAAATGCCCTCGGTATGATCAGATTTTGAAAATAAGACCATGTGCCGCCATTTTCAAAATAATCCAGCAGGGGCGCGGAAGTAACCAGCGGCCCCAGAATCAATGCGCAGAAAATGACTGCGGCCGCCAGCGCCGGCCAGATGCGCAAAATGCGCCGCATGGCAAAGCGGAAAATGTGCGGATCGGATTGCCAGCTTTGCGTGACCAGATAACCGCTCAATGAAAAAAACATCACCACCGCAAGATGCCCGAAGCTGATGATGCCGAACACCTTGGGCTCTTCCGGGAGGCCGGCCAGGATGAAATGGTGGCTGTAGAGCACCATGCTGGCCGCGACCAGGCGCACGAAGTCGAAGTTGTTGGGCGGGTGCGCCTGGGGCGCGGGCGGGGCGGTCATATGGCGGGGCGGCGGTGAGGGCGAAAAGGCGCTGTGGGGCCGGCGGATCAGGCGCCCTGCAATTCCAGCCCCGCGTGTTCGCGCAGCGGGTGGAAGTGGATTTTGGGGAAGCGCTCCTGCGCCAGTCGCACGTCGTAGGGGCTGGTGCACAGATAGGCCAGCGCGCCGGCGGCGTCGTGCGCCATGCGCAGGGGGTAGGCGGTTTCAAACTCGCGCAGCTCTTGCGCCGTGTCGGCCGTGATCCAGCGCGCGCCGGTGTATTGGCTGCCTTCCAGGCGCACATCGCAGTCGTATTCGGTTTTCAGCCGGTGCTGCACCACTTCAAATTGCAATTGGCCGATGGCGCCCAGCAGCATGTTGCCGCCCGCGTCGGGCTTGAAAACCTGGATGGCCCCTTCCTCGCCCAGTTGCAGCAGGCCCTGTTGCAGCTGCTTGGCGCGCAGGGGGTTTTTCAGCACCACGGTGGCAAACATTTCGGGCGCGAAAAAGGGCAGGCCGGTGAATTGCAGATTGGCCCCTTCGGTGATGGTGTCGCCCAGTTGCACGCCGCCGTGGGTGGTAAAGCCGATGATGTCGCCCGCAAAGGCTTCTTCCACCGCCTCGCGCCGCTGGCTCATGAAGGTGACGACGCTGGTGGGGCGCAGCTCCTTGCCGGTGCGCTGCACCTTCATCTTCATGCCGGGCCGGTATTGGCCGCTGGCCACGCGCACGAAGGCGATGCGGTCGCGGTGGTTGGCGTCCATGTTGGCCTGCACCTTGAAAACCACGCCGGAAAAGCCCTCGTCTTCCGGGCGCACGGTGGCCTCGCGCACGTCGCCGTTTTTGCCGATCAGGCGGCTGGTGCGCGCGCCGGGGGGGGGCGACATATCGACGACGGCGTCCAGCACTTCCATCACGCCGAAGTTGTTCACGCCGGAGCCGAAGAACACGGGCGTGAGCCGCCCGGCCAGAAAGGCCTCGTGGTCCCACTCGGCCGATGCGCCCTGCGCCAGCTCCATGCTCTCCAGCGCCGTGTCAAAGGCGGCGCCAAAGCGCGCGCGCAGCGCGTCGGCTTCGCTCAAGGGGATGGTTTCAAAGTCCTGCGGGCGCTTTTCCGTGCCGGCCTGGAACACCGTCATGCTTTGCGTGCGCAAATGGATGATGCCGCCAAAGCCCTTGCCCTGGCCCACCGGCCAGGTGATGGGGCAGCAGGGCATACCCAGCTCGCGTTCGACTTCATCGAGGATGTCCAGCGGATCGCGCACTTCGCGGTCCATCTTGTTGACGAAGGTGATGATGGGCGTGTCGCGCTGGCGGCAGACCTCGATCAGCCGGCGCGTTTGCGACTCCACGCCGTTGGCCGCGTCGATCACCATCAGGGCCGAATCGACGGCGGTGAGCACGCGGTAGGTGTCTTCGGAAAAGTCCTTGTGGCCGGGTGTATCGAGCAGGTTGATGACGCAGTCGCGGTAGCTCATCTGCATCACGCTGGAGGCCACGGAGATGCCGCGCTGCTTTTCGATCTCCATCCAGTCGCTGGTGGCGTGGCGGCTGGCCTTGCGACCCTTGACGGCGCCGGCGATTTGAATGGCGCCGGAAAACAGCAGCAGTTTTTCCGTCAGCGTGGTCTTGCCCGCGTCCGGGTGGCTGATGATGGCGAAGGTGCGGCGGCGGCGGGTTTCTTGCAGATGGGGCACGGGCGAAAAGGGGCGGATGGCGGGGGAAAAAGAGCGGGGCCGGCTCAAAAAAAGAGAGGGCTTGAAGCCTAAGCCCCAGGCCCGTCGGGGGCGGGATTTTAGGGGAGGGCCTCGGGCGGCCCAGGTCCCGCAGGCCGCTGCGTGCGGCAGCCGCGCCGGGGCCGCCAAAAAGGCCAAAAATGTAACTTTTCGACCCTTTTTTTGGCCTTGTTGCTATTGGTTTTGTAGCTGCGATCGCAGTATTTACGGGCGCTGCGGGCGTTTTGGGTGATTTTTGAAATGTAACAAACGGAGCGTATGAGGCCGGGCGGGTTCAGCTGCGCGAGAGGGCTTCGACGGGGTTCAGGCGCGCGGCGTTGCGGGCGGGCCAGAAGCCGAAGACGACGCCGATCAGCGTGGAGCAGGCCACGGCCAGGGCGATGGCGGGGGCGGAGAACACGAGGGTGAATTCTTTGGAAAAGTGCGTGATGGCCGTGCCCGCCCCGATGGCCAGGGCGATGCCCAGCAGGCCGCCGAGCAGGCACACGAGCACGGCTTCGATGAGGAACTGCTGAAGGATGTCGCCGCGGCGCGCGCCCACGGCCATGCGGATGCCGATTTCGGGGGTGCGCTCGGTCACGCTCACCAGCATGATGTTCATCACGCCGATGCCGCCGACGATGAGGGAGATGACGGCGATGGAGGAGATAAAGAGCTGGATGGTGAAGGTGGTTTTTTCCACCATGGTGCGGATGGTGTCGCTGTTGCTGGTGAAAAAGTCCTTGCTGCCGTGGCGGCGGGTGAGCAGTTCGGTGATTTGCGCTTCGGCGTAGTGGGTGGCCCAGTCGTCCTTGATGCGCACGGTGATGTTTTCCAGCGTCTGGCTGCCGGTGATGCGGCCCATGACGGAGCTGTAGGGCAGCCAGATGGTGTTGCCCAGGTCGAACCCCATGTCGCTGGTTTCCTTGCCGATGACGCCGATCACGCGCACGGGCACGGTGCCCAGGATGAGCACCTGGCCCAGCGGGTTTTCGTGCGGCTGAAACAGGTTCTGGCGGGTGCTGTCGTCGATGACGGCGTCCAGCGCCAGGCGGGCGACGTCTTCCTGATCGAAGAGACGGCCGGCGGCCAGGGGTTTGCCGCGCACTTCAAAGTATTGGGGGGCGACGCCGCTGACGCTGGCGGTTTTTTCGACGTTGCCGCGCCGCACGGTGACGCTGGCCTGCACCTGGGGGGTGGCGCTGTGCACGAAGGGCAGTTGGGCCAGGGCTTCGGCGTCGGCGGCGGTGAGGGTGCGGATGGCGTCAGCGCGCCGGTCGCCAAAGCTGGCGCCGGGAAAGATGGAGATGGTGTTGGTGCCGAAGGCGCTGAGGTCGGCCAGGATTTTTTGTTTGGCGCCTTCGCCGATGGCATTGACCAGGGTGACGGAGACGATGCCGATGATGATGCCCAGCATGGTCAGCAGGGTGCGCATGCGGTGGGCAAACATGGCGTGCGCGGCCATGCGGGCGGCTTCGCGCAGTCGCATGAACCAGGCGGCCAGGGGGCGCGGGGCGGCGGGAGCGGCGGGAGCGGCGGGAGCGGCGGGAGCGGGGTTTTCAGCGGCGCTGTCGCGGGTGATGCGGCCGTCGGCGATTTCGATGACGCGGCGCGCGTGCGCGGCGACTTTGGCGTCGTGGGTGACGAGGATGATGGTGTGGCCGGCGGCGTTGAGCTCTTGCAGGATTTGCATGACTTGCTCGCCGGTGGCGCTGTCGAGCGCGCCGGTGGGCTCGTCGGCCAGCACGACGCTGCCGCCGTTCATCAGGGCGCGGGCGATGGACACGCGCTGCTGCTGGCCGCCCGAGAGCTGGCCGGGTTTGTGCTCCATGCGCTCGGCAAGGCCCAGGCGGGCGAGCAGCTGCGCGGCGCGCTCGTGGCGCTCGGCGGCGGCAAGGCCGGCGTAGATGGCGGGAATTTCCACATTGCCCCGGGCGCTGAGGCCGCCCAGCAGCTGATAGCGCTGGAAGACGAAGCCGAAGTGCTCGCGCCGCAGGCGGGCCAGCTCGTCGGCGCTCATGACGCCGGTTTCGCGGCCCAGCACCTGGTAGCTGCCCCGGCTGGGTTGGTCCAGGCAGCCGATGATGTTCATCAGGGTGGATTTGCCCGAGCCGGAGGGGCCGATGATGGCCACCATTTCGCCGGCGTGGATGGTCAGGTTCACATCCTGGAGCACGGCCACGGCGGTGTCGCCGGCCGGAAATTCGCGGCCGACGCCGCGCAGGGCGATCAGGGGGGGGCGGGCGGCGGCTTGTGCGCTGGCAGTCATGGCGGCGGCCCCGGTTTACATGGGCGGGGGCGGGACGAACATTTCGCCTTCGCCGCTGCTGCTGATGACGGGCTGGGCGCTGGCCTGGCCGGTGATGACGTGATCGCCTTCCTGCAAGCCGTCCAGCACCTGAACGTGGATGCGGTTGTTCAGCCCGGTGCGCACCAGGCGCGTTTCGGGCTCGGCGCTGGCATCGCCTGCGGGCAGCACGCGCACTTCGTGGCGGCCGTCGGGCTGTTTGGCCCCCAGCGCGGCGTAGGGGATGGTGAGCGCCTGTTTGGCCTCGGCCACGACGATGTGCACTTGCGCGGTCATGGCCACGCGCAGCAGGCCGTCGGGGTTGGGGGCGTTGAAGATGCCGTTGTAGTAGATGGCGGTGGCCGTGGTGGTGGTGCTGCTGGCGCTCTCGGCGCTGCTTTCCTGCGCGGGGGGCAGCAAGGCGATGGACTCCAGAGAGGTTTCGTGGCGCGTGTCGGCATCGCCCAAAAGGGTGAACCAGGCGGGCATGCCGGGTTTGACGCGCGGCACATCGGCTTCGGAGATTTGCGCCTCGATGCGCACGGTGTCCAGCTTGGCCAGCTTGACGATGGTGGGGCTGGACATGGCGGCGTTGACGGTCTGCCCCTGTTCGGTGACGACGGCCACGATGGTGCCGGCCATGGGCGCGAGGATGCGGGTGTAGCCCAGGTTGGCGCGGGCGGTTTCGGCCTTGAGCATGGCCTGCTCCAGCGCGGCCTGGCTCATTTTCAGATCGGCGCGGGCGGCGGCGAACTGGTTTTGGGCGGTTTGCAAATCGGCGCGGGCGGTGGCGTCGCCGGCCATCATTTGCTCCTGGCGGGCGAGGTTTTGCCGGGCCAGGGTGAGCGCGGCCTGGCGGGCGGTGATTTGCGCTTGCAGCGATTTGATGCCCGCCAGCTCGTCGCGCAGGGCGTTTTGCTGGGTGGTGGCGTCGATTTCGGCGATGAGCTGGCCGGGCTGCACCACGTCGCCCACCTTGACGTGCAGGGCCTTGATCTGGCCGGTGGCCTGCGCGCCGACGTTGACTTGCTGCTGCGCCTTGATGGAGCCGGTGGCGATGACGACGTCTTGCAGGTCTTGCCGCTCAACCGGGGCCGTGACCCACTGCGGCGCGGCAGGGCGCTGTGCAAGTTGCCACCAGGCAGCGGCGGCGATCAGGGCCGGCACGGCCAGCAGCCAGGGCCAGCGTTTTTTGAGGAACTTCATGAAAGGCTCTTGCGTTGGAGGAGAAAAGGAAATGGTGAAAAAGGCAAAGGCGGCCAGAGTGTCGGCCCGGTAAAAAAGTGCCCCGGCCGGGCAAGCAGGGCGTGCAGCTTGTAAATGAACGTATCTGGTTTTTTGCCGATTTTTTGCTGATCAAAAAACAGGCAACAGGGCCGCAGCGCCCGCCATTGCTGCGATCGCAGCTATCGAATCAGTAGCAAAAAAGGCATTTTTCAGTCATTTTTTAATAGCAGATTGGCAACTTTTTCTTGCAATCTGTGGCGGTCGAAGTCGTAGTTGTCCATGTCGGGGGCGGCTTCCCACTCGGGGTGGATGCGGGCCGGGCGCAGGGCGCGGATTAGCGCGCGCGCCTGCGGCTCGGGCAGGGCGGGGGTGGGAAGGCTTTGGGCGGCCAGGGGCTGGCTGGCGGCGTGACCGCGCGCGATGAGGGCCTGGTTGAGCGCGATGAGCTGCGCGGCCAGGGTCAGGAGCACGGCGTCGTCCACGGTGAGCTCGCGCTTGCCTTGCAGGCGGCTGCCGGCCTTGCTGATCAGGGGCTGCCAGCCGCCGCTCAGGGCGCTGCCTATGGCCCCGCCCAGGGTGGTGGCCGTGCCCAGCGAGAGGCCGGCCAGCGTCGTGTCGGCGATGGCGCCCAGGCTCATGCCCAGGGCCGTGCCCAGGCCCAGGCGGCGGCCGGTTTCCTGCAAGAAGGCGGGGTGGAACAAGTCGTCCTGCCAGCGCTGCGCCAGCAGGGGCAGGTGGGCGGGCAGGGCGTCTTCGGGGGCGAAGGCGTGGCGCTCCAGCAGCCGCCGGGCGGCTTCATGGGCGATGCGGGCGCAGTCGGCTTGCAGGGCGGCTTCGCAGCTCTGGCGCTGGGCGCTGTCGGCGTATTGGGCGGCGCTGATGCGGCGGCGCAGGGCGGCGGCGCTGATGAGGGCGCTGGCAATTTCCATGCGCGTTTGGCGATCGCGCGCGGCCGCTTCCATCAGCAGGCCGCTGGCGATGGCGTCCATTTGCGCGCGGCGCGCGGGCAGCAGGGTGGCCAGGTCGCGGTAGAGGGCCTGCTCGGCCCCGGTGAAGGGGGCGACGGCGTCGAACTCCGCCAGCGCGTGCAGGCCGGCTTCGCGCAAGGCGGCGTGCCACTCGGTGCGGCGGCTGCCGGGGGCGCTGACGAAGTTGAGCACGGGCATGACGGGGCGGGCGCAGCTGGCGAGCAGCTCCATCTCGGCGCGGTATTTGGGCAGCGCGGGGGCGCGGGCGTCGATCACGAGCAAGGCGGCGTCGGCCTGCTCCAGCAGGGTGCGCAGCACTTTGGCTTCCTGCTCGAAGCGCGCGCCGGCCAGCGGGCCTTGCAAAAAGGCGCGCACCCGATCGGCGGGGCTGGGGTGGCTGCGGCCGGGCACGGGCAGCGCGCGCAGCTCCTCCAGCAAGGCGATGGAGTCTTCCAGGCCGGGGGTGTCGAAAAAGCGGGCGGCCACTTCGCCTTGCAGCAGCAAGTCGATGCGCTCGGCATGGCGGGTGACGCCGGGGCGATCGGCCACTTCGCCAAAGTGGCGCTGGCGCGTGAGGGTGCGCAGCAGCGAGGTTTTGCCCACGTTGGTGTGGCCGACCACGGCAATGCTTAAGGGGGCGAGATCGTTCATGGAAGGCGGGCGCGGCCGGGGGCGCTTGCGGCTTTTGCGGAAAAACGGCATGGCATTTCAGGGCGCGGGCTGCGGGCGGGGCGCAGCGCCTTCGGCCAGCCATTGCAGCACGGGCAGCGCGCCGGGCAGCACGGGGGCGATGTGCGCGGGCAGGGGCAGGGTGAGCCAGGCGTGGCGCTGGCCTTCGCGCATGTGCAGCGGCGGCGCTGCGGGGCCGACGCGCACCTGGCAAAAGTGCAGTTGCACCAGGGCGTGGGGGTAGTCCACGCGCAGCTCGCGCCAGGCGCAGATGGCGCTGGCAGCGGGGGCAAAGCCGATTTCTTCGTGCAGCTCGCGCGCCAGGGCCTGCTCCACGGTTTCGCCGGCTTCGAGCTTGCCGCCGGGAAATTCCCAGTAGCCGGCATAGACCTTGCCCGCCGGGCGGGTGGTGAGCAAGAACGCGCCGTCGTCGCGCATCAGTACGCCCACGGCCACATGAACGAGGGGGCGATGCGCACCCGCGCCGCTGCGCGGCAGGTGGGCATCGGCCTGCATGAAAGGGGCATCGGCGGGGGTGTCGGCGGCGGGGCGGCTCATGCGGCCTCCGGGCGGGCGGGCGGGTTCATGAGCTGGCCCATGTGCTGCCGGGCAAATTGCTGGGCCACGCGGCCGCTGCGCGAGCCGCGCTCGAGCGCCCACACCAGCGCGTGGGGGCGGGCCGCCTCGATCTGGGCGGCGCTGGCGCCCAGCGCGGCCAGCCACTGGGCGGCAATGCGCAGGTATTCGTCCTGGCTGAAGGGATAAAAGCTCAGCCACAGGCCAAAGCGCTCGGAGAGCGAGACTTTTTCCTCGATGGCCTCGCCCGGGTGCAGCTCGCCGTTTTCGTCGTGGCGCGCGGCCAGGTTGTCGCGCACGGTTTCGGGCAGCAGGTGGCGGCGGTTGCTGGTGGCGTAAACAAGGGTGTTGGCGGCGCTGCCGGCAATGCTGCCGTCCAGCAGGCTTTTGAGCGCCTTGTAGCCCGACTCGCCCTGCTCGAAGCTCAAGTCGTCGCAATAGACGATGAATTTTTCGGGCCGCCCGGCTACGAGGGCGGCGATGTCGGGCAGGTCGCCCAGATCGGCCTTGTCCACTTCGATCAGGCGCAGCCCCCGGGGCGCCCACTCGTGCAGGCAGGCGCGGATGAGCGAGGACTTGCCCGTGCCGCGCGCGCCGGTGAGCAAGGCGTTGTTGGCCGGCCGCCCGGCCAGGAACTGGCGCGTGTTGGCCGCCAGTTTTTCCTTTTGCGCGTCGATTTCCTTCAGATCGGCCAGGGCGATGGCGGCCATTTGCGGCACGGCTTCAAGCCGGCCCGCGCCGCCGCCGCGCTTGCGCCAGCGCCAGGCCACGGCCTGGCCCCAGTCGGGCGCGGCGGGGGCGGCGGGCAGCAGGGCTTCGAGCCGGGTCAGAACCTGCTCGGCGCGGGTGAGCAGGGCGGCCAGGGCGGGGGTGGCGGCAGGTTCGGGCGAATGTTCGGGTGTGGGGGCGCTCATGGGGATTCACTCTTTATTTCGATGACGCAAAAGCTGGCGGCGTAGTCGCTTTCGTCGCTGAGGCTGATGTGCGCGTGCAGGCCGCGCGCGGCGCACCAGTCTTGCAGCGCGCCGTGCAGGCGCACGCAGGGCGCGCCGCCGGGGCCGTTGGCGATTTCGCACAGCCGCCACTGCATGGGGCCGCTGATGCCGGTGCCCAGGGCCTTGCTGAAGGCTTCCTTGGCCGAAAAGCGCGTGGCCAGGTAGCGCAGGCCACGCTCGGGCCAGCGGGCGCTGCGCTCGCGCCAGACGGCCAGCTCGCCTTCGGCCAGCACGCGCCGGGCAAAGCGCTCGCCCTGGCGCTCGAAAGTGGCGCGGATGCGGCGGATGTCGCAAATATCAGTGCCTATGCCGTAAATCATGGTGGGCACCCTTTTCAGCGCGGCACGCCCTGGTTGGCCAGGGCGTCGGCGCGCTCGTTGCCGGGGTGGCCGGCGTGGCCTTTCACCCAGTGCCAGCTGATGCGGTGCGGGCCCTGGTTGACCAGCGCATCCAGCCGCTGCCACAGCTCGGCGTTTTTGACCGGCTGCCCGCTGGCGGTGCGCCAGCCCTTGGCCTTCCAGCCGACTATCCATTCGGTGATGCCCTGGCGCACGTATTGGCTGTCCAGATAAAGCTGCACGCGGCAGGGGCGCTTGAGCGCGGCCAGCGCCTCGATCACGGCTTGCAGCTCCATGCGGTTGTTGGTGGTTACGGCCTCGCCGCCGAACAGCTCTTTTTCATGCGGGCCCGAGCGCAGCAGCGCGCCCCAGCCGCCGGGGCCGGGGTTGCCCTTGCAGGCGCCGTCGGTGTAGATGGTCACTTCGTCTTTGGGAAGGTTCATGCGTGGGAGTCGGTGTGGGAAATGGATGGGGAAGAAGACGGCGCGGGCGCTGCATCGGGCAGGTTTTTCTGCACTGCGGGCACGGATGCGGCGGCGGCGGCCGGATTTTTCCAGCGCGCGCCCAGCAGGAGCGCGCCGTGGGTGCGCTTGATGGCCGTGACGCAGTAGGCCGCGTGCGCCAGCGCGTGCGGCGGCCGGCTGCAAGGCGCGGCCGGGCGCAGCTGCTGCGGCTCGAAATTCAGCAGGCGCAGCCAGTCGCACAGGCGGCGGGCGGCAATGCACTGGTGCGCGGCCAGCAATTGCCAGCCCGCGCGGCCGCCGCGCAGCAGCCGCCACATCTGCCACAGCCGCGCGCGCCAGGGCGAAAAGCCGGTGATGACGATGCGCCCTTCGTGCACCAGCACGCGGTGCGCCTCGCGCAAGGCGGCGTGCGGGTTGGCGCACAGCTCCAGCGTGTGCGGCAGCGCCAGCAAGTCCAGGCTGGCCTCGGCAAAGGGCAGGGCGGCCGGATCGACCATCAAATGCGCAGCCGCCGGAATTTCTCCATCGGCCGCAGTGGCCGCCAGCCAGCGGTGGGGCATGCGGTTGGCCGCCAGGGCGTGCAGCGCGGGCAGGCCCAGTTGCAGCGCGTGGTAGCCAAACACATCGGCCACGGCCTCGTCAAAGCGGGCCTGCTCCCAGGCCAGCAGGGCGCGGCCGGCAAGGGTGGGCAGCCAGGCCGGGCGCGCAGCCGGGCTCATGGATAATTTTTGATTCATCAAGACAAAAGAAAACCTTGGGGCCGCGGCCCCGGGGTCTGGCAGCGGCGGGGCGTAAGCGGGCGCTTTCAACAGGCGCTTTTTCCCCGGCCTTGCCGCCCCTTCAGACATGCAATCGTTCACCCTGCTCGCCCTGCCTGCCCTTAGTGACAACTACATCTGGCTGCTGCACGACGGCCGCCTGGCGCTGGCGGTAGACCCCGGGCAGGCCGCTCCCGTGCAGCGGGCGCTGGCCCAGGGCGGCCTGGAGCTGGCGGGCATTCTAGTGACGCACCACCACGCCGATCACCTCGGCGGCGTGGCCGCCCTGCACGCGGCCACCGGCGCGCCCGTGCACGGCCCGGCGCACCCGGACATGCCCGCGCCCAGCGCCCTTTACTCCCCCGAAACCGGCCGCAGCCAGAGCGCGCGCCTGCTGGGCCTGCCCTGGCAGGCGATGGCCGTGCCCGGCCACACGGCCACGCACCTGGCCTGGTTCAGCCCCGCCGTGCCGCTGGCCGCAGGCGCAGCGCCCGTGCTGTTTTGCGGCGACACCCTTTTCAGCGGCGGCTGCGGGCGCGTGTTTGAAGGCACGCCGGCGCAAATGCTGGCCTCGCTGGAAACCCTGGCCGCCCTGCCCGATGACACCCTGGTGTGCTGCGGCCACGAATACACCGTGGCCAATCTGCGCTTTGCCTGCGCTGTGGAACCGGACAACGCCCGCCTGGCTCAATGGCTGGCCCGCGCCCGGGCGCAGCGCCAGGCCGGGCAGCCCACCCTGCCTGCCGTGCTGGGGCAGGAAAAGGCGCTCAACCCCTTCCTGCGCTGCCGCCAGCCGGCTCTGGCGCAGGCCGTGCGCCGCCACGCCGCCGCCCTGGGCGCGGAAATCCCGGCCCACCCCGATACCGAAGACGGCCGCGCCGTTGCCACCCTTACCGCCCTGCGCGAATGGAAGAACCACTTTCAATGACCCACCGCCGCTTACTCTCTCGCCCCCTGCAAGCCCTGGCCCTGGCCGCCGCCGTCTTTCTCACCGGCTGCGCCATCAAGCCCGCCAGCCCCTCCGGCGAAGCAGCCGAGCCGCCCGCCCAAACCACCCCGGCGGCTGAAAACGAACCCGCGCGCCTGCGCCCCAGCACCGAAGGCGCGGCCACCGGCGTGCGCCCCAGCATCACCATGTCGCCGCTGGAAATGCAGGACATGCCTGGCCGCCGCATCGCCGGCCTGAGCGCGCCGGCCGACATCTGGGAGCGCGTGCGCGGCAACTTCTCCATGCCCGATCTGGACACCGACCTCGTGCGCAAACAAGAGCAGTGGTACGCCACCCGCCCCGACTACATCCAGCGCATGATCGAGCGCTCGCGCATGTACCTCTTTCACATCGTTGAAGAAGCCGAGCTGCGCGGCATGCCCGGCGAGCTGGCCCTGCTGCCCTACATCGAATCGGCCTTCAACCCCCAGGCCGTCTCCAGCGCCAAGGCCGCCGGCCTGTGGCAATTCATGCCCGCCACCGGCACCCACTTCGAGCTGCGGCAAAACATGCTGCGCGACGACCGCCGCGACGTCATCGCCTCCACCAACGCCGCCCTCAACTACCTGCAGCAGCTCCACGACAAATTCGGCGACTGGCACCTGGCCCTGGCCGCCTACAACTGGGGCCCGGGCAACGTCGCCAACGCCCTGGCGCGCAACAAAAAAGCGGGCCTGGGCCTGCGCTACGAAGACCTGCGCATGCCCGACGAAACGCGCAACTACGTGCCCAAACTGCAAGCCGTCAAAAACATCATTGCCGACCCCGAGCGCTTTGGCACCACCTTGCCCGACATCGGCAACCACCCCTTCTTCGACACCGTCCACATCACCCGCGACATCGACATCGCCCTGGCCGCCCAACTGGCCGGCGTGCGCCTGGAAGACCTGCTGGCGCTCAACCCCGCCATGAAACGCTCGGTCATCTTCGCCCACGCCGCCGAACACATCCTGCTGCCCTGGGACAACGCCGTCACCTTCAAGCGCAACCTGCAAGCCATGGACCCCAAAGCCCCGCTGGCCAGCCACACCGTCTGGGTTGCCCCGCGCACCATGAGCGTGGCCGAAGCCGCCCAGGCCGTAGGCATGAGCGAAGGCGAATTTCGCAAACTCAACAGCATTCCCCCCCGCGTCAAAGTCAGCGAAGGCGCAGCCCTGCTCGCCCCGCGCGCCAGCAACCACGCCCTGGCCGTGAGCGAACACATCGTCAACAACGCCCGCGCCGCCTTCACCCCCGAAGTCATCCTGGGCAAAACCACCGTGCGCGCCCGCCGCGGCGACACCATCGACCGCATCGCCCGCCGCTACGACCTGCCCGCAGGCACCCTGGCCGGCTGGAACAAGCTCAGCGCCTCGGCCCGCCTCAAACCCGGCCAGGCCATCGTCCTGTACCTGCCCACCCGCGCCGGCAAACCCCGCCTGAGCGTGGCCCGCAGCAAAGCCGCCGCCCGCGCCAGCGCCCGCGCCGCCGCCCCCGCCAAAGCGCCCACCAAAACCCGTGCCGGCAGCAACCCCCCTGCCAAAGCCGCCCCCGCCAAAACCCCCGCCAAGGCAGCCCCGGCCAAAACCGCCGCCAAAGCCGCTCCGGCCAAAACCCCCGCAAAAGCCCCCGCCAAACCCCAGGCCAAAGCCAAACCCGCCCGCAAACCCGCCAAACGCTAATCCCCGCCCCAGACTGCCCGCAAAACAGGCAAACCGCCCGCAGCGCCCGTCAATACTGCGAAGCGCGCTATCAATTCAGGAAAAATTTGTGGATAACCTGCCTTTTCCGAAGACGTTTTGAGGCCGGAAAGCGGGCTGATTTTTGAAAACCGGAAAGCTGGTGCGGGCCGCAAGAAAGCGGCTTGTGGGCTTTTTCTTTTGGGCAGATGGAACGGGCTGGTTTGAATTGCCCATCAAACAGGCAAACCGCCCGCAGCGCCCGTGAATGCTGCGAAACGCGCTATCAAAACAGGAAAAATCTGTGGATAACTGGCCCGGCAAAAGGCCGCTTCAGGCGGGGCGCAAGGCGTGAAAAAGAGGACGCAACGGGCGCTCCCTTTTGAAAGCCGATGAAGCAAAACGCGCTGCCGCACCGGCCCGCCTTGCCCCTTCTGCCTTTCCTTCCCCGCAACGCGCCCTTTGCATTCACATCTGAATACAAGATTTTGCTTACCAAACAAGCAAACCGCCCGCAGCGCCCGTGGATGCTGCGAAGCGCGCTATTAATTCAGGAAAAATCTGTGGATAACCTTCCTTTTCCGAAGACGTTTTGAGGCCGGAAAGCGGGCCAGTTTCTGAAAACCGGCGTGCTTGGGTGAGGCGTGAGCCGTTCGGGCAGGGGCGAGAGAAAGCGGCTCGCGGGCTTTGCCTTTGGGCCGGACATGGCGGGCCGAATTGAATTGCCTATCAAACAGGCAAACGGCTCGCAGCGCCCGTGGATGCTGCGAAGTGCGCTATCAATTCAGGAGAAATTTGTGGATAACTCGCTTTTCCCGAGGGCGTTTTGAGGCCGGAAAGCGGGTCGATTTCTGAAAACCGGCGTGCTTGGGTGAGGCGTAAAGGCTGTTTGGGTAGGGCGAAAGAAAGCAGCTCGCGGGCTTTGCCTTTGGGCCGGACATGGCGGGTCGAATTGAATTGCCTATCAAACAGGCAAACGGCCCGCAGCGCCCGTGGATGCTGCGAAGCGCGCTATTAAATCAGGAAAAATCTGTGGATAACTCGTCTTTCCCCTGGGGCGTTTTGAGGTCGGAAAGCGGGCCGATTTCTGAAAACCGAGCCGCTTGCGTGGGGCGCAAAAAGGCCGCTGGCGTGGGGGCGGCAGCGGCCGGGTTGGTGAGGGGGAAGCAGTGGGCTTAGCGGCCTACGCGGGAGACTTTGGAGCCTTGCACGGATACGCCCGCTTCCAGGCCGACGTTGGTGAGGACGTAGCTGGTGACGGGTTGTTCGCTGGTGCGTGAGTCGACCATGCCGTTGGCGCCCAGGTAGCCGGCGGTGGCGGTGGCGTCTATGCCTATGGTCCAGCCGTTGCTGCTTTGGAAGGTTTGCAGGGCCTGGGGGGTGTTGAAGACGTAGATGACGGTTTTGGCCTGGCCGCCGGCCTGAAAGCCCAGGGAGCCGGCGTTGATGACGTATTCCTGCGGCTGGGTGCTGCCGGCGACGTAGAGCAGGCCGCGGCCGTGTTCGACGCCGACGACGAAGCTGCCGCCGACGACTTGCGGGAAGACGAGGGCGCCGGCGGAGCGGCCGACCTGGGCTTCGGAGCCGGGGGCGGCGCGGTACAGGCGCGTGAGGGCTTCGTTGACCTGGGCTTGCAGCGAGTTTTGGTGCGCGTTGGGGGTGGCGCGGTCGTCCCAGCCGGTGGTGGTGCAGGCGGTGAGGCCGAGGGCGGCGGCCAGCAGGGTGATTTGGGCGGCGCGGGCGGCCAGGCGGGGCAGGGCGGCGGGTTTCATGTGAGCGGTTCTCCTTGTTTGGGCAGGGGTGAGTGATGAACGGGGCATTTTGGCGCAGAAAGGGATCCGCAAGAGAGGCGCCAGGGGGCTGGCTGCGGGCGTGGGATGCGGTGGGGATGAGGCGGGGATGAGGCGGGGATGAGGCGGGGATGAGGCGGGGATGAGGCGGGGATGAGGC
>JBQNAO010000018.1:0-43935 GCA_052170415.1 Ottowia sp. | reverse complement strand
TCGCACACCAGCATGGCCTCGCGCGTTTTCTCGGCCACGCCGCCCAGCGTGCCGCTGCTGGGGCTGGGGCGGATGTAGGCGGCGTCGAGCGTGGCAAGGCGCTCCATGCGCGTTTTGTCGCCCAGGATGGAGCCGCCCGAGACGCTGGAAGAAGGATCAACCGCCAGCACGGCCACGCGATGGCCCTGCCCGATGAGATAGACCCCCAGCGACTCGATAAAGGTGGATTTGCCCACCCCCGGCACGCCGCTGATGCCCAGCCGCAGCGCGCGGCCCGTGTGCGGCAGCAAGTCGGTGAGCAATTCATCGCCCTGCGCGCGGTGATCGGCGCGGGTGGACTCCAAAAGCGTGATGGCCTTGGCCATGGCGCGGCGCTGCTGCAAGGCGTTGCCTTGCGTCACATCGTGGAGGATTTGCTCGTTATTCATGCTTGCCTGTTTATTTCTGCATCCACTGCCCCCAGGGCGTGCCGCACCTGCCATCGGGCCGAAAGCCCCGCGCCGGCCGGCCATGCAGAGCGCCGCATGAAGCAAGTCATGTTCCCGCCTTCATGGCCGCCGCCAGGGAAATCGCGTTTTGCACGCCGAGTCTCGACTTCATCCATCGCCAAGCCCGCCCGACCGCGCCAGCGCAAATCAGGCCGTCACCGCCCTCGCCTTGCGAATTTGCTCCAGCACATCCTTGGCGCTGGCCGGAACGGGCGTGCCGGGGCCGTAGATGCCCTTGACGCCTGCTTCATAAAGAAAGTCGTAGTCCTGCCGGGGAATGACGCCGCCCACGAAGACCACGATGTCATCCGCGCCCTGGTCGCGCAGCGCCTTGATGATGGCGGGCACCAGCGTTTTGTGGCCGGCCGCCAGCGTGCTCACGCCCACGGCATGCACGTCGTTTTCGATGGCCTGGCGGGCGCATTCCTCGGGGGTTTGGAAAAGGCTGCCGATGTCCACGTCAAAGCCCAGATCGGCAAAGGCGGTGGCCACCACCTTGGCGCCGCGGTCGTGGCCGTCCTGGCCCAGCTTGGCAATCATCACGCGCGGGCGGCGGCCCTCTTCTTCGGCGAAGCGGGCGATGTCGGCCTTGATCTGCTCCCAGTCCTCGGCGCTGTCGTAGGCGGCAGCGTAAACGCCGGTGACTTTTTGCGTATCGGCGCGGTGGCGGCCAAAGGCTTTTTCCAGCGCATCGCTGATTTCGCCGCCCGTGGCGCGCAGGCGGGTGGCCTTGATGGCCAGATCGAGCAGGTTGCCCTGCCCGCTTTCGGCGGCGGCGGTGAGCGCATCCAGCGCGGCCTGCACGGCGGCGTTGTCGCGCTTGGCGCGGATGTCCTTGAGGCGGGCGATCTGCGCTTCACGCACCTTGACGTTGTCCACTTCCAGAATGTCCACCGGGTCTTCCTTGGCCAGCTTGTATTTGTTCACGCCCACGATGACGTCCTTGCCGGAGTCGATGCGCGCCTGCTTCTCGGCGGCGGCCGCTTCGATCTTGAGCTTGGCCCAGCCGCTGTCCACGGCGCGGGTCATGCCGCCCATCGCGTCCACTTCTTCGATGAGCTTCCACGCGGCGTCGGCCATTTGCTGCGTCAGGCTTTCCATCATGTAGCTGCCGGCCCAGGGATCGACGACGCTGGTGATGTGCGTTTCCTCCTGAATGATGAGCTGGGTGTTGCGCGCGATGCGGGCGCTGAACTCGGTGGGCAGCGCAATGGCCTCGTCCAGCGCGTTGGTGTGCAGGCTTTGCGTGCCGCCAAAGACGGCGGCCATGGCCTCGATGGTGGTGCGCACCACGTTGTTGTAGGGGTCCTGCTCGGTCAGGCTCCAGCCGCTGGTCTGGCAGTGCGTGCGCAGCATCAGGCTCTTGGGGTTCTTCGGGTTGAACTCTTTCATGATGCGGCACCACAGCAGCCGCGCGGCGCGCATCTTGGCGATTTCCAGATAGAAATTCATGCCAATGGCCCAGAAGAACGACAGCCGCCCGGCGAAGGCGTCCACGTCCAGCCCCTTGGAAAGCGCCGTTTTCACGTACTCCTTGCCGTCGGCCAGCGTGAAGGCCAGCTCCAGCGACTGGTTCGCGCCCGCTTCCTGAATGTGGTAGCCGGAGATGGAAATCGAATTGAACTTGGGCATGTGATGCGCCGTGTATTCGATGATGTCGCCAATGATCTTCATCGACGGCTCCGGCGGGTAGATGTAGGTGTTGCGAACCATGAACTCCTTGAGGATGTCGTTCTGGATCGTGCCCGCCAGCTGGTCCTGCCGCACGCCCTGCTCTTCGGCGGCCACCACGTAGCCCGCCAGCACGGGCAGCACCGCGCCGTTCATGGTCATGGAAACGCTCACCTTGTCCAGCGGGATGCCGTCGAACAGAATTTTCATGTCCTCCACGCTGTCGATGGCCACGCCCGCCTTGCCCACGTCGCCCGTCACGCGCGGGTGATCGCTGTCGTAGCCGCGGTGCGTGGCCAGATCAAACGCCACCGACACGCCCTGCCCGCCTGCGGCCAGCGCCTTGCGGTAGAAGGCGTTGGACTCCTCGGCCGTGGAAAACCCGGCGTATTGGCGAATCGTCCACGGCCGCACGGCATACATGGTGGCCTGCGGGCCGCGCAAAAACGGCTCGAAGCCCGGCAGCGTGTTGGCGTAGGGCAAATCTTTCACATCCTCGGCCGTGTACAGCGGCTTGACCGTGATGCCGTCGGGCGTGACCCAGTTCAGCGCCTGCACGTCGCCGCCAGGGGCGGATTTGGTGGCAGCCTTGTGCCAGTCTTCGAGAGTCACGGATTTGAAGGTGGGATATTTATCGGTCATACGTCAGCCTTTGCGAGGGGTGAAGTGAAAAATCCGTTGCGGATGTATCCATCCGGGAGCATGAAGTCACAATTTTTCAATTTAGCACCATCAATTCCGTTGTGCGAGCTGCTGAAAACCCTGACGGCATCCGCGCGCAAACAAACGCCAATCCAGGCCCGGCAGGGCGCGCCCAGGCGCTAAAGTGCGTTTTGCGCCGCCTGCCCCCGGACGGCGGGCGCATCTTTTGCAGCGCATGCCAACCAAGGAGAGCCATCCATGACCCAATCGCCTTCATCTTCCCTGTCTGAAAAAACCGCCGCTGCCGCGCACCAGGCCGCCGAGGCCGCCCATGACGTAACCGATCGCGCCCTGGACAGCGCCGAGCAGGCGCTGGAGCGCACGCAAGACGCAGTGGGCCGCACGCGCCAGGCCGTGCACAGCGGCATCGCGCGGGCCGAGCGCAGCGCGGTGCGCCTGGGCCACTGCTCCGATCAGGTGATTGACGACCTCGCCACCCGCGCCGCCGATGCCACGGCCAGCGGCATTCAGTGCCTGGCCGATTGCAGCAAGCAGGCGCGCCAGCATTTGTGCCAGGCCACCCAGTCGATCAACGACTACGTGGTGCGCCAGCCCATCAAGTCCATGGTGATTGCCGCTGCCGCCGGCGCTCTTTTTGCCACCTTGCTGGGCGGCAAGCGCTCGCGCCGCTGAAAGCGGGCGTCCGGTCGGCGGGGCCGGCCTTTTTCATGAATGGCGGACGGCACTGGCCCGTCCGCTTTTTTTGCCCTTGGCCGCCTGATGCGCGGCCAAAATCACCCCGCTTCGCGCCCTGCCCTGGCAGCGTGCGGGGCGTTTTTTCATTTCCTTTCAAGAAAACCGAAAGTTCGCATCATGAAACCCTCTGCCGCCTGCCTTGCCCTGGCCGCTGCCCTGGCCTGCGCCCCCGCGCTGGCCTGGGAAACCACCTTGCTGGACACCCATCAGCCCATGACCGAGCGCCGCATCACCAGCGCCGAGATGGGCATACAAAGCGATACGCCCTTCACCATCACCACCCGCCTGCTGCACGGCGGGCGGCAAGAGGGCGTGAGCCTGGTGGAAATCGACAACGGCGCGATGGTCGTCACCGTCGTGCCCACCCGGGGCATGAACGTGCTCAGGGCCGTGGCCGGCGATGTGCGGCTGGGCTGGGATTCGCCCGTCAGGGAAGTCGTCAACCCCGCCTTCATCGAGCTGGGCGGACGCGGCGGCCTGGGCTGGCTGGAAGGCTTTAACGAACTCGTCACCCGCTGCGGCTTCGAGTGGGTGGGCCACCCCGGCGCGGATACCGACGGCCAATTGCTCACCCTGCATGGGCTGGCGGCCAACATTCCGGCCTCCCAGGTGGTGCTTAGCGTGGATGAGCAGCCGCCGCACGCCATCCGCCTCAAGGGCCTGCTGCGCGAGCAGGCGTTCAAGAAGGTGGACTTCGTGGTGGGCACCGAGCTGCGCATCCTGCCCGGCCAGACCGCCTTTACCGTGCACGACCGCCTCACCAACAACGGCGACTACGCCCGCGAATACCAGGCGCTGTATCACACCAACTTCGGCCCGCCCCTGCTGGAAGCGGGCGCGCGCTTTGCCGCCCCGGTGCGCGAAGTTTCGCCCTTTAACGACTACGCCAAAAAGGATTTGCAGACCTGGCAGACCTACCGCGCGCCCACGCCCGACTACGACGAAACCGTTTACAACGTCTTTCCCTACGGCGACGCGCAGGGCAACACCCTGGCCGTGCTGCACACCGCCGCCGGCGACAAGGGCGTGAGCCTGGCCTACAACATCGAGCAACTGCCGGCCTTCTCGCTTTGGAAAAACACCGACACCAGCGGCCAGGGCTACGTCACCGGGCTGGAGCCGGGCACCAGCTTTTCCTACAACCGCCGCTACCAGCGCGATCTCAAGCTCGTGCCCACCATAGGCCCCAAACAGGCGCGCGAGTTTGAAATCACCTACACCCTGCTCAAAGGCAAGCCCCAGGTGGACGCGGCCTTGCAGCGCATCGACGCCATCCGGGCAGGCCGCCCCACCCATGTGCGCCCAGAGCCGCTGGTGAAGCTGCCCTGAAGCCCCGCTTCCGCCCCCGCCAGCCCCGCCCCGCGCGGGGCTTTTTCATGCCCGGAATTGGTAAAAAATCGCCCTGGCGCAGGCAAGTTATCCACAGATTGCTTCAAAAAGCATAGCTGTCTTCGCAGTGTTTACGGGCGCTGCGGGACGTTTGCTTATTTGATAAGCAAAATCTTGTATCTGATTGATTCAAGGCGCGAGCCAGGCGTTGATCGGGTTCAGATCGGCCTCGGTGAGCGTGCCGCTGGCCTGGCGCAGCTTGAGCGCGCCGGTGAGGACGGCGTAGCGGGCGTGGGCCAGATCGCGCCGGGTTTGATAGAGCTGGGTTTGCGCGTTGAGCACGTCAATGTTGATGCGCACGCCCACTTCATAGCCCGTCTGGCTGGCCTGCAAGGCCGTGAGGCTGCTTTGCTCGGCCGCCAGCAGCGCTTGCAGCCGCGCCAGCGCCGATTGCAGTTGATAGCTGGCGCTGCGCGCGGCCTGGGCGGCGGCTTCCTGCGCGCCTTGCAGCTCGGCGCGGGCCTGCTCTTGCAGCGCCAGGGTTTCGCGCACGCGCTCTTGCACGGCAAAGCCGGTGAACAGGGGGATGGTGACGGCCACGCCGGCGCTGGCAATGCCGTGGCGATAGGAGGCAAAGGGGCGGGCGTGGATGCTGGGGTTGCCGTCGGGGTTGCGCTGCCAGCCGTAGCGCGCCTGCAAGTCCACGCTGGGCAGGTGCCCGGCCTTGGCTTTTTCGATTTCCAGCTCGGCCACTTCCAGCGCCAGCCGCGCCTGGGCAACGGCCGGGTGGTGCTGCTCGGCCAGATGCGCCCAGGCATCGGCCTGCCGGGCGGCTTGTTGCTCGGCTTGTTGCTCGGTCTGTTGCCCGTTTTGTTCTGCCGTGGCGGCGGGGGCTTCGGCGGCTTCGGGGGTCAGCAAAAGGCGCGCCAGCGCTTCGGGCGCGGGGGCGGGCTGCGCCAGCGGGCGCGGGTCGGGGGCGGGCTGGCCGGTGATTTGGCTCAAGGCCAGTTGGGCAATGCGCCACTCGTTTTCGGCGGCGATTTCCTGCGCGCGGGCCAGATCGTGCCGGGCCTGGGCCTCGCGGCTGTCGACGATGGTGGCCGCGCCCGCGTCAAAACTTTGCCGGGCGGCTTCAAGCTGCTGGCCCACGGCGGCCTTGAAGGCGCGGGCCAGCTCCAGGCTGTCGTGGGCGGCCAGCACGTCGAAATACGCCTGCGCCACGCGGGCGATGAGCGCCTGCTCGGCCGCCTGCAGGCGGGCCTGCGCCAGCGGAATCTGGCGCTGCCCCTGGCGGGCGGTGAGGCCGTTGGCCGGGCGGTAGAGCGACTGGCTGGCAGACAGGGCGGCGCTTTGCTGGTTGTAGGCGCGGCGGCTGCCGTGGTGATCCAGGGTGACGTCGGCATGGTGCCGAAAGGCATCGCCCGTCAGGGCCAGCTGGGGCAGCAGGGCGGCGCGGGCCTGGCCGGCGCGGCCGTGGGCGGCGTCCACGGCGGCGCGGGCCGCTTGCAAGGCGCTGTCGTGCTGGCGGGCGGCCTGGTGCAAGGTGGCAAGGTTCTGGGCAGCGGCCGGGGCGGCGGCAAGGGCGGCCAGGGCCAGGGCGGCGGGCAGGTGCGAAAAGCGCATAGGGGAAAAAGGTGCAGGAAAAAGAAATGGGGAAATCAGGCAGGGCGGGGGCGGTTTTCAGCCGTTTTTTTCAGCCGTTTTTTTCAGCCGTTTTGCTCGGCCGCGCGGGCATATCGCTGCCAGCCCTGGGCGCGCAACTGGCAGGCGGGGCAGTGGCCGCAGCCCCAGCCCCAGGGGTGGCGCTGCTCGCGCTGGCCCAAATAGCAGGTGTGGGTGTGCTCGGCGATGAGGGCGACCAGCGCATCGCCGCCGCCGGCCGGGTCGGCCTGCCGGCCCAGCGCGTGCGCCAGCCGCCAGGTGTCAGCCTTGTCCAGCCACATGAGGGGGGTGTCGATCACCAGGCGCTGATCCAGCCCCAGGGTGAGGGCCACTTGCAGGGCCTTGATGGTGTCGTCGCGGCAGTCGGGGTAGCCGCTGTAGTCGGTTTCGCACACGCCGGTGACCAGCACGCTCAGGCCGCGCCGCCAGGCCAGGGCCGCTGCCAGGGTGAGAAACAGCAGGTTGCGCCCGGGCACGAAGGTGTTGGGCAGGCCGTTGGCCTCGGTCTGTATGGCCAGATCGTGAGTCATGGCCGTGGCGCTGATCTGGCCGATGACGGGCACATCCAGCACATGGTCTTCGCCCAGGCGCGCCGCCCAGGCGGGAAAGCGCTGGCGCAGCGCCGCCAGCACGGCCTGGCGCTGCGCCAGCTCCACGCGGTGGCGCTGGCCGTAGTCAAAGCCCAGGGTTTGCACATGCTCGAAACGGCTCAGGGCATGGGCCAGGCAGGTGGCCGAGTCCTGCCCGCCGGAAAACAGCACCAGCGCCCGGCGGTGCTGCGGGTGAGGGGCCAAAGGAGCGAAGGGGGGCGAAAACATGGGGCAAAGCAATCGAAGGAAGTAATAAAGAAAAGGGGCCTATTGCTCATGCACGCGCCCGGCCTGCACGACCAGGCGGCGCTCGCACTGATCGGCCAGGGCGCGATCGTGCGTGACCAGCACCAGCGTGGTGCCCAGCTCGCGGTTCATCTCCAGCATCAGCTGCATCACGCGCTCGCCGGTGGCGAAGTCCAGGCTGCCGGTCGGCTCATCGGCCAGCAGCGCCGCCGGGCGCATGACAAAGGCGCGCGCCAGCGCCACGCGCTGCTGCTCGCCGCCCGAGAGCAGGCGCGGGTAGTGCCCCAGACGCTCTTGCAGGCCCACGCGCGCCAGCATCTCGGCGGCCTGCTGCCGCGCGCGGGGCGCGCCGGCCAGCTCCAGCGGCAGCATCACGTTTTCCAGCGCCGTCAGGCTGCCCATGAGCTGAAAGTTCTGAAACACAAAGCCCAGATAGCGCGCCCGCAGCGCCGCGCGCGCATCCTCATCCACGGCAAACAGGTCGTGCCCTGCGATGCGCACCGTGCCGCTGCCGGGCACATCCAGCCCCGCAATCAGCGACAGCAGCGTGCTCTTGCCCGAGCCGGATGCGCCCACCACGGCCACCGTCTGCCGCGCCTGCAGGGCAAAGCTCACGTCTCGCAAAATCGCCAGCTCGCCCGTGGCGTCGCGCACGGTTTTGCCCAGGTTTTGCACCTCGATCAGGGAAGAGGTTTCAGTCATGCCATCTCGCTTTTTCAAACGCCGCAAATGTATCCACGCACTGGCGGCGCTGCTGGCCGCGCCGGCGGTCGCGCTGGCCGCCCCGGCGCAGGAACAGACCCAGGCCCCGGCGACCGCGCCCGGCCTCATCCTGGTCGTGGGCGACTCGCTCTCGGCCGAATACGGCCTGCCGCGCGGCAGCGGCTGGGTGGCCCTGCTGGAGCACAAGCTGGCCGCCGAGCAGCGCCCCTGGCAGGTGGTGAACGCCAGCGTCTCGGGCGACACCACCTCGGGCGGACGGGCGCGCCTGCCCGGCCTGCTGAAAAAGCACCGGCCGGCCATCGTCATCATCGAGCTGGGCGGCAACGACGCCCTGCGCGGCCTGCCGCTGGCTGCCACGCAGGACAACCTGGCCGCCATGACCGAATCGGCCCGCAAAGCCGGCGCGCGCGTGCTGCTGGCCGGCATGCAGGCGCCGCCCAACTACGGCGCGGACTACACCGGCCGCTTTGCCGCCCTCTACCCGCGCGTGGCGCAGGAAAGCGGCGCGGCGCTCGTGCCCTTTTTGCTCGCCGGCGTGGCCGATGCCGCCCCCGGCGGCGACGCGCTGGCGCTGTTTCAAAGCGACCGCATCCACCCCACCGCGCAGGCCCATCCCATCCTCTTGCGCAACGTGTGGAGCGAGCTGGAAAAAATGCTCGAAAAATAAGCAAACCGCCCGCAGCGCCCGCCAGTGCTGCGAAGCGTGCTACAAAAACAAGAAAAATCTGTGGATAACTTCTTTCCCATGCAGCGCCGCCGCCTCATCGCCGCCAGCCTCACCGGCCTGGCCGCACCGGCCTTCTCCTATGCCTCGGCCGCGCCCGACATTCCGGCCGCCGCCCCTGCTGCCCCTGCTGCCGACTTCGGCCGCGCCGTCATCGTGCACGGTTGGGGCGCCGGCCCGGCTGATCACTGGTTCGGCTGGCTGGCCGGGCAATTGCAGGCCGCAGGCGTGGCCACGCGCATCCCCGCCATGCCAGGCAGCCAGCGCCCGCGCCTGGAGCAATGGCTGGCCGCGCTGGACGAGGCCGCAGGCGCGCCCGACGAGCGCACCCTGCTCATCGCCCACAGTCTGGGCACGATCACCACACTGCACTGGCTCAGCCAGCGCCGCCCGGCGCGCATCGGCGGGCTGGTGCTGGCCGCCGGGTTTGACCGCCGCCTGCCCCGGCTGCGCACCATAGGCGGCTGGCCGCTGGACCCCTATATCGACGCAGCCCAGGTCGATGAACCGGCCATCGCCCGCATGGCCGCCGGGCGGCTGCACCACATCATCGGCAGCGACGACGGCGTCGTGCCCCCGGCCCAAAGCCGCGCCCTGGCCGCCCGCCTGGGCGGGCATGTGCACGAAGTGCCCGGCGGCGGCCACCTGCTGGCCAGCCAGGGCTTTGCGCGCCTGCCCGCGGCCTGGGCCGCCTGCCAGGCGGCGCTGCAAACCTGGCCGCCGCAGCCCTCGTCCGCGCCCCCGGCCGCCAGCTCTTGAATACGTGGTTTTTGACGGCATAATCCGCCCCGTTTTTCACCGGCCGCCGCGCAGCAATGTGCGGCGGTTTCGCTTTTGGGGCCTGCCCACTTTTGCGCAGCGCCCTGCCTGTTTGTTTCAACCCAGCCCCAACACCATGAACGCCACCTTGCCCATCACCAAACGCGGCGCCGAAAAACTCAAGGCCGAGCTGCACCGCCTGAAAACCAAAGACCGCCCCGATGTCATCAACGCCATCGCCGAAGCGCGCGCGCAGGGCGACTTGAGCGAAAACGCCGAATACGACGCCGCCAAGGATCGCCAGGGCTTCATCGAAGGCCGCATCAAGGAAGTGGAAGGCAAGCTGGCCACCGCCCAGATCATCGACCCGGCCACCATCAACGCCGAAGGCCGCGTCGTCTTTGGCTCCACCGTGGAGCTGGAAGACGAGGAATCGGGCGAAACCGTCAAATATCAAATCGTGGGCGAGGACGAGGCCGACCTCAAGCTGGGCCTGATCAACATCTCCAGCCCCATCGCCCGCGCCCTCATCGGCAAGGAAGAAGGCGACAGCGCCGAGGTGCAGGCGCCCGGCGGCGTGCGCCACTACGAAATCATCAGCGTGGCCTATATCTGATGGCCGCTGCGGCCGCCATGCCCTCTGCCCTTTTGCGCCAGCGCCTGGCCCTGTTTGCCGCCGCCCTGTGGTGGGGCAGCGGCGCAGGAATGGGTCTGGTGGCCGCGCCGCTGATGTTCCAAATCCTGCCCGATGCGCGCCTGGCCGGCGCAGCCGCCACGCACATCTTCACGGCCCAGGGCTGGCTGGGCGTGGTCTGCGCCGCCTTGCTGCTGCTTGTGCGCCTGCCCGCTGCCGGGCCGCAAGCGACACCGCAGCGCCCGCCCCTGCCTGATCTATCCCTCATCGCCTGCGCCAGCCTGGGCATGTTGCTGGCGCTGCTCATTGAATTTGCCGTCGCTCCGCGCATTGCGGCCCGGCACGATCCGGCCTTCTGGCACAAGCTGGGCGCGGCGGTTTACATCGCCCAGTGGCTGTGCGCAGCCTTTGCCCTGTGGCGCGCAGCGGCCCATCCGGCGGCTTCTCGCCCGATTGCCCAATAAACAGGCAAACCTCCTGAAACCCGCATGGATGCTGCGCAGGACGCTATCGTTTTTGTAATTTTCTGTGGATAACTTTGGCTTTCAGGCGGCTTGCGCGCAGGCCGAAAAAACGCCTGAAACATCCTGAAAAAACGCCTCTTGCGCAGTAATAATCGCGCGTTTTTTTGCCCGGCCGCGGCCCGCCGCCGCCCGCTTTTTTCTTCCCACCCCCATTTCAAGCAACGGAAAGACTGCGCATGCTGGTGAGTTTCATCGTGGTGTATTTGATGGCCTCCATCGCCTTGGGGCTGTATGCCTCGCGGCGCGTGCACAACACGGCCGATTACGCCGTGGCCGGGCGCAGCCTGTCGATGCCGGTGGTGATCGCCACCACGTTTGCCACCTGGTTCGGCTCGGAAACGCTGATGGGCGCGCCCGCCAAGTTCATGACCGACGGCCTGGGCGGCGTGGTGGAAGAGCCCATCGGCTCGGGCCTGTGCCTGGTGCTGGTGGGGCTGTTTTTCGCGCGCAAGCTGTATGAGCAAAACATCATCACCATCGGCGACTACTACCGCCAGCGCTACGGCCGCGTGGTGGAGGTGCTGTGCTCGCTGATGATCATCTTCAGCTACCTGGGCTGGGTGGGCGCGCAGATCACGGCGCTGGGGCTGGTGTTCAACCTGCTCAGCCACGGCACGATTTCGCTTTCCTGGGGCATGGCGCTGGGCACGGCGGTGGTGCTGCTTTACACCCTGTATGGCGGGATGTGGTCGGTGGCGCTGACCGATTTCGTGCAGATGATCATCATCGTGCTGGGGCTGATTTGCATCGCCTGGTATGTCAGCGGCATGGCCGGGGGCGCGGCGCGGGTGCTGGACTTCACGGCGGCGCAGGGCAAGCTGCGCTTTTTTCCCGCGGGCGGCGCAAAAGAGTGGCTGTTTTTCTTCGCCGCCGCCATCACGATGATGCTCGGCTCCATCCCGCAGCAGGACGTGTTTCAGCGGGTGATGTCTTCCAACAGCGCGCAAACGGCGCGGCGCGGGCCGGTCATCGGCGGCTCGCTCTACATCCTGTTTGCCTTCGTGCCCATGTTCATCGTGATGGCCGCCCAGCTGGTGGTGCCCGGCGCTGCGGCCGTCCTGGCCGAAGACCCGCAAAAGCTGCTGCCCACGCTGGTGATGGAACACATGCCGCTGGCGCTGCAAGTGGCCTTTTTCGGCGCGCTGCTGTCGGCCATCATGTCCACGGCCTCGGCCACGCTGCTGGCGCCTTCCACCACGTTTGTGGAAAACATCCTGCGCAACCTGCGCCCGGGCATGAGCGATGCGCACACGCTCAAGGCCATGCGCGTGTGCGTGCTGGTATTCACGGTGTGCGTGCTCACCTACGCCATCACGATGGAAGGCTCTTCCATCTACGAGCTGGTGTCGGGCGCGTATCAGATTCCGCTGGTGGGCGCGTTCGTGCCGCTGGTGTTTGGCATTTACTGGCAGCGCGCCTCCACCCAGGGCGCGATGCTGGCGGTGGTCATGGGCATAGGCGTGTGGCTGCTGTTCGTGGCCAGCCCCATGCTCAAGGAGATGTTTCCGCAGCAACTGGCCGGCGTGCTGGCCTCGCTGGCAGGCATGGTGTTCGGCTCGCTCGCGCCGCAGTGGCTGCCCGACCAGAAAGAGCAGGCGCCGCATTACCGGGGCACGCCGGGCTGACACAAACCGTAATTCATTGCCCGCCCGAAAAGCAGGATGCCGCGCAAGCCTTGCCGGCATTGGGCTTCTTGCTACAGAAAGCGTAGCCGCCTGTGCATGACTGGCCCGGCCGCGCCAGGCAAGCTGATTTTTTGGGCAATGCGCCACATGCCTTGATGCCAGAATCTTTTCCCGGCGGCTTTGTTCAAAAGCCGCTTTCTCATTTTTCGCCGCGCGCCTGCGGCGTTTTTGTTTTCCAGCCCTCGTTCACAAGCCATGAAACCTGAAAACCTCGCCTCCAGCCAGCTTGACCTTGCCGTGCAACCCATCAGCGGGGACGTGCTGGCCGAAAAATATCTGAAGCCGGGCGAGAGCTCTCAGGAGCAGCTTTTCGCCCGCGTGGCGCGCGCGCTGGCCTCGGCGGAAAAGCCCGAGCTGCGCGTGCAGTGGGAAGCCAAGTTCCTGGCCAACCTCAAGGCCGGCGCCATCGGCGCGGGCCGCATCATGAGCGCCGCCGGCACCGACATCCAGGCCACGCTCATCAACTGCTTCGTGCAACCCGTGGGAGACGCCATCCAGGGCACGGCCGACGATGGCTACCCCGGCATTTACGAAGCCCTGCGCGAAGCCGCCGAGACCATGCGGCGCGGCGGCGGCGTGGGCTATGACTTCTCGCGCATTCGCCCCAGCGGCGCGGAAGTCAAGGGCACGGCCTCGATTGCCTCCGGCCCGTGCAGCTACATCAATGTGTTTGACCAAAGCTGCGCCACCGTGGAAAGCGCGGGCAGCCGCCGCGGCGCGCAAATGGGCGTGCTGCGCATCGACCACCCCGACGTGCTCGACTTCATCACCGCCAAGCGCACGCCCGGGCGCTGGAACAACTTCAACGTTTCGGTTGCCGTGACCGACGCCTTCATGCAGGCGCTGGAGCAAAACGCCGACTGGCAACTCGTGCACAAGGCCCGCCCCGGCCCCGCCCTGCGCGCAGCCGGCGCGCACCAGCGCCAGGACGGCCTGTGGGTTTACAAAACCGTGCCCGCGCGCCAGTTGTGGGACACCATCATGAAGTCCGCCTACGACTTCGCCGAGCCGGGCATCCTGTTTACCGACGCCATCGGCCGCGACAACAACCTCAACTACTGCGAAAACATCGAGGCCACCAACCCCTGCGGCGAGCAGCCCCTGCCGCCCTACGGCTGCTGCGATCTTGGCCCCATCATCCTCACCCGCTTCGTGCGCCACGCCTTTGGCGAAGGCGGCGAGCCGGTGTTTGACTTCGACGCCTTTGAAAAAGTCGTCGCCACCCAGGTGCGCGCGCTGGACAACGTGCTGGACGTGACCTTCTGGCCGCTGGAGCAGCAGCGCGCCGAGGCGCAGGCCAAGCGCCGCATCGGCGTGGGCTTTACGGGCCTGGGCAACACCCTGGCCATGCTGCGCCTGCGCTATGACCGCGCCGAAGGCCGCCAGATGGCCGCGCGCATCACCGAAACCATGCGCAACGCCGCCTACCGCGCTTCCATCGAACTGGCCCGCGAAAAAGGCGCCTTCCCGCGCTTCGATGCCAGCCGCTACCTGGCCGAAGGCACTTTCGCCAGCCGCCTGCCCAAAGACATTCAGGACGGCATCCGCAAACACGGCATACGCAACAGCCACCTGCTGTCCATCGCCCCCACCGGTACGGTGAGCCTGGCCTTTGCCGACAACGCCTCCAACGGCATCGAGCCGCCCTTTTCCTGGACCTACACCCGCAACAAGCGCGAAGCCGACGGCAGCCGCAGCCAGTACCAGGTGCAAGACCACGCCTGGCGGCTGTTCAAGGCCCAGGGCGGCAACGTCGAGCAACTGCCCGAATACTTCGTCAACGCGCTGGCCATGACGGCCGAGGAGCACATCGCCATGATGGAAGCGGTGCAGCCCTTCATCGACACCTCCATCTCCAAGACCGTCAACGTCCCGGCCGACTACCCCTACGACGACTTCAAGGACCTCTACGCCAAGGCATGGAAGGCGCGCCTGAAAGGGCTGGCCACCTACCGGCCCAACAGCATCATCGGCTCCGTCCTTGAAACCACCCCCGCGCCCAAAAAGGAAGAGCCGGCGCCCGCGCCCGTCGATCCGATGCGCAGCGTCATCGAAAAACGCCCCGCCGGCAGCCTGCCTGCCGTGGCCGAAAAAATCGACTACTGGACCAGCGCCGGCCAGCAGCGCCTCTACCTCATCGTCACCTTCCTGCCCATCGAGCTGGAAGGCGGCGGCAAGGCCGAGCGCGCCATCGAATTTTTCATGCCTGTGGGGCAAAACGGCGAATCGCAGCAGTGGATCACCGCCACCATGCGCTCGCTCAGCCTGGCCGCGCGCGGCGGCTTTCTCGACCGCGCGCTGGAAGACATGCGCAAAGTCACCTGGGACCGCGGCCCCGTGCGCCTGGGCAGCTACCGCCGCGCCGACGGCCAGGAAGTGCCGCGCTGGCACGACAGCGAAGTGGCCGCCATCGGCTACGCCATCGAAGAGCTGATCGCCCGCCGCGCCCAGGCCACGCAAGGCAGCCTCTTTCCCGAAGAAGCCCTGCCCCAAAACGCCGCCCCCGCCAGCGCCGCCCCTCTGATCCCCGCCCCCGGCGTGATGGCCGGCAAAAAATGCGGCGAATGCGGCGCCCACGCCATGATCCGCAAGGACGGCTGCGACTACTGCACCCAGTGCGGCTTCGTCGGCAGCTGCGGCTAAAAGCCCCGGCGCTTTTCAAGCCGCCTTCCGCGCCCCGCCCTGCCCCGGCGGGGTTTTTTTCGTTCCGCCCCCTTGCGCCCCATGATCAAACTCCTCGTCGGCCTGGGCAACCCCGGCCCCGAATACGAAGACACCCGGCACAACGCCGGCTTTTGGTGGATAGACCAAATCGCCCGCCAGCTCGGCGCCAGCTTTCAAAGCGAGCGCGCCTTTCACGGCCAGCTCGCCCGCGCCAGCTTGCAAGGCCAAAGCCTGTGGCTGCTCAAGCCCCAGACCTTCATGAACCTCTCGGGCCGATCCGTCGCCGCCCTGGCGCGCTTTTACAAAATCGCCCCGCCCGAAATCCTCGTCGCCCACGATGAACTCGACCTGCCCCCCGGCCAGGCCAGGCTCAAGCAAGGCGGCGGCCACGCCGGCCACAACGGCCTGCGCGACATCCATGCCCAACTCGGCAGCAGCGACTACTGGCGGCTGCGCCTGGGCATAGGCCATCCCGGCCACAAGCCCGAAGTGGCGGCCTGGGTGCTGCGCAAGCCCCCGCTGGACGAGCGCATCGGCATCGAGCAGGCCATGGACCGCGCCGCCCGCGCCCTGCCCCAGCTCCTTGCGGGCCAGATGAGCGCCGCCACCCACCTCATCCACACCAGCGCCCCGCCCCGGCCCAAGCCGCCGCGCCCGGCCGCCCCTTCCGCGCCGGATGCCCCGTCGGCCCCATCCGGCCCGTTATAATGCGCAGCTTTGCTGGCAAAAGCCCTGCCGGCCACATACTAGTTTGAAGGCGGGGCAAGTTTGCGGCGAATGGCGCGGGAGCTGATCTGGCCCGCACCCTCTGGCCGCGTATTCATTTTGGAAAACATCATTCAATGACCACCATTCGCGTGAAAGAGAACGAGCCGTTTGACGTGGCCCTGCGCCGCTTCAAACGCACTATCGAAAAACTGGGCCTGCTCACCGAGCTGCGCGCCCGCGAGTTCTACGAAAAACCCACCACCGAGCGCAAGCGCAAAAAAGCCGCTGCCGTCAAGCGCCACTACAAGCGCGTGCGCAGCATGCAACTGCCCAAGAAGCTCTACTGAAAAAAGCTCGCTTCTCACACCAAAGGCTCGCCGGGGACGCTCAGCGGGCCTTTTTTCATGCACCACTCCTCCCCCTTTATTCCAAAATCCAGCCATGAGCCTCAAAGACCAAATCACCGAAGACATGAAAGCCGCCATGCGCGCCAAGGACAGCCAGCGCCTGGGCGCCATCCGCCTGCTGCAAGCGGCCATCAAGCAAAAGGAAGTGGACGAGCGCAGCAGCCTCGATGACGCCGCCGTCATCGCCATCGTGGACAAACTCATCAAGCAGCGCAAAGACAGCATCGCCTCCTTCACCCAGGCCGGCCGGCAGGATTTGGCCGACAAGGAAGCCGCCGAGATGGGCGTGCTCCAGGCCTACCTGCCCGCGCGCCTTTCGACCGAAGAAATCAACGCCGCCGTGCAGGCCCTCGTCATCCGCCTGGGCGCCAGCGGCCCGGCCGACATGGGCAAGGTCATGGGCGCAGCCAAGGCCGAACTGGGCGGCCAGGCCGACATGGCCGCCGTCTCCGCCGCCGTCAAGGCCGCCCTGGCCCGCTGAAGCCCCCTACCCTGCCTTCCCCGTTTACCGAATTTGTAACGAGCCCGAAAACAGCCCAAACGCCCGCAACGCCCGTGGATACTGCGATCGCAGCTACAAAAACAAGAGCAACTGGGCCTCACTTGTTACAAATTCGGTCCCATAACCCCCCGCAACCAGACCGCCCGATCCCGCCGCGGGCACAAAAAAACCCGCCCGGTTCTTCAAAGTCCGGGCGGGTTTTGTTTGAGGGAATGCAAGCCCGGCGCTGGCGGGCGGCGGGCGGCGGTTTTCAGGCGCCGGGGGCGACGCACCAGGGCGCTTGCTGGTGCACCAGGCCGTGCCACAAGGCCCAGCCGGCCGTCAGCATGAGCGCCAGGCCGGCCAGGCGCATGCTCCAGGCGTTGCGGCCGTTGAAGCCGAAGCGCACCAGCAGCCAGGGCCCCAGCGCCAGCGACAGGCCCGAGGCCAGGGCGAACAGGGCCATCGCCAAAGCGCCCTGCCACACGTAGCCGGTCAGGGCCGCGTTGAGCAGGGCCGAATAAAGCAGGCCGCAGGGCAGCAGGGCCCAGGCGCAGCCCAGGCCGAAGGGCGCGGCCAGGCCCCAGCGCCCCACGGCGGCGCGCACGCGCGCCCAGATGCGGCGCGCGCCCGCTTCCAGCCACAGCGGCTGGCGCGCCCAGATCAGCAGCATCAGGCCGATGGCGATGGCGGCGATGTGCAACATGCTCCACACCGGCCGCAGGGCGGCGCTGTAAACGGTGAGCGCGCCCAGGCCCTGCACCGAGGCGGCGGCCAGCGCGCCCATGGCGCTGTAGCCGATGAGGCGGCCGAGCTGAAACAGCGCCAGCGCCCGGCCACTGCGCAGGCCCTGTCCGGCTGCGGTTTGGCCGATGCCGGCGCAGGCCGCGCCACACATGGCGATGCAGTGTGGCCCGCCGGTCAGCCCCATGAACAAGGTGGCGATGAGCAGCGAGGTTTGCATGGGCGGTGCGGCGCAGCGGGCGGTTTCGGGTTCAGCCAGTGGCGGTTTCAGCCGCGCGGGATGTAGGGCTTGCGCGTGGGGCGCTCGTCTGCGCTGCCCTGGCGATCGGCGCTCCAGCGGCGCAGGCCGCCCGCGCCCATGCCGGGTTTGACGCCGGGCTTGAAGCCGCCGCTTTTGAAGCCGCCGCCGCGGGGGGCATCGCCGCGAAAGTCGCTGCGGGAATCGCCCCGGAAGTCGTTGCCGCGATGGCCGTCGCGAAAGTCGTCGCGGCGCTCGAAGCGTTCGCCGCGCGGGCTGAAGCGCTCGCCGCGTTCGCTGCGGTCAAACCGCTCGCCGCCGCGCTCGAAGCGGGGGGCAAAGCCGGCGCGTTCGCCGCGGCCCTGGAAGCCGCCGCCCGGGCGGCCTTCGCGATAGTCGTCGCGGGAATCATCGCGGCGCTCGAAGCGGGGGCGCTCGTAGCCTTCGCCGCCGCGCTCGAAGCGGTCAAAGCGCTCGAACCGCTCGGGGCGGCCGAAGCGTTCGTTGCCGCGCTCGTTGCCACGTCCGGGGCCGCGTTCGCTCCAGTCGGCGCGTTCGTCAAATCGGCCGCCCTTGCCTGCGAACTTGCCGCCGCCAAACTTGTCGCCGAAGCGGCCTGCGCCCCTGCCGCCGAATTTGTCTCCAAATCTGTCTGCAAATTTGCCGCCGTTCTTGCCTGCGAACTTGCCGCCGAATTTGCCGCCACCCTTGCCGCCCGGGCCGGGGCGCGGGGCGGTGACGGGCGGGAAGTATTTCTGCGGCTCCATGCCTTCGATGGTGTGCACGACGAAGGGCTGGCGGGTGTAGGCCTCGATGTCGGCCAGGCGGCGGCGGTCGCGGATTTCGGCCAGGGTGACGGCCAGGCCGTCGCGCCCGGCGCGGCCCGTGCGGCCAATGCGGTGGGTGTAGTCCTCGGCTTTCATGGGCAGGCCGTAGTTGAAGACGTGCGAGAGGGTGGGCACGTCCAGCCCGCGCGCGGCCACGTCGGTGGCCACGAGGATTTGCACGCGGCCGTCGCGCAGGGCTTTCAGCCGCCGGTTGCGCAGGGCCTGGCTGAGCGCGCCGTGCAGGGAGACGGCGGCAAAGCCCGATTGCTGCAAGTCTTGCGCCAGGTCTTCGCATTCCACTTGTGTGCAGGCAAAGACGATGGCCTGGTCGATTTCGGGGCTGCGCAGCCAGTGGTCGAGCAGGGCGCGGCGGTGTTCCGGGGTGTCGGCCCAGTAAAGCTGCTGCTCGATGTTGGCGTGGCGCTCTTGCGGCGAGGCGATTTCGATGCGCTTTGCGTGCGCGCCGCCTTCGCGCATGACGCGCATGGCCAGCTGCTGGATGCGCGGGGCGAAGGTGGCCGAAAACATCATGGTTTGCTGGCGCTGCTGGGTTTGCAGGTGGATTTCGGCCAGCGCGTCGGCAAAGCCCAGATCGAGCATGCGGTCGGCTTCGTCAAGCACGAGAAAGCGCACGCCGTCCAGCCGCACCTGGCCGCTGGCGCTCAAGTCCAGCAGGCGGCCCGGCGTGGCGACAACGAGGTTGGCGTTTTGCAGCCGGGCGATTTGCATTTGGTAGGGCATACCGCCCACGATGGTGGCGATGCGCAGGCCGCGCACGTGGCGCACCAGCTCGATGGCGTCGCCCGCCACTTGCTGCGCCAGCTCGCGCGTGGGGCACAGCACCAGCGCGCCGGGCACGGCGGGCTTGAAGTTGCGGCGGTCGGTGGGGTTTTTCCGGCGCGGTTTTTTGGGCGCGGGCTCGCCCCGGGCCAGCGCCTCGGCCACGCGGGCCTGCCATTCGGCCTTTTCGCGCGCCGCTTCTTCGGCCTGCATGCCGATCAGCGTGTGCAGCATGGGCAGCAAAAAGGCCGCCGTTTTGCCGCTGCCGGTCTGGCTGCACACCATCAGGTCGATGAAGGCATCGCTGCCGGCCTGCGGCAGCGCCAGCGGAATGGCCTGCTGCTGCACCGGCGTGGGCTGGGTGTAGCCCATGTCGGCCACGGCCTGAAGCAGCTCGGGTGCCAGGCCCAGGGCGGCAAAGGGGTTGGCCTGCGCGGCTTCGGCTTCTTTTTCGGCGCTGTTTTCGCTTGCTTCGCTTGCTTTCGCCTTTGCAGCGGCCTCGCCGGCTGGCTCCGGCTCGTCGGCCAGCAGCTTGTCCAGCAGGGAAGTGGCGGCCGTCACGGGCCGGGGCGCGGCAGCGGGGGCTTCGGCGGGCGTTTCAACGGGGGGTTCAGCGGAGGTTTCGGCGGGAATGGCAGAAGCGGGCGCTTCGGCCTCGGGCAGTTCGAAAGCCTGCGGGTTTTCGGGCGTGTGGTTCATTGCCTGATCTTTCTTTTCAAAAATGGCGCAGCCGTGCGCAATGGAATTCACGCTTTGTCAAATCCACGTAAATCCACGTTTTTCACGGCCTTGTGCGCTCGTTGGAAGGGCTGCCCCTGAAATTTCTGCCGGTTTTTTGAAAAAAACGGCGCGGGCAGCGCATTTCAAACACCAACCATCCAACAGCGCGTCGTCTGCCTCAAAGCGGCAGCGCCCGCAGGCGGCCTCGTTGAGAAGACTCTTTCAGTCCACTTCTGCCCGCCCTTTGGCGTCTGGCCGGTGGGGGGGCGGCGGCTCGCTTTCCTTCAGAGGGGGCGGGCCGGAAAAGCCGGGTATGGCAGCCGCTTCGGTGGCGGTGCGTGCCCGGTGCAAGATGTGCAATGTGTGCGTTGAGAGAAGGTGATGCAATCGTTTCCTGCACCGCTTTGGGTGGGCAGCGCAAGAAGGGGCGGGATTATGACGACAAATGCCCGCGCGCGCCGCCATAAATGCGCCCGCCCTGGCCCAGCCGGCCTGGCAGCGCCCTTTGCGGCATGAGTTATCCACAGATTTCTCACTTTTTGATAGCTGCCTTCGCAGTGTTTACGGGCGCTGTGGGCGGTCTGATTAATTGATAAGCAAAATCTTGTATCCAGAAATAACAGTCTGAACCGCCCCGCCCGGATAATCCGCCCGCATCATGAAAAACATCGTCATCCTCATCTCCGGCACGGGCAGCAACATGACGGCCATCGTGGAGGCGGCCCGGCAGCAGGACTGGGCGCAGCGCCTGAACGCGCGCGTGGCGGCCGTCATCAGCAACCGGCCCGAGGCGCGCGGCCTGGCCTTTGCGCAAGAGCGCGGCATCGCAACCGATGTGGTGGATCACCGCCGCTTCGACAGCCGCGAAGCCTTTGACGCGGCGCTGGCGCAAGCCGTGGATGCGCACCGGCCCGCGCTGGTGGCGCTGGCCGGGTTCATGCGCATCCTCACGCCCGGCTTTGTGGGGCGCTACGCGGGGCGTTTGCTGAACATTCACCCCAGCCTGCTGCCCGCCTTTGCCGGGCTGCACACGCACCAGCGGGCCATCGACATGGGCTGCCGCTTTGCCGGGGCCACGGTGCATCAGGTGACGGCCGAGCTCGATCACGGCCCCATCCTGGAGCAAGCGGCCGTGCCGGTGCTGCCCGACGACACGGCCGATACGCTGGCCGCGCGGGTGCTCACGCAAGAGCATTTGATTTATCCCCGCGCCATTGAAAATCTGCTGCCTGCGCTACAGGCCGCAACTTGAAAATCAAGCCGAAAATCAAAATTCAAAACAATAACGGCGCATCAGACGCATGCCCCACAAGGGCAAACGCCTGATGCGCCGTGTTTTTGACAGAAAAAACCGGGGGAATTTACCGCGCGGCCTTATTTCCAGGGGTCTGCGGCGGCCGGGGTGCGAATGCTCATCACAATGCCGGGATATTCCCAGACAAACCATTCATTTTGCTTTCTGCGCAAAAGCACATAGCGCAGGGAATCCGCGCCCCCGCTTCTGATGAACACGCGGATATAGTTTTCGTCATTTTGCGGCAGCTTGTCGTCGAAAAACTCCAGCGTATAGGGCTGGCTGGGCGTGTAATTGTTTTCCGGCGTTGCGCCCCTGAAATACGAATCGGGCAGATATTTTTTATCATAGAACCGATCCTTCAAAAATGACTTGTCATGATTTCCCAGGGGCTGCGGCCCTTTCAGGACATTGATCATTTCAATGCCGACTTCGGGATTTTCCACATATTTTTTCAGCGCCACGATGAACATGGCCGCCGTGTGTTTCGGGTTGCTGAAATTGGTTTTTTCCCTGATTTCCTGCGCGCTCGATGGCAGCGTATCGAAGGTGAAAACGCTGCCCGATGCGGCCGGATCAGCCAAAGCGGCAGGCGAGCGCCCATCCTGCGGCGCCTGCCCGGGAACATATCCCGACTGCGCCACCTGAATATCGGCCGCATTCCCTTGCCCCGCCGCCTGGGCGGGCCATGTGAAAATGCCGCACAAAAGGACAAAAAGCAGTTTCTTTTTCATGATTTCTCCTTGAATCAAATCCCGGATGGAATGGAACACCCCGCCGGAACCGGCGCGCTGAAACAGGTTCCGAAGGCATGGCCGCGCTGCGCACAGCAGGGCGAAATCCGTTTTATACGAGTCATCACGAATGCCCCCGCGCGCAAGGGGCCTGCATTCACGCAAAACCACTTCACACAAAACCACCCCAGGCGCGCCGGCCGGCCATCCGTTTTTTCTGAAAAATCATCAAAACCCTGTTTTTTGAAAATGCGCAACCTGCGGTTGGTTTTGAACCATCACCTTGCGCCGGTTTTTCATTTTCATGCGCACGCGCGAAAATCGCTGGGTAATTAATTATGCCGAGGATGCACCCGGAACTTGCGCTTGTCACATTCGCTGATTCCGCACTTTGACGAATATCAAACGCACCCGCGTTGCAGCGCCCGCCTCAGGCCCGTTTTTTGACCGAGTTCAAGAATATGAGTTTCTGTTTTTCATATACTTACAAGTCACAGAAACGAACTTTCCCCACTTTCCCTTTTATCCAGGAGACCCGCAATGAATTTCCGTGCCCGTCGTTTGGCTGTTCCTCTTTCCGTTTTGCCCCTGGCGCTGGCCATCAGCGCCGCCTGGGCCGATGACGCTGATTTGCAAGCCAAACGCAAGCAAAAGCAAGATGCGCCCACTTTGGGAACCGTCGTCGTCACCGGCTCCATGCCGACCGAAGCCAGCGCCGTTCACATCGACCCCAAGGCCGCCATTCAACCCCTGCCCGCCAACGATGGCGCCAGCTTGCTCAAGGGCACGCCGGGGCTGAACGTCATCCGCAAGGGCGGCAGCTCGGGCGATCCGCTGCTGCGCGGCCTGGGCGGCTCGCGCCTGAACGTGCTGGCTGATGACATGTTCATCTACGGCGGCTGCGGCAACCGCATGGATCCGCCCACGGCCTACATCTTCCCGGCGGCGTTTGACGAAGTTGTCATCACCAAAGGCCCGCAAAGCGTCACCCAGGGCATGGGGCTGGTGGCTGGCGGCGTGCGCTTCGTGCGCCAGCCGCCCACGCCCAGCGAAACCACGCGCGCCGAAGTCAATGCCGCCGCCACGGCGGGCAGCTTTGGCCGCTTTGATCTCTTTGGCGATGCCACCATCACCGGCCGCATGTTCTTCGTGCGCGCCAACGCCACGCACAACAAATCCGACAACTACAAAGACGGCAGCGGGCAGGAAGTCAATTCCCACTTCAAGCGCAACAGCCAGATGCTGCAAGCGGGCCTCATGCCCACGCGCGACACGCGCCTGAGCGTCACCTACGAGCGCAGCCGGGGCGAAGCCGCCTATGCCGACCGCATGATGGACGGCACCAAGTTCGACCGCGACGCCTGGAGCGTGCAGGGCGTGCACCAGAACATCACCCCCTGGTTCAAGGAAGCCGAGCTGCGCTTTGGCAGCGGCACCATCGACCACGTGATGGACAACTTCAGCATGCGCCCCGTCAATCGCATGATGGGCCAGCGGCTGAACAACCCCAAGCGCACCGTGCGCACCGCCCACTTCAAAAGCACCCTGGAATGGGGCAACCTGAACGTGCAGGCCGGGCTGGACTGGAGCCGCGACCGGCACCGCGCGCGCATGGGCGCCGACTACCTGGCCAAACCCTTCATGCCCACGCAAAGCTTCCGCCAGGCGGGCGCGTTTGCCGAGGCCGCCTGGAAGCGCACGCCCGAGCAAAAACTCGTGGCCGGCCTGCGGCACGACCGCGTGCGCGCCGTCTTTGAACGCCAGCCCGCCGCCAGCCCCACGAAAAACCAGACCTACAAGCTCACCTCCGCCTTTGGCCGCTGGGAGCAGGTTTTTGGCAACGCCACCTGGTACGCGGGCCTGGGCCTGGCCGAGCGCTCGCCCGACTTCTGGGAGCGCAACCGCAGCAGCACCCTCAAGCCCGAGAAAAACCGCCAGATTGACGCTGGCGTGATCTACCGCCAAGGCGGCGTGCAGGCGTCCGTTTCGCTCTTTGCCAGCAGCGTCAAGGACTTCATCCTGGTCGACACCAACCCCGGCGCGGCAGCGGCCCGCAACATCAACGCGCGCCGCTACGGCGGCGAGGCCGAGCTGAAGTGGCGTCTGCTGCCCACGCTGGAAGCCGGCGGCAGCCTGGCCTACACCCACGGCACCAACCGCAGCGACCACCGCCCGCTGGGCCAGACCCCACCGCTGGAGTTCAAGGCCTCGCTCAACTGGGACAACGGCACCTACAGCGCCGGCGCGCTCTGGCGCGTGGCCACCAAGCAAAGCCGCTACGCCATCGGGCAGGGCAACATCATTGGGCAGGACCTGGGCCCCACCCCGGGCTTTGGCGTGCTCTCCATCAACGGCGGCTGGCGCATCAACCGCAACGTCACCCTGCAAGCGGGCATAGACAACGTGTTTGACAAAACCTACGCCGAGTCCATCAGCCGCCCCGGCTCGCACATCGACCCCAGCCTGGGCGTGAAAACCATGCGCGTGAACGAACCCGGCCGCCAGTTCTGGGTGCGCGTGCAGGCGCAGTTCTGATCGGTTCCGCTCTGATCCCCCCGCCGCCCCGCACGGGCGGCCCCTCATGAAAAAACGCCGCGCAGCCCGCCCGCCGCGCGGCGTTTTTTTGCCGAATTCACCGGGCCAGATAAAGCCGGTCTGACCAGGTCGCCAGCCACTGCGGGCGAAAGGCCACGAAGATGGCCGTCAGCATCCCCGTCATGAAGGCATCGCCCCAGGCCAGCAGCCAGCGGGCGATCAGAGCCAGTTGCGGCTCCACATGCGCGGCCAGCGTGCGCTCGCCCAGCGCCTGCGCCAGCGCGCCGGCCAGAAACAAACACAGCGCCGTGCCCAGAAAAGCGCGCCCCAGGATGTAAACAAACACCTGCCGCCAGGCCCAGCGCCGCAGGGCCGCGCCCAGCAAAACGGAAAAACTGGCCGGCGCCAGCCCCAGCCACACGCTCATCTGGGCCGCCTGCTGCCAGCCCACCGGCGTCAGCAGCGCCACCGCCGCGCCCGCCAGGCAAAACACGGGCACCGCCAGCGGCCAGCCCAGAGTCAGCACGATCAGGCAGGCGCCGGAGAGCTGCAATTGCAGCGGCATGTGATGCAGCCAGGGCAGCGCCCATATCCAGGGCGTAATCACCAGCGCCGCCAGCAGGGGCGTGAGCAACTCCTGCCGCGCCAGCAGCCGCCAGGGGCGCATGCAAAGCGCCGCCGCCAGCGCCAGCGCCAGCACCCAGGCGCTGATCACCCCCTGCCCTGCCCGGCCGCCGCCTGCGAAGACCGGCCCGCGCGCGCTGCCGCCCAGTCGCGTATGGCGCGGGCGGCCTCGCCCACCAGCGCCGGGCCGCGATAAATCAGCCCGGTGTAAAGCTGCACCGCATCCGCGCCGGCCTGCATCTTTTCCACCGCATCCGCGCCGCTGAAGATGCCGCCCACGCCAATGATGGGAAAGCCCGGCCCCAGCGCCGCGCGCAACTGCGCAATCACGCGGCAGCTGGCCTCGCGCACCGGCGCGCCCGAAAGCCCGCCCGCCTCCTCGGCATGCGGCAGCCCCTGCACGGCCTGGCGCGCAACCGTGGTGTTGGTCGCAATCACCCCATCCACGCCATGCGCCAGCAGCAATTGCGCAATGCCCTGCACCTGCGCCGCATCCAGATCAGGCGCAATCTTCAGAAACAGCGGCACATAGCGCCCCTGCGCATCGGCCAGCTCGCCCTGGCGCGCCTTGAGCGCCGTCAGCAGCTCCTCCAGCGCCTGCCCCGCCTGCAAATCGCGCAGATTTTTCGTGTTCGGACTGGAAATATTCACCGTCACGTAATCGGCGTGGGCATACACGCCCTCCAGCCCGCGCAAATAGTCGTCGGCGGCGCACTCCATCGGCGTGGCCGCGTTCTTGCCGATATTCAGCCCCAGCGCCATGCGCCCGCCCGCCCCTTCACGCGCACCTTGAGCGCGCTGCGCCGCAAAGCGCGCCGCCTGCACATTCGCCACAAAAGCGGCCAGCCCCTCGTTGTTAAAGCCCATGCGGTTGATCAGCGCCTGCGCCTGCGGCAGCCGAAACATGCGCGGGCGCGGATTGCCCGGCTGCGCCAGCGGCGTCACCGTGCCCACCTCCACAAAGCCAAAGCCCAGCGCATCCAGCGCATCGATACAGCGCGCGTTCTTGTCCAGCCCCGCCGCCAGGCCCACCCGGTTGGGCAGCGCCAGGCCCGCCAGCGTCACCGCGTCATCCACCCGCCGCTGCCGCCACAGCGCCTGCAAGGGGCCGCGCTGCGTGCGCGCCAGCGCCGCCAAAGTCAGCTCATGGGCCGCCTCGGCATCCATGCGAAAAAGCGCCGCGCGCGCCAGGCCATAGGGCAAAAAAGGCATCGGATAAATTCCGTGAATGAATCAAACTGAAACAGGGATTTTCTCAAAATGACCCAGGACGAACTCAAGGCCCAGGCCGCGCTGGCCGCCGTGCAATACGTGCAGCCGGGGCAAATCATCGGCGTGGGCACCGGCTCCACCGTCAACCACTTCATCGCCGCGCTGGCGGCCATGCCGCGCAAAGTGGCCGCCGCCGTCTCCAGCTCGCAAACCAGCACCGCCCGCCTGGCCGCCGCCGGCATCGCCGTGCTGCCCGCGCACGAAGCGCCCGAGCTGGCCGTCTATATCGACGGCGCCGACGAAATCGACCCGCACGGCCACATGATCAAAGGCGGCGGCGGCGCCCTCACGCGCGAAAAAATCGTCGCCGCCCAGGCCGCGCGCTTCATCTGCATCGCCGACCAAAGCAAGCAAGTGCAAACGCTGGGGCGCTTTGCCCTGCCGGTAGAAATCATCCCCATGGCCGCCGCCGCGCTCACCCGCCGCTTTGCCACGCTGGGCGGCCAGGCCCGTCTGCGCATGAGCGGCGAGCAGCCCTACGTCACCGACAACGGCCTGCACATCCTGGACGTGCACGGCCTGCAAATTGCCGACCCCCTGGCCTTCGAGCTGGAAACCAGCCAGTGGCCCGGCATCGTCACCGTCGGCGTCTTCGCCCGCCAGCGCGCCCACATCTGCCTGCTGGCCAGGCCCGAAGGCGTGCAAACCCTGATGTTTGCCCCGCCTGCCCAATAAACAGGCAAAACGCCCGCAGCGCCCGTAAATACTGCGAAGCGCGCTATCAAAACAGGAAAAATCTGTGGATAAGCTGCTATCCACCCCCTCGAAGCCGCCCAAAGCGGCTTTTCTTTTGAGCGCACGAGCCGGAACACAGGCCCATTCAAAAAACAGCGCCAAGCCACCACGCCGCCCCCAGGCCGGAAAGAGCCATCCAGGCCTGCGCCCCTCCCCCAGCGCATCCCTTTCCCTTTCATCTGCTTGCATTTTTTTGCTTAACAAACAGGCAGATGCCCCGCAGCGCCCGTGGATACTGCGAAGCGCGCTATCAAATCAGGAAAAATCTGTGGATAACTTGCCCGACCGGCTTGCCTTTCAGGCCCAAAAAAACGCCGCGGGGGGGGTGCGGCGTTTTTTTTAGGGGAAGCTGCCCGCGCCGGGGGTGCGGCGCGGGGACTTCAGGCGAAATTTCCGGCGGGGTTCATTTGCGCTCGCCAGCCGGGGTTTGGCCTTGCACCCGGGCTTTGAGGTGGCCGTAGCCCTGGGCGTCCATTTCGGCCAGGGGAATGAAGCGCAGGCTGGCACCGTTGATGCAGTAGCGCAGGCCGCCTTTGTCTTTGGGGCCGTCGTCAAAGACGTGGCCCAGGTGCGAGTCGGCGGCGCGGCTGCGCACTTCCACGCGGCGCATGTTGTAGCTGTTGTCTTCGTGTTCGGTGACGGCGGCCGCCTCGATGGGGCGGGTGAAGCTGGGCCAGCCGCAGCCGCTGTCGTATTTGTCGGCGGAGCTGAAGAGCGGCTCGCCGCTGACCACGTCCACGTAAAGGCCCGGCTCGAACAGGTGGTCGTAGGCGTGGCTGAAGGCGCGCTCGGTGCCGCTTTGCTGGGTGACGCGGTATTGCTCGGCGGTGAGCTGCTGGCGCAGCGCGGCGCTGTCGGGCTTGCGGTAGCTGGCGCGGTCGAAGGCGGGGGCGGCAGGGGCGGCGGCTTTGCCGGGCAGGGGCTGGTCGGCCAGTCCGATGTCGATGTGGCAGTAGCCGTTGGGGTTTTTCAGCAGGTAGTCCTGGTGGTATTCCTCGGCTTCGTGAAAGTGCGCCAGCGGCAGGTTTTCGATGACGACGGGCTGCGTGTGGCGGGCCTGCTCGGCCTTGAGGGCGGCGGCGATGACGGGGCGATCGGCCGCGTCGGTGTAGTACACGCCGGTGCGGTATTGGCTGCCGCGGTCGTTGCCCTGGCGGTTGAGGCTGGTGGGATCGACCACGCGCAGGTAGTAGGCCAGGATGTCGCTCAGGCTGAGGCGGTCGGCATCCCAGGTCACGCGCACGGTTTCGGCGTGGCCGGTGTCGCGGCGCACGACGTCTTCATACGAGGGCTTTTGCGCGGTTTTGCCGTTGGCGTAGCCGGAGACAGCATCGACCACGCCGGGCACGCGCTGAAAGTAAGCCTCCAGCCCCCAGAAGCAGCCGCCGGCCAGGTAGATGGTTTTCAGGTTCATGGGCAGGGCCTCCTTGTTGTGTTTTGCAGATGGGGCGGCCGATGCGGCAGCGTCATCGGCCGGTTTGTAAAAGCGGGTGGGTTGCGCCTGGGGCAAGGCCGCGTGCGGCTGGCGCGCCAGGGCCAGGGCCTGTTCGCGGCCCATGCTGCCTTTGATCACGCGGCCGACGCGCCCCTGCTCGTCGAGCACCAGCCAGGAGGGGTAGGCCGATATGCCCAGCGCCTGCGCCAGCGCGCCGCCGGGGTCGACCAGCACGGGCAGCGCCGGGTAGCCCAGGCCGCTGCGCCACTGCTCGAACTGGCCGGGTTTTTTCTCGCCGCGCCAGCCGGGCGAGGCCAGGGTGACGAGGTTCACGCCGGCAAAGCGCTCGTCCTTGACCCAGGCTTCGGTGTCTTGCAGCTCGGCCAGGCACAGCGGGCACCAGCTTGCCCAGAATTTCACCAGCGTGGGGCGGCCCTTTTGCACGAAATCTGCGGCGCTGCGGCCCTGGGCGTCGCGCAGTGCGCGCAGGGCGTCCAGCGGCGCTTGCAGCAGGGCCTGGGACTGCGCCAGCGCCGCCGATGCGGGGGCGGCAGTCGTGTGGCCCGTGCGCTCGGCCAGCGCCGTGGCAGTCAGGGCCGTCAAGGCTGCGGCAGCGGCCACAGCGCCCAGCCAGCCCAGGGGTTTGGTTGCAGTGCGAAAACGCATGTTTTTCTCCTTTTGCGTATCAAATCAATGCCCGGCGCAGCCAGGCCGGCAAGGGCAGGCAGCCCGGGCGGCCAGGGGGCAAATCCGTAGAAAAAGCAAAGACAATACCGGTCACTTTTCGTTCCCTTTTTTTTGTTTTTTTTCCGCCCTGGCGGACTTTTTTTTCATGTTTCCCTTCTCTCGCGATAGTCAAGAACCGTCCGAAACCCCCGCCGCCAGGCCCGCTGCCGCCGCGCATCCGCTGGATGCGCTGACCGGCGGCGCTTTTTCCGCGCCCACCTCGGGCGAGCGCGTCCGGCTCATCCGCGAATGGCTGGCCAGCCAGCCCGGCGTGGAGCAGATTCAGCAGGTGCACAAGGAACTCTCGGCCAAGGACAAGGGCGCGGCCAAGGCCCTGCGCGAGCGCCTGGACGAAATCAAGCGCGCCCAGAGCCAGCAGGCCGTTGCCGCCGAGTGGCAGGCCAGGGCCGAGGCCCTGCTGCAAGCGCCGCGCCTGAACATTGCCGACGCCCTGGCCTGGAAGCGCGACGCCGCCCGCGCCGGCGCGCCCCTGTCGCGCGAGCCGCTCAGCAGCCTGCGCAGCCAGCTTGACGAGCGCATGAAAACCCTGGAAGACCTGCACCAGCGCGCCCTGGTGCAGCGCGAAGCCGCCGCCTTGCTGCACCAGCGCATTGACCTGCTCTCCACCAAGCCATGGCAAGACGCCGACGCCGCCCTGGCCAACCTGCAAACCGACCTGGCCCACTGGCGCGAGCAAACCGCCGCCCTGCAGGCCGAGCCCCAATGGGCCAGCGTGGACATGCGCTATCCCCCGCAAATCGAAGCCGCCCAGAGCCAGCTTGCCGCCTTGTGGGATGCCTTCACCGCCGCGCTGGAGCAAACCCGCGCCGCCGCGCAAGACCCCGCCGCCGAGCTGCCCCCCGTGCCCGTGTGGGCCGACGAAATCCGCGCCGCCCGCGGCCTGCCCGTGCAGGCGGCCGAAAAGCCGGCCGACAAACCCGCCGCCCCCCGCATCGACCCCGCCCAGCGCCAGGCCGCCGTGCAAAGCGTGCAAGCGGGCGTCATGCTGCTGGAGCAAGCCGTGCAGGCCGGCCACAGCAAAAACATGAACAGCGCCGCCGCCGCCCTGCGCCAGACGCTGAAAAAACACAGCCGCCTCATCGACGACGAAGCCCTGCAAGCGCGCGTGCACGCCGCCCTCGTCTCCGCCGGCGAGCTGCAAGGCTGGCAGCGCTGGAGCGCCGACCAGCTGCGCGAACAGCTCATCGCCCAGGCCGAAGCCCTGCTGCTGCGCGAACCCGCGCCCGCAGCCGAAGCCGCTGCAACCACCGAATCGGCCGAAACCGCCGAAACGCCCGCACCGCAAACGCCCGCATCAGAAGCGCCCGCAACCCTGCGCCCCGCCCACAGCGGCCGCAAGCTGCAAGAAGCGCTGCGCAAGCTGCGCGAGGAATGGAAAACCATCGATCAGGACAGCGCCCCCAACCAGGCCCTGTGGCAGCGCTTTGACCACGCCTGCAACCAGGCCCACCAGTTCGTCGAGCAATGGCTGCAAAAAGTCCGCCAGGAAAACGCTGCCTACAAGGCCGCCCGCCAGGCCCTGATCGAAGAAGTCAAAACCTGGGCCGCGCAAACCCTGCAACGCGCCGAAAACGCAGCAAAAAATGCAGCAGAAAGCGCCGCCGAAGCGGCCGCCCAAACCGCCGCGGCCGAGTGGAAAACCATCAACCGCCAGCTTCAGCAATTTGCCAACCGCTGGCACAAAGTGGGCGGCCACCTGCCCGACAAGGTCTACGCCGACTTGCAGGCGCAATGGAAAGCCGCCCTCGGCGCTGCCTCCGCCCCGCTGCAAGCCGCCCAGCAAGCCAGCATCGAGCGCCGCAACGCCCTCATCGAGCAGGCCCGCCAACTGGCCGCCGCAGGCGCGGCCCTGCGCATCGACGCCGTGCGCGCCCTCCAGCAAAGCTGGCAGGCCGAAGCCCAGAGCGTGCCGCTGGATCGCCGCCAGGAGCAAACCCTCTGGGACGCCTTCCGCCAGCCCCTGGACGCCGCCTTTGAAAGCAAAAGCGCCCAGCGCGAAAAAGCCCAGGCCGCCGCCAGCGAACACGACAAGGCCGTGCTGCAAGCCGCCCAGACGCTGGAGCAGGCCAACGCCAGCGGCGACGCCGCCCAAATCCGCGCCGCCATGCTCGCCCTGGAAGCCGCCCTGCGCGGCCAGCCCGCCGCTGCGGAATTGGCCCCGGCCCCCGCCGCCAGCGCAGGCGACGCGCCCGCTGCCGCTGCTGAACCTGCGGCAGAACCGGCCGCAGAACCCGCCGCAGAACCCGCCGCCGAAGCCGCTTTTGAACCTGCCGCAGAACCGGCCGCTGCCCCTGCTGCCGCTGCGCGCCCGGCCCGGCCCCTCGTCGCCATGCGCGGCGACGACCGCCCCGGCCTGAAAAAACCCGAAGCCGCCCGCCCAGGCGAGCGCCGCGAAGGCCGCCCCGGCGAGCGCCGGCGTGATGACCGACGCGATTCCCCCCGCGATGGCCGCGCCCCGCGCCCCGAGCGCGCCCGCCTGGGCGACGCCGCCTACCGCGCCCAGCGCGAGGCCCTGGATCACGCCCAAAGCGCCCTGCGCAAGCTGGCCGCCCAGGCCCACGGCGAGGCCCTCACCCAGCTCATGGCCGCCTGGCAGGCGCGCGACCCCGCCCAAATCCCGCCCGCCAGTGAACTGGGCGCGCTGGGCAACGCCGCCCGCGCCGCCTGGGTGCAGGCCCTCTCGGCCGCCCCTGCCGAAGCCGACGCCGCCACCGCCTTGCTGCGCCTGGAAATGGCCGCCGAAGCCCCCACCCCGGCCGAACACCTGCCCGCGCGCCGCGCGCTTCAGCTGCAACTGCTCACCCGCCGCGGCGACCCCCTGCCCGCGCAAACCTGGCCGCAAGACGCCGCCCAGGTGCTCGCCACCCCCTACAGCGAAGCCCAGGCCCGCCGCCTGCAAGCCGCGCTCAAAACCCTGCTGCGCAAAAAATAAGCCGCGCCCCGGCCTGCGCGCCTGCCCCCAAAAACCCGCCCGGCCCGCCCCGGCGGGTTTTTTCATGCCTGCCCGCTGCGCCCTGCCCCTTGCCCGCTTACAGCAGCCCCGCGCCCAACTCACCCCACGCAGGGCCGCGCCGCTTGCGCCTGCCCGCCGTCAATCAGGGCAAAAGCCCAATGCGCCCCGGCCTGCCGCCTTTCCAACCCCTCCCCGCAAGCAACAGCCCTGCGCCAAACCAACTCCGCGCCTACCTCGCATCCCACGCCGCACTGCACCCACCCGCCGCCGATCCGGGCAAAAGCCAATGCCCCGGCCTGCCGCCTTCCCGGCCTTTTCTCCGCAAGCGGCAGCCCCGCGCCCGTCCCACATTCCCACGCAGGGCCGCGCTGCAAACGCCCGCCTTCATGGCCCGCTTCAGCCAGGCCCGTCCAGCCGCAGCCCCGAATGCGCCAAAACCCGAGGGGCGGGCCGCCCCGTCTTTGCCCTTCGTTAGATTCCGCGCCTGCTTCACGCTTTTCCAAAGGAGAACACCGCATGCACACCCACACCCGCCGCCGCTTCGGCGCGCTTGCCCTGGCCCTGGTTGCCGCCGGCGCCCTGCCCGCCTGCGGCCCGAAAAACAGCCCCGAAGGCATCGCCGCCGCTTTTTTGGAGCGCATCTACAAAGGCGATGCCGATGGCGCGATCGAGCTGGCGCATCTGCCCGCCAGCGGCAAGGCCGATCAGGACGAAAGGCATCTGGACAGGCTCAAGTCGCACATCGCCCGCGCCAGGCAGGCGGCCGATCAGGCCGGGGGGTTGAAATCCGTCGAAATCCAGTCATCCAAGGCCAATCCGCGCGACCCCAATCGCGCCATCGTTCAGGCGCTCGTTCACTTTGCCCAGCGGCAAAGGCAAGAGCGCGTGCCCCTCATCCTCATCAACGACCAGTGGAAGATTTTTCTGTGAGCGCCCTGCCCCGGCTCTTTCGCTGCCTTGCCCCGCTTTCCCCCATTCACGAAAAACGGCCGCCTCGCTCCGGCCGTTTTTTTGTGCCCGCGCCCGCCGCGCGCAGCCTGATACTTTTCATCACCTGAAAATGCTTAACAAACAGGCAGATGGCCCGCAGCGCCCGTAAACACTGCGAAGGGCGCTATGTTTTTCAGAGTAATTTGTGGATAACTTTGCGAAACGGGGGCTTTTTCAGCGCTCGGGGCGGTCGAGTTCGCGGTGGCGGGTGAGGGTGAGCCAGTGGGGGCGGAAGTGCCTGGCCAGTTGTTCGACCAGGTAAACGGAGCGGTGCTGCCCGCCGGTGCAGCCGATGGCGACGGTGACGTAGCTGCGGTGGTTGGCCGCCAGCAGGGGCAGCCAGGTCTGGAGAAAGGCGCTGATGTCGGCCTGCATGCGCGCGACTGCGCTTTGGCGCGCCAGGTAGTCGGCCACGGGGGCGTCGCGGCCGGTGAGGGGGCGCAGGGCGTTTTCGTAGTAGGGGTTGGGCAGCATGCGCACGTCAAACACGTAGTCCGCATCCAGCGGCGCGCCGCGCTTGAAGCCAAAAGACTGGAAAACCAGGGTGAGGTGCGCGGCCGGGGCGGCGATGACGTCCTTGATTTGCGAGGCGAGCTGGGCCGGGTGCAGGCAGCTGGTGTCGATGACGTGGGCGCGCTCGCGCAGCTCGTGCAAGAGGGTGCGCTCGCGGGCGATGGCTTGCGAGAGGGCTTGCAAGAGCGCGGCGGGGTTGTCGGCGTCGGCTTTCAGGGGCAGGTGGGCGGGGGTGCGGGCCGGGGGGCTGGCCGGGGCGAGGGTGAGTGGGTGGCGGCGGCGGGTTTCGGAAAAGCGCCGGGTGAGGGTGGGGTCGCTGGCGTCCAGAAAGAGGATGCGGGTGCGCGCGGGCAGGCCGCGCAGGGTGCGCGGCAGCAGGGGCAAAGATTGGGCGCTGCGCGCGTCGATGGCGACGGCGACTTTGCCGCTGCCACGGGTGGCGGGCAGGGCCAAAAAAGGTTGGAGCAGCTCGGGCGGCAGGTTGTCCACGCAGGAGTAGCCGGCGTCTTCCAGCGCGCGCAGGGCCACGGATTTGCCCGATCCGGACATGCCGGTGATGAGCACGAGATCAAGCAAGGCGGCAGATTCGGGAACAGCTTCGGGTGCGGGCATGGCGGGCGCGGGGGGAAGGCCGGAGGTTCAGCGGGCGGATTTGCCGCCGCGTTTGCGGGCGGGGGGGGCGGGTTCGGTGGGTTCAGCAGATTCAGCGGGTTCGGCTGCCCGGGCGGCGCTGGCCAGCATTTCTTGGGCGTGGGCGCGGGTGGCGGGCGAGCGGGGGTCGCCGCCGAGCATGCGGGCGATTTCGCCTGTGCGGCCCTCGCCCTGCACGGCTTGCACGGCGCTGAAGGTGCCTGCGGCGCTGCTGTGCTTGCTGACGACCAAATGCTGATGCGCGCTGGCGGCCACCTGGGCCAGATGGGTGACGCACAGCACCTGCCGCTGCCGGCCCAGCTGGCGCAGCAGTTGCCCGACGGTGAGGGCGACTGCGCCGCCCACGCCGGAATCCACTTCATCGAAAACCAGCGTGCCGGCGTGCCCCAGGCCGCTGGTGGTGACGGCGATGGCCAGGGCCAGGCGCGAGAGTTCGCCGCCGGAAGCCACTTTTTCCAGCGGCCGGGGGGTGACGCCCGCGTGGGCGGCGACGAGAAAGGCCACGTTTTCCTGCCCGTGGGCGGCCGGCTCGGGCAGGGCGGGCAGCTCAATGAGAAATTGCCCGCCGGGCATGCCCAGCTGCTGCATGGCCTGGGTGACGGCGGCGGCCAGGCGCGGGGCGGCGGCCTGACGCGCGGCGCTGACGCGGTCGGCCTCGGCCTGCCAGGCGGCGCGGGCGGCCTGCTCGGCCGCTTGCAGCGCGGGCAGATCGGTGGCGCTGTCGAGCGCGGCCAGCTCCTGCTGCCAGGCGGCCAGGGTGGCGGGCAGCTCTTCGGGGGGGCGGCGCCAGCGGCGGGCCAGGGATAGCCACTGGCCCATGCGCTCATCGACTTCGGCCAGCGCCTGCGGATCGACTTCGGCGCGGGCCAGCCAGGCGCTTAAGGTGTGGGCGGCGTCGCTGGCCTGGGCGATGGCCTCGTCCAGCAGGGCGGCCAGGGGGGCGAATTCGGGTTCGATGTGGCTTTGCGCCTGCAAGGCGGCGCTGGCCTGCTCCAGCGCGGCGATGCCGCCTGCGGCGTGGCGGTCTTCACCGTGCAGGGCGCTGCGGGCGGCGCTGGCCGCGTCGATCAGGGCCTGGGCGTGGGCCAGGCGCTCGTGGCGCTGGTTCAGCTCGGGCCACTCGTCCTGGCCGGGGGCGAGTTTTTCCACTTCGGCAATTTGCCATTGCAGGCGCTCGCGCTCTTGCGCGGCGCTGGCCTGGGCGTCTTCGGCCTGGCGCAGCCTGCGGATGGCTTCGCGCCAGTGCTGCCAGGCGGCGCCCAGGGCGGCGGTGTTCAGGCGGGCGTAGGCATCGAGCAGGGCGCGGGTGGCGGCGGGGCGGGTGAGGCTTTGCCAGGCGTGCTGGCCGTGGATGTCCACCAGGTGCTCGGCGGCGGCGCGCAGCTGGGTGGCCGTGGCGGGCGAGCCGTTGATCCAGGCGCGGCTTTTGCCGGCAGCATCCACGGTGCGGCGCAGCAGCAGCGTGGGGGCGGCCTCGAAGCCGGCTTCTTCCAGCCAGGCGGCCAGGCTGGCGGGGGTGTCGAATTCGGCGGCGATTTCGCAGCGGCTGGTGCCTTCGCGCACGGCGATGGCGTCAGCGCGCGCGCCCAGCGCCAGTTGCAGCGCATCCAGCAGGATGGATTTGCCCGCGCCGGTTTCGCCGGTGAGGGCAGTGAAGCCGGCGGAAAAGTCCAGCTCCAGTTGATCGACGATGACGAAATCGCGCAGGCTCAGGTGTCGCAGGGGCATGGCTTTAAACGGTTCCCAGGTTCCAGTGAAGTTTGCGGCGCAGGGTGTCGAAGTAGCTCCAGCCCAGGGGATGCAGAAAGCGCGCGTGGTGGGGCGAGCGGCGCACGATGATGGCGTCATCGCGCTTGAGGTCGGCGAAGGTTAGTGTGTCGAAGCTGGCGCTGGCGGGCGGGCCGCCAATGATGCGAATCAGGATTTCGGACGGATCGGCCAGCACGATGGGCCGGTTGGACAGCGCCTGCGGCGCGATGGGCACCAGCGCCCAGCCGGGCAGCTGCGGATGCAGGATGGGGCCGCCGGCGGCCAGCGAGTAGGCGGTGGAGCCGGTGGGGGTGGCCACGATCATGCCGTCGGCGCGGTGGCGGGCGATGAAGCGGCCGTCGGCCTCCACTTCCAGCTCCACCATGCTGGCGGCCGCGCCCCGGTGCACGACGACGTCGTTCATGGCCAGGGTTTCAAACACGCACTGGCCGCCGCGCACCACGCGCCCGTGCATGAGGGGGCGTTCGTCGCGTTCGTATTGCCCCTGAAGCAGCATGGGCGGCAGCGCCTGGCGGTAGTGATCGAGCGAGATGTCGGTCACAAAGCCCAGCCGCCCCTGGTTGATGCCGATCAGCGGCGTGGCGTGCGGCGCCATCTGCCGCGCCAGCCCCAGCATGGTGCCGTCGCCGCCCACGGCGATGCCCACATCGGCCTGCGCGCCCAGCTCATCGACGCTGTATGCGGGCACATCCGACAGGCCCAGGGCGCAGGCGCATTCGGCTTCGAGCATGACCGACAGGCCCAGCTCCTGCAAAAAGTCATACACGCCCTGCAAGGCAAGGCGCGCCGTTTCCAGCGGCGCGCCGCTGGTGGATTCGTGGCGCTTGCCAATCAGGGCAACGCGGGTGAATGGCGTGGGGGGCATGGGCGGATTTCTAGGGGCGGGCTTCGGGGGCGGCGGCCGGTTCGGGGTCGGTTTGCAGGCGCGCGCGGATGAGCTGGAACAGCTCGCGCCAGGCGCGGCCCTGGCGCACGGCCTGGCCGGGCGCGGCCTGCGGGGCGCGGTCTTTGCGGGCCTGGCGTATCAGCGCGCGCAGGTGCTGGATGTCGTCCGCCGCATCGGCCCCGGCCTGCGGGGGAAACCGCGCCAGCCACTCGGCCAGCGCGGCCCGGGCGCTGGGGTCGTCGGGATCAGTCAGGCGATCACGCCAGTGCTCGGCCTCGTGCAGCAGCAAGGTGGCCTGGGCGCTGCCCTGGCGCTGCTCGGCCAGCGCCGCTTCGATGGCGGCAATTTCCGGCTCGCCCAACTGGCGCATGAGCTTGCCCACGAACTGCGCCTGGCGGCGGCGGCCTTCAAAGTCGGTGATGCGCGCCAGCTCGGCCAGCGCTTCTTGCAGCCGATCGGGCAGGGCCAGGGCTTGGCGCAGGCCGCTGCGCAGCGTCAAAAGCTGCTGGCCCAGCTCCTGCAGGCGGGCGCTTTGCGCCTTCAGCTCGGTTTTGCTGGGGGCGTCGCCGCCCTTGAGCTCGCGCTTGAATTCTTCGTCCAGCGCGCTGCCTTCGGCCACGAACTGACCGCGCACGAAATAGCCTTTTTTGGGTTTTCTGGACATAAACGCTTTTTCAGAAAAATAAATGGTGCGATTCAGACCGCGCGGCTGATCTGAAAATACCGTAGGGTGATGATTTTTCAGCGCCAAAAGGCATTTTGGGGGCGGTTTTTCATTCCCGAAAAAATACCTCGCAAAACACCCCCGCAAACTGCCACCGGGCCGCGCGTGAAAAGCGCGCGATGATAGCCGCAGCGCCTTGCTGATGCGCCCCGTGCGCCCCTTGAAAACCCCTTATCCATGCCCGCTCTGCTATCAAAGCAAGAGCAGCGATCGCAGTATCCACGGGCCTTGCGGCCCATTTGGGGTGTTTCGGGCGTTTTGGGCGGAGGGTTTCGGGCGGGCTGCTTTCGGGGCTGCTTTCGAGTCTGTTTCTGGCCTGTTTTGAGCCTGGTTGCGGCCCGCCCTTTGGGGCTGCGCGCCGCTTTCAAAAATACGGGGCGGGCGGCAAATCCATTTATTTTTTAAAAATGCCCGATATTCACTCGCGCCGATGATTGGACGGGCGCAGCCCGGTTTTCATTCAAACCCGCCGCACGCGCCGTCTGCGCTTGAGTCGCACGTGCAGCCACCAGCCCAGCGAAACCAGCACATACGCCAGCGCCCCGCCCACCACGGCAAACACGCCCAGCCCCACCAGCAGCGGCTTGCCCAGCGCCCGCACGCGCTGCCAAAGCCCGGGCGATTCAGCCGCCCGCGCCGCCGGCGCATGGCTGGCGGGCATGGCCGGCGCTGCGCCCCGATGCCCCGTCAGCCGTGCGCCCACGCGCCAGGCCATGTAGTAAATGGGGCCGAAAGTCACCGGGTTGGTCACCAGCGTGCTGCTCATGGCCGCCGGCACATTGGCGCGCAGGGCGATCGCCGCCGCCGCCGAAAAGGGAATTTGCGCCACCGGCACGAGCAGGCCGAAAAAAATGCCGATCGCCACCCCCAGCGCCACGCCCCGGCGCGAGACATGCCAGAGCGTGCGCTGCTCCAGCCAGGGCTTGAGCCAGCGCGTGCAGCGCCACGCGCCCAGTCGCTCGCCCAACTGCTCGCGCGTGGGCGCCAGCGCCATGAGGCGGGAAAAAAGGCCGGATCGTGGGGAAGTCATGAATCGCAAGGGCTTAAAAAAACCGCCTCGCGCCCGGCAAAGGTGCAAACGGGCGTGCGGCGGCGGGCACAAAACGTGCAATCGTAGAAGCAGCAAGGTTTTTCCGCTGTTTCAAATCAGGAAAATACGTAGGTTTTCTTTACCCCGCGCGCTGTGTTTTTTGCCATTCATTCAAGGAGTCACCTGCACATGAACCCCGCTCAGGATTTCCGCCCCTCGCGCCGCAGCCGCCCGCTGCTGGCCGCCCTGCTGGCCGCACTGGCTGGCGCTGCGCTGGCCCAGCCTGCCGCCCCGGCCGCCCCCGCTGCGGCCCCTGCGGCCTGCAAGCCCCTGTATCTGACGCTGGACAGCAGCCATCTGGAAGCTGCGCCCATGCTGGTGGAAACGCTGCACAAGCAGTCCATCGTCGCCACTTTCTTCGTTGCCAATGAAATGCAGACCAATGGCAAAACCGCCATCGACCGCGCCTGGGGCCGCTGGTGGGCGTCGCGCGCGCGCGAAGGGCACGACATGGCCCCGCGCACCTGGGACCGCGTGGAGTGGCGCAGCGACCTGCCCGGGCGCGAGCCGCGCTTTCACGTCAAGGTGCACGACGGCGCTTTCGCCGGGCGCGAGTTCACCTGGAAGGGCCAGCAATATTGCGAAAACCTGCACAAAACCGCCGAGCGCCTGAACTACTACTCCGGCAAGCCGCCGCTGCAACTGTTTCACGCCGAAGGCCGCACCTCGCAGCGCCTGCTGGAGCTGGCCGCCTCCTGCGGCTATCAGCATGTGGGCTGGACCGAGGCCAACTTCCTTGCCAGCAAGGACTGGACGGAAGGCAAAAAGCCCTACGACGCGCTGGCCAGCGCCGCGCTTGAAGCCCTGCCCGCGCACGCCGTGCTCAAGATCGGCACCGACATCTGGGTGGGCCACGACAACTGGAGCACGGGCAACGCGCTCAACCAGTTCATCGCCCAGGCCAAGGCGCTGGGCTACTGCTTCAAGCCCCTGCGCGAGCACCCGCAGCTCCAGCCCTGGCTGGCTGCCCATCCCTACAAGCCCCAGCCATGAAGCCGCTGACATTCGGCCTGATCGTGGTGGGCGACGAAATCCTCTCCGGCCGCCGCAGCGACAAGCACCTGGCCAAGTGCATCGAAATCCTGGCCGCGCACGGCCAAAGCCTGGGCTGGGCGCAATACGTGGGCGATGCGCCCGAGCGCATCACCGCCGTGCTGCGCAGCGCCTTTGCCTCGGGCGATGCGGTGTTTTGCACCGGCGGCATAGGCTCCACGCCGGACGACCACACCCGCCAGTGCGCCGCCGCCGCGCTGGGCGTGCCCTTGCAGGCGCACGCGCAGGCGCAGGCGCTGATTGAAGAGCGCGCGCGCGACGTGGCGCAAAGCAGCGGCCGCCCCTTCGACGCCAGCCAGCCCGAGCACCACAGACGCCTGCAAATGGGCGAGCTGCCCGCCGGCGCGCGCCTGATTCCCAACTCCTACAACAAGATTGCCGGCTTCAGCTGCGACGGCCCCGGCGGCGGCGCGGTGCACTTCATGCCCGGCTTTCCGGTCATGGCCTGGCCCATGATGGAGTGGGTGCTGCGCCACGAATACGGCCCCCGCCTGGCCAGCGCTGCGCCCTGGCAGGAGCGCTCGGTCATCGTCATGGGCGCCATCGAGGCGCGCCTGACTCCGGTGATGGAGCGCGTGCAGGCCGCGCACGAACAAGTCAGGGTCTTCAGCCTGCCGGGAGTGGATCACCCCGAATACGGCATGCACATCGACCTGGGCGTCAAAGGCCCGCCCCAGGCCGTGGCCGCCGCCTATGCCGATTTGCGCGCCTGGCTGGCACCCATGAATTTGCGCTACGGCCCGGAAATCACCCGGCCATGAAAAAAACCTGGCGGCCCGTCAAAGGCCGGCCAGGTTTTTTTTGAGGGGAAACAACGGGGGCAGCCGGGTGAAATTTCGCTCACATCCGCTTGCATTTTTTTGATCAACAAATAGGCAAACGTGCCGCAGCGCCCGTAAACACTGCGAAGGGCGCTATCAAATCAGGAATTTTCTGTGGATAACTTGCCTTGACTACAGGCTTTTGAGGGCCGGGCAGGCAGCAAAAGCACGCATGGCCGAGCCGCCGCCCATGAACTTGCGCCACGGCCCGGAAACCACGCGGCCATGAAAAAAACCTGGCGGCCCCGGGGCGGGGCCTGCCAGGTTTTGCCTTGAAGGGCGGCCGGTCTTCTTACTGATCGACGAAGGCGCGCTCGACCACGTAGTCGCCCGGCGAGGTGGTGTTGCCTTCCTTGAAGCCGCGTTTTTCCAGCACTTCCTTGATCGACTTGAGCATTTGCGGGCTGCCGCAGAGCATGGCGCGGTCTTCGGCGGGGTTGAGCTCGGGCAGGGCCAAGTCGCCCGCCATGCGGCCGCTTTCGATCAAATCGGGAATGCGCCCCTGCGTGACGAAAGGCTCGCGCGTGACGGTGGGGTAGTACTTCAGTTGCGCGCGGATGAATTCGCCCAGGATTTCGTGGCGCGGCAGCTCCTGCGTGATGTAGTCGCGGTAGGCCAGCTCGCTGACCAGGCGGCAGCCGTGCACCAGCACCACGGTTTCAAATTTTTCGTAGGTTTCGGGGTCGCGGATGATGCTCATGAACGGCGCCAGCCCCGTGCCCGTGCCAAACAGATACAGGCGCTTGCCCGGCAGCAGGTAGTCGATCAGCAGCGTGCCGGTGGGCTTGTGGCCCACGATGACGCTGTCGCCGGGCTGGATGTTTTGCAGGTGGCTGGTCAGCGGGCCGTCGGGCACCTTGATGCTCAAGAACTCCAGCGTTTCCTCATAGTTGGGGCTGGCAATGGAGTAGGCGCGCAGCAGCGGCTTGCCATTGATCCGCAGCCCGATCATGGTGAAGTGCCCGTTGGAAAAGCGCAGGCTCTGGCTGCGGGTGGTGGTAAAGGAGAAAAGGCGATCCGTCCAGTGACGCACGGTCAGCACTTTTTCGTCGTCGAAAGCGGCCATTTCAAGCAGAAAAGCAAAGCAAACAAAAAAAGCGGGCGCATGCTCATGACGCCACCCGCCGCCAGCGCCGCCGCAAGGATCAAAAGCCCTTTCGTTGCAAATGGTTTGCAGCGGCAGCAAGGCGGGCATTCTCGCACGCAGGGCGAAGGCGCAACCGCAGCGCAACCCGGCGGCAACCGGGTGCAAGCAAGATGCAACCGGCGCGCAAGCAAGATGTAACCGAAGCGCACAATTACCCCCTTGCGCCCGCGTGCGCCGGTCATTTCAGGCCGGCGCGCACGGGTCTTTGCGTTTTGTCTTTTTCCCCCGGCCTTTTCCATGTCCTTTTCCCTGCCCCGCTTTCGTCCCCGCCTTTTCGATGCACTCAAGGGCTATGACCGCGCCCGCTTCACCAGCGACGTGGCCGCCGGACTGACGGTGGCCGTGGTGGCGCTGCCGCTGGCCATGGCCTTTGCCATTGCCTCGGGCCTCAAGCCCGAAGCGGGCCTGTTTACCGCCATCGTGGCCGGTTTTCTCATCTCGGCGCTGGGCGGCAGCCGGGTGCAAATTGGCGGGCCGGCCGGGGCCTTCATCGTCATCGTCTACGGCATCGTGGAGCGCTACGGCGTGGCCAACCTCATCGTGGCCACGGCCATGTCCGGCGCGCTGCTGCTGCTCATGGGGCTGCTGCGGCTGGGCACGCTGGTGCGCTTCATTCCGGTGGCCGTCATCATCGGTTTCACCAATGGCATCGCCGTGCTGGTGGCGCTGTCGCAAGTCAAGGACTTTCTGGGGCTGGAAATCGCCCACATGCCGGGCGACTTTTTCAGCATCCTCAATGCCTTGTGGCAGGCCCGCGCCACGCTCAACCCCTGGGCGCTGGGCGTGGCGGCGGCCTCGCTGGCGCTGCTGCTGATCTGGCCGCGCCTTGCGCGCCGGCTGTGGGCCGGACGGCTGGCCAGCGTGCCCGGCTCCATCGTCGTGCTGGCGCTGGCGGCGGCCACGGTGGCGCTGCTGGGCCTGCCGGTGCAGACCATAGGCACGCGCTTTGGCGGCATTCCGGCCACGCTGCCCGCCTTTGCCCTGCCCGATTTCAGCTGGCAAACGGCGCGCTTCATGCTCGTGCCCGCTGTCACCCTGGCGCTGCTGGGCAGCATCGAATCGCTGCTGTGCGCGCGCGTGGCCGACAGCATGCTCGACGACCGCCACGACCCCAATCAGGAACTCATGGCCCAGGGCATCGCCAACCTTGTCGCCCCCTTTTTCGGCGGCATGCCCGCCACCGGCACCATCGCCCGCACCGTCACCAACGTCAAAAGCGGCGCCAGCAGCCCCATCGCCGGCATGGTGCACGCGCTCACGCTGCTGCTGGTCATCGTCATCGCCGCGCCGCTGGCTTCTTCCATTCCCCTGGCCTGCCTGGCCGCCATCCTCGTCTTCGTGGCCTGGAACATGGGCGAGTGGCGCGAATTCACCCGCCTGCGCAGCTACCGCATGCCCTACCGCGTCACCTTGCTGGCCGTCTTTGCGCTCACCGTCATCTTTGATCTGACCGTGGCCGTCGAATTCGGCATCGTCGCCGCCTGCCTGACCTTCATCTACCGCATCTCCAGCCTCTCGCGCGCCGAAAAACAAAGCAGCGCCACCGCGCCGCGCCTGCTCGGCCACGAAAGCCAGGTGCAGCTGTGGCGGCTCTACGGCGCGCTCTTTTTCGGTGCCACCCGCGCGCTGGAAAACATGGAACAGAACCTGCCCGAACGCGCCCTCGTGCTCGATCTGAAAAACGTCATCTACATCGACTCCACCGGCGCAGAAGCCCTCTCGCACCTGGCGCAAGCGTGCATCAAGCGCCAGGTGCGCCTCATCCTCTGCGGGCTGGAGCGCCAGCCGCTGGACATCGCCCGCCGCTCGGGCCTGCTGGAGCGCCTGCAAGCGCAAGGCCCCGGCCACCTGCAAGCCAGCCTGGCCGACGCCCTCGACGCCGCCCTCGCCCCGGACGCCTCACCCGCCTCACCCGCCTCACCCGCCTCACCCGCCTCACCCGCCTCACCCGCCTCACCC
>JBQNAO010000017.1:0-45482 GCA_052170415.1 Ottowia sp. | reverse complement strand
CGATTTGCGCGCCATCGGGCAGGGTGACCAAGCGCAGGTTGCCCAGGCTGTCGTAAGTGCAACACGCAATGGCTTTCTTAAAATTGATTAGTGCAATCAAAATATTCACTTGGCTATTTAATTATTTCGCAAAATCGTGCTCTTTATCACGGCCTCAGCAACAAACCATCGCAGCTTATTTTATATTCAATTTTTTCTTGTAATATCTGCAATAAAATTCTGAAATTCTATATTTCGATATACATTGCCCATTATCCAAGAACAAAACTACTGACTCATCTTTAAAAAAGACTATTGTCCCTGATGTGTTATCTGTATTAAATCTTTCTGAATGTTTTATATTTAATGGATCAGTATATTTCCAAAAAACATGAGTTCCAGTATACGCTGGCATAATAAAAACAATGATGGCGGCAAATAATGTATAAAGATATATTTTATATATGTATGTCATCCATGTAAACAAGATTAATGACAGCCACGCCATTAAATATACCACCCAATCCGGTAAACAGTGGCCGATATAAAATGCAATGCAAAATAGCATGCAACTCAGGCCAACAATTGTATGCTGAATTACTTTTTCTTTCATCTTGCTGACCATATGTGCGGCCCCATGAATGTGATAGTATTTTTCCATGGATCCAAATAAATTATATTATCCTTTGGATTGCTTGGGACTGCTTCGCCAAACAGATGTCCGAATGTTGGTTTGTCTCTGAATTCCCATGGATCATCCAGATCAAGTTTATATAATTCTGTAGCTACTCTATCCCATTGCTCGCCACAAATCAGGGTTCCTTGCCCTCTAGCTTTAATTAGAATATCGCGCCCATTTGTATAGGAAAAATTATTATTTATAATCCCTCCCAATCTTCCCGAAAAAGGAAGCCTTTCACCATTCCTATTCATTTCCGCTACTACACGATTAAAAGTATCCACAATTTTTTGCGTATCTTCAGGACTTGCTCCACTGCGGTCAATCAGATTCACCGGATCCTGCAAGACATACCCATAAAGATTCGAATCGCCGCCGTCGAAGAGAATGGGATCCTTGGCCGTCCATCTTCCCGTTTCGGCGTCATAGTCGCGCGCCCCAAAGCGCGTCAGCTGCGTGTCCGGGTCATGCAGGCCGCCAGCAAAGCCAAACGGCTGAAAGCCCGGCCTGCTGTCTTCGGTGACCTGGCCCCAGGCGTCATAGTCCAGCTGCTGCGCAATTTCTCCCGTTTGCGTGTCGATGACTTGCCGCACGCTGCCCAGGTGGTCGCTGATGATCAGGTAGCTCTTGTCTGCCCTGAGCATGGCCGTGGGCACATTGCCTTTGTCTGCGTAGAGATAAATGCTTTTGAGCTGGCCGTTTTCGTCGGTATCGGCAATGGGGCGCAGGCTGTCCTGGTAGATCAGCCCGTATTGCAGCTGGCCGTTCTTCTTTTTGCCTATGCGCCGGTTGAGCGGGTCGATCAGGTATTCGATTTGCGCGCCATCGGGCAGGGTGACCAAGCGCAGGTTGCCCAGGCTGTCGTAGGCGTAGGCGCTGGTGCCCCGGGCGGTGGTTTTGCTTTGGAGCTGGCCTGCGCTGTCGTAGGTGTAGGTGTTGTCTTTCCAGCTCAGGAGTTGGTCCTGGCTGTTGTAGGTGGCGATCAACTGGCCGTTTTCGTGGGTGCGGTTGCCGTTGGGGTCGTATTGTCAGTCGGTGGTGTGGCCGTTGTGGCTGTGGGCGATGAGGCGGCCCGCGTTGTCGTAGCGGTAGCGGTGTTCGCTGCGGCTGCCGGGGCCGCTTTGGGTTTGGGCGCTGATGCGGCCCAGCAGGTCGCGCTCGTAGGTGAAGCTGGCTTCAAAGCGCCAGCGGTGGCTGCCGGTTTGAAGCTGGCCAAGCTGCTCGCGCAGGCGCTGGTAGTGCTGTTCGATTTCGGGGGTGTGAAAGCTGCGGCGGTCGGGCAGCAGGTGCGCCTCGGGGGCGTCGTCTCCCAGTGCGGCAGTGGCGGCAGCGCCTGCGGCGGTGGCGGTTTGCAGGCGCTCAAGCCGGGCCAGCAGGGCGGGGTAGTCGGCGTGTGGGGTTTGCAGGGGTTGCCGCAGTTGCCCCAGCTGCTCGCGCACGACTTGCTGGCAGAACTCGGGCTGGCGCAGGCCCGGCTGGCCCCAGCGGGCGGTATTGCCCTCGCGCTCGGCGGGGCTGAGGCCGCTGTGGTCATAGACCCAGTGCCAGCGGTAGATCTCCTGCGCATGGTTTTCCTCATACCAGCTCCAGCCGCGCAACTGGCAGGCGCCCAGTTGCTGGATGCTGCGCAGCAGGGCAGTTTCAAGCCGGGCCAGTTCGGCCAGGGCGGCCTGGCGGCTGGCGGCTTCGCTGGCGTCGTGGGGGTTGCTGGCCTGGCCGATGTAGTGGCTGGCGCTGAGCTCGCCAAAGCCGTTGTGGATGTGCCCGGCGGTGTAGGGGCCGAGGCTGAGGTAGGAGGGCAGGCCGGTGGCGGCGCTGTAGGCCAGGTGCAGGGGGCCGATCTGGATGGGGCGAGAGGCGGCGTCGTTTTTCACGCTCAGGCTTTGCCGGGCGCTGCCGGCCTGCACGGTGATTTGGGTGGGGCGGGCCTGGCTGTCGATGCGGGTGCGCACGCTGGCTTGCAGCGCGCCGCGCCAGGTGGCGGCCGTGGGCAGGCCCGCGGTGTAGTCCAGATGCAGATGGCTGGCATCGGCGGCGCTGCCTTGCTGCTCGATGGCGGTGAGCTGGCCCAGGGCGTTGTAGCGGCGCTGCCAGGTGCGGCCGTCGGCGCTGAGGGTGGCAAGGCGCGCGGCGCCGTCATAGCCCAGGCGCACTTGCTGCCCGCCGGGGCGGGTGATGGAGGTGAGCTTGCGCTCGGCGTCATGCGCCCAGGTGGTGCGCCCGCCTTGCGGGGCGGCGTAGCTGGCGGGCAGGCTGGCTTCGCCCCAGGTGAAGGCGTGTTCCACGCCCGCAGGGGTGCGCAGCAGGGTGAGGTTGCCGCTGGCGTCGCGCTGGTAGGCGATGGCGCGGCCATCGGGCAAGGTGTGGCGCGCCAGGCGGCCTGCGCTGTCGTATTCAAACCGGCTTTGCTGGCCCAGGGCGTTGGTGAGGGTGGCGATCTGGCCCGCGCCTGCGCTGCCGTGGGGGCGCCAGGCGTAGGCGGTGGTGCGCGTCGGAAGGCCGGGGGCCGATGCGTGAGTGGCTGTGCGCTGGCCCCGGGCGTTGTATTCGTGGCTCAGCTGCATGTCTGCGGAGGTTTCGGTTTGCAGCGGCTGCATGTCCGGGGCGTAGAACGTGCGTTGCCACGGGCCTGCGCTGTGCGTGGTGGTGATTGCGGGCGCGCCTGTATGGGTGAATTCGCTGACGGTGGCTGCCTCGCCGTCGCTTGAGGTTTGCCGCCAGAAGGTGTAGCGCTGGCCGTTCCAGTCCAGATGCTGGCGGCGATCCTGTGAGAGGTAAAGGCCGTCGGGGTGGCTGCGCTGCCGGGCGTGGCTGGGAGCCATGCCGCCGAAGACGAGGTGGGCCGTGCGCTGCTGGGACAGGCGGGTTTGATCCGGCTCGGTCACGGTGCTTAGCCCCCAGGTGGTGCGCACCTCATGAAGGGTGGGCAGACCATCAAAGCCAGTCACGGTTTTCTTGAGAACTACGCCTTCGGTGGTTTGCGTGACGGTTTTTTTGTGCCCCAGCGCAGTAGCGGCCTCAATGGCATCCCCCGTCTGCGCCAGGTCCCAGCCAAAGCCATCCGCAGCGCGGTTGCGTGTGAGCTTGCCCCGGGCGTCGTATTCAAAACGCTCGGCGTGGCCGCGCGGGTCGCGGTATTCGATGAGCAGGCCGCGCGCGTCGTAGCGCATGTGGTGCTCGCGCCCGCCGGGCTGCACGACTTTTGCAAGCAGCCCCTGGGCGTTGTAGGCAAGCCGGGTTTGCTGCCCCTGCATGCCGATGACGCGGGTGATGCGGCCTTGCGCGTCGCGCTCGTAGCGGGCGGTGTTGCCGTGGGCATCCGTGATGGCGCTCAGAAGCTGGCGGGCGTCGTACTCGTAGCTAAGCAGGGGCTGGCCGCTGAAGGCGCTGCGCAGCGTCAGGGGCAGGCCCCGCAGGGTGAAGTCTTCGTAGTGCAAACCGTCTGGCAGGCCGACCTGGAAAACCCCTGTTTTGTCGAAATGGGGCAAACCGGAAGACAGGCGCAAGAGGCGGCCTTGGCTGTCGCGGCCTATCACCCCATCGGCGCCTTGCGCGGCAAGCAGATCGTGCACCCGCACTCTCAGATTGCCCACCGGGGCGAACTGGCGCAATGCACCCTGGCCTTCCCAAAGCCACACGGCGTTCTGGCTGAGCAAAAGCAGGCGCTCGGCCCCCATCGCGGCAGCGGAAATCAGCCCGTCCATGCGCACGGCGGGCGTGAGCGTGCCGTTTTCATTCAGGCGGTAGTGCTGGTCGCCATAAGTGAACACCCATGCAGCGGCCGCGCCCTGGCTGGCCAGCACTTCGCTCACGGCAGGGGAAGAGGGCAGCCTGATTCGCGCAATCTGGCCCGAAGGGCTCAGGCGGGCCAGTTGCCCCGAAGTCACCAGCAGCAGGCTTCCATCCGGCAGGGCCGCCAGCGAGGTAACGGGCAAATTGGCCTGCCCGGCAGGCATGGACTGACCTGCGTCGGGCAGGCTGCTGGCAGCCTGGCCGTTGCCCATGACGGTTTCGATCACGCCATCGGGGCGGATGCGGCGCAGGCGCAGGTTGCCGGTGTCGGCCACGTAGATGCTGCCGTCGCTGGCCTGGGCCAGAGCGCGGGGGCGACTCAGGCGCGCCCGGGCAGCCGGGCCGCCATCGCCTGCAAAGCCGCCCTCGGCCTGCCCGGCAAAGACGGTGGGCGCGGTGTCATCGATGTCATCGAACACCATGATTTGATGACCGCGAATGGCCAGCAAACGCCCGTCGGCCAGCAGCAAGGCGGCGTCATTGGGACTGGTTTGCGCCTTGGCGTGCAGCGCGCCTGCAACCAGACTGGAGGGCAATTGCTGACTGCGGCCTGCCTCGTGCAACACGGCTTTGTCCGCGTCATACAGGCGCAGGCCGCGCAGCATCCAGCCGCCTGCGTTCGACTGGGCGGCTTGCATGCTCTGCTCGGGCGGGGCCTTGATAAGCACCTCGGGCAGTCGGCGGCCAATTTCGAATGACGTCTGGCTTTGCCCCTGGGGCCGGAAGAAAACGCTCTGATCGGCTTGCCTGACCTGCTCAAACGCCCCGCCCACTTGCGCCAGCACGGGGTAATACACCGCGTCGTAGGCATAAAACACGCTGGCCTGCAAACGGGCATAGGGCACTGAACGGCCATAGACGTCTTTGCCGTCCCACTCGCGCACGTCGATGGCATGGGCCGCTTGCAGCTGGCTGCGGCTCCAGCTCTGCTCGATTACCCGGCCCGCCAGGGTGTGTTTGATCCGGGCGCTGCGCAGTGAGGCAGGCAGGGTGTCGGCCTTGATGCGTGTTTTGAATTGGGTGGGGGCAATCGGCTCTTGCCCCTGGTCCAGCCGCCGATCGCTGCGGTAATACAAATCGAAGGGCGAGCCGGGCAACTCGATGCCCTGCCCCACGGCGCGCTGCTTGATGTAGATGTCGCAGCCGCATTCCACGTCTTGCGGGCTTTCATCGGGCGGGTCCTGGTCTTTGGTTTGCTCTTCGTCCGGGCATGGCTCGATGGGGCAGCCTCCGCCTCCTCCGCCGCCGCCGCCACCACCGCCGCCACCGCCGCCACCGCCGCCGCCGCCGCCACCGCCGCCGCCACCGCCGCTGCCGCCGCCATCGCCCGGAGGGGGATCGGCATCAGGCGGCGGGCCCCAGGGCCAGTTGCAATCCCAGGGGGTGAAGTGGCGCATGGGGGTGCGCCAGAGCTGATCGCCGGGTTGATACAGCTGCGCCAGGGTGCGCAGCTCTTGCTCGGTAATGCCCAGGGCAGCCAGCTCGTCTGCCGTGGCGCTGCGCTCTTGCTCCGTCACGCGCAGGCGGGCCTGGCCGCCCTGGGTGGAGAGGATCTGAATGACGCGGCCGTTGTCCGCGCCCACCCAGGCGGCGCGCTCGAAGTCGTACCACCCCGCCGGTACGGCCGTGCCCACGGGCGCGCCGATGAAGTTGCTGACGTAGGTGTAAACAGGGCGATCAAAGCGCACATGACGCGCGCCCAGCAGCTCGGCCTCGTCCGCCGTGAAATTGGCCGCCCAGGTGTAGCCCACGCTGATGGGCAGGGCGGCAGGCATGGCCTGCGGGCCGCGTTCGCCCAGGGTGTATTCGCTCACGCGCACAGTCAGGTGCGTCAGCGGGCGCTGCTGGCCGCCGGGCAGCTCGGCGCTGGCCTGCACGCCGGGCGGAAAGTAGATGGCGGCGCGGCGCTTGCCACGCCCGTCTTGCATCTCGTTGCCCCAGTAAAGCTGGGGCGCTTGCGCGCCGGGGCCGCTCAGCTCGATGCGGGCGTATTGCCCGTCTGTGGCCATCAGGGCCACATCGTCGGCCACGGCCCAGTCGCGCCGGGGAGCGTGCAGCTTGCGCTGGGCGCTGGCGTAGCCCGGTTTCTGATAGTGCAGGGTGAGCCAGCCGCCGCCATTGACGGCCAGATCGAACCAGCCATCGGCACGGGTGAGGGTGTGACCGTATTCGGGGTGGCCATGCACGCTCACGCGCACGCCGGGCAGGGGCTGCCCGTCTGCGCTGATGGCGCGGCCGCGCAGCACGGCGGCGCGCTCGGGCGCGATAGCGTTGGCGGCCACGCCGCGCTGAATGGGCTGCGCGCCGGTGTAGAGAAAGCGCGTGCCTTCGCCAAAGGGCGTCACCACCCCCGGCGGCAAGGCGCTGGCGCGGGTGGCCGGATCGGGTGGCAACTGGCGCTCGTCGCTCACGCCCAGCACGAAAGACTGCTGCTGGCGGCGGCCCTGCGCATCAGTGGCCTGCAAAACGATGCGGTGCAGCCCGGCGGCGGCAGGTGTCCACGCCACGGTTTGCTGCCCGGCAGCGCCGCTGATGCCTGCGCCCGAGGGCGATTCGGCCGCGACCAGTTCCACAGCCAAAGGCTGGCCCTGGGCATCCGTGGCCTGCACGGCGTAACGCCAGGGCTGGCCTGCGCGGGCGCTGAGTGAGGGCTGGGTGACAAAGCGCGGCAGAGCGCCGGCCTGCTCCAGCGGCGAGAGGCTGCGCGACGCGCCTTCCGGCGGCACGGGAGCCGGGCCCGGGTTGGGGCCGGGGTTGGGGTTGGGATTCGGATGGGCGGTATAGCTGATGCCCAGCGGGCAGCGGCCGCCTGCGGGCAGCGACTGGCCGCTGTGGCAGTGCCCGGGCGAGGCATTCAGGCGGTAGTGCCCGCCTGCGTCGTTTTGTATGCCGATGTGCGTGAGGGTGATGGCCGCGCCGGTGTCGTTGTGCAGCTCGATGCTTTGGTTTTGCCCGGCCAGCAGGGGCAATTGGGCCGGGCTGGTGCGCAGCGCCAGGGTGCGCGCGGCCTGCGCCTGCACAGCGGGCAAATGTCCCAACCCTGCGCCAAGCGCCAGGGCCACCAGGCCCAGCACGGCCAGCAAACCCAGGCGGGCCGCACCTGTCCGCCGCCCCGGCCTGCCACGCCAGCCCCACAAGGCCGCAGCCGCCACAGCCAGGGCCGCCCACAGCGCCGCGCCGCCCAGCGGCACCGCCTGCACGCCCGGGCCAAACAGCACATGAAGCGAAGGGCCGGTCTGCGCCTGCGCCGCCTGCGCCAAAGCGACGCAGGCCATGGATATCCATATCCGTTTGAACATTTGTCTCAAACTCCTGAACCTTCATGGGCAAAACCCGGCGCGCCTGCCTTGCGTGCCGGGGCCGCGCCGCTTGGCAAACCACCCTGGCAGCGGCGCAAAACTTCATGCAAAAGCAAAATTTGCTTGCAAAAACGGGTGCATTTCAGCGAAACCCCTGATGGCCGTCAAGCGCCTTGCAGCAGGCGGGGCGAAAAAATGCCAAAAAGTGCCTGTTTTGCAAGCCGGTTCTGCAAGCCCTGTCTGCGGAAAAAGAAAAAGCGCCGGCCAGCCCCTCATGAGCGCGGCATGGCGCGGCGCGGCACAACACGGCGCGACATGACGCGCCACACCACGAGACAACGTCGCCTTGCCCCCGGCGCTGTTTTGATTCACATCTGGATACAAAATTTTGCCTAATAAATAGGCAAACCACCCACAGCACCTGTAAACACTGCGCAGAATGCTATCAAATCAGGAGAAATCTGTGGATAAGTCATGCCTCACCTGGCCTCAAACGCGGCCTCACGCAGCCTGAAACACCGCCCCCAAAAAAACCGGCTTTCAAAAACACGCCAACGCCCCCAGAAAATCATTTACACCCGACGCCAAAAATCCCCAATTTCCGCAAAAACAGCACAACGAACATTATTGCAATACCACTCATCATCCTCGTCAAACAAACCACATACAAAATCTTGCCCAGCCTGTTATATATATCCATATCGCCCCAATGAGTTCGCCATCTCTGCAAAATCATCAAGCCAACCTTCGTAAAAAGCCATCTCCTCGGCGCAAACTCCAATACAAAAAAACATACACCACCCACCCCAAAAAGCCCCAACGCAAAAATCATGATCAGGTTATACAAAAAACACTTGGGCATAGCCTCCCCATTTATTCCATATCATCCGGCATGAATATCAAAACAATCTATTCTTGACATTTTCCCCAGGCCGCAATCCACGTTGTTTTCATTTATACACAACTTTTTGCCTAACAAACAGGCAAACCGCCCGCAGCGAACGTAAACACTGCGGAAGGCGCTATCAATTCAGGAGAAATCTGTGGATAAGTCCTTCCGACAAGGGGGCAAAAGCGGCCGGATTCGGCCTGCCCCTCTGGCCGTTTTTTGCCGGCGCATGAAATTCAGTCATTCACCTGCGCCAATATCTTTTCAAATATCAAAAGAAACAAAATACGACCCGTTCACATTTTGCATCCCACGCCGAATAGTTTCATTTCCTGCAAGGCAATCAAAACACATAGCGATATCATCCCCACTCCTATTCCAAAAATAGCCGCTCCGTAAAGAATTTTCCCGAATTTATTGCACATATCCCAGTCGCCGTGGCCATTTCCCCATCGCTTCCACACCATGAATCCCACCTTCGTGAGAGTCCATCTCTTGGGGGCGACAATAAACACAAATTCACAAAAGCAACCGACCAACGAAAAAGCGACTGAAGTATTCACAATCAAATCAAACGCACAACATTTTTGCATTGCACTCTCCACTCATGAAACATCCATTCATCCAATATCATTCGGCATGAATATCAAAACAACCTATTTTTGACATTTTCCCCAGGCCGCAATCCACGTTGTTTTCATTTATACACAACTTTTTGCCTAACAAACAGGCAAACCTTTCGCAGCGCCCGTAAACACTGCGCAGGGCGCTATCAATTCAGGAGAAATCAGTGGATAACTTGCCCTGCCGGGGCGGCTTGCGGGCATGAAAAAAGCCTGCCGGGCGGGCAGGCTTTGGGGGGGCGCTCAAAAGAGCTTCAGGGGGCGCTGCCGGGGACCTGGCCTTCCACGCCCTGCACGTAAAAGTTGATGCCGCCCAGGAAGGCGTCGTCGGCGGTTTGGCCTTCGGCCAGGACTTGTTTGCCGCTGTTGTCCTGGATGGGGCCTTTCCAGATGTGGAATTCGCCCGATTTGAGGCCGTCTTTGACTTCCTTCAGGCGCGCGCGGGCGGCTTCGGGCACGTCTTCGGCCAGCGAGACGAGGTCGATGGCGCCTTCTTTCACGCCCCACCAGAGGCGCTGGCTGCTCCACTTGCCGTCCAGCACTTGCTGCACGGTGTGGATGTAGTAGGGGCTCCAGTCGATGACGGCCGAGCCCAGGTGGGCTTTGGGGCCGTAGGAGGTCATGTCGCTGTCCCAGCCAAAGCCGCGCTTGCCCAGTTTTTCGGCGGTTTGCAGCACGGCCGATGAGTCGGTGTTTTGCATGAGGATGTCTGCGCCGCCGTTGATGAGGGCGGTGGCCGCTTCGGTTTCCTTCGGGGGATTGAACCATTCGTTCACCCAGACGACTTTGACGTTGACGGCCGGGTTCATGCTTTGCGCGCCGAGGGTGAAGCTGTTGATGTTGCGTATGACTTCGGGGATGGGCACGGAGGCGACGACGCCCAGGGTGTTGCTCTGCGTCATGGCGCCGGCGACGATGCCGGCCATGTAGGCGCCTTCGTAGGTGCGCGCGTCGTAGGCGCTGAGGTTGGGGGCGGTTTTGTAGCCGGTGGCGTGCTCGAAGCGAGTCTGGGGAAAGTCGGCGGCCACTTTGAGCATGTGGGGCATGTAGCCGAAGGTGGTGCCGAAGATGAGCTGGTTGCCCTGGCGGGCCATGTCGCGCAGCACGCGCTCGGCGTCGGCGCTTTCGGGCACGCTTTCGACGAAGGTGGTGGCCACTTTGTCGCCGAAGTGCTTTTCCACGGCCTTGCGGGCGTTGTCGTGGGCGAAGGTCCAGCCGCCGTCGCCCACGGGGCCGATGTAGGCGAAGGCGACTTTCAAGGGCCCGCCGGGCGCATCGGCTGCTGCTGCGGGCGGCGCGGCAGGCGGCTGAACTTCGGCGGGGGCGGCTTCTTCTTTCTTGCCGCAGGCGGCAAGGGCGGCGGCAGCCAGGCCCAGGGCAGCCAGTTGCAGGGCCAGTCGTTTTTGCGGGTGAATCATGGGGGGGGTGCGTTGAAAAAAGGGGTTGAAGGGGGGATGGAAAAAAACACGCCCCGTCGAGGCCGGGGCGAAAACGGCTGATCGTAAGCAAATTTATGATTCCCCCGCTATGTCAATCCCACAAAAAAACGATTTCCAAACCGAAGCAAAAAACGCCGCCACGCTGGCTTATTTGCGCCAGGTGCTGACGGCGCGGGTGTATGAGGTGGCGCAGGTTTCGGCGCTGGACGAGGCCCCGGCGCTGAGCCGCCGCACGGGGCACACGGTGCTGCTCAAGCGCGAGGATCAGCAGCCGGTGTTCAGCTTCAAGCTGCGCGGCGCTTACAACAAGATGGCGCACCTGACGCCCGGGCAGCTGCGCCGGGGCGTGATTTGCGCCAGCGCGGGCAACCACGCGCAGGGCGTGGCGCTGGGCGCGCGCAAGCTGGGCGCGCGCGCCGTCATCGTCATGCCCGTGACCACGCCGCGCGTGAAGGTGGACGCCGTGCGGGCGCTGGGCGGCGAAGTCGTGCTGGCCGGCGAGAGCTATTCCGACGCCTACGCCCATTCGCTGCAATTGCAGGCCCAGCAGGGGCTGACCTTCATTCACCCGTTTGACGATCCGCTCGTCATCGCCGGGCAGGGCACCATCGGCATGGAGCTGCTGCGCCAGCACGCCGGCCCGCTGCACGCCGTGTTCGTGGCCGTGGGCGGCGGCGGCCTGATCAGCGGCGTGGCGGCCTACATCAAGGCCTTGCGGCCCGAAATCAAAATCATCGGCGTGCAGATGAACGACTCGGACGCCATGGCGCAATCGGTGGCGCGCGGCGAGCGCGTGGCCTTGCGCGATGTGGGCCTGTTTGCCGATGGCACCGCCGTCAAGCAAGTGGGCGAAGAAACCTTCCGCATCGCCCGCGAGCTGGTGGACGAATTCATCACCGTGGACACCGACGCCGTGTGCGCCGCCATCAAGGACGTGTTCATCGACACGCGCAGCATCGTCGAGCCATCGGGCGCAATGGCCGTGGCCGCCCTCAAGCAATACGCCGCGCGCGAAGGCACGGCGCCCGGGCAGACGCTGGCGGCCATTCTCTGCGGCGCGAACATGAACTTTGACCGCCTGCGCTTTGTGGCCGAGCGCGCCGCCGTGGGCGAGGAAAGCGAGGCGCTGCTGGCCGTCACCATTCCCGAGGAAAGAGGGAGCTTCCGCCGCTTTTGCGAAACCGTGGGCCGCCTGCCGGGCGGCGCGCGCAATGTGACGGAGTTCAACTACCGCATCAGCGACACGGCCCGCGCGCATGTTTTCGTGGGCCTGACCACGGCCGCGCCGGGCGAATCGCCCACGCTGGCGGCGGCCTTCGAGCAGGAGGGCTTTTCGGCCATAGACCTGACGCACAACGATCTGGCCAAGGAGCATGTGCGCTACATGGTGGGCGGCATCTCGCCGCTGGCCGGCGACGAGCGGCTGCTGCGCTTCATCTTCCCCGAGCGGCCGGGCGCGCTGCTCAAGTTCCTGAGCCTGATGCAGCCGGCCTGGAACATCAGCCTGTTTCACTACCGCAACCACGGGGCCGATTTCGGCCATGTGCTGGTCGGCCTGCAAGCGCCCGACGCCGACGAGGCCACGCTGCGCGCCTTTCTCGACGAGCTGGGCTACGCCTGGGTGGACGAGACGGCCAACCCGGCATATGCGCTGTTTCTCAAGGGCTGATTCGGCCGGAGCCGGACTTCGCAGATTTCGCCCAAAAAACAGGCAAACCGCCCGCAGCGCCCGCCAGTGCTGCGAAGCGCGCTATCAATTCAGGAAAAAACTGTGGATAAGTAGGTTTGCCTTGCCGGTGGGCTTCACCCCTGCCCCGGCCCCGCGCCTTTCGCGCCTTCGCACCTCGGCCCGCGCTTCAGCCCCGCTCTTCGGCTTGCGGCCCCAGGCTTTCGGCTTCTGCCCCGCACCGCTTGTATTTGGATACAAGATTTTGCTTATCAAATAAGCAAACCGGCCATAGCGCCCGTAAACACTGCGAAGGCAGCTATCAATTGATGAGTTTTCTGTGGATAACTTGGGCCATCCCGGGGAGTGAAGGGCTTATTCGGGCATCAGGCGGGCCAGTTGTTCGGCCTCGCGGGCGGCTTGCAGCGCATCCAGCAGCTCTTGCAAGTCGCCTTCCATCACCTGCGCCAGTTTGTAGAGGGTGAGGTTGAGGCGGTGCTCGGTCACCCGCCCCTGCGGGAAGTTGTAGGTGCGAATGCGGTCGCTGCGGTCGCCGCTGCCGATCAGGCCCTTGCGCGTGGCGGCCTCGCGGGCGGCGCGCTCGCTGCGCTCTTTTTCCTGCAGGCGCGCTTGCAGCACTTGCAGCGCGCGGGCCTTGTTGCTGTGCTGGCTGCGGCTGTCCTGGCATTCGGCCACGATGCCGGTGGGCAGGTGCACCACGCGCACGGCGGAGTCGGTTTTGTTGATGTGCTGCCCGCCCGCGCCGCTGGCGCGGAAGGTGTCGATGCGCAGCTCGGCCGGGTTGAGCGTGATGGCGGCGGCCTCGTCCGGCTCGGGCATGACGGCCACGGTGGCGGCGCTGGTGTGCACGCGGCCCTGCGTTTCGGTGACGGGCACGCGCTGCACGCGGTGCCCGCCCGATTCAAAGCGCAGGCGGCCATACACGTTCTCGCCTTCCACGCGCAGCACGATTTCCTTGTAGCCGCCCAGCTCGGCGGGCGACTCGCTCACCGTCTCCACGCGCCAGCCCCGGCTTTCGGCGTAGCGGGTGTACATGCGCGCCAGATCGCCCGCAAACAGGGCCGATTCGTCGCCGCCCGTGCCGGCGCGAATTTCGATGAAGGCGTTGCGGGCGTCGTCGGGGTCTTTGGGCAGCAGCAGGCGCTGCAACTCGTTTTCCAGCCCGGCCAGCTCGGTTTCGCAGGCGGTGATTTCTTCTTGCGCCATTTCACGCATTTCGGGGTCTTGCAGCAGGGCGCGGGCGGCGGCGAGGTCGGCCTCGCGCTGCCGGTAGCGCTGCCAGCGCGCGGCCACGACGGCCACTTCGGCGTGTTCGCGCGACAGGCGCATGAACTGGGGCATGTCGGCCATGATGTCCGGGCGCGAGAGCAAAAAGTCGATTTCGGCCAGGCGCCGGACGTGGCGCTCAAGCTGCTGGCGGATCAGGGCGTGCATGGCAGGGGCAGGGCAGCGGCAAGGAAGGCAAAAGAGGGGCGCGGATGATAGGCGCGCCGGGCCGCGCCCCGTTCCGGCGCATATCCATATGTATTTATCAGCCAAACGAAATCCCTAAAATTCCGCCGCCTGAAGCCGTGAAACACTTTGAAAACATCCGCCCCACGGCATCGGCCCTGATCTTTCTCCCCACGAAAAAAGCGATATGACCCACGTAGTAACCGAAGCCTGCATCCGCTGCAAATACACCGATTGCGTGGATGTGTGCCCCGTGGACTGCTTCCGCGAAGGCCCGAACTTCCTGGCCATAGACCCCGACGAGTGCATTGACTGCGGCGTGTGCGTGCCCGAGTGCCCGGTGGAGGCCATCTTTGCCGAGGAGGACATCCCCGGCGGGCAGGAACACATGACCGAGCTGAACGCCGAGCTGTCTCACCTGCCCGACTGGAAGCCCATCACCAAGCGCAAGGGCAGCCTGCCCGACGCCGAGGAGTGGCGCGACCGCACCGACAAGCTGGGCGAGCTGCTGCGCTAAAAAAAGCGCCCGCCCCGCTTCGGCTTCGGCTCCTTTTTCTTGCTCACACGCCCGCCGCCCCCTGGGTTGCGGGCTTTTACACATTCACCGCCGCCATGACTGCCGCCACGCCCGCTTCTTCTGCCGCCGATTGCTTTGAAACCGACGCCATCGTCATCGGCGCCGGGCCGGTGGGGCTGTTTCAGGTCTTCGAGCTGGGCCTGCTGGAAGCGCGCGCGCACGTCATCGACGCGCTCGATCAGGTGGGCGGGCAGCCCGCCGAGCTGTATCCCGACAAGCCCATCTACGACATCCCTGCCGTGCCCGTGTGCACCGGGCGCGAGCTGACGCAGGCGCTGATGAAGCAGATCGAGCCGTTCAAGCCCGTGTTTCACCTGGGCCAGCAAGTCAGCCGCATCGAGCGCCAGGCCGACGGGCGCTTTCTGGTGGAAACGGCCCGGGGCGTGCGCGGGCTGGCGCGAGCCGTGTTCATTGCGGCGGGCGTGGGCGCTTTTCAGCCGCGCGCGCTGAAAGTGCCGGGCATCGAAGCCTTCGAGGGCACGCAGGTGCTCTACCGCGTGCAGCGGCCCGAAGCCTTTGCCGGGCAGCAGGTGCTCATCGCCGGCGGGGGCGATTCGGCGCTGGACTGGGCGCTGCACCTGGCCGCGCTGCCGCCCGAGCAGGCCCCGGCTCATCTCATATTGGTGCACCGGCGCGATGCGTTTTCCGCCGCCCCGGCCAGCGTCAGCCGCATGCGCGCGCTGTGCGAGCAGCAGCGCATGCAACTGGCCATCGGCCAGATCACCGGCGTGCAGGCCCACGCGCAGCAGCCCGGGCGGCTGGCGGCCGTCAAGCTTGCCGGCGCCGATGGCGTCACGCGCAGCGTGCCCGCCGATGTGCTGCTGGTGTTTCACGGCATGAGTCCCAAGCTGGGCCCCATTGCCGACTGGGGCCTGGCCATCGAGCGCAAGCAGTTGGTGGTGGACACCGAAAAATTCGCCACCAGCGAGCCGGGCATCTTCGCCGTGGGCGACATCAACACCTATCCGGGCAAGAAAAAGCTCATCCTCTGCGGCTTTCATGAAGCGACGCTGGCCGCCTATGCGGCGCTGCCCTTCCTGTTCCCGAACAAGGAGGTGTTTTTCCAATACACCACCACCAGCCCCAAGCTGCACCGCGCGCTGGGCGTGTCGCCGGATTTGTCGGATTTGTAATCGTCACGCTGTGCCCAAAGAAAAACGGCCCTTCAAAGGGCCGTTTTTTCGGGTCGAACAGAGCAAGTTATCCACAGTTTGCTCTGTTTTTTGTAGCTGCTTTCGCAGTATCCACGGGCGTTTCAGAAGGTCTGCCTGTTTTATAGGCAAATTTCACTCTTCCAGCAGCGAGCGCAGCATCCAGGCAGCTTGCTCGTGCAGCGTCAGGCGCTGGGTGAGCAAATCGGCCGTGGGTTCGTCGCCGGCTTTTTCGGCCAGCGGGAAGATTTCGCGCGCGGTGCGGGCCACGGCTTCATGGCCTTGCATGAGGATGCGCACCATCTCCAGCGCCTTGGGCGGCTCGGCGGGCGCATCGGGCAGGCTGGCGAGCTTGCCGAACTGCGCGTAGGAGCCGGGCGCTGCGTGGCCCAGCGAGCGAATGCGCTCGGCCACGGGGTCCACGGCGTTCCACAGCTCGGTGTATTGCTCCATGAACATGGCGTGCAGCGAGTTGAACATGGGGCCGGTCACGTTCCAGTGGAAGTTGTGCGTGGTCAGATACAGCGTGTAGGTGTCGGCCAGCAGGCGCGAGAGGCCGGCGGCGATGGCGGCGCGGTCCTTGGCGTCGATGCCGATGTTGACGGGCAGCCCTGCCAGGGCCGGTTTGGCCGCAGCCTTGGCGGGGGTCTTGTCGGCGGGTTTGGAAGCGGTTTTTTTGCTCATGCGCGATCTCCTTGCAAAGTGTGTGAGGAAAAAGAAAGCGGCCACTATAGACCAACGCCTTCTGCCCTGGCACCCCGCCTGCGCGCCGGGTTGCGCCTGCCGGGGCGCAAGGTTTTACCATTGCCGCTTTTTCCCGGAACCCCTCTCGCAAACTGCCCGCTCTGATGCCGATCCCCCCCCGTTCGATGATGCTCACCCGCGTGTCTGGCGCTGTGGCCGCCTCGCTGATGCTGGCGGCTTGTTCGGGCATTTCCAATGCGCCGCCGGCGCGGCTGGACTACCAGCCCGAGGACTTCAGCGCCAATACGCACTCGCGCATCTTCACGGCCAGCCCGCAGGCCGCTTGCGAGGCCGCCCGCCGCGCCCTGCTCAGCCAGGGCTATGTGCTGGAAGACCGCAAAAACGCCCAGCAGGTGGTGGGGCGCAAGTTCTTCCAGCCCGACACGACGTATCACGTGCAACTGGAGTTCCGCGTGGTCTGCGCCGCCCAGCACGATGCCGATGGAAAGATGCAAACGGCCGCTTTTGCCAGCGCCTTGCAGGAGCAATACAGCCTGCGGCGCACGAAAGACTCGGCCTCGCTAGGCGTGGGCGTGGCCTCGCTGTCGCTGCCGCTGGAAGGCGGGCATGACTCGATGGTGAAAATCTCCAGCCGCACCGTCACCAGCGCGCAGCTTTACGAGCAGTTTTTCAACCTGACGGCGCGCTATCTGCCCACGCTGATTGAGCCGGAGGGCAGGCCCAAGTCCGGCAGCGCCCCATCCGGCAATTCCCCATCCGAAGGCAGCGCCGGCCAGCCCTGATTTCTTCCCGGCCTGCCGGGGCTGCAGGGGCTTTACAGGCGCTTCACTGGCACTTTCCGCGCGCCCGGCCGATTTCCATCTTCACATCACACAACAAGGAGGAGCTTTTTCCATGTCACACACCCGCCGCGCCCTACTGAACGCCGCTTTGGGCATCACCGCCAGCGCTGCCTGGCCCGCCTGGGCCGCCGATCAGGCCCCCACCGCCAAACTCCCGGCCGAGCCGGTGAAGCTGGCCTTCATCGAGGCCCTCTCCGGCCCCTTTGCCAACACGGGCGAGGCCGTCTATCGCAATTTGCTGATGGCCGTAGAGCGCGTGAATGCGCGCGGCGGCGTGCAACTGGCGCTGGCCCGGCACGACAACAAGGGCCAGGTGGATGAATCGCTGGCCGCCCTGCGCGCCGCCATCGACGCAGGCGCGCGCGTGGTGCTGCAAGGCAATTCATCGGCCGTGGCCGCCGCGCTGATTGATGCCATCAACAAGCACAACGAGCGCGAGCCGGATCGGCAAGTGCTGTTCATCAACTACTCGGCCATCGATCCGGCGCTGACCAACGAGCGGTGCAGCCCCTGGCACTTTCGCTTCGACGCGCACGCCGACATGCGCATGGCCGCGCTGATGCAGCTCATCCGGCAAGATGAGGCGCTTGAGCGCATCTACCTCATCGGGCAGGACTACAGCTTCGGCCAGGCCGTGCTGCGCGAGGCGCGCCGCCAGCTCAAGGCCCAGCGCCCCGACGTGCAAATCGCAGGCGATGAGCTGCACCCCGTGGGCCGGGTCAAGGACTTCGCCCCCTACGCGGCCAAGATCAAAAACAGCGGCGCGCAAGCGGTGCTCACCGGCAACTGGGGCAATGACCTGACGCTGCTGGTCAAGGCCGTGCGCGAAACCGGCTTTGACGGGCGCTTCTACACCTTTTACGCCAACGCCCTGGGCGCGCCTGCAGCCATAGGCGCCGTCGGCGTGGGCAAGGTGTTTGCCGTGGCCGACTGGATGCCCAACGTGGACACGCCCGAGAGCGTGGCCTTCTACCAGGCCTTCCGCCAGCGCTTTCCCCGGCCCGAGCAGGACTACGTGCACCTGCGCCAGCAGCTTGCCATCGAGGCGCTGGCCCAGGCCATCACCCGCGCCGGCAGCGCGCAGGCGGCCGCCGTGGCCCGCGCGCTGGAAAACGCCCAGGTCAGCCTGGCCGGGCGCAGCGGCCACATGCGCGCACAAGACCACCAGTTCCAGCAGCCGCTGGTCGTGGGCGTGATGGAGCGCCAGGGCACGCCGGGCGTGCCTTTCGACGTGGAAGGCTCGGGCTACGGCTTTCGCATCGTCAGCGACATCAGCGCCGCCCAGGCCGAGCTGCCCAGCAGCTGCGCCATGAAGCGGCCCTAGTGAGACTGCCCGGCCCGGGCTTGCCCCAATCGCTTCAAAAACCATAGCGCGCTTCGCAGCATCCACGGGCCTTGCGGCCCGTTTGCCCCGCCCAGCGCCGCCATGCTCCTGCTACGCGCAGGGGCATGTTTTTCGGGAACCCCTGCCGCCGCCCTGCCCCAAAGGCCGGCTGCTTTGCAGCGACAGCACACCCGGCGGCTTTCCGCTACGCTTGCCGCCTTCATTTTTCACCCCCCCTTTGCACAACACACATGAAAACCCCTGCACGCCTGCTTGCCGCCCTGGCCCTGGCTCTTCCCCTGACCGGCGCTTTTGCGCAAGACGCCGATCTGAAACAAAAGCTGGGCGACCGCCTGCCCTCGCTCAAAGGCATCGAGGAAATCAGCAAAACCCCCATGCCCGGCCTGTATGAGATTCGCATCGGCACCAACATCCTCTACACCGACGCCAAGGGCGACTTCATCCTCCAGGGCGAGCTGATCGACACCCGCGCGCGCCGCAATCTGACCGAAGAGCGCGTGGAAAAACTCACCGCCATCAAATTCGACGAGCTGCCCCTGAAAAACGCCCTGATGCAAGTGCGCGGCAAGGGCGAGCGCAAGCTGGCCATCTTTGAAGACCCGAACTGCCACTACTGCCACAAGCTGGAAAAGGAAATCGCCACGCTGGACAACGTGACGATCTACACCTTCCTCATCCCCATCCTGGGCGAAAACTCAGTGGAAAAAGCCAAAAACATCTGGTGCGCCAAAGACCGCCTGACCACCTGGAGCCAGTGGATGGTTCACGAAAAAGAACCCGCCGCTGCCACTTGCGACACCGCTGCCATCACGGCCAACCTGGAACTGGCCCGCGCCAACAACATCACCGGCACGCCCACGCTGGTGTTCACCGACGGCACGCGCATCCCCGGCGCCGCCCCCCTGCGGCGCATTGAAGAGCTGCTGACCGCCTCCGCCAAGAAATAAAGCGCCGGCCGCGCCCTGCGCACCTGTTCATCCAGCCCCGCCCTCATGCGGGGCTTTTGCTTTCTTCACCGCCCTGCCCCGCTTCGCTCTATGAAAGCCACGCCGCCCGCCACCGCCGCCCCGCTGCATTACCTCGTCACCCCCGCCTGCCTGCACGCCCACCGATGGCACATCACCCTCACCATCGCCCGGCCCCTGGCCACGCAGCGCGTGTCGCTGCCGGTGTGGATTCCGGGCAGCTATCTGGTGCGCGAATTCGCCCGCCACCTGAGCGGCCTGCACGCCACGCAGGGCCGCGCTGCGCGCGCGGTGCAGGCCATGGACAAATGCACCTGGGAGATCAGCGGCGTGCAAGCCGATCGACCGCTGACGCTGCACTACGAGGTCTATGCCTTCGACGACTCGGTTCGCACCGCCTGGCTGGACGCCACACGCGGCTTTTTCAACGCCACGGCCCTGCTGCTGCGCGTGCCCGAATGGCACGAACACCCCCACGCGCTGACCCTGCGCGCCCCTGCCGACCCGGCTGCGGCCGACTGGCAAGTGGCCACGGCCCTGACGCCGCAGCAAACCGATGCGGCCGGTTTTGGCGACTATGTGGCCGCCCACTACGACGAGCTGGCCGACAGCCCGGTGGAAATGGGGCGCTTCTGGCAGGGGCAATTCAGCGTGCGCGGCGTGCCGCACCGCTTTGTGGTCAGCGGCGCGCCGCCCGCCTTTGACGGCCAGCGCCTGCTGCGCGACACGAAAAAAATCTGCGAAACCGCCGCACGGATGTGGCACGGCGCGCGCGGCAAGCTGCCCATGCCGAGCTATCTGTTTTTGCTCAACGCCACGCCCGATGGCTACGGCGGACTGGAGCACCGCGCCAGCACGGCGCTCATCTGCTCGCGGCGCGACTTGCCCCGCCTGAATGCCGACGAGCAGCCCGAGGGCTACACCACCTTGCTGGGACTCATCAGCCACGAGTATTTCCACACCTGGAACGTCAAGCGCCTGCGCCCCGCCGAATTCACCCGCTACGACTACAGCCAGGAAAACTACACGCAACTGCTGTGGTTCTTTGAAGGATTCACCAGCTATTACGACGACTTGCTGCTGCTGCGCGCGGGCCTGATCGACACGCCCGCCTACCTGACGCTGCTGAGCAAAACCGTAAACCAGGTAGCGCAAACGCCGGGCCGCCAGGTGCAATCGGTCGCGCAAGCCAGTTTCGACGCCTGGCTGAAGTTCTATCGCCCCGACGAAAACACGCCCAACGCCACGGTGAGCTACTACGCCAAGGGCGCGCTGGTTGCCCTGTGCTTTGACCTGGCATTGCGCCAGCACGGGCGCACGCTGGATGAAGCCATGCGCCTGCTTTGGCAGCGCTGCCAGGCCGGCCCCATGCGCGAGGCCGACTTCGCTGCCGTTTTGCAGGAGCTGATCGGGCGCGAGATGAGCGCCGAAATTGCCGCCTGGGTGCACGGCACGGACGAGCTGCCCCTGCCCCGCCTGCTGGCCGCGCATGGCATAGCCATGCAGCGCCAAAAAGCCACGGTGGCCCAAAGCCTGGGGCTGCGCGTGCAGGAAGCAGGCGGCCTCATCACCCTGAAAACCGTGCTGGATGGCAGCGCCGCGCAAGCGGCCGGCATGGCTCCCGGAGACGAGTGGCTGGGCGTGGAAACACCCGACGGCGCAGGCTGGCGGCTGACGACGCTGGACGACCTGCCCCTTTATCTGCCCATCAGCAAAAGCGCGGCGGGCCAAATCACGGCCCTCATCAGCCGCGCAGGCCGCCTGCTGCGCTTGCCGCTGACATATCCAGAGGCAACAGACGGCGCATGGAAGCTGGAGCAGATGCAAGAGAAAAAAGCGCAAGGCAAGAACACGCCGGCCTTGCGCTGGCCCGAAAGCGCGGTTTGATGGCCTAAATGAGAGCGCGGTGGCGGGGCGATTAGGGTTGGCGATTTCAAATCGAAAAGCGCGCTCGCCGGTGGGCAGAAAACTTTGCCTGCGCCTTTTTCAGCGCGTGATGCCTCGGCCTGCTGCGGTCAAGAAATCGCTCATCAACGCCATGTCGGCCCCCGCCTGGGCGTCGCCAATATCCGGCAGCGCCCGAATGGCTTCAATGGCCTGATCCAGCGCCAACCCCTGGCGATACAGCAGGCGATAAATACGCTTGATGAAAGCCACGCGCTCGGCTGAAAAGCCCCGACGGCGCAAACCTTCGGCATTGATGCCCTGCGCCGCCGCCGGAATGCCCGCCGCCGTGATGAAAGGCGGCAAGTCCTGCGCCAGGCGGGTCTGGAAACCGGCCATCGCATGCGCGCCTATGCGCACGAACTGGTGCACGCCCGTCAGCCCGCCCAGCACGGCCCAGTCGCCCACTTGCACATGCCCGGCCAGCTGCACGCTGTTGGCCAGGATGGTGTGGCTGCCCACCTGGCAATCGTGCGCAATGTGCACATAGGCCATGATCCAGTTGTCATCGCCCACGCGGGTCACGCCTTCATCCTGCACCGTGCCCACATTGATGGTGACGAACTCTCGAATGGTGTTGCCCGAGCCGATTTCCAGGCGCGTGGGCTCGCCCGCGTATTTCTTGTCTTGCGGAGCCGCGCCCACACTGGCGAACTGAAACACGCAATTGTTTTCGCCCAGCGTGGTGTGCCCCTCGATCACGCAGTGCGCGCCAATGACACAGCCACGCCCCAGACGCACATGCGGGCCAATGACGGTGTAAGGCCCCACCGTCACATCCTCGGCCAGCTCGGCCGCCGGATCAATCAGGGCTGTGGGATGGATGGCCGCCACGAACCGAAGCTGCCTGTTTTTCAGCGCACCCGGCGCATGGTGCACATAATGGAAGCTTCAACCACCAGCTCATCGCCCACCGTGGCCTTGCAATTGAATTTGTAGATGCCGCCGCGCACCCGATCAAAGGCCGTATGCAAGATCAGCTGATCGCCCGGCTCTACCGGACGCTTGAAGCGCACGCCATCAGCGCCCACGAAGTAAAAAAGCGTGTCCGCATCCAGCGAAATGCCTTCCACCATAAAGCCCAGCAGAGCCGAAGCCTGGGCCAGCGCCTCCACCATCAGTACGCCGGGCATGACGGGGCGGGAAGGGAAATGCCCGGTGAAAAACGGCTCGTTGATCGTGACGTTTTTCAGCGCCCGCAGGCTCTTGGCCTCCATGTCCACGTCAAGGATGCGGTCGACCAGCAAAAAGGGATAACGGTGCGGCAGCTTTTCAAGAATGTGGTGGATATCCATGATGTGTGTTCTTGGCTTTTCAGGGCCTTGGACTCGCTTCTGGCGCGCTGCGCGCCCGGCGAAACCGGCCATTCAAATTGACAACGGGGCATTGTCGCCGTTTTCTGCCAACTTTTTCTCTAGCGCCTTGACTCTTTCACGCAGAGCGTGGAGCTGTTTAAGTGAAGCGGCGTTCTTTTCCCAGGCCGTGTTTTCGTCGATGGGGAAAAAGCCGGTGTAATGCCCCGGTTTGGCAATGGAGCGCGCCACCATGGACGCAGCAGAGATGTGCACGTGATCGGCGATGCTCAGGTGTCCCAAGATCATGCCGGCCCCGCCCACGGTGCAGTGCGCCCCGATGCGGGCGCTGCCCGCCACCCCCACGCAACCGGCCATAGCCGTATGCGCGCCAATATGCGTGTTGTGACCGATTTGGATGAGGTTATCGAGCTTCACGCCATCCTCAATCACGGTGTCTTCCAGCGCCCCCCGATCGATGCAGGTATTGGCGCCGATTTCCACGTCATTGCCGATGCGCACACCGCCAAGCTGCTCGATCTTGACCCATTGACCTTGATGCGGCGCAAAGCCAAAGCCATCGCCGCCAATGACCGCGCCGCTTTCAATCAGACAGCGCTCGCCTATGGTGCAGCCGCTGGCCACAGTCACGCGCTCGCGCAGGATGGTTTGCGCACCAATGCGCGCGCCACGCCCCACAAAACACAGGGCGCCAACAGACGCGGTAGGGTGAACAGATGCCCCCTCCTCCACCACGGCCGATGGATGGACGCCCACGGGCTCCAGCGGCATGTGCGTGCGCTTCCAGAACTGGGTGAGGCGGGCGAAATAAAGATAGGGATCAGGGGTGACGATGCAGTCGCCGCGTGCCGAAGCGGCGGCCTGCATGGCGGGCGTAACGATCAGGCATCCAGCCCGGGTTTTTTCCAGCAGCCCCGCCAGTTTGGGGTTGGGTACCAGAAAGCTGATGTCCGCTTCCGTGGCAGTTTCCAGAGAGGCCAGCCGGGCCACTTGTCGCTCGGGGTTGCCGTGCAACTCGCCACCCAGGGTTTCCACGATGACAGCAAGCGACAGACCCACAGACAGCAACCCGGCCGGTTTTAAAAAGCGCGCGGCTTATCTGCTGGCGTTCAGCGCCTTGATGACCTTGTCGGTGATGTCCAGCTGCGGATTCAGATAGACGGCCTCTTGCAGGATCACGTCGTATTTCTCGGCCTCTGCCACTTGCTTGACGACACGGTTGGCGCGATCAAGCACGGCTTGCAATTCTTCATTGCGACGGGCGTTGAGGTCTTCCTGGAACTCGCGCGATTTGCGCTGGAAATCGCGATCTTGCTCTTGCAGCTGGCGCTGGCGCTGGTTGCGCTGGGTATCAGAAAGGGTGGGCGCATCGCGCTCGAATTTCTCGGAAGCAGCGCGCAGGGCGTTGCCTGCATCGTTGAGTTCTTTTTCACGGCGGGAGAACTCCTGCTCCAGCTTGGCCTGGGCGGCGCGGGCCGGCTCGGCTTCACGCAACATGCGATCAGAGTTCACAAAGCCGATACGCGCGCCTTGTGCAAACGAGGGCGCAGCTAAAACCATGCCCAGGGACAGCAAGCCGGCTTGCAACAAACGACGAGTCAGGGTGTTTTGAGTTTTCATATTTCAAATCAGATGATTTTCAGAAGGAAGTGCCAATCTGGAACTGGAATTTTTCGATTCTATCGCCCGCCTTTTTGCGCACAGGCACGGCAAAGGCAAAGCGCAGGGGGCCCATGGGCGAGATCCAGCTCACGCCCACGCCTGCGGAAGCGCGGAAGGCATCGCTGTCAAATTTCTGGTGCTCGCCCAGCAAGGCGCCCACATCCACAAAGCCGAACAGGCGCAAGGTGCGGTCATTGCCCGCGCCAGGGAAGGGGGTGATGAATTCCATGTTGAGGGTGACTTTGCGCGCGCCGCCAATGAAAGCGCCGGTCACGTCACGCGGGCCCAGGGTAGCTTGCTCGAAGCCGCGCACCGAACCCAAACCGCCCGAATAGAAGTTCTTGAACACCGGGAATGGCTGGCCCGAAAGGCCCTTGCCCAACCCCAGCTCGCCGTTGAAGGCCAGCGTATATTGCTTGCTCAAGGGCACGTATTGCTGATACTGGTAGTTGGCCTTGACATAGCGCGCATCGCCCATCAGGCCCAGTTCGCCCATCAAACGCTGGTAGCGGCCCTCGTTGGGAGCCAGAGCGCTATCGCGCGTATCACGCGACCAACCCAGGGTGAAAGGAAAGGACGTGCTTTTGTAACCGTAACGATCAGCGTAAGCGAGGTAGGCAGCCGGAATATTGGTGCCGGTGCGAATTTCGGTTCGCTCGGCGTTGACACCCAGATAGACCGTGTCCCTCTCGGTCACGGGCACACCGAATTTCAGGCCGCCACCCATGGTGATGAGGCGATAGTTACCCCCCTGATCCTGATAGGGCTTGGCGCTGCGGTAATACAGATCCACAGTGCGCGAAATGCCATCCACGGTGAAATACGGATCGGTGGTGCTGACCACCATGGTGCGGTTGTACTTGCCGGTGTTGAGTTGCAAGTCGAGCTGGTTGCCCGAGCCGAAAGCGTTGTCCTGAGATATGCCAAAGGAAAACGAGAGCTTCTCGGCCGATGAGTAGCCTGCGCCGATTTGCACGCTGCCGGTGGGTTTTTCCTTCACGGTGACAACCAGATCGACCTGATCCGGTGCATCGGGCACTTCGTTGGTCGTCACGCTCACATCGGTGAAAAAGCCCAGACGATCGACGCGATCTCGGGAGAGGCGGATTTTTTCGCCGTCATACCAGGACGATTCAAACTGGCGAAACTCGCGGCGAATGACTTCATCGCGCGTTTTGGTGTTGCCCTCAATGTTGATGCGGCGCACATAGGCGCGGCGCGAGGGCGCGGCCTTGATGATGAAGGCCACGCGGTGATTGGCCGAATCCACTTCAGTATCGGTGTTCACCGAGGCAAAGGCGTAGCCGTAGTTGCCGAACTGCTCGGTAAATGCCTTGACAGTGGCCGTGACCTGATCGGCGTTGTAAGGCTCGCCGGGCTTGATGCTGACCAGAGACTTGAACTCGTCATCGCGCCCCAGGTAGTCGCCTTCCAGCCGCACGGCGGAGACGACGAAGCGCTCGCCTTCGGTGATGTTGATAGTGATGGACATGGCCTCCTTGTCGGGCGACATGGCCACTTGCGTGCTGTCGATCTTGAAGTCCAGATAGCCGCGCGTGAGGTAGTAGCTGCGCAGCGCTTCCAGATCGGCGTTGAGTTTGGCGCGCGAATATTGATTGCTTTTGGTGTACCAGCTCAGCCAGCCGCCGGTGTCCAGATCGAACAAGTCCTTGAGCTTGTCTTCGCTGAAAACCCGGTTGCCGACGATGTGGATGTCCTTGATGCGCGCGGGCTGGCCTTCGGTGATGTTGAAGGCCAGATTCACCTGGTTGCGCGCCACAGGGGTGACGGTGGTTTGCACTTCCGCGCCGTAGAGGCTGCGGTTGATGTACTGGCGCTTGATTTCCTGCTCGGCGCGGTCGATCAGCGCCTTGTCATAGGGGCGGCCGGCGGTCATCCCGGCATCGCGCAGGGCGTTTTGCAGCACTTCCTTGGTGAACTCGCGGTTGCCGGCAAAGTCGATGGCGGCCACGGTGGGGCGCTCTTGCACGATGACCACGAGCACGTCGCCTTGCACGTCCAGCCGCACATCGTTGAACAGGCCCAGGGCATACAGGGCGCGGATGGCAGCCGCGCCGGTTTCATCCGTGTAGGTATCGCCGGTGCGCAGGGGGATGGAGCCGAAGATGGTGCCCGGCTCCACGCGCTGCAAGCCTTCCAGCCGGATGTCGCGCACGGTGAAGGGGTCTACGGCCCAGGCCAGTTGTGATGCGAAGGTGGTGGCAATCAGCGCGGAGAGAGTGCGCAGGCGGGCGCGATTGAACAGCGGTGTCATGCAGAAATTGTGTGTGTCAGAGAGGAGGCAGGCCCAGCCAGCCCTGGCGGCTGATGTCGTTGTAGAGGGCCAGCAGCATCATGGCCACCAGCAGGGCGGCGCCGCCGCGTTGCAGGCGTTCCATCCAGGCCCCGGAGACGGGGCGGCCGGTCAATGCTTCCCAAAGATAATACATGAGGTGCCCCCCGTCGAGGACGGGCAGAGGCAGCAGATTGAGCACCCCCAGGCTGACGCTGACAAAGGCCAGCATGCCCAAGAAATACATGGGCCCCAGCCGCGCGGCCTGGCCGGCAAAGTCGGCAATGGTGACGGGGCCGCTGATGTTTTTGAGCGAAAGCTGGCCCAGCACCATGCGCCCCAGCAGACGCAAGGTAAGCGCCGAGGTTTCCCACACCTTGCCCGCGCCGTGGGCCAGGGCCTGCCAGGGGCCGTAGCGCACCAGCGTCATCTCGGGCAAGGCACCTATGGCCGCGCCAATCTTGCCCACCGCGGCCGCGCCGTTTTCGCGGGCCAACTCGGGTTGCACCTTCAGGCTCAGGCGCTGGCCCTGGCGTTCGATGAGCCAGGTTTGCTCGGGCGGCGCGCCGTTTTGGCCGCTGGCGCGGATCAGCCCGATGAGCTGGCGGCCGTCTGCGATGGTCTGCTCGCCCATTTGCAGCACCACGTCGCCTGTTTGCAGCCCTGCGCGCTCGGCCGCGCCGCCGGACAAGACCGCGCCCACCACGGGCTGGCGCAGCGGGCTGGCGATGCCGATTTCCTCAAACATCTGCGCATCCGGCTCCTGCCGCTGAAGCTGCGAAAGCGCCAGCGTGGCCTGGCGGGTTTGCCCGCCGCGCTGAATGTTCAGGGTGATGTCGGTTCGGTCAATCGCGCCGCGCGTGAGCAGCCAGCGCACGGTTTCAAATGAGCGCACCGGCTCATCCGGCTGCCCGGCCAGGGTCATGGAAAGCACCTCGTCGCCGGCTTGCAGACCCGCTTTTTCGGCCAGCGAACCGGCGGCGGGCACGGCCAGCAGCGCGCGCGGCTCCTGAATGCCCACCCAGCCGATGACGGTGTACAGCGCCACGGCCAGCAGCAAATTGGCCACCGGCCCGGCGGCCACGATGAGCGCGCGCGAGCGCAACGGCTGGGTGTTGAAGGCGCGATGGCGCTCCTGGGGCGGCACGGGGCCTTCGCGCTCGTCCAGCATCTTGACGTAGCCGCCAAAAGGGATGGCAGCCAGGATGAATTCGGTGTCCTGCCCGGGCCGGGGTTTTTTGGGCTTGAAGCGCAGCAGCGGCTTGCCAAAGCCGATAGCAAAGCGCAACACCTTCACATTGCAGGCCACGGCCATGCGGTAGTGGCCCCACTCATGCACGGCAATGAGGATGCAGATGACGACTAGAAAAGCGAGCAGGGTAGTAAGCATGCGAAGGCCAGTTGGGGCGCGGGCCGGGCCGGTTCAAGAGAGGCAGGAAATCCGGCCACGGACGAAAAGAAAAACCTGGGGCGAGGGTAGCAGCGCCCGACTTGCCCAATCCGCCCATCACACGCCCGCCACACCCATCCCGCCAGGCAGACCGATGTCTCGCCCGGCCGCTTCCGCTCATCAAAGGCGACCTGCATCAGCGCCAATTTGTAACATAGCCAAAATGGCCGCAGCGCCCGTAAACATTGCGAAGGCAGCTATCATAAAAATAGCAAAAGGGCCTTGTGAGATACAAAACTCACAATTTATTCACATTTACCAGGGCGGCCCGTTCAGGCTGCGCCGATGTCGCGCTGATACCGAGTTCAGGCCGTTGCGGCCAGCGCGCCCACGGCCGCTTCGGCCTCGCGGCGGGCGGCTTCGTCCAGCGCCAGCAGGGCGGGCACGTCGGGCACGGGGTGCAGCGGCGTGCGCGCCAGGGTGTGCTCGATCAGCGGGTGTATCTGGTCAAAGCGCATGCGCCCTTGCAAAAACGCCTGCACGGCCACTTCATTGGCCGCGTTCAGCACGGCGCAGCTGCCTTCGGCCGCCGCCAGCGCCTGCCAGGCCAGGCGCAGGCAGGGAAAGCGGGCGTGGTGGCCGTGCGCGTGCAGGTCTTCAAAAGTCAGGCCTTGCAGGCTGCGAAAGTCCAGCGGGGCCGAGCCGGATGCCATGCGCTGCGGCCAGGCCAGGCCGCAGGCGATGGGCACGCGCATGTCGGGCGTGCCCAGTTGGGCGACGATGGAGCCGTCCACGTACTCCACCATGGAATGAATCACGCTTTGCGGATGGATGACGACCGAGAGTTTTTCGGGCGACATGTCAAACAGCCAGCGCGCTTCGATGACTTCCAGCGCCTTGTTCATCATGCTGGCCGAGTCCACCGAAATCTTGCGGCCCATACGCCAGTTGGGGTGCGCGCATGCCTGCTCGGGCGTGACCTGGCGCATGCGCTCGGGCGGCCAGGTGCGAAACGGCCCGCCCGATGCGGTGAGGATGAGGCGCTGCACCTGCGCGGGCCAGGCGGCGGGGTCTTCGGGCAGGCTTTGGAAGATGGCCGAGTGCTCGCTGTCTATGGGCAGCAGCGTGGCGCCGCCCTCGCGCACGGCCTGCATGAACAGCCGCCCGCCCAGCACCAGCGCTTCCTTGTTGGCCAGCAGCAGGCGCTTGCCCGCGCGTGCAGCGGCCATGCAGGGGGCCAGTCCGGCCGCGCCGACGATGGCGGCCATGACCGTGTCCACGCCCACGTCTTCGGCCATGCGCTCCAGCGCATGCGCGCCGGTGTCCACCCGCGTGGGCAGGCCCTCGCGGCGCAGCTTGTCGGCCAGCTCCTGCGCATGGGGCGCGCTGGCCATGACGGCCACTTGCGGGCGAAAGCGCGCGCATTGCGCCAGCAGGGCATCGACCTGGCTGTGCGCGGCCAGGGCCACCACTTCAATCCGATCGGGATGGCGCGCGGCCACATCCAGCGTGTTTTGGCCTATGGAGCCGGTGGAGCCAAGCACGGCCAGTCGCTGTCGCTTCATGGAATTTTTTTGAAAGTAAGAAAGTTGCGGGAAAAACAGATTCGGGCGGCCGGATGGCGGCGCGCCCCTTCAGGAGAGCGCGCCCAGCAGCGCCAGCGCCAGCGGCAAGGTGGGCAGCAGCGCATCCACGCGATCAAGCACGCCGCCGTGGCCGGGCAGCAGGCCGCTGGAGTCTTTCACCCCGGCCGCGCGCTTGACTTGCGACTCCACCAAATCGCCCAGCACGCTGGCGGCCGTCAGCAGCAGCACGCACAGCAGCAGCCAGGCCGCGCCGCCCGCATGCAGCAGGCGGGTGAACAGGCTTTGCCCGCCCCAGGCGGCATCGGCAGCCACCCAGACTGCGGCCAGCAGCAGCGTTCCCGCTGCGCCGCCCAGCGCGCCTTCCCAGCTCTTGTTGGGGCTGACGCTGGGCGCCAGCTTGCGCGCGATGAAGCGCCCGCCCAGGGCGCGGCCGGTGAAATAGGCCGCGATGTCGGCCACCCACACCAGCGACATGGCCGAAAGCAGCAGCATGGGGCTGCCGCCCTGGCCGTAGAGCAGCGGCAGCGTCAGCCACACCAGCGCCAGCCCGGCCAGCCCGCCCGCCACGCGCAAGGCGGCCGGCCAGCGCAGCCACAGCGCCGCGCCGCTGCGCAGCAGCAGCGCCGTCAACGCCAGCCACAGCGGCAGCGCCAGCCAGATGAGCGCACGAAGGAGCGCGCCAAAGCGCCCCCGGGCCTCGGCCGGCAACTGCGGCTCCAGCCCCATCCACAACGCCAGCAACGCGCCCAGCGCCAGGGCCAGCCCCAGGCCCAGCGCCTGCGGGCCGGGCAGGCCGTTGAGCCGCGCCCATTCCCAAGCCGCCGCAACCAGCGAAACGGCCCACAGCGCCAGCAGCGGCCAGGGCGTAGGCGCAGCCAGCGCCCCCAAAACCAGAGCCAGCAGCACGGCGGCGGTGATGATTCTTTGCTTGAGCATGAGCCGCTGATCTCCTTCGTGGGGGTGGGGCTGCGGGATTTTTTTGAATAGGAAAAGCGGGCGCGGCCCGGTGCGAAGCCGGGGGGGGCCGGGCGGCGCTTCAGCCCGCGCCGCCTTCGGGGCGGCCCTGCACCTGGGCGGAGGTACGGCCAAAGCGGCGCTCGCGCGCGGCGTAGGCGGCCAGGGCCTCATCCAGCGCGGCCTCGTCAAAGTCAGGCCAGAGCCGATCGCTGAAAAACAGCTCGCTATAGGCGCACTGCCAGAGCAGGAAGTTGCTGATGCGCTGCTCGCCGCCGGTGCGAATCAGGAGATCGGGATCGGCCTCGTGCGCCAGGGCCAGTCCGGCGCTGATGGCTTCTTCCGTCACGGCCCGGCCCTGCGCAGCCAGGCGGGCGGCGGCCTGGGCAATGTCCCAGCGGCCGCCGTAGTTCAGGCACACATTCAGCCGCAGGCCCTGCCCGCCCACGGTGCGGGCCTCGGCCTCGCGCAAGGCCGCTTGCAGCGACTCTTGCAGGGCGTCAAGCTGGCCCACAAAGCGCAGACGCACGCCCGCTTCGCGCAGGGCGGGCACCTCGGCCGCCAGCGCCTTGCCCATCAGCCCCATCAGGCCGCTGACTTCCTCGGGCGGGCGCTGCCAGTTTTCAGAAGAAAAGGCAAACACCGTCAGCGCCCGCACGCCGCGCTGCGCGCACGCCTGCACGCAGCGGCGCAAGACCTGCACGCCCTGCCTGTGCCCGGCAATGCGCGGCAAAAAGCGCTGACGCGCCCAGCGGCCGTTGCCGTCCATGATGATGGCGATGTGCGCGGGCAGGGCCATGCCGAAACGCGGGTGCAAGCCTTTGAAAAAACGCCGCCGGCCTCAAACGGCCATCACGTCTTTTTCTTTTTCCGCCACCAGCGTGTCGATTTCGGCGATGTGCTTGTCGGTGGCTTTCTGAATGTCGGCCTCGGCGCGTTTTTGATCGTCTTCGCTGGCCTGCTTGTCTTTCACGAGTTTTTTCACGGCCTCGTTGGCATCGCGGCGCAGGTTGCGCACGGCGATCTTGGCCTGCTCACCCTCGTGGCGCACCAGCTTGGTCATTTCCTTGCGGCGCTCCTCGCTCATGGGCGGCATGGGCACGCGGATGAGATCGCCCATGCTGGCCGGGTTCAGGCCCAGATCGCTTTCGCGTATGGCTTTTTCCACCTTGGCGGCCATGTTCTTTTCCCACGGCTGCACGCTGATGGTGCGCGCATCCAGCAGCGCAACATTGGCCACTTGCGACAGCGGCACGTGGTTGCCGTAGTACTCGACGTGGATGGTGTCCAGCAGGGCCGGGTTGGCGCGGCCGGTGCGTATCTTGCTCAGATTGGTTTTGAAGGCGGCGATGGACTGGTCCATCTTGGCCTGCGTGGTTTTTTTGATGTCGGCAATGGTGGCGGTCATGGTCATGGCTCCTTCAAAAAGAGGGGTCAAAGATGGACAAGCGTGCCTTCGTCTGCGCCCTGCACCACGGCCTTGAGCGCGCCGGGCTTGAAGATGGAAAACACCTTGATGGGCAGCTTCTGGTCGCGGCACAGGGCAAAGGCCGTGGCATCGAGGATGCCCAGGTTCCTGCTCATGGCTTCGTCAAAACTCAGGCGCGCGTAGCGCGTGGCGGCGGGGTCTTTCTTGGGATCGGCGGTATAGACGCCATCGACCTTGGTGGCCTTGAGCACCAGCTCCGCGCCGATTTCGGCGCCGCGCAGGGCGGCGGCGGTGTCGGTGGTGAAAAAGGGGTTGCCCGTGCCTGCGGCAAACACCACCACCTTGCCTTCTTCCAGATATTGCAGCGCCTTGGGCCGCACGTAGGGCTCGGCCACCTGGTCGATGCTGATGGCGCTCATCACGCGGGCGGTGACGTGGCCGATCTTGTTCATGGCATCGGCCAGCGCCAGCGCGTTCATCACGGTGGCCAGCATGCCCATGTAGTCGGCCGTGGCGCGATCCATGCCTACGGCCCCGCCCGCCACGCCGCGAAAGATGTTGCCGCCGCCTATCACCACGGCCACTTGCACGCCCATGCGCGCAACTTCAGCAATCTCGCCCACGATGCGCTCGATGGTGCCCTGGTTGATGCCGAAGGCGTCATCGCCCATGAGGGCTTCGCCGGAGAGCTTGATGAGGATGCGCTTGTGCGCAGGGGAAATCGTGGACATGGGCTTTTTCTCCGGGGCGTGGGTTGGAACAGAGGCAGACAGGGGGCAAGACGGCCCGCAGGCTCGCGCGGTCTGCCAGCGCGCGCCTGCGGGCCTGGCCCAATCAGGCCTTGCCCTGGGCAGCGGCCACCTGGGCGGCCACTTCGGCGGCGAAGTCGTCGGCTTTTTTCTCGATGCCTTCGCCCACCACATACAGGGTGAAGCCTTTGACGCTGGTGTTTTTCTCTTTCAGCATCTGCTCCACCGTTTGCTTGTCGTTTTTGACGAAGGGCTGGCTGAACAGGGCCACTTCCTTGAGGTATTTCTGCACCGAGCCTTCGACCATCCTGGCGGCGATGTCGGCGGGCTTGCCCGATTCCTGCGCCTTGGCCAGCGCCACGCTGCGCTCTTTTTCGATCAGCTCGGCGGGCACGTCGGCGCTGGTCAGGGCCACGGGCTTCATGGCGGCCACGTGCATGGCCACATCCTTGGCGGCCACTTCGTCGCCTTCGTATTCCACCAGCACGCCGATGCGGGTGCCGTGCACGTAGCTGGCGAGCTTGCCGGCCTTGCGCGCCAGACGGCGGAAGCTCATGTTCTCGCCGATCTTGCCGATCAGGCCCACGCGCACGTCTTCCAGCGTGGGGCCGAAGCCGTCCTGCTCATAGGGCAGCGCAGCCAGGGCGGCCACGTCGGCCGGGTTGTTTTCAGCGGCCAGGCGGGCAGCGGCAGCGGCCATGGCCAGGAACATGTCGTTTTTGGTGACGAAGTCGGTTTCGCAATTGACTTCCACCATGGCGCCCGCGCCGTCGCCGATGAACGCGGCCACCACGCCTTCGGCAGTCACGCGGCTGGCGGCCTTGCCGGCCTTGGTGCCCAGCTTGACGCGCAGGATTTCCTCGGCCTTGACCATGTCGCCATTGGCTTCGGTCAGGGCTTTTTTGCATTCCATCATGGGGGCGTCGGTTTTGGCGCGCAGCTCGGCGACCATGCTTGCGGTAATTGCTGCCATGTTTGTTTCTCCGGTATTCGTGTTCGGGGGGATTTCGGGGAGGTTGCGTGACGCAGAGGTCACAAAAAAGGGGCTTTGCAGGCCCCTTTGCAGAGCGCCGTCCGGCACGATGTGTGCAGGGCGGCGCTTCGGATGGCGGGGCGCATCAGGCCGCCGCGTCTTCCTGCACTTCGACGAATTCGTCGCCGCCTTCGGCCACGGCCGCCAGCACTTCGTCCACGGCGCTGGATTTGCCTTCGAGCACGGCGTCGGCCATGCCACGGGCATACAGGGTCACGGCCTTGGCCGAGTCGTCGTTGCCGGGGATGACGTAGTCAATGCCTTCGGGGTTGTGGTTGGAGTCCACCACACCGATCAGCGGAATGCCCAGCTTGCGCGCTTCGGCCACGGCGATCTTGTGGTAGCCCACGTCGATGATGAAGATGGCATCGGGCAGGGCAGTCATTTCCTGAATGCCGCCGATGTCTTTTTCCAACTTCTCCAGCTCGCGGGTGAACATGAGCTGCTCTTTTTTGCTCATGCTGTCCAGGCCGGCTTCCTGCTGGGCCTTCATGTCTTTCAGGCGCTTGATGGAGGTTTTGACCGTTTTGAAGTTGGTCAGCATGCCGCCCAGCCAGCGCTGGTCGACGTAGGGCATGCCGGCGCGGCGGGCTTCCTCGGCCACGATTTCGCGCGACTGGCGCTTGGTGCCCACAAACAGCACGGTGCCGCGGCGCGCTGCCATCTGGCGGACGAATTTCTGCGCTTCCTGGAACATCGGCAGCGACTTTTCCAGGTTGATGATGTGAATCTTGTTGCGATGGCCAAAGATGTAGGGGGCCATTTTGGGGTTCCAGAAGCGGGTTTGGTGGCCGAAGTGGACACCGGCTTCCAGCATTTCGCGCATGGTGACGGACATGGTTTTCCTTGATTTACCAAAGTTTGGGTCTTGAAGCTCCGGCCCCTTGTCGCGCGTAATTGGTGTTGGGCGCGACACCTTGGGCGGGCCGGGTCGAAATTGGTTTCGCCGTATCGGGCAAAACCCGCGAATTGTATCTTTTTTGCCTGATTCAGTCTTGCAAATCCTGCCAGCGCCCCTGGCGGAAGACCTGGCAGGGGCGAAAGCGCGTTTTGTAGGCCATCTTGCGGCTTTGCGCGATCCAGTAGCCCAGGTAAACGTAGGGCAGCCCCAGCGTGTGCGCCTGGCTGATTTGCCACAGCACGCCCCAGGTGCCGTAGCTGGCGTCGGGCACGTCGGGGTCGTAGAAGGTGTAAACGGCCGAAAGCCCGTCTTGCAGCACGTCGATCACGCTGACCATGCGCAGCGCGCCCGGCGCCTGGCTGCCGCCGCCTTCGCCGGGCGCGGGCGGCTCGCGAAATTCCACCAGCCGCGTGTTCACGTGGCTTTGCAACAGGAATTCGGCGTATTGCTGCACGTCGTCCTGATCCATGCCGCCGCCTGCGTGGCGGCTGGCCTGGTAGCGCAGATAAAGCTCGTAGTGCTCGCGCGAAAAGCCGGGCTGGAGCACGCGCGCCTGCAAGTGCGCGTGCTGGCGCTGGGCGCGGCGCTGGCTGCGGTTGGGCGCAAAGCGCGCCACGGGCACGCGCAGGGGCTGGCAGGCGTTGCACTGATCGCAGCGCGGGCGATAGACAAACAGGCCGCTGCGGCGAAAGCCCAGTCGCACCAGCTCGGAATACGCCTCGCCCTGCACCAGATGGCTGGGCGTGGCCACTTGCGAGCGGGCCATGCGATCGGGCAGATAGCTGCACGGGTAGGACGCCGTCACGTAAAACTGAATGGCCTGCAGGGGCAAGTCCTTGAGGTGCGTCATGCCGACTCCTGCTGCTGCACGGCTGCGGGCGGCTCCAGCTCGCGCCAGAGCTGCGGCTCGAACTGCCAGCGCGGCGCGCTTTGCTGGCTGAGCGCAGCCACCTGCGCGGCAAAGCGGGCGCGGGGCATTTCGGCTGCGCCCAGGGAGGCCAGATGCGCCGTGTTTTGCTGGCAGTCGATCAGCGGCAGGCCGTGGGCGCGGCAAAAGGCCACCAGCGCCGCCAGGGCGATCTTGGAGCCGTCGCGCACGCGCGTGAACATGGATTCGCCAAACACCGCCCGCCCCAGGCTCACCAGATACAGCCCGGCCACCAGCTCGCCTTGCGCCCACAGCTCCACGCTGTGCGCCGCGCCTTCGGCGTGCAAATCGGTGTAGGCCGCGCGCATCTCGGGCGTGATCCAGGTGCCCGTCTGCCCCGGGCGGGGCGCGCTGGCGCAGGCTTGCATGACCTGGACAAAGGCGCTGTCAAAGCGCAGCTCGCAACCGGGCGTGGCGCGAAAGCGCCGGATCGCCTGCCGCAAGGAGCGCCGCAGGCGAAATTGCTGCACCGGCAGCACCATGCGCGGATCGGTGCTCCACCACAGCAGCGGCTCGCCGGGCGAAAACCACGGGAAGATGGCCCCGGCATAGGCGCGGCGCAGCGTGGCCGCATCCAGCGCGCCGCCCACGGCCAGCAGGCCGGGCGCGGGCGATCGGGCGGGCCAGGCCGCTTCCAGCGGCGGAAAGGCTTCGCCCGGGCGCAGTTGCGCCAGCGGCAAAAAAGCGCCGGCCCGGCTCATGCCCCGGCCCTCATGCCTGCCCCTTCATTCATCGCCCCTCATGCGCGGCCCGCCGTGGCCGGATCGGGTCTGGCTCATGTCTCGCTCATGCAGGCCGAAGCGCCCCTGCGCGCCGCCCTGCGCCCAGTCCTGCACAAAGCAGCGCAGCGTGTGGCTGACCGTGCGAAAAGCCAGCTCGCGCCAGGGCAGCTCGTGCAGGGCGAACAGGCGCAGCTGCCGGGTTTCGTGCCCGAAGTCTTGCGGCAGCTCATCGCGCAGCAGCCGCGCCAGATAGAACACATGCACCTGCCCCACATGCGGCACATCCAGCAGGCTGAACAGGGGGCCGGGCTGCACATCGCGCCCGGCGTGCAGGCCCGCTTCTTCGCGCGTTTCGCGCAGGGCACCATCGCGCAGGGTTTCGTCCAGCTCCATGAAGCCGGCCGGCAGCGTCCAGCGCCCCAGGCGCGGCTCGATATTGCGCTGGCACAGCAGCACCCGCCCGTCGGGCGTGTAGGGCAGCGTGCCCACCACCAGCAGGGGGTTTTGGTAGTGCACCAGATGGCAGACCGTGCACACGGCGCGCAGACGCGTGTCGCCATCGCCGGGCTGGCGGTTTTCCGTCGCCGCGCCGCAGCGGCGGCAATGCGAGATCAGAGGGGCAAACATGGCGGGCATTGTGCCCGCACGGGCGCAGGCAAATGCCCGGAGCCGGCTGGCATTCGCCAATTTGCATAAAAAATAGGCAAACCTTCTGAAACCCGCGTGGATACTGTGAAGGGCGCTATGATTTCAGGAAAAATCTGTGGATAACTTTGCTTCTGCCACGGTTTTCGCCCTGCTCTGCTCCCTGATGCGCCGGGGGCGGCGGCAGGGGCGGTAGCTACACTTTTTGGCCTTCGCGCGGCGCAGCTTGCGGCGCGCGGTTTTTGTTTTTTCAACAGGAGGAATTCATCATGGATAGACGCTCATTGATCAAGGGCGCTGGCCTGGCCGGGGTGCTGGCTGCCGGGGTTGCGCCCGCAGTGCAGGCCCAGCAGGCCGTGCGCTGGCACATGGCTTCGAGCTTTCCCAAATCGCTGGACACGCTGTATGGCAGCGCCGAGACATTCAGCAAAACGGTCAAGGCGTTGACGGGCGGCAAGTTCGAGGTGTCAGTGCACGCCGCAGGCGAGCTGATGCCCGCCTTTGGCGTGGTGGATGCGCTGACCGACGACACGCTGGAAATCGCGCAAACGGCGGCGTATTACTTCACGGGCAAGGACCCCATCTTTGCCTTTGGCTGCGCGGTGCCCTTCGGACTGACGACGATGCAAATGGAAGCCTGGCGTCGCCAGGGCAACGGCGGCAAGCTGCTGGACGAGTTTTTCAAGCCCTACAACTTCCACGCCCTGGGCGCGGGCAACACGACCACGCAAATGGGCGGCTGGTATCGCAAGCAGATCAACACGCCCGAAGACCTCAAGGGCCTGAAGATGCGCCTGGGCGGCGGGCTGTTTGGCGAGGTGATGGCGCGCCTGGGCGTGGTGGCGCAAAACATGCCGGCCAGCGACATCTATCAGGCGCTGGAAAAGGGCACGCTGGATGCAACGGAGTTCGTCGGCCCCTACGACGACGAGAAGCTGGGGCTGGCCAAAGTGGCGCCCTTTTATTACTTCCCCGGCTGGTGGGAAGCCAGCGCGCAGTTCGACTTTTTCATCAACAACAAGGCGTTTGCCAAGCTGCCCGACGAGTTCAAGGCGGCGGTGCGCGCTGCCGCCGATGTGGCCGCCATCGAGGTAACGAGCAAATACCAGGCGCGCAACCCGCAGGCGCTCAAGCGTTTGCAGGCGAACAAAACGCAGCTCAAGCTCTTTCCCAAGCCGGTGGTGGACGCGGGCTTCAAGGTGTCGCAGGAGGTGTATGCCGAGCACTGCGCCAAGTCGCCCGAGTTCAAGAAGATTTTTGAGGACATGCGCGCCTTCCAGAAAGACCAAATCCTGTGGAACCGCTTTTCGGAGTTCCCCTACAACCAGTACATCAACACCGCCAAGCTGTAAGGCGCAAGCCGCCCGCCGCTTGCCTGCGCAGCGCAGCAGGCGGCGGCAGGAAAAACCGCAATGAAAAAGCCGTGAGGGGTTGGCCCGCCCCTCACGGCTTTTTTTGTGGCTTGGCTTTTATGGCGCGCCTTTATTCGCAGCGCGCCCTGATCCGGCCCGCAGCTACTGGCCGTAGCCCCCGGCGCTGCCGTAGCCGCTGTCAGGAGGCGGGGCCTCATCGGCGGCGCTGCCCGGGTCTGCGCCTTCGTCGCTGCCGTAGCCGCCTTCACTGCCATAGCCACCGGCAGGGCTGGCGCTGGCTCCGCTGCCGTCATCGCCATAGCCGCCATCGCTGCCGTAGCCATCGGCGGGGGCGGCGGAGTCGGAGGCGTCGTAGCCGCCGGTTTGCTGGTTGAGCGTGTTGAGCATTTGCTCGGCCACGGCGTCCAGATCGACTTCAGCCTGTTTTTCCAGATTGCCCGTCACCAGCGAGGGAAAGGCGATGAGCACGCCCACCATGACCAGCTGAATCAGCAAAAAGGGAATGGCGCCCTTGTAAATCTGCCAGGTCGTCACCGGCTGCATGAGCTGGCCGGTGACGCGATCGACATAGGGCTTTTCGGGCGCAACCGAGCGCAGGAAAAACAGCGCGAAGCCAAAGGGCGGATGCAAAAACGAGGTCTGCATGTTCACCGCCAGCAGCACGCCAAACCAGATCAGGTCTATGCCCAGCTTCTCGGCCACGGGCGCCAGCAGGGGCACGACGATGAACGACAGCTCGAAGTAATCCAGAAAGAACGCCAGCACAAAAACCATCACGTTCACCAGGATCAGAAAGCCGGTGGGGCCGCCGGGCAGGTCACTGAGCAAGCGCTCCACCCACAGCGGGCCGTCTGCGGCCTGAAACACCAGGCTGAAGATGGTCGCCCCGATCAGGATGAACATGACGAAGGAGGCCAGCTTGGTCGTCGTCGCCAGCGCCTGCCTGAGCAGCGCGCCGTTCAGGCGCTTGCGCGCATAGCCCATGACGAGCGCGCCCACCGCGCCCATGGCCCCGCCCTCGGTGGGCGTGGCCACGCCCAAAAAGATGGTGCCCAGCACCAGAAAGATGAGCAGCAGCGGCGGAATGAGCACGAAAGTCACCCGCTCGGCCAGGCGCGAGAGCAGGCCCAGCCGAAGCCAGCGGTTGAGCAGCGCAATGACCAGCGCCAGCGCCACCCCGGCGCAGGCGGCAACCACCACTTTTTCATCCGTGGGCACGCTCTCAACCGGGCGGCCCTGCCACCAGGTGTGCACGGCCGCCATGTTCAGCGCCAGCCAGGTGGACAAGGCAATCGACAGCCCCATCAGCACGGCCAGCGAGATATGCCCGCTGCGGCCGCTGGCCTCGCGAAACGCGCGCGCCTGCGGCGGCAGCGCCGGCGCGCTGGCCGGGCGCAGCAGCGCCAGCGCGCCCAGATACAGCACATAAGCGCCCACCAGCATGAAGGCGGGCACGAACGCGCCCTTGTACATATCGCCCACGCTGCGGCCCAGCTGATCGGCCATGATGATGAGCACCAGCGAGGGCGGGATGATTTGCGCCAGCGTGCCCGATGCGGCAATCACCCCCGCCGCCAGCGGCCGGTCATAGTTGTAGCGCAGCATGATGGGCAGCGAAATCAGCCCCATCGAGATGACTGAAGCGGCCACCACGCCCGTGGTAGCCGCCAGCAGCGCGCCCACCAGGATGACCGCCAGCGCCAGCCCGCCGCGCAGCGGGCCGAACACCTGGCCCACCGTCTCCAGCAAGTCTTCAGCCATGCCGCTGCGCTCCAGCACCAGGCCCATGAGCGTGAAAAACGGCACCGCCAGCAGCGTGTCGTTGGCCATGATGCCGATCAGCCGCTGCGGCAGCCAGGCCAGCACGCTGGCCGGAAACACATTCAGCTCGATGCCCACAAAGGCAAAAAACAGCCCGCACGCGCCCAGGCTGAAGGCCACGGGAAAGCCCAGCAGCAAAAACACCACCAGCCCCGCAAACATGACGGGGGCGAAATTGGCCACGATGAACTCCACCATTTCAGGCTCCCTGGCGGCCGGCGGCGGCCTCGGTTTGGGCAGCGGCCAGCGTTGATTGCGCCTGTTCCTGCTCTTTGCGTATGGCTTCGGCCAGGGCTTGCGCGTCGCTGCCGGCGTCGCTCAGGCGGCCCATGGGATCGGGCCCCTGCCCGCACAAAAAGGCCACGCGCTTGACCAGCTCCGACAGCCCTTGCAGCAGCAGCAGCGCAAAGGCCACCGGCAGCGCCGCCCACACCGGCCAGCGCACCAGCCCGCCCGTGTTGACCGACATTTCGCCCGAGTGAAACTTGTCCAGCAGCACCGGCGTGCACAAATACAGCACCACCAGGCAAATGGGCGTCAGAAACAGGGCAAAGCCCAGCACGTCGATCCACACCTGCGTGCGGCGCGAAAAGCGGCTGTTGAGCACGTCAATGCGCACATGCTCGCGGTGCAGCAGCGTGTAGCCGGCCGCCACCAGAAAAGACCAGGCAAACAAATACCACTGCACCTCCAGCAGCGCGTTGGAGCTGACGCCAAAAATCTTGCGCACCAGCGCATTGCCCGCGCTCACCAGCGTGGCGCCGAAGATGAACCAGATCACCACCTTGCCCACCTGGGCGTTCAGCCAGTCCACGGCTCGGGAAAACTTCAAAAGTGCTTGCATGAGGCCCATAAAACAAATGCGGCGCGCCCTTATGCACCCCTTATAGGCGGCCAGACCCGCGCCAGCGGCCAAGCGTGAGAAAAGACGCAAAAAAACCGGCGATGGTATAGGCAAACGCGCCAGACGTAACGGCTTGCAAACGCCCTGCGCGCCGCCCCGGCCCCGGTGTTTTCAGCCCTGGCGAAACAGCGCCCGCAGCGTGGCGGCCAGATCGGGGTGTTCGGCGGCAAAGCGCTCGGGCGCGGTGAAGTGCGCCTCGCAGGCCACCGCAAAAAATTCAGGCAGCGAATGCGCGGCGTAGGCATCCAGCCAGGGGCGCTCGGCGCCAAAGCGATCGGCCAGGGCCAGGCGCTCGCAGTGGCGCTCGTACTCGCGCTGCCACAGCGCATACCACTGCCGGCGCGCCTGGCTGGCGCTGGCCGCGCCCATGAAGCCCGCAGGCAGCGGCGGGCAGCCATCCGCGCGGCCGCCGGCCATGTCCAGCTTGTGGGCGAATTCGTGAATCACCACGTTCGATCCGCTCTCGGCCAGCGCATCGGCGCGCGCCACATCGGGCCAGCTGAGCATCACCGGGCCGCCCTGCATGGCCTCGCCCAGCAGCACTTCGGTATAGCGGTGCACCACGCCGGCGGCGTCTTGCTGCTCGCGCTCGGCCACGGCCGGGCCGGGGTGCAGCACGATGCCCACGAAGTCGCCATACAGCGCCAGCGCCTGCTGCGGCCGCCGCGCGCTGCCCAGATGCAGCAGCGGCAGGCAGGCTTGCGCGGCCACGCTCACGGCCATGGCGTCGCTCACCACCAGCCCGTGCGCGCCGGTGAACTCTTTTTGCTTCAAGAAATGCGTCGCCAGCGTGCGCAGGCGGGCCTGCTGAGCCGAAGAAAGCCGCGCCAGAAAGCGGTGCGCCAGCAGGGTTTGCAGCCACAAGGCATCGGGAATGGGCGCGGGCTGGCCCAGCGCACGCAGGCGCTGCGCCCAGCGCCCCAGCCAGCGAGCAAAGGGCCGGGGCAGCGACTGGGGGAAAAACCGGGAAAAGGGCGAAATCATGGAAAAGGCCATACCGGCGCGAGCGCCACAAAAAAGCAGAGGCGGCACAGATGCGCGCCCGCCGCAAGCCTTCAAGCCCCCTGCCCTGCCCGCCGCCCGGCTCACTCCAGCCAGATGCAGGCGGCCATGCGCCCCGTCACGCCCTGGGCGCGGTAGGAATAAAAGCGCTGCGGCTGGCTCACCGTGCACCACGCGGCGCTGCCATCGTTGCCCCAGGCCGCAACGCCCAGCGCCGCCAGCCGCAAACGCGCCAGCGCAGGCAGATCAGCCCGGTATTTGCCCCCCGCCGCAGGCGCAAAGCAGGCCGCCACACGGGCCTGAGCCGCAGCATCCCCACGCCCGGCCGCATCCATGAAAGCCGCCCGCACCGGCGCGCCCACCTCAAACGCGGCCGGGCCTATGCAAGGCCCCAGCCAGGCCAGCAGCGCCGGGGCTTCCGGGGCTTGAATGCAGCCCTTTTCGCCCGCCTCACTCCCCCTGTTTGCTACATTTTTCATAGCTGCGAACGCAGTATCCACGGGCGTTTCAGGCGGTTTGCTGATTTTTTGTGCAGATTTGAGGGCAGGCTCCGGCGGCTCTTGATCGACATCGCGCAGCGCCTGCACCGCCGCCTCCAGCACCCCGGCGGACAGACCGCGCCAGCCGGCATGGGCGGCGGCCACGGCGCGGCCATCGGCGCGGGCCAGCAGCACGGGCAGGCAATCGGCCACCATTACCGTGCAGGCCAGCCCTCTTGCGGCGCAACAGGCGGCATCGGCCACCCGCCCGTCGGGCACGCCGGATCGCAAAACCTGCACTTGCACCCCATGCACCTGCTCCAGAAACACCGGGCGCGCGCCCAGCGCTCGCCCCAGCGCCGCGCGGTGCGCCGCCACCGCCGCTGGCGCGTCGCCCACATGCGCGCCCAAATTAAAGCCCCGCCAGGGCGGGGCCGATGCCACTACTCCAGGCGGGCAGGCGCGCGTGGTGCACACGGCCCGCACGCCGGGCGGGGCGGGCCAATCGGGCGTGATCCAGGTAGAAGGCAGCGGCTGCATCGCGTGAATGCCCGGGGGCGCGTTTTAAAAACCAGCCATTTCAAACCAGCCATGCGCGAATCTATTTGCGATTTCCGCCACGGTTAACCACGGTTATTTGGGGCACGCCGAGCCAATTCCGCCCATATTGGCGGCAAATTTTCTGGCATCGGAAATATGGGTGAATTCGCGCAATGCGTAAGTATCCCGGCCGCGCGCGGAACGCATGCTTTCCAGATTGCGCATATCGACTTCGATTTTTCCGTTGGCGCAATAAACGGTGTATTTCGCCGGAGCGACCGGGCCGGCAAATGCAACGGCAGAAAAAAGCGCGCAAACGGCAATAAACAGCGCGGGGGCGGATTTTTTCATGGCGTTTGTTCCGTATTCAGATGAAGAAAATGTTTTGGGCAGGCGTTGAAATAACGCCTTGCCGCCTTTATCCATGCGCGCCGGCGTTTATTGCACGGGCGTGCCTATGGGCGTGGAATAAGAAGGCTGCTGCTGGTAGGGCGGCTGTTGATAAGTCGGCTGTTGGTAGGCCGGTTGCTGGTAGGAAGGTTGCTGATAGGCCGGCTGCTGGGGCTGCGCCCGCTCGGCCAGGAAGATTTCCACCCGGCGGTTACGCGCGCGCCCCTCGGCAGTGGCATTGCTGGCAATCGGCTCGCGCGAGCCGCGCCCCTCGGTCTGAATGCGCGCGGCATTCACTCCGCGCGAAACGAGGTAGTCGCGCACGCTGGCGGCGCGGTTGCGCGCCAGGGGTTCGTTGATGGCGTCATTGCCGCTGCTGTCGGCATGGCCCACCACCACGATCTCGATATTGGGCTGCTGCCCCAGCCCCTGCGCAAAGGTGTCCAGCACCGGGCGCAAAGCCGCCACGATTTGCGCGCTGTTGGTGGCAAAGGAAATATCGCTGGGCACATTCAGCTTGAGCTGGTTATCCGGCGTTTGCTCCACGATCACGCCCGTGCCCGCCGTCACGCGCTCCATCTCGATGCGCTTGTTTTCCATGTAGCGCGTCCAGGCATAAGAGCCCAGCGCCCCCACGGCCGCACCCAGGGCCGCGCCCTCGCTATTGCCCAGCAGACCGCCGGCGGCCGCGCCCACCGCCGTGCCCACCATCACGTTGCGCTGTCCCGGAGTCGGCCCGCCCGCGCATGCGCCCAGCAAGGCCGCCGTACAAGCCGCAGCCAGCAAACGATTGACAGTGGTATTCATGGCAAAACTCCTCTGCATTGAATGAAGAAAAAAGGGCAGCCATGCTAGCGCAGGCAGCGCCCGGCTTGCCCGCCCCAGCCCCACCAGGCAGCCCCCGCCCTGATACACCCGCATACATGCCCTGCCATAATGCATTTTTTGCCAACACACGTAGCAAATGGGTCATGGCCCGGCGGCGCAACCCCAACCGCCCATGGCCAATGGCCTTAAGTCCTGGCGCGGCCCCACAAGGGCTGGCAAGGGGCACCCAAGGTTTTTCGCTTCCGAAATTTCCGAAAGGTTGATCACGATGGATTCCTCCTCCACTTCAGGCCAGGCGCCGCAAGAGCTGCGCGCCGCCGAAATTCTCATCAGGGCCTTGCAGGCCGAAGGCGTCAAGTACATCTGGGGCTACCCGGGCGGCGCTGTGCTGCATATCTACGACGCCCTGTTCAAGCAAGACAGCATTCACCACATCCTCGTGCGCCACGAGCAGGCGGCGGTGCACGCGGCCGACGGCTATGCGCGCGCCACGGGCGACGTGGGCGTGGCCATGGTCACGTCCGGCCCGGGCCTGACGAACGCGGTCACGGGCATTGCCACGGCATACATGGATTCGATTCCGCTGGTCATCATCAGCGGGCAGGTGCCGCTGTCCGTGATCGGGCAGGACGCCTTTCAGGAGTGCGACACCGTGGGCATCACGCGGCCGGTGGTCAAGCACAACTTTCTGGTCAAGGACGCGCGGCAGATGGCCGACGTGATGAAAAAAGCCTTCCACATCGCCCGCACGGGCCGCCCGGGACCGGTGGTGGTGGACATTCCGAAAGACGTGTCCTTCAACAAGGCCGTGTGGACGGGCTACCCCGAAGCCGTGCGCATGCGCTCCTACAACCCCGTGCGCAAGGGCCACGGCGGGCAAATTCGCAAGGCGCTGCAACTGCTGCTGACGGCCAAGCGCCCCTGCATCTACACGGGCGGCGGCGTGCTGCTGGGCGAGGCGTGCAGCGAGCTGCGCGAGCTGGTGGACTTGCTGAATTTCCCCGTGACCCAGACGCTGATGGGGCTGGGCGCTTTTCCCTGCACCGACCGGCGCTTCATCGGCATGCCGGGCATGCACGGCACGCTGGAGGCCAACCACGCCATGCAGCACTGCGACGTGCTGCTGGCCGTGGGCGCGCGCTTTGACGACCGCGTGATCGGCAACGTCAAGC
>JBQNAO010000016.1:0-50181 GCA_052170415.1 Ottowia sp. | reverse complement strand
AATTCACACCGTTTTCGCGCCCTGTGAAGGGTCTTGTTTTCACTATTTTCCTTGACTTGAAAGGCAATTCAAATGAAAAAGAATCTGCTGGCCCTGGCCGCTTTGACGCTTGTTTCCGGCGCTGCATTCGCCCAATCGTCGGTCACGCTTTACGGCGTGGCGGACGTGGGGATTGGGAAAGAAGCGGGTCAAAAAACCGGGATGATTAGTGGCCATGTGCTTAATCACACCACTAGTTATATCGGTTTCCGCGGCGTTGAAGATTTGGGGGGCGGTCTGAAGACTGGCTTTAGACTTGAACAATACGTCAACATGGAAAACGGCGCCACGGCTTCTCCTAACGGATTTTTGGGGCGAGAAAATGAAACTTATGGTCGCGCTGCTAATTTATGGGTAGAAGGTGGATTTGGCCAATTCAAGATGGGGCGTTCCGAAACCCCAAGTTACAATGCCATGCTGGCGTGGAGCGTTGTAGGTGGTGCCAATTACTCTCCGTCTCTGGAGCGCTATGCGGCTGTAGGGCGCTGGGTGCGTGCTAGCAGTCAATTCAGTTACAAGACGCCTGTATTTGGTGGATTTAGTGCTGAAATAGCTTTTGTGGCAAAGGGTGATCATAATAATAAGGCTAAATACGACCTAAACCTTATTTATGAGAATGGTCCAATTAATGCTGCTGTGGCGTATAACAAAATTCAGGATGCCAAGGCCAACTATGCGTTGGGTGCCAAATATAATTTTGGCATGTTTGCTTTATCGGCTGGCTATTATAATGTGCGCAATTTGCAAGGATATGTGCTTCCGGCAGGAGCTAATTTGAAATTGGCAGGATATAGCATTGGAGGTTCTGTTAATTTTGACAATATTACATTGTCGCTTGAGCTGCAGCGTCAGCACAAAAGTGAGGCTCATTACCAAAATGCGACTCAGAAATTCAAGAAATACACGGAAGGTGTGGTAGAAGCTAAATATGCGCTATCTAAGCGCACTTTCGTTTATGCTGATTATCAGCGGTTTGAGAATGGAAACAATTATGGTGTAGGTATTCAGCATCGATTCTAAAGTTTGGAATATATTGAGATGTCAATCGATCCTCCTAGAAGAACTGGTGGTGGTGGAGGTACTGGTAGTAACTCTTTGGGAGAGGTTCCAGCTAATGATGGTGGCGGTTCAGCGTTAGATAATAGAACGCCGCCAACCAGAGAGAGAGAACCGCAGATTGACTCTCAGGTTTCATCTCCAGTAGATCAAGCTAATTTTCAAAACGGCCATCCCCCAGTTGGTCGGGAGCAGGATCACACAGATGCGCTAAATAACAGTGGAAATTATTCTGGGAGTTCTTCAGATAATGTTTCTGGTTCAGCTTCTTTGAATGCATTTTCATACGGGAATCCTGCTGGCAATAACAGTGGCAGCTTTGCCTCAGGCTTTTTGGGTCACGGCTCAACCGGCGGCACGCCCTACGCCGCCTCTTTAAGTAGCCTCTCCACCTCCCTGCTGAACATGGGCCTGCCCGCCTTCGCGGCGCTGCCCACGTTCATCCCCAGCTTTGAACCCAAGCGCGATAGCGAGCCGCCGTATCGCCCGCAGGTTCAGCCCCAGCCTCCTCAGCCCCAGCCGCGCCCTGAGCCGCAATCCGCCGTTCAGGCCCAGCAGGCTGCCACGCAAGCGGCAACAACCCAAGCCGCCACGCGGGCCGAAGCGCAGGCTGCCAGCACACAGGCGGCCAGCGTGCGCCAGCAGGAAGCGCGCGCTGCTGCCGGGCAAACGCCCACGCCCCAAACAGCCACGCAAGCCGCCCTTCAGGCCCAGCGCCTCACGCCCGCCGCCTTGGCGGCCATCACCCGCACGCTGGCCGCGCACCAGCAGCAAGCGGCCCGCATGGGCGCTTTGCTGATGGCCGCCGCAGGCATGGCCCAGCCTTTGGCCGTGCAGCAGGCGCAGCGCCAGCTGCTGGCGCAAGCCCTGGCGCTGGCCCTGCTGGCGGGCAAGGGCCAGGCCAGCGCGGCAGACATGGCCTTGCTCAACGCCACGCGCCAAAGCGCCATAGCAGCCCTCACGGCGGGCCTGCAAGCCAAAAACGCCAATGTGGCCGCCCGCATGGGCGCAGCCGCACAGCAAACCGCCGCGCAGGCGGCCACGCAAACCAGCGCCACGCGCCAAAGCGCGGCGCAGCGGCACGATGCAGGGGTGGGGCGGGGCGGTGGGGTCGCCGGTGGGTTCGTCGCCCGCCTCGTAGCGCCCGATTACGTGCATGCCAAAGGCGGCCAGCAGCTCGCGCGGCGCTTGCAGGCGCGAGGGCGAGTCGTGGTTGCCCGCGATGATGCAAATGGCCAGCTTCGGCAGCGCGCGCCGCGCCTGGGCCAGAAAGTCGTAATACAGCGCCTGCGCCTGCGCCGGGGGGCTGGCCTGGTCGAACACATCACCGGCAATCAGCAGCGCATCCACCTGGCGCTCTTGCAGGGTGCGCAGCAGCCATTGGAGAAACAGGCGGTGCTCGTGCGTGCGCTCGTGCCCGGCCAGGGTCTGGCCCAGATGCCAGTCGGCGGTGTGAAGGAGTTTCATGGGGGGGGGCGATTGTCCGGGCGCAGGATGCGCTTGCATTTGGCAACAGGATTTTGCTTAACAAATAGGCAAAAGGCCCGCAGCGCCCGTAAATGCTGCGAAGGCAGCTATCAAATCAGGAGTTTTCTGTGGATAACCTGCATGAAAAACGGGCCGCGCAGGCCCGTTTTTTGGGGGTGAGGTGAAGGCGCGGCCCCGGATGGGCTTGGGGGCCGGCCCCGGGTTCAAAAAACGGCTTCAGTGCGAAGAAGCCTTGGCCGCGCCCAGGCCGGTTTCGGAGCGCACTTGCTGGGCGGCGAAGGCGGCACGCTCTTTCTGGGCGGCGGGGCTTTTGTCCAGGATGGAAAACAGCCAGATGCCGATGAAGGCAATGCTCACCGAAAACAGCGCGGGCGAGCTGTAGGGAAACAGCGCCGATCCCTTGGGGTTGCCCAGCACGGCTTCCCACACGCCGGCCGACAGCACGGTGAGGATGACCGACGAGGCCAGCCCCAAAAAGCCGCCGATGACCGCGCCGCGCGTGGTGCAGCCCTTCCACAGCACCGACAGCAGCAGCACGGGGAAGTTGGCCGAGGCGGCAATGGCAAAGGCCAGCGAAACCAGAAAGGCGATGTTTTGCTGCTCGAACACGATGCCCAGCAGCACCGCCAGCACGCCCAGCACCAGCGTGGTGATGCGCGACACACGCAGCTCGGCGGCGGTGTCGGCCTTGCCGCCCTTGAAGACGGTGGCGTAAAGGTCGTGCGAAACCGCCGATGCGCCCGACAGCGCCAGCCCGGCCACCACGGCCAGGATGGTGGCGAAGGCCACGGCGGAGATGAAGCCGTAAAACACATCGCCGCCCACGCTTTTTGCCACCAGCACGGCGGCCATGTTGGACGCGCCCGCGCCGCCGTGAATCACGCCCTTGGTGGTGTCGGCGAACTCGGGGTTGGTGAGCACCAGCGTGATCGCGCCAAAGCCGACGATGAAGATCAGGATGAAGAAGTAGCCCACCCAGGTCGTGGCCCACAGCACGCTTTTGCGCGCCTCCTTGGCGTTGGGCACGGTGAAAAAGCGCATGAGGATGTGCGGCAGCCCCATCGTGCCGAACATCATCGCCATGCCCAGGCCGATGGCCGACACCGGGTCCTTGATGAAGCCGCCCGGCCCCATGATGGCCAGGCCCGCGCGGGCCGCTTCGTCGGGCGACTTGCCGGCGTGCCCGGCAATGAAGGTGCGCACGCGCACGCCGTCGGCAAACAGCGCTTCCAGGCTGAAGCCGTACTTGAGCATGACCATGAAGCCCATGAAGCTCACGCCCGACAGCAGCAGCACGGCCTTGATGATTTGCACCCAGGTGGTGGCCGTCATGCCGCCAAAAAGCACGTAAACCATCATCAAGATGCCCACCAGCGCCACGGCCATCCAGTATTCAAGCCCGAACAGCAGCTTGATCAAATGTCCCGCGCCAACCATTTGCACGATCAGATAAAAGGCCACGACAACCAGCGTGCTGCTGGCCGCAAATAGGCGCAGCGGCCCTTGCTGGAAGCGATAGCCGGCCACGTCGGCAAAGGTAAAGCGCCCCAGATTGCGCAGGCGCTCGGCCAGCAAGAAGGTGAGGATGGGCCAGCCCACCAGAAAGCCGATGGAATACGTCAGCCCGTCATAGCCGCTGGCCATCACCGCCGCAGAAATGCCCAGCAGCGAGGCCGCCGACATGTAGTCGCCCGCAATCGCCAGGCCGTTCTGAAAGCCGCTGATGCCGCCGCCGGCGGTGTAGAAATCGGCCGCCGATTTGGTGCGCCCGGCGGCCCATTTGGTGATGCCCAGCGTGGCGACCACGAACAGCAAAAACATGCCGATGGCGATCCAGTTGGTGGGCTGCTTGTCGGTCTGCCCCAGATCGCCCCCGGCCGCGTGCGCCGCGCCCAGGGCCATGAGGGAAAGGGTGCCAATCAGGGTTTGAGCAAGGCGTTTCATTGCGTGGCCTCCTCGATGATTTCCTGCGTCATGCGGTCGAACTCGCCATTGGCGCGACGCACGTAAAGGCCGGTGATGAGCACCGAAAAAAGGATGATGGCCATGCCTATGGGCACGCCGATGGTGGTCACGCCCGAGCTGCTCAAGGGGCGGGCCAGAAACTCCTTGTCGAAGGCAATCAGGGCGATGTAGCCGTAATACACCGCCAGCATCAGAACGCTCAGCGTCCAGCCGAAGCGGCTGCGCGCGCTTTTGAGCTTTTGATATTTGGGGCTGCGCTGAATGCGATCGGCCACGGGGTCGGTCGTTGCTGTCATGGCTTGTCTCCTCTTTGGGGGTTGCGGCGCGGGCGAAATGCCGACGCCGAAATTCATTGTGCGCAGCGGCCCGGCTTTTGGAACCCCGCATAAACACCGGGCGGGTTTGTCCCGATGGCTTTTGCAAAAAATTGCCCATCAAACAGGCAAGGCGGCCGCAGCGCCCGTCAATACTGCGATCGGCGCTATGCTTTTGAAAGCAAATTGTGGATAACTCGGCCTGGAAAAGGCACAAAAAAGGGGCCTTCAGGCCCCTGGCAAGGTGCGGCTTTCGGGGATTACCAATAGCCCAGCGCTTTCCACCACAGCGCGCCGACGATGCCGAAGATGAGCATGTTGATCACGCTCATGGCAAAGCCGGCCTTCCACCACTGGCCCAGCGTGACGTAGCCGGAGCCGAAGATGACCGGAGACGAGCCGGTGGCGTAGTGGGTGAGGGTCATCATCACGCTGGAGGCGGCGGCCATGAGCAAGGCCATGAGCATGGGCGGCGCGCCCAGCGCCATGCCCGCGCTCAAAAAGGCGGCGAACATGGCGCTGATGTGCGCCGTGGTGCTGGCGAACATGTAGTGCGCATACATATAGGCCAGCGTGAGCAGCGCGCCGGCGGCGATGCCGCCCAGGCCCAGATGCTCGATGACGTCTTTGAGCGCGCCGGAAAACCAGGCGATCAGCCCCAGCTTGTTGAGAAAGCCGGCCATCATCACCAGCGCGGCAAACCACACCACCGTGTCCCAGGCGCTTTTTTCCTTGAGCACGTCGTCCCAGGTCAGCGTGCCGGTGAGCAAAAGCAGCGACAGGCCGATGAAGGCCGTGGCCGTGGCGTTGACTGCCCAGGCCGGCCCCAGCAGCCAGGCCGGCACGCCCGCCCACAAAAGCAGCAGCAGGGCAAAGATGGCGAGCATGATTTTTTCGTCCGCGCTCATGGGGCCCATTTCGGTCAGGCGCTCGCGGGCGAAGGCGGCGGCGTTGGGCGTGTGCTTGATCTCGGGCGGGTAGAGCAGATACAGCGCCAGCGGCATGAGGGCAAAGGCCAGCAGGCCGGGCGCGAGCATGGCGATGGCCCACTGGCTCCAGCTCAGTTGAAAGTCGCTGCCCACGGTTTCGGCGATGAGGTTGACGATCAGCGGGTTGGGCGCGGTGGCGGTGATGAACATGGCCGAGCTGATGGGGTTGCCGTGGTAGTTGGCCAGCGCCAGGTAGCGGCCGATGCGCCCTTGCGTGCCGCGCTCGGGGTCGGACTCGTAGCTGGCGGCGATGGCCTTCATCACCGGATGGATGATGCCGCCGGCGCGCGCGGTGTTGCTGGGGGTGACGGGCGCGAGGATGAGCTCCGACAGCGCCAGGCTGTAGCCGATGCCCAGCGTCTTGCGCCCGAACACGGAGATGAAGTAGTAGCCGATGCGCGCGCCCAGCCCGGTCTTGAGCAGCCCGCGCGAAATCATGATGGACACGCCAATCAGCCAGATCAGCGGATCGGCAAAGGAGCTGAGCGCGTCGCGGATGGCGGCGGCGGGCTTGTCGACGGTGACGCCGGTGACGGCCACCAGCGTGATGGCCAGGATGGACAGCGCCCCGATGGGCATGACCTTGCCGATGATGGCGGCGATCACGCCCACGAACATGGCCAGCAGATGCCACGCCTGGGGCTTGACCCCCGCCGGCGCGGGAATCAGCCAGATGCCCAGCGCCAGCGCCACGGCAATGGCGGCGGGAATGGGTTGAAAACCCAGCTTGCGTTCGCTCATTTGCATTTTCCTTTTCAAAACATGAAAACCGGGCGCTTGCAATAAACAAAAGCGCAGGTTTTCCCCTTTGGCCATGCTGCGGAAAAAGAATTTCCGTGCATTTTCAAATGCCTGAAAAATCCGGAAGGATTAAAAAAAATGCATGAGGCAAGGCGAGTTGCCGTATCTGGCGCGGGATATTAACCGGCCCGGTTTGAAAACACCAGCAAAAGGGTGTTGAAATTTTCCAAAAAGAAAAGCGGATGGGCGGCCGATTCAAATCAGCGCGTGCAGGGCCTTTTCGGCCAGCGCCTGCCAGGCCGTGAACGGGCTGTAGTGCCCGGCCTGCGGCAACAGCCAGGGCGCGGGCGCGTGGCGCACCGCCGCTTGCAGCGCCTGCATGGCGGGCAGGCCGTAAAGGCCGTCGGGCGTGCCGCAGGCCAGCAGGCTTTTGCCCGCCCACTGGCGCTGCCAGAAGGCCAGCAGGGGCAGATCGTCATCGGCGCGCCAGCGCAGGGCGGCGGGCAGGGCGGCGCGGTGGCCGGCATCGGGGAAGGGCGCGGCCAGCGCGGCCTGGTCGCTTGCGGCCAGCGCGGCCGTGGCCGGCAGGCGCGGGCGGGCGGCGGCCGGGGCCAGGCCGGTGTTGATGGCCAGCAGGCCCGCCCAGCGCTCGGGCGCGGCAGGCGGCAGCGCCAGCCCCAGCGGGCCGGCGGTGCCGTGCAGGGCCAGCGCCAGGCGCGGCGCGTTGATGGTCTCGATGAACTCGCGCATGACCTGGCGGTGCCAGGCCAGGGTGTGGGCGGCGGTTTTCTTGGGCTTGTCGCTCATGCCGAAGCCGGGCAGATCGGGTGCGATGACGCGGTGGCCGGCGGCCAGCCACACGGCGGCCATGTCGCGCCAAAGCAGGCTCCAGCCGGGCGCGCCGTGCAGGCACAGCCAGGTGAGTGGCGCGTGGCGCGGGCCTTCGTCGGCGTAGCGCAGGCGCAGGCCGCCCAAGGCGGGCAGCGCGCGTGTGGCGTGGCGGGGCCAGAAGGCATTTGCGTCGGTTTCATCTTCCGGCCGCCAGGGGGCAAAGCGCGCTTCAGGGGTGCGCAGGGCGTCTTCGCGCAGCGGCTCGGCGTTGATGCGGCGGGGGCGGAAAAAGTCTTGCAGCAGTTGTGCGCATTCGGCGGCCAGCACGCCGCCGGCAAGCGCGGTGTGGTGGTTCAGCGCGCGCTGCGCAAACAAGTTGATGAGCGAGCCGGCCGCGCCGGTTTTGGCATCGGCCGCGCCAAAGACCACGCGCGCCAGCCGCGCATGCAGCATGGCCCCGGCGCACATGGCGCAAGGCTCCAGCGTGACGTAGAGCGTGCAGCCGCCCAGGCGGTGGTTGCCCAGCGCCTGCGCGGCCTGGCGCAAGGCGGCGATTTCGGCGTGGGCGCTGGGGTCGTGCGTGGCGCGGTTGGCGTTGCCGGCGGCGGCGATGCAGCGCCCGTCCCTGACCACGACGGCCCCCACGGGCACTTCACCGGCGGCGGCGGCCTGCCGCGCCATTTGCAGCGCCAGGCGCATCCAGCGCTCGTCTTCTGCGGGCGTGGCGGGGGGCTGGAGAGGGGGGGCAGGATTGAAGTTATCCACAGTTTGCTTGAATTTTGATAGCGCACTTCGCAGTATCCACGGGCGCTGCGGGCGGTCTGCTTATTTCTTCATCAAAAATTCGAGGCTGGCTTGCGCCTGCCGCCGGGCGCTGCCGCGGTGGCTTTGGGCAAAGGCCAGGGCCGCTTGCGCCATGCGGGCGTGGGCGGCGGGGGTTTGGCACAGCTCGATGGCGGCGGGCAGGGCCTGGGCCAGATCGTCAAAGCGACGGGCCGCGCCGGTTTGCAGGGCGCTTTGGGCCGCCTGCGCAAAGTTGAAGGTGTGCGGGCCCATGAAGACGGGGCAGGCGCAGGCGGCCGCTTCAATGAGGTTTTGCCCGCCCAAAGGGGCGAAGCTGCCGCCCAGCAGCGCCAGGTGGGCCAGGTGGTAGTAGGCGGGCATTTCGCCCAGGCTGTCGCCCAGGGCGATATAGGGCTGATCGGCGGGCATATCAGCGGGTATATCGCCGGGTGGGGGCGCAATCCAGTCGGCGCGCTGGCTGCGGCGGCGCACGGGCCAGCCCTGCGCTTCGATGAGGCGGGCGATTTCGTCAAAGCGCTGCGGGTGGCGGGCGACGATGAGCCACTGCACGGCGCTGCGCGCAGGCGCGGGCAGGGCGCGGATTTGCTCCAGCAGCAGGCGCTCTTCGCCTTCGCGCGAGCTGGCCAGCATGACCACGGGCCGCCCGCCTGCCTGCGCGCGCCAGCCCTGCCCCAGCGCGGCCAGCCCGGGGCTGGGGGCGAGGTCGTATTTCAGATTGCCCAGGGTGCGCACCAGCGGCACGCCCATTTCGCGCAGGCGGCGGGCGTCGGCATCGGTTTGCGCCCAGGCGGCGCGCAAGGCGGCGTAGGCCGGGCGCATGAGCAGGCCCGCCTGGCGGGCGCGGCGCAGGGATTTTTCCGACAGGCGCGCATTGACCAGCAGCAGCGGCACGCCGGCGCGGGCCGATTGCCGCACCAGATTGGGCCAGACCTCGGTTTCCATCAGCAGGCCCAGATCGGGGCGAAAGTGATGCAAAAAGCGGCGCACGGCGGCGCGGCTGTCCCAGGGCTGCCAGACCTGCACATCGCCGCTTTGCAGCAGCTTTTGCCCCTCGGCGCGGCCGGTGGCGGTGCCGTGGGTGAGCAAAAGGCGCATGCCGGGCATGTGCTGGCGCAGCTCGGCGATGAGGGCGGCGGCGGCGCGGGTTTCGCCCAAGGAGACGGCATGCACCCAGATCAGCGGCGCGCTGCCTGCGGGGCGCGGCTGGCTGTAGCGGCCGAAGCGCTCATCCACCGCGTGCAGATAGCCCGGCTCGGCCACGCCACGGCGCGCCAGCTTGCGCCGCAGCAGGGGCTGGGCGGCCCAGGCGAGCAGGTGATAGAGGGGCTGCAAGGGCATGGGGCGGGCGCGCTGGCGGGCGGCTGGAGATGAGTGCGGGTTCAGCCTGGGCGGGGGTTCAGCCGCTTTGGCGTTGCGCGCTCTGGATGAGGTGGAACACGCGCTGCGCGTCGTCGGCCAGCTCCAGCGCGTCAGGCTGCAAGGGCGCGCCGAGCCAGCCCGGGGGGCAGGCAGACCAGAACGTGCGGTTTTCGCTGCCCAGCTGAATGACGCCGCCGCCGCTGGCGTGCAGCGTCAGCGTGATCTGGGGCAGATTGCGCAGCGGCAGGGACTTGATTTGCCGCCCGCTCCAGCCGCCGGCCAGCAGCAGGCGCTCGTGGGTGAGGACGTAACAAGTGCGTGCGCGCAGGTAGGCATCGACCCAGAAGCGCCCCAGCATGAGATACAGCCCGACAAGCACGAAAAGCAGGCCCCATACGACAAGGAAGCCCATTTCCGCCCGGTCTTCCATTTGCGCCGAGGTTTTCAATAGATGCAAGACATTAAAAATGGCCGCGCAGGGCAAGGGAATCAGCCACGCATCGGCGCGCCGCAGCAGCAAACCCTGCGGCGGGCGGCCGTGCCAGAGCACCCGCTCGCCGGGGGCGAGCTGGCGGCGCAGCACATCGGGCAGGGTGAAGTGGTCGGTCGGCTCAAACATGGTTTTGAATGGGGGGGTTGAAGTCAGTGCGCCGCGCCGCCCGTTTGGGCATCGGGCTTGACGCGGCGCAGCAGCGCCAGCATGTCGCCTTCGATGCGCGCCAGCGCCTCGGGCGTCTGGCCCTCAAAGCGCAGCACGAGCACGGGCGTGGTGTTGCTGGCGCGAATGAGGCCAAAGCCGTCGGGCCAGTCGATGCGCAGGCCGTCGATGGTGTGAATTTGCACTTGCTGCCCTTGCAGGGCGGCCGGGGCCAGCGCCTGTAATTGCGCCGCCAGGCGGTGCGGCTCGCCCTCGGCGCAGGGCACGTTCAGCTCGGGCGTGGAGTGGCTGGCGGGAAGCTGGTTGAGCACGGCGCTGGGGTCGGCGTGGCGGCTGAGAATTTCCAGCAGGCGGCAGGCGGCGTAAGTGCCGTCGTCAAAGCCGAACCAGCGTTCCTTGAAAAAGATGTGCCCGCTCATCTCGCCGCCCAGCGGGGCATCGAGTTCTTTCATGCGGGCCTTGACGAGCGAGTGGCCGGTCTGGTGCATCACGGGCACGCCGCCCGCAGCGGCAATGGCCGGGGCCAGGCGCTGGCTGCACTTCACATCGAACACGATGGCCCCGCCGGGCACGCGCGCGAGCACGTCCTGCGCAAAGAGGATGAGCTGGCGGTCGGGGTAGATGGTTTGGCCGTCCTTGGTGACGATCCCCAGGCGGTCGCCGTCGCCGTCGAAAGCCAGGCCCAGTTCGGCATCGGTTTCTTGCAGGGTGCGGATCACGTCGCGCAAGTTGGCCGGTTTGGAGGGGTCGGGGTGGTGGTTGGGAAAGCGCCCGTCCACTTCGGTGAAGAGTTCGATCACTTCGCAGCCAATGGCGCGCAGGATGCCCGGGGCGGATGCGCCGGCCACGCCGTTGCCGCAGTCCACCACGACTTTCATGGGGCGGGTCATGACCTGCTTGATTTCGCACAGGGCGGCGCTGGCGCTTTGGCCGGAGACGGCCACGGGCCGCGCCAGGCGGATGTCGCCCACGATGCGCTCGCGGTAGGCGGGCAGCACGTCGTGCTGGCGCACGCTGCCGCCTTTTTGAAGCTGCCAGCTTTCTTCTTCCATGATGCGGCGCAGCTGCTGGATTTCTTCGCCGTAAATGGCGCGGCCCGCCAGCACCATCTTGAAGCCGTTGTCATCGCGCGGGTTGTGGCTGCCCGTGACCTGAATGCCGCTTTGGCACAGCGTGCTGGCGGCGAAATAGAGCATGGGCGTGGTGCACATGCCGATGTCGATCACCTGCACGCCCGCATCCATCAGCCCGGCAATCAGCGCGGCCGCCAGCGCAGGGCCGGACAGCCGCCCGTCGCGCCCGACGGCCACACTGGTCTCGCCCGCAGCCATCGCTTGCGAGCCAAAGGCGCGGCCCAGGTTGCGCGCCAGCTCTTCGGTGAGGGGGGCGGGGGTGGCGCCGCGTATGTCGTAAGCCTTGAACAGAGCCGGGTAGGAGGACATGGCAGAAAAGAGGGGGTTGAATTGATGAAAAAACAGGCAGGATGCCCGCAAACGCCCGTGGATACTGCGCAGGCAGCTATCGAATCAGGAGCAATCTGTGGATAACTTGGTCTGCCCGGGCGGGGGTGGGGCGCTTTCCGGGGCGGTTTCGGAGGCTTCGCTCGGGGCCTCGCCCTGGGCGGCGTTCAATGCGGCAGCGGCGTTCAGGGCGGCGATGGCGTCGATCTCGGCGGGTCGGGCCGGCAGGGCGGAAAACAGCAGCGGGGCGGGGGTGCCGGGCTGGTTTTCCTGGCGGTTGCGAAAAAGAGCCGCGCGCGCCAGCAGCAAGGTGGTGATGGGCACGGTGATGGACAGCAAGATGATGATGAGCCAGGTGTGCAAAACCAGGCTGCGCGCCTGCGCCGAGAAGTAAACGATGGAGGCCAGGGTGACGCACCAGGCAGCGCCGGTGTAAATGAGCGCGGGCGGGTGCATGCGCTGGAAAAAGTCGCGCAGGCGCACCAGGCCGATGGCCGCCGCCAGGGTGAATGCGGCGCTGGCCAGCAGCAGCAGCGCCACCAGCGCTTCCACCCACAGGGCCACGGGGGGCAGGGCGGCGGCGTTCATTCGATGACCTCGCCGCGCAAAAGGAACTTGGCCATCGCCGCCGAGCCGACGAAGCCGAACAGGGCAATCAGCAGCGCCGCTTCAAAGTACATCTGGCTGGCATAGCGAATGCCGCCCACCAGCACGATGAGCATGCCGATGGCGTAGATGGTGTCCAGCGCCAGCACGCGGTCTTGCGCGCGCGGGCCGCGCAGCAGCCGCCACAGGCACAGCAGCATGGCCAGGCCATAGGCGAACAAGGTGGCAAGGATGGAGCCGTGAAGCAGGGGATTCATGATTCAAAAATCTCGATCAGCGGCTGCTCGTAGCGCTGTTTGTAGTGGGCAATGAAGGCGGCTTTGTCCTCCAGGTCCCACACGTGCAGCAGCAAGGCGCTGCCATCGCGCGCCATCTCGCACCACACCGTGCCGGGCACGACGGTGGTGACCATGGCCAGCGCCGCCAGTGCGGAAGGGTCGCGCAACTGCAAGGGGATGATGACAAAGCCATCCTGCGCGGGCGCGCGGGCCGAGACGCGCAGCACGCCGCGCAGCACTTGCAGGTTGGACAGCAGCACGTCCCAGCCCACGGTGAGGATGTAGCGGGCCAGCACAAGGGGCCTGCGAATGCGCGGGCGGTGCGGGCGCAGCGAGGCGAAGAACCAGGGCATGGCCCAGCCCGCCAGCGCGCCCAGCAGCACCTGCCCCAGGGTGTAGGAGCGCACCAGCAGCAGCCACATGACCAGCAGGGCCAGCGACAGCAGCGGGGCGGGCAGCAGCTTGCGCATCATGGCTGCGCCTCCTCTGCGGGCGCGGGGGCGTTGTCAGGCAGCGCCTGGCCGCCCAGTTCTTCGCCGGCGCCGTCCGTCTCGCCGGGCGAAGGCACGGGGCGCGTGCCGATCACGGTGTTGATGTAGTTGCGCGGCTCGTGCAGCCCTTGCGCGGCCCAGTGCGCGAACTGCATGACGGGCTGCGCCTGCCACACCATGACCACTGTCACCAGCAGCAGCGCGGCAATGGGCAGCGTCTCGATCACGCGCAGGCGCGGCGCCGGCCTGCCTTGCGGCGCCCAGAACAGGCGGATGCCCGCGCGGGAAAGCGCAATGGTGGACAGCAGCCCGCCCGCAATCAGCAGCGCCATGAAGGTCCAGGCGGCCACTGGCACGCCCGCCGCTTCAGCCATGCCCGGCAAGGCGGCCGCTGCGTCAACAGGCAGGCTGGCGGACAGACCTGCGGCTTCATCAACCGGCAAGCTGGCAGCCTCTGGCATGGCCGCGCCCATGCCCGCTGGCTGAAGCAGCGCCGTGAGCATGGCGAACTTGCCAATGAAGCCCGACAGCGGCGGCAGCCCTGCAATCAGCAAGGCGCAGAGCGCGAACGACAGGCCCAGAAACGCCATGGCGAAGGGAATGGCGCGGCCAATCAGCGCCTGCTCGTCATCGTCCAGATTCACGTCAGGCAGTGAGGCGGGGCTGGCCTGGTAGTCGGCAAAAGCTTCGTCTTCTTCGAAAACCGTGTCGCTGATCAGGGCAATCTGCTCTTCGCTCTCGCTGGCGCGCTTGACCAGCTCAATCAGCAAAAACAGCGCCGCAATCGCCAGCGTGGAACTGAAGGCGTAATACAGCGCCGCGCCCGTCACGGCAGGCTGACCAAAGCCAATGGCCGCCAGCAGCGTGCCTGATGACAGGATGGCGGCAAACGCCGTCATGCGCGCCAGCTGCTGCGTAGCCAAAACGCCAATGGCCCCGAAGGCAACCGTCGCCAGCCCCATCCAGATGAGCAGATCGCCGCCAAACAGGGCCGATACGCCCGCGCTGGCCGGAAACAGCAGCGTCCACACGCGCAGCACGGCATACACGCCCAGCTTGGTCATGATGGCAAAGAGCGCAGCCACCGGCGCGGCGGCGCTGGAGTAGGCCGCTGGCAGCCAGAAATTGAGCGGCCAGGCAGCCGCCTTGACCAAAAAGGCAATGGCCATGATGGCCGCGCCCGCGTGCAGCAGGCCCCGGTCGTCTTCGGCGATGGCGGGCACCATCATGGCCATGTCAGCCAGATTCAGCGTGCCCGTCACGCCATAGAGCATGGCAATGCCGATGAGAAACAGCGTGGAAGCCATCAGATTGACGGCGATGTAGTGCAACCCCGCGCGCACCCGCGCCGGGCTGGAGCCATGCAGCAGCAGGCCGTAGGAGGCCGTGAGCATGATCTCGAAGAAAACAAACAGGTTGAACAAGTCGCCCGTGAGAAAAGCCCCCGACAAGCCCATCACCTGCAACTGGAACAGCGGGTGGAAATACACCCCCGCCTTGTGCCAGCGCGCCGACGAATAAAGCACCGCCGCCAGCGCCAGCAGCGAAGTCAGCGCCAGCATCATGGCCGAGAGCCGGTCCAGCACCAGCACGATGCCGTAAGGCACGGGCCAGTTGGAAGGCATGTAAATGCCCACTGCCGCTGCGCCGCCCCCGGTCAGCGTCCAGCGCAGCAGCGCCAGCGACACGCACAGCCCCAGCAGGCACGAAGCCACGTTCACCACGGCCTTCAGCGGCCTGCGCTGCGGCCCGAGCAGCAGCATGAGCGCCGCCGTGCCCAGCGGCAGCAGCACGGGCATCACGATCAGATGCGGCATCAAGCGGGCAATCAGCGCATCCATCAGCCGTCCCTCTCCTGCCCGTCCACGTGGTCGTTTCCGGTCAGGCCGCGCAGGGCCATCATCACCACCAGAAACAGCGCCGATGTGGCAAAGCCGATGACGATGGCCGTGAGCACCAGCGATTGCGGCAGCGGGTCGGTGTAGTTCTCCAGCGTGGGCGCGACGCCCGCCTGCACGATCGGCTCGCGCGCCAGCAGCAGGCTGCCCATGGCAAAAATGAACAGATTGACGGCATACGACAGCAGCGACAGCCCCATGAGCACCTGAAACGTGCGCGGCCGCAGCACCAGCCACACGCCGGAGCCGCCCAGCACGCCGATGACGATGGCCAGAATGACTTCCATCAGTCTTGCTTTCCTTCGCCTTGCGGCGCGGCGGCATGTGCAGCGGTCTTCTTGAGCGCCGTGCGGTGCGCGCGCAGCGACTGGTGCGCCAGCGCCGTGAGAATGAGCAGCGTGGCGCCCACCACCACGGCGAACACGCCCGCGTCAAAGAACGTGGCGCTGGGCACATGCACTTCGCCCACCAGCGGCAGCGTCACGTGCATGGCGTGCGTGGTCAGAAACGGGTAGCCGAACCACAGCGACCCCAGCCCCGTGGCCAGCGCCAGCAGCCAGCCCACGCCTATCCAGCGAATCACCTGAAGCTGAAACCGCGCTTCCACCCACTGCGTGCCCGCCACCATGTATTGCGCCAGCAGGGCGATGGACAGCACCAGCCCCGCCACGAAGCCGCCGCCCGGCTCGTTATGCCCGCGCATGAAGATGTAAGCAGCCACCACGCCCGCAATCGGCAACAGCAGCCGCACCAGCGTGGCAGGCACCTGCATGTAGCCCAGGGCCGAGTCCTTGGCCGTGCGCGGATTGATGAGGTCGGTATTCAGGTCTGCCGGAATCACGCGCTGCTGCTCTGGCGCCTGCACGCTCTCGCGCGGGGGGCGAAAGCGCCTGAGCAGCGCATACACCGTCAGCGCCACGATGCCCAGCACCGTGATTTCGCCAATCGTGTCGAAAGCGCGAAAGTCCACCAGCATCACATTCACCACGTTGGCCCCGCCGCCTTCGGGCAGCGCGCGGTCAATGAAAAAGGGCGAAATGCTCTGCGGCGCGGGCCGCGTCATCATGGCGTAAGACAGCAGCGCCATGCCGCCGCCCACCACGATGGCCAGCAGCAAATCGCGCGCGCGCCGCACCCGCACATGCAGCCCCAGGCGGGCCGGCTCCGTATCCAGCCGCTTGGGCAGCCAGCGCAGGCCCAGCAAAAAGAGGATGGTCGTCACCACTTCCACCGCGATTTGCGTCAGCGCCAGATCGGGCGCGGAAAACCACATGAACGTCAGGCTCACCACCAGCCCCACGCCGCCCACCATGATGAGCGCGGCCAAGCGGTGGAACTTGGCTTGCGCCGCCGCGCCCAGCGCACACAGCGCCCCCAGCGTCCACAGCAGGGCAAAGGGCAGATTGGCGGGCACGCGCTCGCGGTCGCCCCAGGTGATGCCGCTGCTGCCCAGCGAAGCGGCCGCTGCCGCCACGGCCACGAACACCAGCAAAAACATCTGCGGCTGCAAGCGCGCGCTGCTGCTGGCGCGCAGGGCAAGGCGCGCCGCCCTGTCCAGCCCCAGCAGCGCCGACTGGAACAGGCGCTGGCCGTTGAGGCGGCCCGTCAGCGGCGGCTGCCGCAAGCGCCCCGCCACCAGCGCAGGCCGCAGCAGCGCATACAGTCCCAGCCCGCCCGCCAGCGCGATCAGGCTCATCACCATCGGCTTGTTCAGCCCGTGCCACACCGCCAGGCTGTAAGGCGGCGTCGGCCCGGCCAGCACGGCGTGCGCCGCGCTTTGCAGCACCGGCCCCACAGACCAGGCCGGCGCAATGCCCACCACCAGGCAGGCCAGCACCAGAAATTCGATCGGCAGCCGCATCCAGCGCACCGGCTCGTGCGGCTTGCGCGGCAAATCGTCGGCGGGTTTGCCCAGAAAAATATCCACCGTAAAGCGCAGCGAATACACCACCGCAAACACGCCCGCCACCGTGGCCGCGATCGGTAGCGCCGCATCCAGCCAGGGCCGTGCGCTGATGAAATCCACCGTCTCGGCGAAAAACATTTCCTTGGACAAAAAGCCGTTCATCAGCGGCACCCCCGCCATCGCCGCGCTGGCCACGCAAGCGAGCGTGCCCGTAATCGGCATGGCCTTGAACAGCCCGTTGATGCGCCGTATGTCGCGCGTGCCGGTTTCGTGATCGATGATGCCCACGGCCATGAACAGCGAAGCCTTGAACGTGGCGTGATTCATGATGTGAAACACCGCAGCCACCGTCGCCAGCTCGCGGTTCAGCCCCAGCAGCAGCGTAATCAGCCCCAGGTGGCTGATCGTCGAATACGCCAGCAGGCCCTTCAAATCATTCTGGAAGATCGCCGCATACGCGCCCAGCACCAGCGTGCACATGCCCGCGCCGCCCACCAGCCAGAACCACTCATCCGTGCCCGACAGCGCCGGCCACAGCCGCGCCATCAGAAAAACGCCTGCCTTGACCATCGTGGCCGAATGCAAATAGGCCGAAACCGGCGTGGGCGCGGCCATGGCGTGCGGCAGCCAGAACTGAAACGGAAACTGCGCGCTTTTTGTCAGCGCCCCCAGCAAAACCAGCACCAGCATGGGCACATACAGCGCATGGGCGCGAATGCGATCGCCCGCCGCCAGCACCGCCTCCAGGTCATAACTGCCCGTGATATGCCCCAAAAGCAGCACCCCCGCCAGCAGGCACAGCCCGCCCGCGCCCGTCACCGTCAGCGCCATGCGCGCGCCGCGCCGCGCATCCTTGCGGTGGTGCCAGTAGCCGATCAGCAAAAAGCTGAACAGGCTCGTCAGCTCCCAGAAAAACACCATCTGAATCAGGTTGCCCGACAGCACCACGCCCATCATGGCCCCCATGAAGGCCAGGAAAAACGAGAAAAAGCGCGGCACCGGATCGTCCTTGCTCATGTAGTAGCGCGCATACACCGCCACCAGCAGCCCGATGCCCGTGACCATCATGGCAAACAGCCAGGCAAAGCCGTCCATGCGCAGCACGAAATCCAGCCCCGCCTGCGGCAGCCACGCCGCCTGCTCGCGCAGCGCCTGCCCGTCGCGCAATTGCGGATACCGCCAGGCCACCGCCGCCAGCCCGCAAGCGGCCACTGCCGCCGCCCACGAAGCGGCCGGCGTGCGCGCCTTGGTGGGCATCAGGGCCGCCACCAGGCTGCCCAGAAACGGAAGCAAAATGAGCCAGAACAAAGACATCGAAGGGGATGGGCAAGCGGAAAAGGCAGACGCGGCAAACCGGCAAAAGCCGCCGCGAAATACGCGCCAGATACACGCCGGATGCGCGTGAAAACGCACCCAAACGCGCCATACGCAAAAACAGCAAGTCTATCCAAGCCACTGCGCCGCCGCCCTGCAAAAGCCGGCAAAACCACCCAAAACCCCGGCAAAACCACCCAAAACCCGCCCGCCGCCCGCAAGCGCCGTTTTTCTAATCTTTTGCTGTCTTTAAATCACGCCAAAATCGTGACAAAAGCAGCCAAATCACCGCAACATTCAATAAAAAAGGAAATTCGCTCATGAAATCCGCCCTCGGCCTGCTCGGCCTCGTGCTCACCCTGCTGCTCATCGGCGCCCTGGCCAAAACCGCCCTGCGCAGCGCCCCCCGGCCCGCGCCCGCCACGGCCCCCGCTGCCGCCGATCCCGTGCGGCAGCAAATCCGGCAAATGCAGCAACAGCCCCTTGCCCGGCAGCCCGCGCAAATTCAGCAGCAACTCGAACACCAACTCGACGCCGCCACCCGCGCCCGCCAGGCCGAAGCCGAATAAGCCCGCCCCTGCCCGCGCTTCACAAGCGGCCCGATTTGTAACAAGACGGCCCCTGCTGCTGCGTTTTTTGTAGCTGCCAGCGCAATATCCACGGGCCTTGCGGCTATTGGAAGGGTTTTGGGTGCGGTTACAAATCGGCCCGCCTGGCGCTTTTTTGGGGATACGTTTGCCAGTTTGTTTGCATTTGGCAACAAGATTTTGCTTATCAAATGGGCAAAAGTCCCGCAGCGCCTGTCAATGCTGCGAAGGGTGCTATCAAATCAGGAAAAATTTGTGGATAACTAGCCCTTATCCGGGGCGTTCCAGGGTCGGAAAGCAGGCCGATTTCTAAAAACCGGCCTGCTTGTCCGACCTCCCCTGCCCGGCTTTTTCTCCGCACCGATTGCGCGCCCGCCCCTGCGCCACGCATTCAGACACAAGATTTTGCTTATCAAATGGGCGGACTGCCCGCAGCGCCCGTCCATGCTGCGAAGCGCGCTATGAATTCAGGAGAAATCTGTGGATAACTTGCCCGCCGTGAGCTGAATTGGTGGCCGGAGGGTTGCGGGTGCGGGGCGGCGCAGATTGCGGAAAACCGCAATTGCGCATGCTGGCTTCGCTTCGGGGTGTGCGCCAGGCCGGTTTGTGGGCGGCGGTGTGGGGGTTGGGCTTGCCGTTGGATGGGCGGCTGCGGGTTTTGCTGCGCGTGTGGGCAAGAGGGCGCGCGGTTTTTGGCGTTTGCGGGTGCCGGGTTTTGTTGGGTGCGGTCGGGCGGCTGCGGTGCGTGGGGCTTGGGTTATGCCGCTGTTCGCATTTGTTTACAGGATTTTGCTTGCCAAATAGGCAGAAGGCCCGTAGCGCCCGTCCATGCTGCGTAGTTCGCTATCAAATCAGGAGAAATTTGTGGATAACTTCTGCCTGGCCGGGTATTTTTGGGGGGGTTAGGGGGCCGGATAGCTGGTTTGGGCCTGGTGGCGGCGCTCCAGTTGGTTCAGGGCCAGTTGTTGTTGGCGCAGGGCGCTTTCGGTTTGGCGGCGCTGGGTGCGTGCGCGGGCGATGCAGTCGTTGACGGCAAAGCGTTGCCAGCAGGCTTTTTCGGCGGTTTCAAATTGGCGCTGGGCGGCTTGTTGTTCGCGTTCGATGCGTTGGCGCTGCTCTTGCAGCCAGGGGGGCAGGGCCGGGCCTTCGGGGGCGGTTTGAATCAGGGCCTGGGCGGCCTGGATGTGGGCGGCGGTCATGGCGCGCTGCTGGCTGTGCAGCGATGGGCCGGAGCAGGCGGCCAGGGTCAGGCCAAGGGCGAGGGCGAGGATGGGGGCGGGGCGCATGGCGGGGCGGGGTGTCAGGAAAAAGGGGCGCGCTCAGGTGAGCTGGGTGTCAACGTTGCGGTGTTCGAGAGCGAGGTATTCGCTCGATTGCATTTCGGTGAGGCGGCTGACGGTGCGGGGAAATTCGTGCGCGAGCGGGCCTTGGGTGTAGAGCTGCTCGGGCGGGACGGCGGCCGAGAGGATGAATTTGACGCGGCGGTCGTAGAGCACGTCGACCAGCAGGGTGAAGCGCCGCGCTTCGGATGCCTGGGCCACGCTCATTTGCGGCACGTCCGACAGCAGCAGGGTGTGAAAGCGCGAGGCGATTTCCAGGTAGTCGTTTTGCGAGCGCAGGCCAGCGCACAGGGTTTTGAAGTCGAACCAGATGACGCCGCCGGCGCGCTTGAGGGCGGCGAGCTGGCGGCCTTCGACTTCGATGACGGGGTCGTCCAGGGCGCTTTGGGCGGCCAGGCGGGCGAAGGCGTCTTGCATGGCGGCGTCGGCCTGCGCGCCCAGGGGGCTGTGATACAGGGGCGCTTGCTCAAGCGCGCGGCGGCGGTAGTCGGTGCCGTTATCGACGTTGAGCACGTTCATGCGTTCGTTGAGCAGGGCGATGGCCGGCAGGATGCGGTCGCGGTGCAGGCCGTTGGGGTAGAGCTCGTCGGGGCGGAAGTTGCTGGTGGTGACAAAGCCCACGCCGTTGTCAAACAGGGCCACGAGCAGGCGGTGCAAGATCATGGCGTCGGTGATGTCGGCGACGTGAAATTCGTCAAAGCAGATGAGCTTGAAGCGCGCGGCCATGCGCCGGCCCAGTTCGTTGAGGGGGTTGACCTGCCCTTGCAGGCCGGTGAGTTCGCGGTGCACTTCGCGCATGAATTCGTGAAAGTGCAGCCGCGTTTTGCGGCGGATGGGCACGGCGTTGAAAAAGCAGTCCATCAAAAAACTCTTGCCCCGGCCGACGCCGCCATACATGTAGACGCCGCGCGGGATGGGGGGCTTGTTGATCAGTTTTTTGAGTGCGTTGGAGCGCCGGGCCTTGTAGGCGGCCCAGTCATTGGCGCATTGCTCAAGCGCCTGAACGGCGCGCAGTTGCGCGGGGTCGGCGGTGAAGCCGCGCGCGGCCAGTTCTTGCTCGTATAGCTGGGTGACGGTGGGCATGGGTGAAAAGAAATGGTGAATCGGGAAATCAGAAAAAAAGCCGCAGCCGGGGCGGGCGGTCGTTAAAGGTTCCAGGCCATCAACAGGGCCAGTAACGTAAAGACGGGCGAGAGCAGGAACAAGGCCAGCAGCGCGCAGGCCATGCCGATGAGCGCTGCCAGTCCGAAGCTCAAGGCCAGGCGCAGGCTGAAGTCCAGCGGCGCTTGCCCTTCGGGGGAAAAGCCCGTGAGCCAGTAAACACCGGCCCACAAGGCGAGGAAAACGGCCCAGAACCCGATCGAGGGCAAGTTGCTTTCGGCGCTTGCGGCGGTTTCGGCGCTCTCGGCGGGCGGTGCGGGTGACAAGGGCAGAGGGGCGGCCTGGGCCGATGCTGCTGGGGCGCGAGGTTCCGTTTGCCGATGAGTTGTTTTGAACGATGGGCCGGGCAGGCGGGGCGCTGGCCGCCGGGTTTGGCTGGTTGATGTGGCAGTGAGCGCGACTTTTGCCCACCACGAACACAGCAGCAGTAAGGCCCCATCGCCCCAAAGCGCCGCCCAGCCCTGGCCCCGCGTGAGCACGCCATGCAGCAGCAAGAACAAACCCGGCGCCGCGCTTGCGGCAACCGTGCCGCTCAGCAGAAACCGCGCCCAGCGCGCATCCCTGCGCCGCGCCCGCCACACGGCGGCATACATCGCCGCCCCGAGGCCGAGTGCCGGCAGCCAGCAAAAAAGGAGGGCGGAAGGCATTACCGGCGGCGCAGCACGTGGATGAACAGCTCGCCCTGCCGGCTTTGGGCGATCAGGGTGTTGCCGGTTTGGGCGGCGTAGGCCTGGAAGTCGCGCAGGGAGCCGGGGTCGGTGGCCAGCACGCGCACCAGTTGCCCGCTGGGCAGGGCGGAGAGGGCTTTCTTGGCGCGCAGGATGGGCAGCGGGCAGCTCAGGCCGCGCGCGTCCACTTCAGCGGCCACGGGCTGGGCGGTGTCGGCGCCGGGCGCGGGGGCGGGCAGGCTGGGGGAATCGAGCGGGGGCAGGCTCATGCGGGGCGCTCCTTTTCAGGCCGGGAAGATGCCGGTGGACAGGTAGCGATCGCCCCGGTCGCACACGATGAAAACGATGGTGGCCTGCGGCGTTTGCGCGGCAATTTGCTGCGCTACCCAGCACGCGCCGCCGGAGGAGATGCCGGCAAAGATGCCTTCCTGGCGGGCCATCTGGCGGCAGGTTTCCTCGGCATCGGCCTGGGTGACGGACACGAGCTCATCAACGGCGGTGCGGTCGTAAATTTGCGGTTCGTATTCCCTGGGCCACTTGCGTATGCCGGGAATGCGCGAGCCTTCGGCCGGCTGCGCGCCGATGATGCGCACCTGCGGGTTTTGCGCTTTCAGATAGCGCGACACGCCCGTGATGGTGCCCGTGGTGCCCATGGCGCTGACGAAGTGGGTGACGCGCCCTTGCGTCTGCTCCCAGATTTCGGGGCCGGTGGTGTGTTGGTGGATGAGGGGGTTGTCGGCGTTGGCGAATTGATCGAGCACGCGGCCCTTGCCCTGGCTTTGCATCTTCAGCGCCAGATCGCGCGCGTATTCCATGCCGCCCAGGCGCGGGGTGAGGATGATGTCGGCACCATAGGCGCGCATGGTCTGGGCGCGCTCGACGCTGAGGTCTTCGGGCATGACCAGCACCATGCGGTAGCCCAGGATGGCCGCGGCCATGGCCAGGGCGATGCCGGTGTTGCCGCTGGTGGCTTCGATGAGGGTGTCGCCCGGGCGGATTTCGCCGCGCGCCTGCGCGCCGGAAATCATGGCCAGGGCGGCGCGGTCCTTGACCGAACCGGCGGGGTTGTTGCCCTCCAGCTTGCCCAGCACGACGGCGCCGGGTGCGGCGTTTTCGGTCATGCGCACCAGCCGCACCAGGGGCGTGCGCCCGATTACGTCTTGCACGGTTTGATAAGTCATCTGCGTTGTCTCGCTGCGGTTTGCTTGTGTGAAACGGGGTGGGCACTATACGGCGCAGCATGGGCGCGGCCAGCCGGCGCAAGGGCAAGGAAGAAGGGGGCGGGGCGCCGGTATGACATAATCCGCCGCTTGTTTGCCGCGCAAACCCCACACACGAAATTTTTGCCCGGGTGGTGGAATTGGTAGACGCAGGGGACTCAAAATCCCCCGCCGCAAGGCGTGCCGGTTCGATTCCGGCCCCGGGCACCAAAAATCATCAAAGCCCTGTCCGCTTTTCCAGCGGCAGGGCTTTTTTCATGGCGTTTTTCGGGGGGCGTGAGATTCGGGTATCTGCCCATATACGGGCGAGAGGGAAACGGAAAAAAATGCAGACGCGATGCGCAAATTTCACGCCGCGCGCACGGTTTCAAACTTCAGGAGAACCTAAAACATGACCCGCTACGCCGACTTTCATCGCCGATCCATCGAAGACCGCGACGCCTTCTGGGCCGAGCAGGCCCAATTGATTGACTGGCAAACGCCGCCGCAGACGATTTGCGATTTCAGCAAGCCGCCCTTTGTCAAGTGGTTCGCGGGCGGCATGACCAATCTGTGCCACAACGCGGTCGATCGTCACCTGAAAGACCGCGCCGATCAGGCCGCGCTGATCTTCGTTTCCACGGAAACCGATCAGGAAAAAACCTACACCTTCCGCGAGCTGCACACCGAAGTGCAGCGCATGGCCGCCACGCTCAAGGAGCTGGGCGTGCAAAAAGGCGATCGGGTGCTGATTTACATGCCCATGATCCCCGAGGCGGCCTTTGCCATGCTGGCCTGCACGCGCATCGGGGCGCTGCACTCGGTGGTGTTTGGCGGCTTCGCCTCCGGCTCACTGGCTACGCGCATCGATGACGCGGAGCCCAAAGTCATCGTCAGCGCCGATGCCGGCTCGCGCGGGGGCAAGGCTGTGCCTTACAAACATTTGCTGGACGAGGCCATCAAGCTGTCCAGTCATCAGCCCGAGGCTGTGCTGCTGGTCGATCGCGGCCTGGCGCCCATGGAGCTGGTCGCCGGACGCGACCATTTGTGGGTGCCGCTGCGCGAAAAGCACCTGAATGCGCAGGTGCCTTGCGAATGGGTGGAGTCCACGCATCCCAGTTACACGCTCTACACCAGCGGCACCACGGGCAAGCCCAAGGGCGTGCAGCGGGACACGGGCGGCTACGCCGTGGCGCTGGCTGCAAGCATGAAATACATCTACTGCGGCAACCCGGGCGAAACCTTTTTCAGCACCAGTGACATCGGCTGGGTGGTGGGCCACAGCTACATCATCTACGGCCCGCTGATCGGCGGCATGGCAACCATCATGTACGAGGGCACGCCCGTGCGGCCCGATGGCGGCATCTGGTGGAAGCTGGTGGAGAAATACAAGGTCACCGTCATGTTCAGCGCGCCTACGGCCATACGCGTGCTCAAGAAACAAGACCCGGCCTATTTGACGAAATACGACCTCTCCAGCCTGCGCACGCTCTTTCTGGCCGGCGAGCCGCTGGATGAACCGACCGCCCAGTGGATCAGCGAGGGCCTCAAGGGCAAGCCCATCGTGGACAACTACTGGCAGACCGAAACCGGCTGGCCCATCCTGGCCATTTGCAATGGCGTGGAAAAAATGCCCAGCAAATTCGGCTCTCCCGGCAAGCCGGTTTATGGCTACAACGTCAAGCTCATCAACGATCAGACCGGCGAAGAAGTGCTGGGCGCGGATGAAAAAGGCGTGCTCATGGTCGAAGGCCCGCTGCCTCCCGGCTGCCTGCAAACCGTGTGGCGCGACGATGCGCGCTATCTCAATACCTACTGGTCGGCCGTGCCTACCAAGATGCTCTACACCAGCTCCGACTGGGCGGTTCGCGACAAGGACGGCTACTACTTCATCCTGGGCCGCACGGATGACGTGATCAACGTGGCCGGACACCGCCTGGGCACGCGCGAGATCGAGGAGTGCATCGCCAGCCATCCCAACGTGGCCGAAGTGGCTGTGGTTGGCGTGGCCGATCAGCTCAAGGGCCAGGTCGCCATGGCGTTTGCCGTGCTCAAGGATGCCAGCGCGCTGGGCGACGAGCAGGCCGAAGCCGCGCTGGAGGCCGAAGTGATGAAGATCGTCGATAAAACCCTGGGCGCGGTGGCTCGCCCGGCGCGCGTGCGCTTCGTGCCCAATCTGCCCAAAACGCGCTCGGGCAAACTGCTGCGCCGCGCCGTGCAGGCCGTGTGCGAGGGGCGTGACCCGGGCGATCTCACCACCATGGAAGACCCGGCGGCACTGCAGCTGATCGGCGAAATGGTGGCCGGGCGCTGAGCTGCTCGGCATGTAGAAAAAGCAGCTCACCACGGCTGCTTATACTCGGTGGCGTCAAGTAACTGCCTCAAACCAATACAGTTTGATTTTGAAAATGAGCAAAGACATATTGCCCAAACTTGCGCCACTGGATATACAACGTATTCCCAGTTTCAGCATACCCGTTTCCTGGGGAATATCCGACCCCGAGCGTTTCCAGCGTTTAATCAAAGAGGCCAGCAGTCTGGTAGCGCCCGGGGTTTATTTTGGTGATAATTTATTCACCTGGATGCGCAATTTGTCGCTTTTCAGTGACGATGCATTCGTCAATGCCTGGCGCAGCAATTTGGCTAATGCTTCCGATCAGGCTATTGCGTGGCGACGCTACATACTGGCTTGCGCGGCCCATCATTGCGTTCAGTTGGAGGGCGACTTTGTTGAATGTGGTGTTTACACGGGAACGGGTATCAAGACCGTCATGGACTATCTGGGAGGTTCTGATTTTCCAAGAACCTTCTGGGGTTATGACACCTATGACTACAACCCGGTCGAAGGCCATGCGTTTGAAGGCCAGCAAGAGGGTATGTATCAAAAAGTCTGTGAGCGATTCAAGGGTTATGAACAAGTGCGCCTGATTCAGGGTTTGATTCCCGATTCGTTTGAAAAAGGCTGCCCCGATAAAATTGCTTATCTGCATATTGACCTTAATCATGCCGAGGCTGAAATGGTCACGCTGAAACACCTTTTCAATCGGGTTGTCAGTGGCGGTATGGTAATACTCGATGATTATGAGTGGTCGGGTATATACAGAACGCAAAAAGCGGCTGAAGACCCCTGGTTTCAGGATTTGGGCTATCGAGTCATGCCTTTGCCGACCGGGCAGGGTCTGGTCTTCAAGCGTTAATGAAATTTGTTTTTTTGTAATGCGGCCCTCTTGCCTTTTTTTGGCACAATGAGCGCCCCGATTTTTCGGCCCTTCCCAGCCACTCGCGTCCGCCACCCGGTTCAGCCGTGACGCGGAAGGTTTTTTCACCAACTTTGTATTCCCTCAAGGGGAATGAAAGGTCAGCGAAACAATGAGCGATTCAAAAACGGTCTATCAGACCTATCAGGACAACACGTATCTCTTCGGCGGCAACGCCCCCTATGTGGAAGAGATGTATGAAAACTACCTGACCAACCCGGCCAGCGTGCCCGACTCCTGGCGCGCCTACTTTGATGCCTTGCAGCACGTGCCCGCCACCGACGGCAGCAGCGCTCGTGACGTGCCCCACCTGCCCGTCATCAACGCCTTTGCCGAGCGCGCCAAACAAGGCGGCACCCGGGTGGTGCAAGCCTTTGGCGCCGATTCCGATCTGGGGCGCAAGCGCACCGCCGTGCAGCAAATCATCGCTGCCTACCGCAACGTGGGCGCACGCTGGGCGCAGCTCGATCCGCTCAAGCGCAACGAGCGTCCGCAAATTCCCGAGCTGGAGCCTTCCTTTTACGGTTTCAGCGATGCCGATATGGAAACCGTGTTCAATGTCAGCAATACCTTCTTTGGCAAGGACACCATGTCGCTGCGCGAGCTGCTCAATGCTTTGCGCGAAACCTACTGCGGCACCATCGGCGCCGAATACATGTACATCACCGATCAAAGCCAAAAGCGCTGGTGGCAACAGAAGCTGGAGAGCGTGCGCGCCAACCCCCAGCTCAATACCGATCAGAAAAAGCGCGTGCTGGAACGCCTGACCGCCGCCGAGGGCCTGGAGCGCTTTTTGCACACCAAATATGTGGGCCAGAAACGCTTTTCTCTGGAAGGCGGCGAGAGCTTCATCGTTGCCATGGACGAGCTGATCAAGCAGGCCAGCCAGCACGGCGTGCAGGAAGTGGTCATTGGCATGGCGCACCGCGGCCGCCTGAATCTGCTGGTCAACACGCTGGGCAAGATGCCTTCCATGCTGTTTGCCGAGTTTGACCACACCGCGCCTGAAGACCTGACGGCCGGCGATGTGAAATACCACCAGGGTTTCAGCTCCGACGTATCCACGCCCAGCGGCCCCATTCACCTGGCCCTGGCTTTCAACCCCTCGCACCTGGAAATCGTCAACCCGGTGGTGGAAGGCTCGGTGCGCGCCCGCATGGATCGCCGCAGCGACAAGGAAGGCGACACCGTTTTGCCCGTGCTGGTGCATGGCGATGCGGCCTTTGCCGGGCAGGGCGTGGTCATGGAAACGCTGGCGCTGTCCGAAACGCGCGGCTACTACACCGGCGGCACGGTGCACATCGTCATCAACAACCAGATCGGCTTTACCACCAGCGATCCGCGCGATGCGCGCTCCAGCCTGTATTGCACCGACATCGTCAAGATGGTCGAAGCGCCCGTGCTGCACGTCAACGGCGATGACCCCGAAGCCGTGGTGCTGGCCACCCAACTGGCCCTGCAATTCCGCCAGGAATTCAACAAGGACGTGGTGGTGGACATCGTCTGCTTCCGAAAACTGGGCCACAACGAGCAGGACACCCCCATGCTTACCCAGCCCTTGATGTACAAAAAAATCACCCAGCACCCCGGCACCCGCAGGCTCTATGCCGACAAGCTCGTCACCCAGGGCGTGCTGCCGGCCAACGGCCCGGATGACATGGTGAGCGCCTACCGCGCCGCCATGGATGCCGGCCGCCACACGGTCGATCCCGTGCTGACCAATTTCCAGCGGAAATACTCCGTGGACTGGAACGCCTTCCGCGACACCAAGTGGACTGACGCAGCCGACACCGCCATCTCTTCTGCTGAGTGGAAACGTCTGGCCGAGCGCATCACCACCGTGCCCAAGGAATTCAGCGTGCACACGCTGGTGAAAAAAGTGCTGGAAGACCGCGCCGCCATGGGCCGGGGCGAAATCAATGTGGACTGGGGCATGGGCGAGCACATGGCCTTTGCCTCGCTCGTGGCCGGGGGCTATCCCGTGCGCCTGTCGGGCGAAGACTGCGGCCGCGGCACCTTCGTGCATCGCCACGCGGTGCTGCACGATCAAAACCGCGACAAGTTCGACGTGGGCACCTACATCCCGCTGCAAAACGTTGCGCCCGATCAGGCTGCCTTCACCGTCATCGACTCCATCCTCTCCGAAGAAGCCGTACTGGGCTTTGAATACGGCTACGCATCCAACGATCCGCGCACCCTCGTCATCTGGGAAGCGCAGTTCGGTGACTTTGCCAACGGCGCGCAAGTGCTCATCGACCAGTTCATCGCCTCTGGCGAAGTCAAGTGGGGCCGCCTCAACGGCCTGACCCTGATGTTGCCGCACGGCTACGAAGGCCAGGGCCCCGAGCACTCCTCGGCCCGTGTCGAGCGGTTCATGCAACTGGCTGCCGACACCAACATGCAAATCGTGCAGCCCACGACCGCCAGCCAAATCTTTCACGTGCTGCGCCGCCAGATGGTGCGCTCCCTGCGCAAGCCCCTGGTCATCTTCACGCCCAAGAGCCTGCTGCGCAACAAGGACGCCACCTCGCCCCTGTCCGAGTTCACCAAAGGCGGCTTCCAGACCGTCATCGGCGACAAGGGCGATCTCAAGGCCGACAAAGTCAAGCGCATCGTCGCCTGCTCCGGCAAGGTGTATTACGACCTGGTGAAAAAACGTGCCGAGAAGGAGCTGGACGACGTGGCCATCATCCGCGTTGAGCAGCTCTACCCCTTCCCGCACAAGGCATTCGGGGCCGAAATCAAGAAATACCCCCATGCCACCGAAATCATCTGGTGCCAGGACGAGCCCCAAAACCAGGGCGCATGGTTCTTCGTGCAGCACTACATCCACGAAAACATGCAGCCTGGCCAGAAACTGGGCTACGCCGGCCGCCCGGCCTCTGCCTCTCCCGCCGTGGGCTACGCCCATCTGCACCAGGAGCAGCAAAAAGCCCTGTTGGAAGCCGCCTTCGCCCGCATCAAGGGTTTCGTGCTCACCAAGTAAGCATTCATGAACCGGCGGCGCGCCCCCATCACGGCGCGCCGCCTCTTTCCCTACTCATAGACAACCACTGGAAATACTCAAAATGGCAATCGTTGAAGTCAAGGTGCCGCAACTGTCCGAATCCATCACTGAAGCCACGTTGCTGCAATGGAAGAAAAAACCGGGCGAAGCTGTCAAGGCCGATGAAATCCTGATCGAAGTCGAAACCGACAAAGTCGTGATGGAAGTGCCCGCCCCGGCCAGCGGCGTGCTGGCCGAAATCGTCGAAGCCGACGGCGCCACCGTCACCGCCGATCAGTTGCTGGCCAGGATCGACACCGAAGGCGTCGCAGGCGCAGCCGCTGCACCTGCTGCCGCCCCGGCCGCCGCTGCACCCGCTGCCAGCGCCCCCGCTGCCGCCGCCAGCGCCAGCAAAGGCGACATCGCCATGCCCGCCGCAGCCAAACTCATGGCCGACAACCAACTGCCCGCAGGCAGCGTGCCCGGCACCGGCAAAGATGGCCGCGTCACCAAAGGCGACGTGCTCGCCGCCGTGGCAAGCGGCGCCAAGCCCGCCCAGATTCCCACCGGCGCGCCCCAGGCCAGCCTGCCGCAAGTGGCCGCCCCCGCCGCCGCTCTCGATCTGGGCAGCCGCCCCGAGCAGCGCGTGCCCATGACCCGCCTGCGCGCCCGCGTGGCCGAGCGTCTGCTCCAGTCGCAGGCCACCAACGCCATCCTCACCACCTTCAACGAAGTGAACATGGCCCCCGTCATGGAAATGCGCAAGCGCTTCCAGGAGAAATTCGAGAAAGAGCACGGCGTCAAACTCGGCTTCATGAGCTTCTTCGTGAAAGCCGCCGTGCACGCCCTCAAGAAATTCCCCGTGCTCAACGCCTCGGTGGACGGCAACGACATCGTCTATCACGGCTACTTCGACATCGGCATCGCCGTCGGCAGCCCGCGCGGCCTGGTTGTGCCCATCCTGCGCAATGCTGACCAGATGAGCTTTGCCGACATCGAGAAAAAAATCGCCGAATTCGGCCAAAAAGCCAAAGACGGCAAGCTCGGCATCGACGAGATGACCGGCGGCACTTTCTCCATCAGCAACGGCGGCGTCTTCGGCTCCATGATGTCCACCCCCATCATCAACCCGCCGCAGTCCGCCATCCTGGGCGTGCACGCCACCAAGGACCGCGCCGTGGTCGAAAACGGTCAGGTCGTCGTGCGCCCCATGAACTACCTGGCCATGAGCTACGACCACCGCATCATCGACGGCCGCGAGGCCGTGCTGGGCCTGGTGGCGATGAAAGAGGCGCTGGAAGACCCGGCCCGGCTGCTTTTTGACATATGACGCGCGCTTGGCATATCAGCGTTCGAGCGGAATTGAGGGCATGGCTGCCCTCAATCCTGCCAGGCACAGCGCAGGTTTCGACGAAGCCAGCGCCGTGCTTGCTGACGCGCCGGTGGCGTGCCTTCGAGATCCGGATCCCGATCCGGGTCATTCGGTGGGCGAAACTGCTTTGTGCTGGTTGATTAATTCTTCGCTGGGCTGCCTGCCGTTTGTCGCGCACAAGGCGCTGGCCGATGGCATTTGCATCACCAGTGCCAGGCAGGCCGCGGCTTTTGAAATTTTGAAAGGAAGCATCATGAAGAACACACCTGAGCGGCCAACCGACGCCTTGCGCTCCCAGTGCGAGCTGGATTGCGCCCCGGACCTGCGAGGCAAATATTGCGAGCAGGCCAGGCGTGCCAAACACCGGGTGGCGGCTTGGCGACGTGCAAGTGCCAGCAGCGACGCAGTCTTGACGCCAGTTGAGCCAATGCAGGCAAGAGGGCGTCATCGCCAACCATTGATTGAGCTTTGGTTGGCAAAGCTGTTGGCCCTGCTGGCTTTGTTGGGCCTGACACCCATGGCATGGGCTGAAGAATTTCCGCGGCAGTTTCGGGTCGTCTGCCCGCAGTTGATGCACATCCCGGATGATCATCCGGACAAGCAAATGCTGGAAAGTGCTTGCCAGCAGCTCAGCCTGCGCACGTTTAGCCTGACGCACGAAGAAGGTGCGCGCTGGCGCCTGCATCCTGCCTTGAATGAAACCGAGGGTGAAGCATCCGATGCCGGCATGACGCTGGAGCTTTCCCATGATTGGAAACCTTATGCCTGTTTGACCGCGCCATTCGTTGGATTTTGTCGAGTGCCGGTACATACCTTGATTGATATACCAGGCGGCACCCAAGTGCAGTCCAGGCATGGCTTCATTCTGGTGGTGAATCTGCTTGGCGTTTTCGATCTGGCTGCCGTGCCGGCATGCGCATCGCATGACGCAGCAGCCTGTCATTCCCACGCTGGGCGAGCATCCCAGCCCTCCACTTTCCCTATCCTTCCCCCCTGAAAGCACATCATGAGCACACAATTCGACGTCATCGTCATCGGCGCCGGCCCCGGCGGCTACATCGCGGCCATACGCGCCGCGCAACTGGGCATGCAAGTGGCCTGCGTTGACGACTGGAAAACCGCCGATGGCAAACCCGCCCCCGGCGGCACCTGCACCAACGTCGGCTGCATCCCCTCCAAGGCGCTGCTGCAATCGTCCGAACATTACGAGCACGCTGCCCACCACTTCGGCGAGCACGGCATCACGCTCAAGGATTTGAAGATCGACGTCGCCAAAATGATCGCCCGCAAAGACGCCGTGGTGAAGCAAAACAACGACGGCATTCTTTACCTGTTCAAGAAAAACAAAGTCAGCTTCTTCCACGGCCGCGCCAGCTTCAGCAAAGCCGTTGAAGGCGGCTATGAAATCGCCGTCGCCGGCGACAAGCCCGAAACCCTCGTCGGCAAACAAATCATCATCGCCACCGGCTCCAGCCCGCGCGCGCTGCCCGGCGTGGACTTTGACGAAGAGCGCGTGCTCAGCAACGACGGCGCCCTGCGCATCGGCAAAACCGACGGTGTCGCGCCCAAGAAACTTGGCGTCATCGGCGCCGGCGTCATCGGGCTGGAAATGGGCAGCGTCTGGCGCCGCTTGGACGCGCAAGTCACCGTGCTCGAAGGCATGCCCGCCTTCCTGCCCGCCGTGGACGAGCAAATCGCCAAGGAAGCCAAAAAAGCCCTGGACAAACAGGGCCTGAAGATCGAGCTGGGCGCGCAGGTCAAGCAAGTCAAGGTCGGCAAAAAAAGCGTCGCCATCGACTACACCGACGCCAGCGGCCAGGCCCACACCCTGGAAGTGGACAAACTCATCGTCTCCATCGGCCGCGTGCCCAACACCCAGGGGCTGAACGCCGCTGCCGTCGGTCTGGCCCTGGGCGAGCGCGGCGACATCGTCGTTGATGAGCAATGCCGCACCAACCTGCCCGGCGTCTGGGCCGTGGGCGACGTCGTGCGCGGCCCCATGCTCGCGCACAAGGCCGAAGAAGAAGCCGTGGCAGTGGCCGAGCGCATCGCCGGCCAGCACGGCCATGTGGACTTCAACCTCATCCCCTACGTCATCTACACCAGCCCCGAAGTGGCCTGGGTGGGCAAAAACGAGCAGCAACTCAAGGCCGAAGGCGTGAAATACAAAGCCGGCGTCTTCCCCTTCCTGGCCAATGGCCGCGCGCGCGCGCTGGGCGACACCACCGGCATGGTCAAGTTCCTGGCCGATGCCGCCACCGACGAAATCCTGGGCGTGCACATGGTCGGCCCGCTGGTCAGCGAGCTGATCTCCGAAGCCTGCGTGGCCATGGCCTTCCGCGCCAGCAGCGAAGACATCGCCCGCATCTGTCACGCGCACCCCTCCCTGAGCGAAGCCACCAAGGAAGCGGCCCTGGCCGTGGACAAACGCACGCTCAATTTCTGATCGTCCCCCGGCCCCAAGGCGGCTTTCGGTCCCGCACGCCGAAAAGCCGCCTGCCCAAGCCATCACAAAAAGCCGCTCCGTGCGGCTTTTTTTGTGCAGCCCCTTGAAGCCAGTCCCTTCAAGGGGCTGTTTGCATTTGGCAACAAGATTTTGCTTATCAAATAATCAAACCAGTCACAGCGCCCGTCAATACTGCGAAGGGCGCTATGCTTTTTCAAGCAAACTGTGGATAACCTGCACACCCGCAGACCGCCGAAACGATGCGGCGCGCGCCCGAGCAGGAAAGGGCCGTGCGTGTCCATCCTGATTGACGCGAGAGAAACAAAATCGCAACAAAAGGCGCAATCGGGAATTTTCCTGATAAATTAATGGGCGGGAAACAAAATCATGTCGATTTTGGATTTTTTCTGAAAAGGAGCAAGTCAATGAAAATTCATCTTCTCAGGCACTGGGAACGTTATTCCAGTATATGTGAGGCAGAGGAGGAAATGGACGCCGAAACCGGCGCAATAGCGGAAAGGCTGGTTTCGAAAGGGGAGATCATCGATCCCCGGGAAATACGCCGCCCGATTATTGTGAAACGCTCCGAGCAAAAGAAAATGGGCGATCTGGCGCATTGGTGGGCCATTGTTCTTGGTCAGCGGGCGGTGGATGCATTGCATCCGCTTTTGGAAAACAACGGTGTTTTCTATCCCCTGGAAGGCAGGGATTTGCCGCAGCCCTATTGGCTTTTCAATTTGACCAATATCATTGATTGTCTGGATGAGGACAGGAGTGAAGGATCCATCAATAATTATCGATCTGAAAAACACCCGGAAAAATATGCGACATTGCGCCGCATTGCATTCAAACGTGAACTGTTCGAGGGGCGTGACACCTCGATATTCAAAATACCTCATTATAGAAACTGGTATGTCTTTGTGAATGATGAGTTTCGTGCTGCTGTGGAGAAAAACAAGCTGGTTGGCTTTGCGCTTGCCCCCGAGGGAGAGGAATCCAGAATCATGATCTATGAGGATGGGGTGGTATTAAACAAAAACATCAAGCCGCTGGACAATTTCAAAATAACAAGCCGCAGAACCTATACGGTAGAGCAATGGATTGCAGAAGTGGAGGCCGTTGTCAAAAACAAAAATTTTGCCGAACTGAATACCGTGCGCAAGAGCATTCATGAAAAATATGCTTTCAAGCAGGATGATGAAGGGCTGCGGGATTTTTACCGCAAGGTGGCCGGGCTGGTGATGAATGAAAAGGAAAAGGAGTTGTTGTTCCATCATGAACTGTTTTCTGAAGAGGGCGCATTTGTTTCGGGTTTGAAGGCGGCCATTCGGAAAATCAGGCAGGCATTCAGTGAAAACAGAAAGCTCAAGGCCGTTTATTTTGAATATTACGATGGCGAGTGCAATTTTTTCCTTTGCGATGATTACGACAGGGACTCGGATGATTGGTGCTGCTGTTTTGATGGAAAAATGGTGTGGTCATTGGTGCAGACCTGCCGGTGAATTTCCAGTTTGATGATGATTTTGAATGCAGTGAATTCAAGCGCACCGTTGGCCTTGAAATTCTCGATGGCCTGATGGCGTCGCAGTTGATTGATTTGTGGAAATCAATGGAGATGAAAATGCCGCTGTCTTATGCCCAACACGATTCGCCGGCCATTCGCCTGAAAAAGAAATAGCGCGGTTTTTTGCAAATGCGGCGCGGGCGGGGCCGGAACGAGATAGGCCGGGTGGATGGGCGCGGGCAGCGCCTTTTGGTTTGCATCTCGTAACCTGATTTTGCTTATCAAATGAGCAGACCGGCCGCAGCGCCCGTCAATGCTGCGTAGTGCGCTATCAAATCAGGAGAAATCTGTGGATAACCTGCCTTGCGGGGGGCTTTCAGGGGGCGGGCAGGGCCTGGGTGATGGCTTGCAGGCGGGCGGCGTGTATGGCCTGGGCGATGGCGGAGGGGCCGCCGGTGGCGGCGGTTTGCCGGGCGATGGCGGCGGTGGGGACGGCCTGGGCGGCGGCCAGGGCGGTGAGCAGGCGCTGGGCGGGGGGCCAGGGGGCGGGGTCGATTGCCGAATCGCACGCCGGGTCGATTGCCGAATCGCACGTTGGGTCGGCGGCGGCGGTGCATTGGGCGGCCAGCAGCAGTTGGGCGAAGCGCTCGGGGCGGCGCAGGGCGTCGGCTTGTTGCAGCAGCTCGAGCAGGGCGGCAGCGGGCAGGGTGTGGGCCTGGGTGATGGCCGGGTGCAGGCGGGTGAGCAGGCGGGCCAGGTCGTGGCAGTCGGCGGGCGGGCGCAGGCGGGTGGCGAGGCTGGTCAGGTGCGCTTGCGGGGCGGGCCAGGCGAGGCAGGCGTAGCGCACGGGCAGGGGCGCTTGCAGGCGGGCGGCGGTTTGCAGGCGGGCGAGCAGGGCGGGCTGGTAGCGGATTTCGGGCAGGGCGGCGGCCAGGGCGCGGCTGGCGTGCAGGGCGTCGATCATGCGGTGCGGGGCGGTTTGCATGAGGCCGCGCGAGAGTTCCTGCCAGACGCGCTCGGGCACGAGGTGGGCGGCTTCGCCCTGGCTGACCATTTGGCGCAGCAGGGCGAGGGTGGCGCTGGCGATGTGAAAGTGGGGCAGGCGGGCGGCAAAGCGCGCCAGGCGCAGGATGCGCACGGGGTCTTCGCTGAAGGCGGGGGTGATGTGGCGCAGCCGGCGCTGGCGCAGATCGGCCAGGCCGCCGTGGGGGTCGATGACGTGGGCGGCGTCGCCCGTCCAGCCGGGGGGGGCGGCCAGGGCGTTGATGGTGAGGTCGCGCCGGGCCAGGTCTTGCTCCAGGGTGACGGCGGGGCTGGCGTGGATGAGAAAGCCTTTGTAGCCGTGGCCGTTTTTGCGTTCGGTGCGGGCCAGGGCGTATTCCTCGCGGGTTTGGGGGTGCAGGAAGACGGGGAAGTCCTTGCCGACGGGGGTGAAGCCGCGCTCGCTCATTTCCTGCGCGCTGGCGCCGATGACGACCCAGTCGCGGTCGGTGACGGGCAGGCCCAGCAGGGTGTCGCGCACGGCACCGCCGACCATCCACACTTGCAGGCCGTCCAGGGCGGGGGTGGCGGCGGGGGGATGGGCAGATGGGCTCATGGGGCGGCGGGCGGGGCGTGGTCGATGAGGGTTTGCAGGCTGGCTCCGGCGTAGGGGGCGGGCAGGCTGCGGCTGGCGGGCAGCAGCAGGCGCTCGGCCAGCGGGGCCAGGGGGGTGTCGGGCGGGTGGGCCAGCAGGATGTAGCGCTCGCTTTGCTTTTCGGTTTCGGGCGGCAGGGCGGCCAGCCAGCCCAGCTCGCACAGGGTTTGCAGCGGGGCGGCCAGGTGCAGGGGGTTGGTTTGCAGGGCGCGGGCCAGGTCGTTTTGGCTCAGGCCGTGGGGCGGGCGGCGGCGCGCGGCGGCCAGCGCTTGCAGGGCGCGGGCGGCCAGCTCGAAGTTGCGCCCGGGCGCGTCGGTTTCGGGGGCGATGCCTTGCTCCAGCGCGGGCAGGTAGGCGGCAATGACGGCGCCAAACAGCACGATGAGCCAGGACAGATACATCCACAGCAGCAGCACGGGCACGGCGGCAAAGGCGCCGTAGATGAGCGAGTAGCCGGGCATCTTCAGCAGATAAATGCCCATGCCCCAGCGCAGCAGGGCCAGCCCCAGGGTGGCGAACAGGCCGCCGGCCAGCGCGTGCCGCCAGCGCACGTGGGTGTTGGGCACGTAGTGATAGAGCAAGGTGATGCCCGGCACGGGCAGGGCCAGTTCCACGAACTTGAGCAGCGCCAGCAGGCCCTGCCCGGCGTGGCGGGCCACGTCGCCTTGCGCGGCGGCCAGCCAGAGGCCGGACTGCGCGGCCACATAGCTGGTGATGGCCAGGCTGGTGCCCATGAGCAGCGGCCCCAGGGTGAGCGCGGCCCAATACACCAGCAGGCGCTGGCTCAGGGGGCGGGGCTGGCGCACGCGCCAGATGGCGTTCAGGGTGTGATCGACCGTGAGCAGCAGCGACAAGGTGGTAAAGCCAAACACGGCCAGGCTGATGACGCCCATCTGGCTGGCCTTGCTGGCGAACACGCCCAGGTGCTCCAGCACGCTGTCGGCAATGCTGGCGGGGATGAGCTGATCGACCAGCCACTGCCCCAGCGCATCGCGCAGCCGCCCGAAGGCGGGAAAGGCGGTAAACAGCGACAGCGCCACGGTGAAAAACGGCACCAGCGCCAGCACGGTGGTGAAGGTGAGCGAGCTGGCGGTCACGCCCAGCCGGTCTTGCCGAAAGCGCTGCGCCAGCTCGCGCCAGACGGCCAGGTTTTGCCCGTGGGCGGCCAGCAGGCGTTGCAGCGGGGCCGCCAGGGCCGGGGGCAAAAGGGGAGCAGACATGGCGGCGATGATGCCGCAGCCCATGCGCGGCGGTGGCGCTGGTTGGCGCTGGAGCAAGGGGAGCGCTGGGGGAGCGCAAGGGGGGGCGCAAGGGGGCGTGTCGGTATGATGCCCGCCGCCTCATGACCGCCCCGCCCCCGTTTTCTGCTGATTGCGCCGCCCGCCCTGCCGAATCAGCCCCCGCATCCGCCCCTTCCCCCGCCTTTTCCACGCCTGCGCGCGCGCCCTCTCCTGCGGCCCGCCGCACGCGCGCGGCGGCGCTGGGCAGCCTGCTGGCGCTGGCGCTGCTGGCGCTGGTCTGGGAGATGTGGCTGGCGCCGCTGCGCCCGGGCGGCTCGTGGCTGGCGCTCAAGTGCCTGCCGCTGCTGCTGCCGCTGGGCGGGCTGTGGCGCTATCGCATGTACACCTATCGCTGGGTCAGCCTGTTCGTGTGGCTGTATTTCACCGAAGGCGTGGTGCGCGCCAGCAGCGACGCGCTGGCCGCCAGCCGCGCCCTGGCGCTGGCGCAAACCCTGCTTTGCCTGGCGCTGTTTGCGGCCTGCACGCTGCACATCCGCCTGCGCCTGAAGGCGGCCAGAGAAACCGCAGCCGCAACCGCAACCGAATCGGCCTGATCTTTTTTTTTCAAACACTTCCAACCCATACACACCATGACCCACCCCGCACTCGCCCCCTTGCGCCAGGCCATAGGCGCGCAATACGTGCTCACCGAAGGCGACTTGAGCGCCTGGGAGCAGGACTGGCGCCAGCGCCAGCGCGGCCGCGCCCTGGCCGTGCTGCGCCCCGGCAGCGCGCAGGAAGTGGCCGCCTGCGTGCGCATCTGCGCCGAACACGGCGTGCAGATGGTGCCCCAGGGCGGCAACACCGGGCTGGTCGTCGGCTCCACGCCCGACGCCTCCGGCGCGCAGGCGGTGATCAGCACCACGCGGCTGAACGCCGTGCGCGGCATCGACGCGGCCAACATGACCCTCACCGCCGAGGCCGGCTGCGTGCTGCAAAACGTGCAGCAGGCCGCGCGCGAGGCCGGGCTGCTGTTTCCCCTGAGCATGGCCTCCGAAGGCAGCTGCACCCTGGGCGGCAACCTGGCTGTGAACGCCGGCGGCACCCAGGTGCTGCGCTACGGCAATTCGCGCGAGCTGTGCCTGGGCCTGGAAGTGGTCACGCCCCGGGGCGAAATCTGGAACGGCCTCACCGGCCTGCGCAAAGACAACACGGGCTACGACCTGCGCAACCTCTACATCGGCAGCGAAGGCACGCTGGGCATCATCACCGCCGCCACGCTCAAGGTTTATCCCCAGCCCGCCGCGCGCCTGACCGCCTGGGCCGCCGTGCCCGACATGCAGGCCGCCGTCGATCTGCTGGGTCTGGCGCAAAAGCGCCTGAGCGCGGGGCTGACCGGCTTTGAGGTGATGAACCAATTTGCCCTCAGCCTGGTGGACAAGCACCACCCCCAACTGCGCACCCCGCTGTGGCGCGACTCGCCCTGGTGCGTGCTGCTGGAAAACTCCGACTACGAAAGCGAAGACCACGCCCGCGCCCTGTTCGAGCGCCTGCTGGAAGAAGCCCTGGAAGCGGGCTGCGTGAGCGACGCCGTGGTGGCCGAAAGCATGGCCCAGGCCAAAAACCTCTGGCACATCCGCGAAAGCATCCCGCTGGCGCAAGCCGACGAGGGGCTGAACATCAAGCACGACATCAGCGTGCCCATCTCGCGCATCCCCGCCTTCGTCGAAGCCACCGACGCCCTGCTGCAAGCCGAAATCGCCGGCGTGCGCCTGGTCAACTTCGGCCACCTGGGCGACGGCAACCTGCACTACAACGTGCAAGCGCCCGAAGGCGGCGATCCGAAAGAATTTCTGCGCACGCAGGAAGCGCGCATCAACCACATCGTTTACGACAGCGTGCAGGCGCACGGCGGCTCCATCAGCGCCGAGCACGGCATCGGCAGCCTCAAGGCCGAGGAGCTGCCGCGCTACAAAAGCCCCGTCGCCCTGCAAACCATGCGCGCCATCAAGGCCGCGCTCGACCCCCTCGGCCTGATGAACCCCGGCCGCGTGCTGGGCTGATCGCCCCCGCCCCGCCCCCCGGCCCCGGCTTGCACGGGGCCGTTTTTTTGCGCCTGCGCGGCGGGCTGGCAAGGTAGGTTATCCACAATTTATTCCTGATTTGATAGCACTCTGCGCAGCATCCACGGGCGATTCGGGCCGTTTGCCTATTTATTAATCAAAATTTTGTATCTGAATGCATGACGTGCAGGGGCCGCGATGAGGGAAAGAGGCAGGCAAGCGGGCCGGTTTTCGGAAATCGGCCGGCTTGACGACTTCCAAACGCCTCTTGGAAAGCCCCGTGGCAAGGCCAGTTATCCACAGATTTTTCCTGAATTGATAGCGCGCTTCGCAGCATCCACGGGCGCTGCGGTCGGTTTGCCAGTTTTTTAATCAAACTGCGGGCCGTCGCCGGGTCAGGCGCACATCCAGCGCGTCGCGCAGGCCGTCGCCCAGCAGATTCAACCCCAGCACCGTCAGCGCGATGGCCAGGCCGGGCCACACGGCCAGCAGCGGCGCTTCAAACATCAGCGATTGCGCCTCGGCCAGCATGCGTCCCCAGCTGGGCGTGGGCGGCTGCGCGCCCAGGCCCAGGTAGGACAGGGCGGCCTCGGCCAGCAGCGCCACGGCCAGCCGCGTGCTGGCCTGCACCGTCAGCGGCGCGGCGATGTTGGGCAGCACATGCCGCCAGGTGATGGCCGCCGCGCCCAGGCCCAGCGCGCGGGCGGCGCGGGTGTATTCGCGCGCCCAGATGCCGCTGGCGGCCGTGTGCGCCACGCGGGTGAAGGCCGGCACGTTGTAAAGGCCAATGGCCGCCACGACCACCCACAGCCCCGGCCCCCACACCGCCGCCAGCATGATGGCCGTGAGGATGGCCGGAAAGGCAAAGCCGAAATCGGCCAGCCGCATCAGCGCCTGCTCCAGCGCGCCGCGCGCGCCGGCGGCCAGCAGCCCCAGCGCCACGCCCGCGGCCAGCGCCCAGCCCACGGCCAGCGCCGCCGCCGCCAGCGAGGCGCGCGCGCCGGCCAGCAGCAGCGCGGCCACATCGCGCCCGTAGGCATCGGTGCCCAGCCAGTGCTGCGCGCCGGGCGCTTGCAGGCGCGCGGCCAGGTGGACTTCATCAATCGGCCAGGGCAGCCACAGCAGCGAAAGCAGCGCCGCCAGGCCCGCCAGCGCGGTGAGCGCGCCACCCAGCCACAGCGGCAGCGGCAGGCGGGCGAGCCGGGCGCGAAGGGTGGAAAAGCGGCTGGCCCTCATCCCCGCCCCCCTGCGCGCAGGCGGCGCGCGTGCGTCAGGCGCGGGTCTATCAGCGCGTGCGCCACGTCCACCGCCAGGTTCACCAGCAGCACCAGCGCCACCAGCAGCATCACGCCGTTGCGCACCACGGCCAGATCGCGGTTGCCTATGGCCTGAAACATCAGCCGCCCCAGCCCGGGCAGGGAAAACACGTTTTCCATCACGATGGCCCCGGCCAGCAGCTCGGCCAGTTGCATGGCCGCCACCGTCAGCACCGGCGCCAGCGCGTTGCGCAGCGCGTGCCGCCACAGCACGGCGCGCTCGCCCAGGCCCTTGGCGCGGGCCGTGCGCACGTAGTCTTCCCCCAGCGTTTCCAGCAGGCACGAGCGCACAAAGCGCGCCAGCGCCGCCGCCTGCACCAGCGCCAGCGCCAGCGCCGGCAGCGCCAGCGAGCGCAGCCCCGCCAGCAGCCCGGCCAGCGCGCCGCGCGAAAAATCCCAGCCCGCAAAGCCGCCGGCGGCAAACCATTGCAGCTTCACCGCAAACAGCAGCACCAGCAGCATCGCAAACCAAAAGCCCGGCACGGCCATGCCCGCCTGCGAAAGCGCCATCAGCGCCGCATCCGCCCAGCGCCCGCGCTGCCAGGCCGCGCACACCCCGGCAGCCAGCGCCAGCGCGCAAGCCAGCGCACTGGCGGCCAGCGCCAGCGGCACGGTGACGGCCAGGCGCTCGGCCACCAGCGCCGCCACCGGCGTGCCGTAGGCATAGGAAAGCCCCATCTGCCCGCGCAGCAGCTCGCCCAGCCACTGCGCATAGCGCGCCGCCGCAGGCCGATCCAGCCCCAGCTCGCGCGCCTTGGCCGCCACGGCGGCGGCATCGGCGTCCGGCCCCATCAGCACTTGCGCCGCATTGCCCGGCAGCACTTCCAGCACGGCAAACACCACCGCGCTGGCTGCCAGCAGCGTGAGCAACGTGGCCAGCAGGCGCGAAAACAAATAGCGGGTCATTCAATCGTGGGGAAAAAAACGGGGAAAAAGCAAAAGGGCTTTTGAAAGGCATGCAGCCAGCTTTTTTTAAAAACCGGCCCCGGCGGCGGGCGGCATTATCAATACTGCATGCAGGGGCGCAGCGGCGCTGCCCATAATTGCCCGCATGGCTCTGATCATCACCGACGAATGCATCAACTGCGACGTATGCCAGCCCGAATGCCCCAACGGCGCCATCACCCCCGGGCCGGAAATCTACGAAATCGATCCCCACAAATGCACCGAGTGCGTGGGCCACTTTGACGAGCCGCAGTGCCGCCAGGTCTGCCCCGTCGATTGCATTCCCCTGGACCCCAACCACGTCGAAACGCGCGATCAGCTCATGGCCAAGTACCACCGCCTGGTTCTGGTCACCGATTGAGGTGCGGGCCGACACTTATCCACAGTTTGCTTTCAAAAGCATAGCGCCCATCGCAGTGTTTACGGGCGCTGCGGGCCTTGTGCCTAATCGTTAATCAAAATCTTGTATCCAAATACAAGCGGATTCGGCCCCGGTTTCACGACACCTGCCCCAGCCAGCCCTTGCGCGCCTGGCGCTTGAGCAAGGCGCCGGCGGCCACATCCAGACTGGCGCAGATGAGGTAGTAAATCAGCGCCACGGCCAGGAAGATTTCGGCCGGGTAAATCATCAGGCGGTTGCTCACCTGCGTGGCCACGAAAGACAGCTCGGCCACGCCGATCACATAGGCCAGCGAGGAATCCTTGATCAGCGCAATCCACTGATTGACGAATGACGGCAGCATGATGGGCAGCGCCTGCGGCAGCAGCGCGCAGCGCATGGCCTGCCAGCGCGTCATGCCCAGCGCCAGCGCCGCCTGCTGCTGGCCCGCAGGCAGGCTTTGCAGCCCGGCGTGCACCGAGTGGGCCAGATAGGCCGCGCCCACCAGCGCCAGCGCCACCACCACCGTCAGCAGCCCCGGCACGTTCAGCCCGAAGACGATGGGCAGCAAAAAGTAGGTCCAAAACACCAGCATGAGCACCGGAATGGCGCGGAAAAACGCCAAAACGGCCAGCAGCGCCGTGCGCAGCGCGCCCGGGCGCAGCAGCGCCAGCCCCACGCCCAGCGCCAGCCCCAGCGCGGCGGAAATCAGCCCCGAGGCCAGGCTGATGAGCAGCGTCAGCGCCGCGCCGCCCAGCGGCCCCTGCGGCCATGCGCCCAGCAGCAAATAGGGCAGGTTGTCAGTAACGGCAGAAAAATTCATGCGGCAATATTCTTGTTTTCCGAAATGCCATCGCCCCGATATTCAAAACCGGCAAAAAACATGAATTCGTGGATATTCATGATGAATTGACTGGAATACGGGCGGTGAAAATGTTTTCGGGCGGGCCTGTATTTACGCGGCCGCCCCGGATTTCTCATGCTTGCCTTCCAGCCGGAAACGCCGGCGGCGCTGCCACAGTTGCGAGGCCACTTCCATCAGCGCGATCAGCAGCAGATAAAACAGTGTGGCAATGCCAAAGGCCTGAAAGGTTTTGAACGTTTCGGTTTCCACCTGGCGCGATGCGTAGGAAAGCTCGGCCAGGCCGATCGTCATGGTCAGGGCGCTGTTTTTCACGGCGTTCATGTATTGGCCCACCAGCGGCGAAAAGGCATTGCGCAGCGCCTGCGGCCAGATGACGTGCCGCCAGGTCTGCCGGGGCGTGAGGCCCAGGGCCGCCGCAGCGGCGCGCTGGCCCGGGGCCACGCCCAGCACGCCGGCGCGAAATTCCTCGGCAATGAAGGCGGCGGTAAACAGGCTCAGGCCGAAAAAGCCGGCCAGAAATTCAAACGAGGGCCAGCGCAGCGCAAGCGGCCCCAGATCGAGCTGGCGCGGTGTGTTCAGCCAGGGCAGCCAGCCCTCGGGCAGCAGGGCGCTGGCGCCGAAATACCAGAAAAAAAGCTGCACCAGCAAGGGCGTGTTGCGAAAGACGGAGAGATAGCCGCCGGCCAGCCAGCGCAGCGGCCCGCCCGGCTGCATGCGCGCCACGCACAGGGCAAAGCCCAGCGCCGTGGCCGCCACGCAGGCGCACAGGCACAGCCAGGCGGTCATGGCAAAGCCATCTATCAGCCAGCCCAGATATTTCGGGGCGAGCAACTCTCCAAAAACAGACTGGAAATTCATCAGCGGGCGCAGCGGTGTGAATGCGGAATATCAAACGCGCCCGCGCCGGGCAGGGGAGCTGCCTCGGCGCGGGCGCGCTGCGGGGGGAAAAGAGGCCGATTGCGGGGGCCGATTGTGGCCGCGCTGGCCGCCTTTATCGGGCCGGGGCCGCTTCAATCTTGCCGTGGCCGATTTTGTACAGGCGCACCAGCGGCGTTTTGGTGTTGGGGCCGAACCAGGCGTTGTAGATTTTTTCCGCCTGGCCGCTCGCTTCCAGCTCCAGCAGGGTTTCATCCACCACCTTTTTCAGCGCCGCCTCGCCCTTGGGAATGCCGATACCGATCAGGTCGTCAGACACCGTAAAGGGCGGAATCACATAGTTGTCCTTGTCCGGCACATTGGCCAGCAGGCCGATCAGCTTGGGGCCGTCTTGCGTGATGGCCTGCACATTGCCGCCGCGCAGCGCCGCGAAGGCAAAGGGCGTGTCGTCATAGGCCACGACGGTGGCCTGCGGGAATTTGCTGCGGATCACGCCCTCGTTGACCGTGCCCTTGTCCACGCCCACGCGCAGCTTGTTCAGGTCTTCGGGTTTTTCCAGCGCCGTGCCCTTTTTGATGATGAACTGCTGGCCGGAGGCGAAATAGGGAATGCTGAAATCCACCTGCTTGGCGCGCTCATCGGTAATCGTGAAATTGGCCGCCACCAAATCCACCTTGCCCGACACCAGCAGCGGCACGCGATTGGCCGGATTGGTGGGCACCACTTCCAGCTTCACTTTCAGCTTGTCGGCCAGCGCCTGGGCGAAATCCACATCCAGCCCCTCGATTTTTTTGCTCTTGGCATCCACAAAGCCAAAAGGCGGATTGCTGTCGAACGAGGCCACGCGCAGCACGCCGTTTTTCTGAATGTCTTGCAGCCGGTCGGCATGCGCCAGCGTGGCCGTCAGAGCCAGGGCCGCAGCGCCCAGCCAGGTGAGGGTTTTTTTCATTGAAAGCTCCATATCAAAAAATGCAAAAGGAAAGAACCCGGCGCAGCGAAGCAGTGAAAGCCGCGCGCCGCGCCGGAAACGAAAGGGGGCCGATGAAACCACCTTTTGCCCCGGCAGGGAACGATATTTTTCGCATATTCATACAACCGCCGCCCGGCATGTATGCGGGGAGTAACATTCCGCCACATGAACTCACAAATCACTCCCGCCCCAAGCCCCGCCGCTGACAGCGAGTGGGTAGAAAACGTCCCCTTCGATCAACTCACCCTGGGCCAAAGCGCCAGCCTCAAGCGCGTGGTGCGGCCGGAAGACCTGCTTGTATTTGCAGCCCTTTCCGGCGACGCCAACCCCGCCCACCTCGACCCCGAATACGCCCAGGGCACCTTTTTCAAAGGCGTCATCGCCCACGGCATGTTTGGCGCGGCGCTCATTTCCGCCGTGCTGGGCATGCAACTGCCCGGCCCCGGCGCGATTTACATGAGCCAAAGCCTCAAGTTTCTGCACCCCGTGCATATAGGCGACGAACTCACCGCCCGCGTCACCATTACCGAACTGATGCCCGAAAAAAGGCACGTCAGCCTTGAATGCGTCGTGCTCAATCAAAAAGGCGAAGCCGTGATTTCCGGAGAAGCCATGCTGCTGGCCTCTGCCCGGAAAATCCGCCGCCCCCGCGTGCACCTGGCCCTGCCCGAAGCCCCCGCGCGCCTGAGCTGAAACCGCCGGTTTTCTTGATGAAAAAACGGGCAAACCGCCCGCAGCGCCCGTGGATACTGCGATGGGCGCTATCAAATCAGGAAAAATCTGTGGATAAATCCCAAAAAAACGCCCGCCGAAGGCAGCCCCCGGCGGGCGTTTTGTTTTGGATGTTTCGTTTTGGGCGTTTGGATTTGAAATTTGAAAACCGGAAAGTCGGGGCGGAAAATCCGGCTGATTTTTCATATTTTCAACAAATTTGGAATCAAAGGCAGGGTTACCGAATATCCCCTGCCATTTCCGATTTTCCCCGGCGCGCGGAAATCCGGTTTTTTGCAAATCCCGCCGCCGATGCAGGCCGGGCGGGCCTGATTTGCTCGCATTTGGATACAAGATTTTGCCTATCAAACAGGCAAACCGCCCGCAGCGCCCGTGGATGCTGCGCAGCGTGCTATCAAATCAGGAGAAATCTGTGGATAACCTGCCCCCGCCCGGGCGGTTTCAGCGCTGCCCCAGACGCTCCAGCAAGGCCAGGCTGGGGGCGCTTTGGTTCATGGTGTACAGGTGCAGGCCGGGCGCGCCGCCGGCGATCAGGCGCTCGCACAGGGCGGCCACCACATCCAGCCCGAAGGCTTTGATGGAGGCGCTGTCGTCGCCAAAGCTCTCCAGCCGCAGGCGCACCCAGCGCGGCACTTCCGCGCCGCAGGAGTCGGAAAAGCGCAGCAGTTGCGTGCTGTTGGTAATGGGCATGATGCCCGGGGCCACGGGCAGGTGGATTTGGCGCGCGGCCAGCTCGTCGATGAAGCGGAAATAGGCGTCGGCGTTGAAAAAATATTGCGTGATGGCCGCGTTGGCGCCGGCGGCCACCTTGGCGGCAAAGGCGTCCAGATCGGCGGCGGGCGAGCGGGCCTGGGGGTGGGTTTCGGGGTAGGCCGCCACTTCCAGGGTGAAGTAGTCGCCCGTTTCGGCGCGGATGAAGGCGATCAGATCGCTGGCGTAGCGAAATTCGCCGGTCACATCCGCGCCGTAGCCGCTGGGCAAATCGCCGCGCAGGGCCACGATGCGGCGCACGCCGGCGCTGCGATAGGCGTCAAGGCGCTGGCGAATGCTTTCGCGCGTTTGCCCTATGCACGAAAGATGCGGCGCAGCGGCCATGCCTTCGGCCAGGATTTCCTGCACGGTGGCCAGCGTGCCGTCTTGCGTGGAGCCGCCCGCACCGAAGGTGACGGAGCAGAACTCGGGCCGCGCGGCGTAGAGCCTTTGCCGCGTCTGGCGCAGTTTTTCCGCGCCCTCGGCGGTTTTGGGGGGGAAGAATTCAAGGCTGATGGGGGTGTTCATGAGGCATGCTCCGGTGAGGTGGCTTTGGGTTGTGCGTGAAGGAAAAATTCTCGATTGCCATCGCCGCCTGCGATGGGGCTGGGCAGCCAGTGGCGCACGGACAGGCCCAGGCGGGCGCAACTGGCGTGCAGGCGCTGCTCGATGGCGGGGTAAAGGCTGGCGTCGCGCACGATGCCGCCCTTGCCAATGTGCTGCGGCTGCAACTCAAACTGGGGCTTGACCAGCAGCAGCAAGTGGCCGCCCGCAGCCAGCAGCGGGGCCAGGGCGGGCAGAACGTGATCGAGCGAAATAAACGAAAGATCGCCGACGATGCAGTCAAATGGCGGGCAAAAACGCGCCGTTTCGCTGTTTTCGGCAAAAGCGGCGAAGTGCGCTGCGCCCAGCTGGCGGGCATTGACCTGCTCGATACAGCGCACGCGCGCATCCTGCGCCAGCCGGGGGTGAAGCTGGCCGCGGCCCACATCCACGCCCACCACGCAGGCCGCGCCGTGCGCCAGCAGGCAATCGGTAAAGCCGCCCGTGGACTGGCCCACATCCAGGCAGCGCAGGCCGCGCACATCCAGCGCGCAGGCCGCCAGCGCCCCTTGCAGCTTCAGCCCCCCGCGCGAGACATAGCGCCGCTCGGCCTCGTCCTGCAATTGCAACTCGGCCTGGGGCGGCAGCGCCTCGCCGTTTTTGCGCACCGCCTGCCACACGCCGCCGGGCAGGCGCCAGCGCACGCCCGCGGCAATCAGGCGCTGCGCCTGGCTGCGGCTGTCGGCCAGGCCGCGTTCGGTCAAAAGCTGATCGGCGCGCATGGGGAAAAAAAACGGGGAAGAGGGCGGTTTTGATTTCAGTTTTGATCGGGCAGCAGCAAAAGCGACAGCGCCCAGGAAATCACCCCATAAAGCAGCCCGCCCCACACGCCCGACCAGAAGTTTTGCACCACAAAGCCGCCAAACAAACTGCCCGCCATCCAAAACAGCAAACCATTGAGCAGCAAATAGAAAAAACCCAGCGTGAGCAAGCTGATAGGCAGCGTCAGCAGCGCCAGCACCGGGCGAATCAGCGTATTGACCGTGCCCAGCAAAAACGCCGCGCCCAGCGCCGAGAAAAAACTCTGCAAAACAATGGATGGCATCAAATACGCCACCGCCATCAGCGCCAGTGCATTGAGTATCCAGATCAAAATCAATCGACGCATGAAAATGCCTTCCTTTCTTGGTGAAACTTCATTTGAAGCGGCGATATTTTATTGAACCGATGATGAAAATGCGCCGGCCGCCTGGCGCTGATCCGCCATCTGCTTGAAACGGCGCAAGGCGGTGAGCAATTCTTCTGTTGAAATATCCAACGGCGCCATGGGAATGCTGATCGGTGTGCCGTGGCATATGGCCTTCAACTGGCGAGATTTTCGACGGAAAAATCCTTGTTCCTGATCGATGATCCGCTGTGGATGATGGACATGGATCAATATCGAATCACCGCCCTTGGTCGTTATTTTGCTGAAATTCTTCATATCGCCCCACGCGATCGGTTTGCTTTTTCCAATGCGTATGCCTTCCTGGTTCAGAGAAATTTCAGCCTGTTTGGAAAATAATTTGAACAAAAGAGCCGCCACGCACAAGATGGAAAACAGGATGGGCAAACCAGCGGAAAGGTAATGGGTCAATTCGGAAGAAGAGGGCTGCGGATTTTCGGAAACCATGGACTTCACGCAGACGCCCAAAAATGCGAGAAAGGCGATAATCATGAAAATAATCATCTTCTTGCTGGCGTAAATGTTCATTTCTCGCATTGAATTTCCTTTGAATGGGGCTGCTCAATTCAGGCGGCAATCCCGCTGAAAACTGGGGAATGTGTGAGTTTCATGCGCCATGTCTTGCAAATCCGCTTTTTGCTTGTAATCCTGCAAGATGGCGAGAAGATTTTTTAAAGAAATATCCAAACCGGCCGTCGATATGCTGAACGGTGTGCCGTAATGGTGGGTGTTCATTTGCTGCATTTTGCGCCGGAAAAATCCTTCTTCATTATCAATGAATTGTTGCGGATTATGGACTTCAATGAATATGATTTTTGATCCTTTTATGCTTACTTGACTGAACCCGGTAATTTCACGCCATGCGATGAAACTGCTTTTTCCCAAGCGTATTCCCTCTTGGTTGACAGTCAACCCGATTTGCTTTGAGATGATCCGTGACAGCGCCATCACGGCGCCTATTCCAAAAAACGCAATGCAAAACACACCGGCGGCTTGAAAAATCCATTCAGGATATTTTTTGCCGGGGCCGCCGAAGATCAGCATCATCACGCCACTCGCAGCAAGCGCCAGAGAAACAACAAACAGGCCAAAATTCTTTATTCGACTGGTGTAAATGCGAATTTCCTTCATGGTCGCCAAGACTTTTCGTGCGCAAACTGTTTTGATTTTTAAAACGGCAATCATAAAATCAGGCGACCGGGGAAAATCCGGCGCCCGATTTTGTGCTTAATTAAATGCCGGCCACATCAATAACGGTAGGTATCCGGCTTGTAAGGGCCTTGTTTCTGCACGCCGATATAGGCGGCCTGCTCATCCGTCAATTCGGTCAGTTGCGCGCCCAGTTTCGACAATTGCAGGCGGGCCACATGCTCATCCAGAATTTTCGGCAGCACATACACCTGCCCGGCCTGATATTCATTCGGCTTGGTAAACAGCTCGATTTGCGCCAGCGTTTGATTGGCAAAACTGCAACTCATCACATAGCTGGGGTGGCCCGTGGCGCAGCCCAGATTCACCAGACGGCCCTTGGCCAGCAGGATAATGCGCTTGCCATCCGGGAAAATCACGTGATCGACCTGCGGCTTGATTTCTTCCCACTGGTATTTTTCCAGCGAGGCCACGTCGATTTCATTATCAAAATGGCCGATATTGCAAACGATGGCCTCGTTTTTCATGGCGGCCATGTGCTCGTGGCGAATCACATCCTTGTTGCCCGTGGTCGTCACGAAAATATCGGCCAGCGGCGCGGCCTGCTCCATCGTCACGACCTTGTAGCCTTCCATCGCCGCTTGCAGCGCGCAAATCGGGTCGATTTCCGTCACCCACACCTGCGCGCGCAGCGCCGCCAGCGCCTGGGCGCAGCCCTTGCCCACGTCGCCATAGCCGCACACCACGGCCACCTTGCCGGCCACCATCACATCGGTGGCGCGCTTGATGCCATCC
>JBQNAO010000015.1:0-55032 GCA_052170415.1 Ottowia sp. | reverse complement strand
GAGAACATCATGAAAGCAATCCAAAAAGGTTTTACCCTCATCGAACTGATGATCGTCGTGGCCATCATCGGTATTCTGGCCGCCATCGCCCTGCCCGCCTATCAGGACTACACCATCCGCACTCAAGTCTCTGAAGGCCAAGTGTTGATGGCCGGCGCCAAAAACGGCGTGACCGACTTCTGGTCCGAGCGTGGCCGCTTCCCCGGCAACAACACCTCCGCTGGCGTGACCGCCGCTGCCTCCATCACCGGCTCTTATGTGACGAAAGTGGAAGTCGGCGCAAACGGTGTCATCACCGCCACCTACGGCAAAAAAGTCAACCGGAAAATCAACGGCGGCACCTGCACCCTCACCCCCCGTGACGCAGGCGGCAGCCTGACCTGGACCGGCACCTGCTCCTTCCTCCCCAAATGGCGTTCCGCCGCCTTCCGTTAATCGGTCAAGGCCCTTCCAAAAAACCCGGCGTTGCCGGGTTTTTTTTCGCACACCGGGTGAACATCTGACGATAATAAAGAGACCTGTTTCGGATCACCTCAAATTAACACAATATGAATTTCATGAAAACAAAAAAAATCTCGCTCTTTACCGTTCTGTCTGCATTAATTGCAAGCATTTTGCTTGTATCAATGTACAAGCAGGCAGAAGGCATGATGTGGGGATTTGACGACTTCATTAACCTGCGTAACCTGTCCGAGGTCAGCTCATATTCTGGACTGATCGATTTTATTTTTGGCGGAACTGCTGGACCCGGGGGTAGATTCCTATCACTGATCACGTTTGTTGCAAACTATGACGATTGGCCAGGCAACCCATGGGGGTTTGCCTGGACAACTTTATGTCTGCATATATGCAACGCTTTATTGGTGTTTTTACTGTCACAAAAATTATTTTTGAGAGAAAAATCCTTGAAATGTGCTGCCATGCCTATCGCAGTTCTGACGGCCTGCGCGTGGATGCTGCTTCCCATTCATGCAAGCGGTATTCTGTTGCCCGTTCAGCGCATGACACATGTTTCAGCATTTTTTATGCTTTTGACCTTGTACGGATATGCATTAATTCGAGAACGACAACCTCAAATACCCAGCTTTGCGGGCATGGTTGTATTAAGTTTATGGGTGATTATTGGATCCGTTCTGGCATTTTTTTCTAAAGAAAACGGGATAACGGTCATCACTTTGGTTTCGATAATCGAGATTTTCTTTTTCAGAGACGACAACCACTCTCATGGAAAAAATATTCTGATTCACTCCTGGCAGCGTAAATTATGGTTCACATGGATTATTCTTGCCGCAACCGGAATAGCCATTTTATTGCTTCTTTTTTTGCTGCAATCATGGGATGGCATACAAGCCAATTATCAATACGCAAGAGATTTTTCTCTGGCAGAGCGCTTGGCCAGTCAGGCCGTTATATTATGGGAATATATCCGACAAACATTGATTCCCAGAGCTGCATTGCTGGGCCCTTATCATGATGGACATGCCATCTATTCGTGGGAGATGTGGCAGCCTTATTTTGCATTATTCGCATGGATTGGCTTGTTGGCTCTGGGGTACAAAATGTACAAAACCAGAGTTTCCTCGGGAATTCGTTTTTCCGGAAAATATTTGCTATTTGCCATTGTTTGGTATATGGCCTGTCATCAGGTGGAATCAACATTCATTTCGCTTGAGCTCTATTTCGAACATCGTAATTATCTGGCGGTCCTTGGAATTATTTTTGCTCTTGCCGCCTCTGCTGGGTATTTGGTGATACATACCTCAACATCCAGGAAATGGGCTCCTGCCCTGATATCATTATTGGCGATATATCAAATTTTCTCCCTTCAGCAGATCACTTCCTTGTGGGGAAATCCCTTGCTGGCCAATGAAATATGGCAAATTAATCATCCTTCATCTGCTCGAGCCGTTCAAGCAGTCATGAACGATTTGATTTCCTTTAAATTTGAAAATGCCGCCTTCAAACTTGGCGACAAATTTGTTCAGGAAAACGGGGATTTAAGCGTTGCCATACAGCTCGCAGCCTTGCGGTGCAACCACAAGGAAGCTGATGCGAATAGTCAACTTGAATCTTTCAACCGTGCTCGCGCCCTGATTCCCCACATCAGAAAACCTGCCGGCGTTACCACGGGCTTGGCCAGTTTGGGGCGATCCGTTCGGGATGGAAATTGTTCATCCATCAACCTGAAAGACTATAAGAACTTCCTGACGGAATTGCTGCAAAATGAAAAAATACAAAATTATCATAAAGTGAGACATCATGTACTTTATGAACTTGCCCTTGTGGAATTAAAACTTGAAGATATAGATGCCTACACCATCCACGCCCAGCAGTCATTTTTTGACTTTCCCTCTGTGAGCTTGGGAGAGGCTATCGCACTGGAGCTTTTCCGCGCAGGTCGTTTTCAGGAAAGCAAACAGTGGTTAGAAACCATGATAGAAAAAGCGCCTAATAATCTGATCAAGGAAAGCTGGGAAATTCGCTTACACAGTTTGCGCGAAGCCTTGGAAAATATCAACCAAATTGAAGATGACAGCACGGATGAATAACATGACAAACAATCAGCCAACAATTACTCCCAATTCATCGCCTGCATTCAGCGTGGTTTTGCCCGCCAAAAATGAACAAGGCGCCGTTGGAAATACAGTCGAGCGCATTGTCCGCGCCTGGCCTCAAGCAGAAGTTATTGTGGTAAATGACGGCTCTACAGATCAAACAGCGCAAGTAGCCGCAGACGCTGGCGCGCGCGTTATCAGCCATCCTTATTCCAAGGGAAATGGCGCCGCGATCAAGACAGGCGCACGCGCTGCCCAAGGGGAAATCATCGTGTTTATGGATGCCGATGGCCAGCACGACCCTGCGGATATTGAACGCATGCTCGAAAGCATTTCACAGGGAAATGATATGGCGGTAGGCGCGCGCCAAAAGGGCTCCCAGGCCAGCATAGGCCGGGGGCTGGCTAATGGGTTTTACAACCGCCTGGCCAGTTGGATGACTGGCCACAAGGTGCAAGACCTGACTTCAGGCTTTCGCGCCGTAAAGGCAGACAAGTTTCGGGAGTTTCTTTATCTTCTCCCGAATGGATTTTCCTATCCGACCACCAGCACCATGGCGTTTTTCCGCGCTGGATATTCCGTCGATTACGTTCCCATCCATGCCGCCAAACGCATTGGCAAGAGCCATATTAAACTTTTGCGTGATGGCGCAAGATTTTTGATTATTATTTTCAAGATCGGCACATTGTTTTCCCCGTTGAAAATATTTGCACCAGTGGCGCTTTTCATGTTTGCGCTAGCTACGGGATGGTATGGGTGGACATGGTGGAATTACAGCAGGTTTACAAACATGAGCGCGCTGCTTTACTCCGGGGGCGTCATGGTGTTTCTTATGGGATTGATTTCAGAACAGATTACCGCCCTGATGTACAAAGAGGACAAATAAATCTTCATCAGCCACTAAAACGCAGTCTGCGTTTTTTCGTTTGTCGTCAATCGACCTGAGTTCTTGTACTTCATCGTCGGTAACGAAAAGCGTTTTCAGGTTGATTGTGTTACCTTCGCCGGTTTGTTTTCTGGTGTCAGCTCACCAGAGCCATGCTCATGACACAAAACCTCCCTCTCCCGCACCTTCCCAAGGGCAAGAAAGCCCAAATCCTTTCCATTTCCCCCAGCGCCGAGTTCGGTGACATTGATCCCCTCGTCACCCAGCGGCTGACCGATCTGGGCTTTTCCGAAGGGATGACGATCACGATAGTCGCCCGGGGCCTGCTGGGGCGCGGGCCTTATGCGATCAGGCTGGGCAATTTGTCGCAATTTGCCTTGCGCCAGCCCGAGGCGTCCAAGATCATGTGCCGCGTAATCGATTGAGCGCGGCCGGCCCTGGTTCAAAAATAAATTTTTCCTTCGATGACAACGACTTGCTTTGCCCTTTTGGGCGCTCCCAATTGCGGGAAGACCGTGCTGTTCAACGGCCTGACGGGCTCCAATGCCAAGGTCGCCAATTACGCCGGCGTGACGGTGGATCGGCGCGAAGGCGCGTTTGTGGATGACCCATCGGTTGCCATCATTGATTTGCCCGGCACTTACAGCTTGCGGGCAACCAGTCCTGACGAAAAAGTGGCGCGCGATGCGGTGCTGGGCAAGCTGGGCGACAAGCCGGACGCCATCGTTTCCGTGGCCGATGCGACCAATTTGCGCATGACGCTGCGCATGGTGCTGGAAGTCAAAACGCTGGGGCTGCCCATGGTGGTTTCGCTCAATTTGAGCGATGTGGCCCGCAAGCGCGGCTTGCGCATCGACGTGGACAAGCTCAGCGAGTTGCTGGGCGTGCCGGTGCTGGAGACAGTGGCCATTGACAAAAACAGCGTGCGCGCCGTGCGCGAGGCGGTGGCCCGGCTGCCGCGCCAGGCCGGGCAGGCGCGGCTGTCGGTGGAAGAAGCCGAAGCGCGCCTGAACGCGGTGGACACCCAGGCCCTTTACGCCCAGGTCGAAGACATCCTGCGCCAGGTGGTGCGGCAAGACCTCACGCTGCCCGCCTGGCACCGCAAGCTGGACGACCTCATCATGCATCCCGTTTGGGGCATGTTGCTTCTCATGCTCATTCTCATGCTGGTTTTTCAGGCGGTTTACGCCTGGGCCGAGCCGGTCATGGGCCTGATCGAAGACTCTTTCGCCTGGCTGGGCGATCAGGTGGCCGAGCACATGGATGAAGGCCCGCTGTCCAGCCTCATCAAGGACGGCATCCTGGCCGGCGTGGGCAGCGTGCTGGTGTTTCTGCCGCAAATCACCATCTTGTTTGCCTTCATCTTGCTGCTGGAAGACTCGGGCTATCTGCCGCGCGCTGCGCTGCTGCTGGATAACGCCATGTCGCGCACGGGGCTTTCGGGCCGCGCCTTCATTCCGCTGCTGTCGAGCTTTGCCTGCGCCGTGCCCGCCGTCATGGCCGCGCGCACCATTCAAGACCCGCGCGAGCGCCTGGTCACCATCGCCATTGCGCCCATGCTCACCTGCTCGGCGCGCCTGCCCATTTACGCGCTCATCATCGCCGCCGTCATTCCCGATCGCACCGTGCTGGGCGTTTTCAACTTGCAGGGGCTGACGCTGTTTGCCCTTTATCTGGCGGGCATCGTTTCGGCGGCGCTCACGGCCTGGGTGCTCAAGCTGCTGGCGCGCAGGCGCGGCCACGTGCAGCAGTTTCCGCTGCTCATGGAACTGCCCACCTTCCGCATGCCCAATTTCCGCCACATCGGCATCAGCCTGTGGGGCAAGGTCAAGGCATTTCTGATGCGCGCGGGCACTATCATTTTTGCCCTGAGCGTCATCCTGTGGGCGCTGGTGAGCTTTCCCGGCGCGCCCGAAGGCGCCACGCTGCCGGCCATCGACTACAGCCTGGCCGGGCGGATGGGGCGCATGATTCAGCCCATCTTCGCGCCGCTGGGCTTTAGCTGGCAAATCTGCATTGCCATGATTCCCGGCATGGCCGCGCGCGAAGTGGTTGTCTCCGCCCTGGGCACCGTCTATGCCATGACAGCCGACTCGGAAGATGCGCTGGAAGCCGCGCTCATTCCCGTGGTCAGCGAAAACTGGGGCCTGCCCACCGCGTTCGCCTTCCTGGCCTGGTATGTCTATGCCCCCATGTGCCTGGCCACGCTGGCCACCATCCGCCGCGAAACCAACTCGCTCAAACACACCCTGACCATTGCGGGCGGCCTGTTTCTGGCGGCTTACGTCTTTGCGTTCATCGTGTATCGCATCACCTCATGGGTATTGGCATGACACAGCAAATCATCGTCGCCCTCCTCATCGCCGCCAGCGTTTTCTACATGCTGCGCCGCTTTGTCTTCAAGAAGAAAAAACCCGGCAGCGCCTCCAGCAGCTGCGGCAGCTGCAACGGCTGCTCCAGCGCGAGCAAGCCCGGCGGCGGCAGCGGCTGCCACTGAAAAAGCCCGCGCCCGGCCCCTCCCCCGCGTCTCCCCGCCGCCTTCCCGCGCCCCGCAGCCAGCTGCCGGCTGCGGGGTTCGCGTTTTTGCCCCCTTGGCGCAGCGCCTGCGGCCCCCGCTGCGCGCCACAATTGCCGCTTTTCCCCCACGCAAGGACGACAAAGCCGTGATCACCCTGGCGCTTTCCAAAGGCCGCATCTTTGAAGAAACCCTGCCCCTGCTGGCCGCCGCCGGCATACAGGTATTGGAAGACCCCGAAACCTCGCGCAAGCTCATCTTGCCCACCAGCCGCAGCGATGTGCGCGTCGTGCTGGTGCGCGCCAGCGACGTGCCCACCTACGTCGCCCACGGCGGCGCCGATCTGGGCGTGTGCGGGCTGGATGTGCTCATCGAGCACGGCCGCCAGGGCCTGTATCAGCCGCTGGACTTGCGCATCGCCCGCTGCCGCATGTCCGTGGCCGTGCCCGAAGGCTTTGACTACGCCCGCGCCACCCGCGCCGGCGGGCGCATCACCGTCGCCACCAAATACCCGGCCATCGCCCGCGAATTTTTCGCCCGCAAAGGCGTGCACATCGACCTCATCAAGCTCTACGGCAGCATGGAACTGGCCCCGCTCACCGGACTGGCCCAGGCCATCGTCGATCTCGTGAGCACCGGCAAAACCCTGCAAGCCAACCACCTGCGCGAAGCCGAACGCATCATGGACATCAGCTCGCACCTGATCGTCAACCAGGCCGCGCTCAAACTCAAAACCGCCGCCATCCGCCCCATCATCGATACCTTCGCCCGGGCCATCAGCGCCCAGGCCAGCCCCACCCCCGCGCCATGACTCACGCCACACCCCACACCGCCGCCCCCCTGCGCCTGTCCACTGCCCAGCCCGACTTTGAAGCCGCCTTCCAGCGCCGCCTGCACTGGAGCGCCGAACAAGACGATGCCATCGAGCAGCGCGTCAAAGCCATCCTGGCCGACGTGCGCCAGCGCGGCGACGCCGCCGTGCTCGACTACACCGCCCGCTTCGACCACCTGCCCGCCACCCGCATGGCCGATTTGCAACTGAACGCCGCCGAGCTGCAAGCGGCCTTCGACCACCTGCCCGACGCGCAACGCCAAGCGCTGGAGCAAGCCGCCGCGCGCATCCGCCGCTACCACGAGTGGCAGAAAACGCAGGGCGGCGAAACCGCCACCTACCGCGACGAAGACGGCACCTTGCTCGGCCAGAAAGTCACCCCGCTTGAGCGCGTCGGCATCTACGTGCCCGGCGGCAAAGCCGCCTACCCCTCCAGCGTGCTCATGAACGCCATCCCCGCCCATGTGGCCGGCGTGGGCGAAATCATCATGACCGTGCCCACCCCACACGGCGAAAAAAACCCCCTCGTGCTGGCCGCCGCGCACGTGGCCGGCGTGCACCGCGCCTTCACCATCGGCGGCGCGCAAGCCATCGCCGCGCTGGCCTGGGGCACCGCCAGCGTGCCCCGCGTGGACAAAATCACCGGCCCCGGCAACGCCTACGTCGCCAGCGCCAAAAAACACGTCTTCGGCCAGGTCGGCATCGACATGATCGCTGGCCCCAGCGAAATCCTCGTGCTGGCCGACGGCACCGCGCCCGCCGAGTGGGTGGCCATGGATCTGTTCAGCCAGGCCGAACACGACGAACTCGCCCAGGCCATCTTGCTCAGCCCCGACGCCGCCTACCTCGACGCCGTGCAGCGCGAAATCAGCCGCCTGCTGCCTGCCATGCCCCGCGCCGCCATCATTGCCAAAAGCCTTGCCGGGCGCGGCGCGCTCATCCACACGCGTAGCATGGAAGAAGCCTGCGCCATCGCCAACCGCATCGCCCCCGAGCACCTGGAAATCAGCAGCCGCGAGCCGCACCACTGGGAGCCGCTGCTGCGTCACGCCGGCGCCATCTTCCTGGGCGCCTACACCAGCGAAAGCCTGGGCGACTACTGCGCCGGCCCCAACCACGTCCTGCCCACCAGCGGCACCGCGCGCTTTTCCTCGCCGCTGTCGGTCTATGACTTCCAAAAACGCAGCAGCCTGATTGAAGTGAGCGCCACCGGCGCGCAAAAACTCGGCCGCATCGCCAGCATCCTCGCTCACGGCGAAGGCCTGCAAGCGCACGCCCGCGCGGCAGAGCTGCGGCTGGAGTAAGCCCCGTCTCATGCTCATCAAACACGCAGACGACAAAAGCAAACGCCTGGCCTTTTAAGAGCTGCAAAACTCGACCGACCTCACCAAAACGCAAAAAGACTGGCTGCGCGACGAACTGTGGCGCTTGCGTCAAGGCATCAAGGGCGAAAAAGACGCCGCCTACTACATCAACGCCGACTTTCGAGACAGCCCCTACTGGGCCGTTCTGCACGATCTGCGCCTGGAAGTGGAAGGCGAAGTGGCGCAAATCGACCACCTGCTGGTCGGGCGCGCTTCCATGATCCTGCTGGAGACCAAAAACTTCACTGGCAACGTCCGCATCAATGCCCAGGGCGAGTTCTCCGTCCTCTACCCCAGCGGCAAGCGCATGGGCATCGCCTCGCCCCTGGAGCAAAGCCGCCGCCACGAAAAAATGCTGCGCAAGCTGCTGGACAGACTCGGCATCAAAGCCCGCCTCGGCGCCTCCATTCCCATGCAGCACCTCGTGCTGTTTCACCCCCAAACCATCCTCCAGCGCCCCGACAGCAAAGCCTTTGACACCTCCCGCGTCATCAAGGCCGATCAGCTGCGGACCTGGCTCGATCATTTCGTCAACGAACAAATCGACTGGCTGGACACCGTCAAACTGGGGCTCACCAACTGGCGCAGCGCTGACACCGTGCGCGAATGGGCCGAAAAAATCAAACGCCAGCACCGCCCGGAAAACCCGCTGGAACTGCCCCCCTTCATGGCCCCCCTGCGCGGGCCGACCTCCAGCCCGGCTGCCCCGGTTTCCCCGGTTTCCCCAATCACACCCGCGCAAACCCCCTCCCCCTCTGCGCCCCAGGCGCGCCCGGCCAGCCCCGCGCCCGCCCCCGCCCCGGTATGCGCCACCTGCGGCCAGGCGCTGACGGCCCGCATCATCGCCTGGTGCCAAGACCACGCAGACCTCTACGGCGGCCAGCTCTACTGCCGCGCACATCAGCCCCAGCCCGCCCCATCCGCCGCCCGGCGCCCCCGCCCGGCCCCCGAAGCCGCCGCCACCCCGGTGTGCGCCGTCTGCGCCCAGGCGCTCACGCCCGACGTCGTGCGCTGGTGCCGCAAACAATCCAGCCGCTACGGCGGCCAGCTTTATTGCCGCGCACATCAGCCCAAGCTCCAGCGCGGCAGCGCAAGCCAGTAACTCCATGAAGCCCACGCGCCAGGGCAAAAGCAGATTCAGGCGCAAGGCTCAAGGGACGCACGCAGCCCTCAAACGCGCATCTTTCAGAGAAGTTATCCACAGAAAATTCCTGAATTGATAGCGCACTGCGCAGCATTGACGGGCGCTGCAGGCGGTTTGCTGATTTATTCAACAAATTTTCGTCACTGCATGCAACGGGCGCGCCCCATGTGCGCAGAGTGGCGCGGCTTGGGAAAGCAGCGGGGTTGCGGGTTTGGGCGGCATCACCAGCCCACGCCCGAAGAAAACCGGCCAGGCCCCAAAAGCCCCGCCCACGCCCATTCATGCCCGGCCCGCATTCGGCCAACTCGGCAAGGCAGTTCCGCAAGGTTTTCTTCCATTCAACGCCCGCCGGCTTTCCCTCCTCACCCCGCCACGCCTGTCAACACGGCAAATCCGCCTTGCCGGTTTTCAGCGGCCCAGGACTTGTCGGCATGCCTCACGCCGCCTCTGCAAATGCACGCCAAGTCGCCCCCAGCGTCTTTCCAGCCTATCTTTCAGGAAAGTTATCCACACAAGATTCCTGAATTGATAGCGCGCTGCGCAGCATTGACGGGCGCTGCGGGCGGTTTGCTGAATTGGTAGGCAAATTCCCGTTACCGCATGCAACGGGTGCGGCCGGGGCGGGCGGTTTATTGGCCGATGGCGAAGACGGCGGGGGCGCGGGTGAGGGCTTCGCCTGGGGGGATGCGGCGCCACTGGGCGGCGCTGAGGCAGCGGGTGCGGGCGTCGGGCAGGGTCAGGCCCTGGCTGATGCTCAGGCGGGTGGCGGCTTGCAGGGTGTGCGCCAGTGCGTGCAGCAGGGCGGCGTTGCGGTAGGGGGTTTCGATGAAGAGCTGGGTTTGGCCGGTTTTCAGGGCCAGGGCTTCGAGGGCGCGGATGCGCTGGGCGCGGGCGGCGGCGTCTTGCGGCAGGTAGCCGACGAAGGCGAAGTTTTGCCCGTTCAGGCCGCTGGCAGCCAGCGCCAGCAGCAGGGCGCTGGGGCCGGGCCAGGGCTGCACGCGCACTCCGGCGGCGTGGGCGGCGCGCACGATGGAGCTGCCGGGGTCGGCCACGGCGGGCAGGCCCGCTTCGCTGACCAATGCCATGTCGTGACCGGCCAGGGCGGGGGCGAGCAGGGCGGCGGCGTCAAACGCAGGGGCGCGCCCGCGTGCGCCGGCGTGGTCGCCCTGTTTGTGAGCGGCGCGGGGCAGCTCGGCGATGTGCAGGGTTTGCAGGGGCTGGGCCAGTGGGCAGATGGCATCGACGCGCTTGAGGAAGGCGCGGGTGCTGCGGGCGTTTTCGCTGATCCAGTAGTTCAGGCGCGCGGCCAGTTCGATGAGGGCTTGCGGCAAGACGTCGCCCAGAGGCACGAGGGGTTCGCAGCCGTGGTCGAGCGGGGTGGGCAGCAGGTGCAAGGTGGCGGGGGTGGCGTCCGGGGCGGCTTGATGCGGCATGGGGGCTTTTCAGAACCTGTTTATGGATGCGGCGCGGGGCGGATGGGGTGCAGTGAGGGATGGGCGGCAAGGCGCGCAACGCGGCAGATCGCCTGAATTTGCGCCCAGACCCGCGCCCAAATCCGCGCCCTGCGCGCCGCGACGAGGTCATGAGCAGAGCGTTCAGGGCAGGGCCAGGCCCGCAGCGCGCAGCAGGGCGGCGGTGCGGATGAGGGGCAGGCCGATGAGGGCGGTGGGGTCGTCGCTTTCGATGGCTGCCAGCAGGGCGATGCCCAGGCCCTCGCTTTTGGCGCTGCCGGCGCAGTCGTAGGGCTGCTCGGCGCGCAGGTAGCGCTCGATGCTGGCGGCGTCCAGTTCGCGAAAGCGCACGCGCACGGTGGCCAGCTCGGTTTGCAGCAGGCCGCGCGCGGCGCAGGCGAGGCTGACGGCGGTGTGAAAGAGCACGGTTTGCCCGCTCATGCGGCTCAGTTGGGCGCGGGCGCGCTCGTGGCTGCCGGGTTTGCCCAGGGGCTGGCCGTGCAGGTCGGCCACCTGGTCGGAGCCGATAACCAGCGCCTGCGGGTGGTGGCGGGCCACGTCCTGGGCCTTGGCCCGGGCCAGTCGCAGGGCCAGCTCGCGCGGGGCTTCGCCGGGCAGGGGGGTTTCATCGACGGCGGGGGCGAGAGCCTCAAAGGGCAGGCCCAGACGGGCCAGCAGTTCGCGCCGATAGGGCGAGGTGGAGGCAAGGATGAGGGCGGGGGGCATGGCGGCGGGCGGTCTGGGGCTTACGCGGCGGGCAGCAGGGGCACGTCGATTGCGGCGGGGGGCAGGCCCTGGCGCTGGCGCTGGATGACCATGCGCAGGGCTTGCTCCAGATGGCGGGTAAAGCGCGCGGTGTCAAACAGCGGGCTGCTGCGGCCGCTGGTTTGCAGGCGCTGGCGCAGCTCGGCCAGCTCGGCCGGGTGGGTGGCCAGGCGCAGGGCCAGGGCTTCGTATTCGGCGGCGCTGGTGGTGATGAGCTCGGGCAGGCCCACGGCGTGCAGCAAGCTGGTGGCCATGCGACCGGCAAAGCTCTCGCCGGTTTGGGTGAGCACGGGCACGCCGGCCCACAGGGCGTCGCTGGCGGTGGTGCCGGCGTTAAAGGGCAGGGTGTCCAGAAACAGATCGGCCAGCCGGTAGCGGGCCAGGTAGTCGGCATAGCCGCAGCGCGGGGCAAACACCAGCCGGGCCGGGGCTATGCCGCGCTGGCTGGCCTGCTGGCGCAGGCTGTCTTTGCCCAGCTCGCTTTCCTGCACCAGCCAGAGCACGCTGCCGGGCACCTGAGCGAGCAGGCGCATCCAGATGTCGAACATCGCGGGCAGGATCTTGTAGTCGTTGTTGTGGCAGCAAAAAACGAAGCCCTGCTCGGGCAGGCCCAGGCTGGCGCGGCTGGGAGTGTTTTCGCTGATGCGGCGCTGGTCGTCGTTGGGCTGGAAGGTTTCGGGCAGGCGCAGCAGCGCTTCGGCAAATTCATCTTCGCTGCCGGGCGGGGCGACGTGGCGATCGGCCAGGATGTAGTCCATCTCCTGCATGCCGCTGGTGCCGGGAAAGCCCAGCCAGGTGATTTGCACGGGCGCGGGGTGGTAGATGAGGGCGGGCAGGCGCAGCTGGCCGGTGGCGCCGCTCAGGTCGATGAGTACGTCCAGGTTCAGCTCGCGGATGCGGCGGGCCAGGGCTTCGGTGCTCAGGCTGGCAAGGTCGTGGTGTTCATCCAGCGCGGCCAGCATGCGGTCGCGTATCGACTCGCTGCCAATCAGGCGCAGGCGGTTGTCAACGCCGCCCACATCCAGCCCGATGACGCGGAAAGCGCTGCGGTCGTGCGCTTCCAGCACGCCGGCCATGAGGAAGGAAACGGGGTGATCGCGGAAGTCGCCCGAGAGATAGCCTATGCGCAGGGGCCGATCGCCGGCGGGCGGCGACTCTGGCTGGCTTGTGGCGGGAATGCTCAGGCGGGCGCGCTCGTTGCGCGCGGCGGCGCGGGCGGCCACCAGAACCTCGCGGCCGGTGATGCCGGGCAGCGAGAGCAGGGGGAACACATGGTTGAAAGAGGGCGTGTGCGGCAGTTGCTGGTGCAATTGGGGCCACAGCGAGGCCAGGCGATCCCATTGCGCATGTTTTTGCAAAAGGCTGCCGAGTTGAAGCAACATGACTGACTGGCCTGCGCCTTCGGCATCTTCGGCGGCATCCGGCGCGGCTTGCTGCTCCAGCTCCCAGGCTTTCTCCATATGGGCAATGGCGGCGGGGAAATCTTTTTCTTTCTCCAGCACCAGGGCCAGGCCGCACCAGGACCCCGGCTCTTGCGGGTCCAGCTCGCAGGCGCGCTGGTAGCTGGCGCGGGCATCGGCATAGCGGTGCAGGTTGAGTTCGGCCTCGCCGCGCGCTTGCCACAGCTCGGCGGCATCCGGCTGCATTTGCAAGCCCTGCTGAACGCAGTGGACGGCGGCCTCGTATTGGCGCTCGAGCATCATGGTCAGGGTCAGGCCGGCCCAGGCTTCGCCGTCGCTCGGGTTTTGGCGCAGGACTTGCTGCAAATCGGCCTCGGCTTCAGACAGGCGGCCCAGATGCGCCAGCGCCACGCCGCGCAGCATGCGCACGCCCGGCTGGGCGGGGTTCAGCGCCAGGGCGCGCTCGGCGCTTTCCAGCGGGTTGGCCCAGCGCTGGGCCAGGTTCTGGGCGCGGGCGCGGTCGCCCCAGAGGCCGGCGTTGTCCGGGGCCAGCGCCACGGCGCGCGCAAAGGGCTCCAGCGCCTGCGCGGGCCGCTTGAGCTGGATGTGCGCCACGCCCAGCCAGGCCCAAATCTGGGCCTCTTGCGGGTTCAGCTCGGCCGCGCGGCTCAGGGCCTGAACGGCAGCGTCAAACTGGGCCAGACGCAGTTGCGTCAGGCCCAGCCATTGCCAGGAAAGGGCTTCTTGCGGGTACTGGCGCAGGCGCTTTTGCAGGGCCTGGGCGGCCTGGGAATTCTGGCCGCGCTCGATGAGCAGGGCGATTTGCTTGGGTTTGAGGCTCATAAAAGAAAAGAGGCGGGGGCCGAAGCGAGGGCCGCGCTGGCGCTCGCTTACTCGTCTTCGTCGAAATCGTCGCTTTCGCGCGCGTCTTGCTCGTGTACGCGCTCGGCCAGGGCGCTTTGCAGCGAGCGCGCGTCTTGCGTGAAGGCTTCGATGGAGTGCGCAGGCGCGATGCGCCAGTCGGGCAGATACAGGTGCGAGAGATAGAGCGTGCCCTGGCCCAGGCGCTTTTGCGAGTGCCATTGCAGCCCGAGCTGGGCGGTGAGCACAACGGCCAGCAGCGCCCCCATGACCACGCCCAGCGCGCCCGCCGGCAGCGGGGTGGCCGCGCACAGGTGCCGCCAGACGGTGATCCCCATGACGGCATAGGCCAGGCTGATGTCAAAGCGGGCCAGTTGCGGCAGCGAGAAAACATAGGCCAGCACGTGCAGCGCGGTCAGAAGGCTGGCGTAACCCAGCAGGCCCAGCGCGGCGATGCGCAGATGGCGGCCGAAGATGGAGTAGCCGGTAAAGAGCTTGCCGGCCAGCATCCACAGCAAAGTCCAGATGAACAGGCCGGGGCTGATGTCCAGCCACTGGCGCAGCACGCGGGTAAGGAGGTTGCCGGCGGTGTTGGCGTCCAGCAGGGTGTCGATGGCGATCAAGCCCATCAGCGCCAGGCAGGCCAAAGCGGTAATCAGGGTGCCCAGGCGCGAGGCCGGCCGCCAGGGCTGGGGGGCAGGCAGTTGGGCGCTGGCCAGGCGCAGGCCGATTTGCATGCGGCCCAGACTGAGGGTTTTGCCCGGCGGCCAGATGAAGGTTTGCCCGCCTTTTTGCTGCTTGCGGCCCAGCCACACGCCGTTGACGTGGTCGAGCACCTGCACGCGCACCTGGCCGTGCTCGTCCAGATGCAGGCGCAGGTGTTCGGCGGCCAGGGCGGGGTCAGCCAGCACGGCGTCGGCGTAGGCGGCGCGGCCCACGATGCAGGGCCAGGCGGTCACGGGCAGGGTTTGCGCCAGATGGCGGCCGCGCTCGCACACTTCCAGCACGGCCAGGGTGGGCGGGCGCGCCGCGCCGGCGGGCGCTTCTTCGGGCAGGTCGGCATACAGGGGACGGGTGTCGGCGTCTTCCAGACCGAGGGTGGGTTCCATCATGGGGCGCTTTCTTCCCAGGCAAAGCCGTCCAGAAAGTGGCGGGACAGGCGCATGGCGTTGTCAAAGGACAGGCCGGTGACGTCCATGCGCCCGAGCACGGCGGCAGTCGGTTGATTGAGGCTGACGGCCAGCACCATCAAATCATGCAGGCCGGTGAATTTGCGATAGGCGCGCATGCACAGCACCACGCGCGCATCCATGCCCTTGAGCCGCACGAAGCTTTGCCTGCACTCGGCGGCGCTGCGCTCGGCGCTGCCGCGCCAGTTGAGGGGCTCGCTGGCAAAGCTGCTCGAATACTGGCGGGCAAAGGCCAGCGGGTGCAGGCGGGGCGCGTCATAGGCTTCGTAGCGCAGTTGCAGGCTGCCCACGTCGCTGGCGCGCTCGCCGGTGTAAACGCCGCTGTCGATGCTGCACTGGCTGCTTTCCACATGAAAGAGGTTGCGCGGCTCGGGCGCCTGCCCATCGCCCCAGCAGCGCGACATTTCCTCGGGCGGCAGGGGCACGGTGTAGCGGCCGTAGCGCTCGCTGCGCGGGGCGGCGGCCAGCAGGCGCTCGGTCAGGGTTTGCTGGTGCTGCATGAGCTGGCGGGTGATTTCCTCATACGCGGGGCCTTGCATGGGCTGGGCGCTGCGGGCCTGCTCGATGAGGCGGCGGGCAAATTCCACGGGCACGAGAAAGCTCACCTGCTCGGCGTCCATGCGCTTGGCCACATTCACGCCGATGACGCGGCTTTGCGCATCCAGCGCGGGGCCGCCGCTCATGCCGGGGTTGAGCGCGCCGCCAAAGAAGATGCGCGGGTAAAAGCTGCGCTGCACCAGGCCGTTGTAAGTGCCTTCGGTAATGGCAAAGCCCACATCCAGCGGGTTGCCCAGCGAGTAGATGCGCTCGCCCTGGGCCAGCGGGTGGCCCGGCGGGCGCAAAGCCAGCGCGGGCACGCCTTCGGCGGGCGGCTGCACGGGGCGCAGCACGGCCAGATCGTGCAGCACGTCAAAGGCCAGCAGGGCCACTTCCGTTTCCTGCCCGGCCACGCTCACGCTGACGCCGCGGTGCTTGTCCGGGGCCAGGGCCAGATCGCTGATGACGTGAAAGTTGGTCAGGATCAGGCCCGAGGCATCCACATACGCGCCCGAGCCGATGCTGCTTTGCGTGTTGGTGGCGCGGCGCAGGGTGCGGATTTGCACCAGCTTGTCGCGCGCGGCCTGGTAGGTTTGCTGGGCATCGGCCGAAGGGGGGGCGGCCTCGGCAGTGGCCGTCAGCGGCAGGGCAGGCAGGTTGCGCACGAAGTCCTGCGCACCCAGGGACTGCCCCCCGGCGGGCAGGGCAGGGGCCGCTTCGGCCGCGGCCTGGGCAGCCAGATCGGCGGCGGCCTGCTCGGAATTTTCAGGAGCTTGCAGGGCGGCTTCGGGCGCGGCGTCTGCGCCCGCTTGTGGTTCGGCAGTCCACTGGGCCAGAGGCTGGGCGGCCAGCGCATGCAGGGCCGGCTCCTGCGCCAGCGCCACGCCCGCACCCAGGCTCAAGGCCCAGGCCAGCAACAGGCGCGCGGGCCGAAATGAGGGGGGAAAAGAAGGTGTTCTCATGATGAAGGCGGCGCATTGTAGGCAGCCGGGGGCGGCGGCAAGGCCCGCTCAGCGCCCGCTATTTGTTTGATTAACAAATAGGCAAACATGCCACAACGCCCGTGGATACTGCGATGCGCGCTATCAAAACATGAGTAATCTGTGGATAACTTTACCCCGGCGCGGGCCTTGCGCGCCGGTCGCGGCCGCCTGCCCGCCCGGCCGCACGAAACGGGCCGCGATGCGAGAATCCGCCGCTACATGAGCACTGCATATTCCTCCCTCCCGCTGGCCGAGCCGCTCCAGCGCGCCGTGGCCGATATGGGCTACGAGCAGATGACGCCCATCCAGGCCCAGGCCATTCCCGTGGTGCTGGCCGGGCAGGACGTGATGGGCGCGGCCCAGACCGGCACGGGCAAGACGGCGGCCTTTTCGCTGCCGCTGCTGCAACGCCTGCTCAAGCACGAAACGGCTTCGCTCTCGCCCGCGCGCCATCCGGTGCGCGCACTGGTGCTGCTGCCCACGCGCGAGCTGGCCGTGCAGGTGGCTCAGCAGGTGCGGCAATACGCCAAATACACCCAACTGCGCAGCGCCGTGGTGTTCGGCGGCATGGACATGAAGCCGCAAATCGAAGAGCTGCGCAAGGGCGTGGAAGTGCTGGTGGCCACGCCTGGGCGCCTGCTCGATCACATCGAGGCCAAAACGGCCGTGCTGGGCCAGGTGGAATACGTGGTGCTGGACGAGGCCGACCGCATGCTGGACATTGGCTTTTTGCCGGACTTGCAGCGCATCCTCGGCCACCTGCCCAAAAACCGCACCACGCTGCTTTTTTCGGCCACTTTCTCGCCCGAAATCAAGCGTCTGGCCGAAAGCTACCTGCACCAGCCCGTGCTGATCGAAGTGGCCCGCCCCAACGAAACGGCGGCCACCGTGGAGCAGCTTTTTTTCAGCGTGGAAGGCGAGGGCAAGCGCCGCGCCATCGGGCAAATGCTCAAGGAGCGCGGCTTGCGCCAGGCATTTGTCTTCACCAACAGCAAGCTCGGCTGCGCCCGCCTGGCGCGCGCGCTGGAGCGCGACGGCCTGCGCTGCGCCGCGCTGCACGGCGACAAAAGCCAGGAAGAGCGGCTGAAGGCGCTGGAAGCCTTCAAGGCTGGCGAGGTGGATTTGCTGGTGTGCACCGACGTGGCCGCGCGCGGGCTGGACATCAAAGACGTGCCCGCCGTGTTCAACCACGATCTGCCCTTCAACCCCGAGGACTATGTGCACCGCATCGGCCGCACCGGGCGCGCGGGCGCATCGGGCCTAGCCATCAGCTTCGTGACCGAATCCGACAAGCGCCTGGTGGCCGAGCTGGAAAAACTGCTGAAGAAAAAAGTGCAGCCCCAGCCCTGGGCTGATGCTTCGCGCGGCTTCCATGAATCCCGCGAAGGACGCGGCAGCCGCCGCAGCGAAGACCGCCGCCCCGCGCGCCAGACCGGCAGCGCCTACGCCCCGCGCCAGTTGCCCGGCCAGCCGCCGGACCCTTTTTTCGATCAACCCTACGAAGCCACCGCCAAACAAGAGCCGCCCGCCTGGGAAAAAACCACCCGCAGCGCGCCGCAGCGCACGGGCCGCGCGGGCCTGTCGGCCAACATCAAGCCGCGCCGCCAGGTGGCCGCGCTGCTATCGGCCCGCCCCGCCGCTACAGAGCCGCCCGCGCCGCCTGCGACCAATGCCGCCACCGAGGCAGGCAACGACGCGGCCGCCCGCGGCCATGAATAAACGCATGCCCTTCTTTTTCATCTGCCATGCTCAAACTTGAAGCGCGAGTTGCCCCTTCGCGCGTGTGGGTGTGGGCCTCGCCCCTGCTGGCGCTGGCGCTGACGGCGCTGCTGGGCGCACTGCTGTTTGCCGCGCTGGGCAAAGACCCCCTGCGCGGCCTGCAAGTGTTTTTCTGGGAACCCATACGCAGCGCCTACGCGCTGGGCGAGCTGGGCGTGAAAGCCACCCCGCTGCTGCTCATCGCCCTGGGGCTGGCGCTGGCCTTTCGCTCCAACGTGTGGAACATCGGTGCCGAAGGCCAGTTCATCCTCGGCGCGGTCTGCGCCGGCGGCGTGGCCCTGCTGGCCGGCCCCGACACCGGGCGCTGGATTTTCCCGGCCCTGCTACTGGCCGGCGCAGTCGGCGGCATGACCTGGGCCGCCATCGCCGCGCTGCTGCGCGACAAGTGCAACGCCAGCGAAATCCTGGTCAGCCTGATGCTGGTTTACGTCGCCATTCAGGTGCTGGGCTATCTGGTTTACGGCCCCTGGAAAGACCCGCAGGGCTTCAACTTTCCGCAAACGCGCATGTTCGATGCGCCCACCCAGGTGCCGACGCTGTGGGCCGGCACGCGCCTGCACTTGGGCGCGCTGCTGGCACTGGCAGGCAGCGCGCTCTTGTGGGCCTGGCTGTTTCGCACCCGCGCCGGCTTTGCCCAGCAGGTGTGCGGATTGGCCCCGGCGGCAGCGCGCTACGCGGGCTTTTCGGCGCGCCGCGCCCTGTGGACGGCCATGCTCGCTTCCGGCGGCGCGGCCGGGCTGGCCGGAGCGCTGGAAGTGGCCGGGCCGCTGCGCCAGCTCACCCCGCATGTTCCCGCCGGCTACGGCTTTGCCGCCATCATCGTCGCCTTCGTGGGGCGGTTGCATCCGCTGGGCATGGTGCTGGCCGCACTGCTGATGAGCATGTTCTACATCGGCGGTGAGCTGGCGCAATCGCGCCTGGGGCTGCCCAAATCCATCACCGGCGTGTTTCAGGGCCTGCTGCTGTTCGTGCTGCTGGCCTGCGACACGCTGGTGAACTACCGCCTGCGCGCAGGCCGAAAGGCGCTGGCGTGATGGAAAGCTGGGCATTGCTGCTGGCCTCCACGCTCAACGCGGGCACCGTGCTCGCGCTGGCGGCGCTGGGTCTGCTCATCAACGAAAAAGCGGGCGTCGTCAACCTGGGGGCCGAGGGCATCATGCTGTGCGCGGCGCTGGCCGGATTTGCCTGCGTAATTCACACCGGCAGTGACTGGCTGGGCTTTGCCGCTGGCATGAGCGCGGGTGCGCTGCTGGCCGCACTGCTGGGCGTGCTGGTGATCTGGCTGGGAGCCAATCAATACGCCGCCGGACTGGCGCTCAGCCTGTTTGGCGCGGGCCTTTCGGCTTTCGCCGGAGCCGGCTATGTGCAAGCGCGCCTGCCCGATCGCCCACGGTTTGACTGGCTGGGCCTGGGCGACATCCCCTTTATCGGCGCAGCCCTGATGCGTCATCACCCGCTGGTTTATCTCACCGCCTTGCTGGCCGCCGCCCTGGCCTGGCTTTTGTGGCGCACCCGCGCCGGATTGGTGCTGCGCGCCGTGGGCGAATCCCCGCATTCCGCGCACGCGCTGGGCTACCGCGTGCGCTGGATACGCCTGGCCGCCGTGGCCGCCGGGGGGGCGCTGTGCGGACTGGCAGGCGCGTATCTCTCGCTTTCCTATACCCCTTTGTGGGCCGAAGGCATGGTGGCCGGCAAGGGCTGGATCGCGCTGGCGCTGACCACCTTCGCCACTTGGCGCCCCGCCCGCGTGCTGCTGGGGGCCTATTTGTTTGGCGGCGTCACCATGCTTCAGCTTCACCTGCAAGGCCAGGGCGTGCAATGGCCCAGCCAGCTCATGAGCATGTTGCCGTATCTGGCCACCATCGCCGTGCTGGCCCTCATCTCCCGCCAGCCCGCATGGATCCGCGCCAACATGCCCGCCTCCCTGGGCAAACCCTTCCACCCGGCAGGCTGATTGGGCAGCGACCTGGCAATCGCTCCTGTTTTTGTAGCTGCCGGCGCAGTATCCACGGGCGTTGCGGCGCGATTCAAGTCTGTTGCAAGCGTGCGAAGCGCGTTTTGCCCGCCTGAAAATCGCTTGACGATCCTCTGCAAAAACCGCGCGGCGCAGCCTCAACGAAGACGAAACGCTCCGACGGCAAGGCGGTTCTGGCCCCTAGGCCGCCGCGGCGGATGCGCAGGGCCGAAATGAATTGCCTGAAATTCTTTAGGGTCGATGATGGCGGCAAAGTGTGCCCCCGGCTAGGGGATTAGGGTGCCAAGAAGATTGATAGCCACGCAATAACGCCATTCGCGCTCGGCGGTTTTCAAAGCTCGGCGCGGCCAGTAGCTCGGATTGGCATGTGGATGCTATGAAGCGGCTGCCCAGCCACGAAAAAGATTGCGCTCTATTTGCTGCTTAATGCGACAGATATGGGCTGCGCTCCATTCGATGACTTGCTCGTCAGCCACACAAGGGCCGCGGCTTTGAAGACCTCTTCAGAGGATGCGCCCGTGTGAAAGTGGACTACCTTGCGCACCTCTACTAGAGGCTACCTTGGGGATTTTTGCAGCTTGGCCGCATCGTCGCGGGCTTGGGAAAGGCTAACGGCTAGGCGTTACCAAGAGCACGGCGCTTTTTTGCCTTGGCAAGCCTTATGAAGCAGTTTTTAGTCTGGATGGACAGACTTCAGCCCTCGAGAGCCGGAAATAAACCCTCTTCTTGTCTGGCAAAAAAGATGCAAGGCTGCATCCTTCCACCAAGAAAGCCTTGAAACACTGACGAAAAGACAGGAAACAAATCGTCAAAAACTCTCCAAACGAGTGAATCTGCATCCCCCAGATGCCTCTTTGGTTTGGCTGTTCTCAATACATGCCATCGAATGAAGGCGAGAGATAAGTCCCTGATTCACCAATAAAAAAGCCCTTCAATGTGATTGAAGGGCTTTTCAAATTTTGGTTGCGCGGGAAGGATTTGAACCTCCGACCTTTGGGTTATGAGCCCAACGAGCTACCAGACTGCTCCACCGCGCGACGAATTGGGAAATTATAAATCAATCGTTTTTTTCTTGCAAGCCCTCGGCTTGAGGCGCTTCTTCCGGGCGATCAACCAGCTCAACAAAAGCCATCGGCGCATTGTCGCCAACACGGAAACCCATTTTCAAAATCCGCGTATAGCCACCCGGACGGGCGCTATAGCGAGGGCCCAAAACACCAAACAATTTCACCACGCTGCCGCGATTGCGCAGACGATCGAAAGCCAACCTTTTGTTTGCCAGCGTATCTTTTTTCGCCAGCGTAATCATGGGCTCAATTACCTTGCGCAACTCTTTTGCTTTTGGCAAAGTCGTTTTGATCGCCTCATGCTCAATCAGCGAGTTCATCATGTTACGCAACATGGCTTGCCGATGGGCGCTGGTGCGATTCAACTTTCTCAAACCGTGACGGTGACGCATAGTGCTTTTCCTTTCCTTATTTACAAAGGGCCGCCGTACCAGGTACGGCCCTGTCACTTCGCGCAAAACTAGCGCATCAATACCGCCTTCAAATCACGTCCCAAGTCAGGACGGATTATCAAGCCAAAATCAGATCAACGTTTTTCCAACCCTGTGGCAGGCCAGTTTTCCAGTTTCATCCCCAAAGTCAATCCGCGCGAAGCCAAAACTTCTTTGATTTCATTCAGCGACTTGCGTCCCAAGTTTGGGGTCTTCAACAATTCATTTTCCGTTCGCTGAATCAAGTCCCCAATGTAATAGATGTTTTCAGCTTTCAAGCAATTGGCCGAACGAACCGTCAATTCCAACTCATCTACGGGGCGCAACAGAATCGGGTCAAAACGCTCACCTGCCGAACGCGGTGACGGCTCTCCAGAGTTCGGCATCTCGTTTTCCCCATCAAGCTGCGCGAACACCATCAACTGTTCAACCAAAATTTTTGCTGATGCACGAACCGCCTCTTCTGCACTAATAGAGCCGTTCGTTTCAACATCCAAAATCAGCTTATCCAAGTCCGTCCGCTGCTCCACGCGAGCGCTTTCAACCGAATAGCTTACGCGACGAATCGGAGAAAACGATGCATCCAACACTATCTTTCCAATAGGCTTGGACGCATCATCACCATAACGTCGCATCGTACCTGGAACATAGCCGCGTCCTTTTTCAACGCGAATCTGCATATCCATTTTTCCACCATGCGAAAGCGTCGCAATGATATGCTCAGGATTAATTATTTCCACGTCGTGAGGAACCTGAATATCACCCGCCTTAATGACACCTTCCCCATCCTTCCGAAGAGTAAGAGTCACTTCATCACGGTTATGCAGCTTGAAAACAACGCCTTTCAGGTTCAACAAGATATGCACAATATCTTCCTGAACACCATCCAAAGTGGAATATTCATGCACCACACCTGCAATTGTCACCTCGGTCGGAGCATGACCAATCATGGACGACAACAACACGCGACGCAGCGCATTTCCTAGTGTATGACCATAACCGCGTTCAAAAGGCTCCAAAGTAACTTCGGCGCGATGACTTCCAAGCGATTTAACAGTAATATTTTTGGGTTTCAGCAAATTCGTTTGCATGCTTAAACTTCCTCTCAATACCCCCGGCTCGTTACACCGGTAAGGCTGGTGAAGCGCCAAACCCGCCAATGAGGCGGGCATGGAGTGACGGGGTGAGACCCAAAATTAGCGAGAATACAATTCGACAATCAGCGACTCATTAATATCTGCGCCAAACTCATCGCGATCCGGTGCATTCTTGAAGACACCTTCAACCTTATCTGCGTTCACATCCACCCAAGATGGGAAGCCCACTTGAGCAGCCAGCTGTAAAGCTTCTTGTACCCGCACTTGTTTTTTCGATTGCTCACGGATAGAAACCACGCTGCCCGACTTCACCAAAAACGAAGGAATATTCACAGGTTGGCCATCCACCAGCACTGCGCAATGCGAAACCAGCTGCCTAGCTTCCGCTCTCGTAGATCCAAACCCCATGCGATAAACAACGTTATCAAGACGCGACTCAAGAAGGGATAGCAAATTCACACCGGTGTTACCCTGACGGCGTTCGGCTTCTGCAAAATATCGACGAAATTGTTTTTCCAAAACGCCGTACATACGCTTGACTTTCTGCTTTTCACGTAGTTGCAGGCCATAGTCGGATGTACGAGCACCGGAAATACGACCATGCTGTCCCGGTTTGGTGTCAAATTTGGCCTTGTCGCTAAGGGAACGGCGAGCACTCTTCAAAAAGAGATCAGTACCCTCGCGACGGGAAAGTTTAGCCTTGGGGCCCAGATAACGTGCCACTTGTTTTTCCTTTACTATCTACCCAATCAAATGGGGAGCTATTAAAATCGATAAATAATAGCCGTGGTCTTACAATAAACCAACCAAAATCAAACGCGTCTGCGCTTCTGAGGCCGGCAGCCGTTGTGAGGAACGGGAGTCACATCCGAAATGGAAGAAATCCGAATTCCCAACGCAGCCAATGCGCGAACGGAGGACTCACGACCCGGACCTGGACCTTTAATTTCCACTTCCAGATTTTTAATGCCTTGTTCCTGCGCAGCACGACCAGCTACCTCAGAAGCAACTTGAGCTGCAAAGGGAGTTGATTTACGCGATCCCTTAAACCCTTGTCCTCCAGAAGAAGCCCAAGACAACGCGTTTCCTTGTCGATCAGTAATCGTAATGATCGTATTATTAAAAGAAGCGTGAACGTGAGCAATGCCATCAGCAATATTCTTGCGAACCTTTTTCCTGACACGCTGCGCTGCATTATTAGAAGGAGACTTTGCCATATCCTATCCTTGGAAATTATTTCTTCAGAGATTGAGCAGCTTTGCGCGGCCCTTTTCGCGTGCGCGCATTGGTACGCGTGCGCTGCCCACGCAAAGGAAGACCTCGACGATGACGGAAACCACGATAACAACCGATATCCATCAGCCTCTTAATGTTCATTGTGGTTTCGCGACGCAGATCCCCCTCAATAACAAACTGGGCAATTTGCTCACGAATTTGTTCAAGATCGGAATCCGTCAATTCCTTGACCTTTTTCGAATACACGATACCACATGCATCACAAATTTTACGAGCACGGGTTCGACCAATGCCATAGATAGCGGTCAAACCAATTTCCACATGTTGATGTGGGGGAATATTAATGCCAGCAATACGTGCCATTTCAGTCCTCTAAAATCCATTAACCTTGACGTTGCTTGTGACGCGGATCCGAGCAAATCACACGCACCACATTTTTGCGACGAATTACTTTACAATTACGGCAGATCTTTTTTACCGACGCAGAAACTCTCATATCAATCTCCTTAACCCTACTTACAAGGAAGTTTTAAAGCTTGCTTTTTTCAACAACGAATCATACTGCTGGCTCAACATATACGTTTGAACCTGTGCCATAAAATCCATCGTTACCACAACCAAAATCAACAAAGATGTTCCGCCAAAATAAAACGGCACATTGTATTTTAGAATTAATATTTCGGGCAACAAACAAACAAAAGTTATATACAATGCCCCAACAAAAGTCAACCTACCTAAAATCTTGTCAATAGCCTTTGCTGTGTTCTCACCCGGTCTAACACCAGGAATGAAAGCCCCGCTTTTTTTCAGATTTTCCGCCGTTTCCCTGCTATTAAAAACCAGTGCTGTATAGAAAAAGCAGAATCCAATGATTGCTGTTGCGTAAAGCAAAATGTAAATCGGCTGCCCCGGTGACAGAGCTGCTGCAACATCACTCAGCCAATTAACAGACTTTCCAGCTCCAAACCAACCAGCCACTGTTCCAGGCAACAAAATAATGGAGGATGCAAAAATCGGTGGAATTACACCTGCCATATTCAGCTTTAATGGAAGATGAGACGCCTGCCCCCCATAAACCTTGTTGCCAACTTGACGACGAGCATAATTAACTAAAATTTTACGCTGCCCGCGCTCAATGAAAACAACAAAATAGGTCACCAAAAGAACCAGAGCGCAGATAAACAACGCAACAATTTCACTCATCGCCCCTGAACGAACGAGCTCCAGCATCCCCCCGACCGCACTTGGCAAACCGGCCGCGATACCAGCAAAGATTATTATCGATATGCCGTTACCAAGCCCCCTTTCGGTAATCTGCTCACCCAACCACATGAGGAAAAGAGTACCCGTCGTAAGGCTGACAACTGTTGTTAGCTGAAATCCCAAACCTGGATTAACCACAAGACCGGGGGAAGATTGCAATGCGATAGCAATTCCCCAAGACTGGAAAACACCTAAGGCCAAAGTTCCATAACGGGTATATTGCGTAATTTTCCTACGACCAGCCTCACCCTCCTTTTTCAACTGCTCAAAGAAAGGCAAAACATATGACATCAACTGCATGATAATTGATGCCGAAATATACGGCATAATTCCCAATGCAAAAACTGTCAACCGTGAAAGAGCCCCTCCAGAGAACATGTTAAACAGGTTCAGAATTCCCCCGCCTTGTCCTTCAAAAAGCTGACGCAATTGATCCGGGTTTATACCCGGGACTGGTATATGAGCGCCGATCCTATAAACAATCAATGCCAGAAGAAGGAAAACAAGGCGACGCCTAAGATCACCGTATTTTCCTGTCTTAACGACTGACGTCGGTTTTGTGGCCACAACACTGCTCTTGATTTAAGAAATGGAACCGCCAGCCGCTTCCAAAGCAACTTTTGCACCAGAGGTCACCAAAACACCCTTCAGCACAACAGCCTTACTCAATTCACCAGATTTAATGAGTTTGACATTCCTGACATGAGATGCCACCAAACCAGCCTGCTTAAGAACAAAAAGATCCACCTCGGGAACATCAAGTCTAGTTAGGTCGGACAAAGTGATTTCCGAATTGAATTTCAGGGTGCGTGATTTAAATCCCCGCTTGGGCAAACGACGCTGCAAAGGCATTTGCCCACCCTCAAAACCCACCTTATGGTATCCACCAGAACGAGACTTTTGACCTTTATGCCCCCGACCGGCTGTTTTACCCAAGCCAGAACCAATTCCGCGGCCGACACGACGACGAGAACGCTTGGCACCTTCTGCCGGACGAATAGTATTGAGATCCATACCCACCTCTTAGATCAGCTTCACCAAATAGTCAACTTTATTGATCATGCCGCGAACCGCAGGCGTATCTTCCAATTCACTAATACTATTAAGCTTGCGTAAACCCAATCCACGCAGAGTTGCACGGTGGGATTCCTTGCAGCCAATAGGACTACGAACAAGCTGAATTTTCAGTGATTTTTCTCTTTTATCCACGATACCACCCTTACGCAAACAACTCTTCAACAGATTTGCCACGTTTTGCAGCAACCTCAGCTGGCGTGGTGCACTTACGCAGAGCATTTAACGTTGCGCGAACCATGTTATAGGGATTGGAAGAACCATGGCTCTTGGCAACGATATCCGTAATCCCCATCACCTCAAAAACAGCGCGCATGGGGCCACCAGCAATAATTCCGGTCCCTTTCGGAGCAGGCGCCATCATAACAACGGCCGCACCATGAACACCCATCACATTATGATGAATGGTTCCATCACGCAGAGAAACCTTCATCAAATTACGACGAGCCTCTTCCATTGCTTTTTGCACGGCGGCGGGAACTTCTTTGGATTTCCCTTTGCCCATGCCAACGCGACCATCGCCATCACCAACAACCGTCAAGGCAGCAAAACCAAGAATTCGACCACCTTTAACCACTTTGGTTACGCGATTGACCGAAATCATTTTTTCGCGCAGACCATCCTCCGGGCCATCACCCTGAACTTTTGCTTGGAATTTAGCCATTTTGATATTCCTTATGAAAATTAGAATTTCAATCCGGCTTCGCGCGCAGCATCAGCCAATGCCTTAACACGACCGTGATAGGCGAACCCAGAACGATCAAAAGCAACTTTTTCCACACCAGCCACCTTTGCACGCTCGGCAATCTGTTTACCTACGATTTCAGCCGCCGCAACATTGCTGCTTTTACCGGCCTCACCCAGCTGCTTCCGCACATCTTTATCAAGAGTCGAGGCACTCGCAATAATGCGCGAACCATCACTTGAAATCAGATTGGCGTAAATGTGCAAATTCGTACGGTTGACAGCCAGACGCACAGCACCTTGCTGGAGAATTCGAATACGCGTTTGGCGAGCGCGACGCAAACGCTGTTCTTTTTTATTGAACATGACAAAGACCCTTTACTTTTTCTTGGTCTCTTTGATGACAACTTTTTCATCCGCGTAACGAACACCTTTACCCTTATAAGGCTCAGGAGGACGAACTGCACGAATTTCAGAAGCAATCTGACCAACACGCTGCCGATCAGCACCCTTGACAATGATTTCAGTCGGAGCTGGCGTAGCAACCGAAATACCTTCAGGCATTTCAAAAATCACGGAATGAGAGAAGCCGACTGACAAATTCAATTTTGAACCCTGAGCTTGGGCACGATAACCCACACCAACAAGAGTCAGTTTTTTCTCAAACCCCTTGCTTAAACCAACAACCATATTGTTGACCAGCTGACGCATGGTGCCGCTCATGGCATTGGCTTCTCGCGTTTCATTTACAGGAACAAAAGACAACGCGTCGTTATTTACCGAAATTTTCACCAGCTGATTTTGCGGTAATTTCAACTCTCCAGAAGAACTCTGAACAACAATGTTAGATTCATCCAGCGACACCTTGACACCAGCAGGAATAACCACAGGCATTTTCGCCACACGAGACATTTCAAATTTCCCTTCCGAGCGTCAGCCAATCAAGCTACATAGCAAAGCACTTCACCACCAACACCGGCAGCTCGCGCCTTACGATCAGTCATAACACCTTTTGGTGTTGTCACAATGGCCACACCCAATCCATTCATCACCTGAGGAAGGCCATTGCACCCACGATAAACCCGAAGACCTGGGCGACTAACACGCTCAATCCGTTCAATCACAGGACGCCCAGCGTAATACTTCAAAGTGATTTCAAGCTCGGATTTCCCATCAACACTCTTGACTTGAAAATCATCAATATAACCCTCATCCTTCAGGACTTGGGTAATCGCCACCTTAACTTTAGAAGAAGGCACAACAACCTTGCTTCTTGCGACCATCTGCGCATTACGAATGCGCGTGAGCAGGTCGGCAATAGGATCGCTCATGCTCATTTTGTTTCTCCTGCTCTATTACCAGCTAGCCTTGGTGACACCAGGAATATCGCCAGCAAAAGCCATTTCACGAACCTTGGCGCGACCCAAGCCAAACTGACGGAAGTTACCGCGGGGACGACCCGTAATTTCGCAACGATTGCGCTGACGAGTAGGGTTCGCGTTGCGAGGCAACTTCTGCAACGCTAAACGCGCCTGAGCACGCTCTTCATCAGTGCGCTGAAAATCGCCTGCAATGGCCTTCAATTCCGTATATTTGGCGGCGTATTTGGCTGCCAGTTTTTTGCGTTTCAGTTCACGCTCAATCAAAGCGGTTTTTGCCATAACGTCACTTTCAATTTTTAAACGGAAAACGAAAAGCCGAAAGCAGCGCCTTGCACTCTTCATCCGACTTTGCCGTGGTTGTAATACTCATATTCAAACCACGCAAGGCATCAACCTTGTCATACTCGATTTCAGGAAAAATGATCTGCTCTTTGACGCCAACGTTGTAATTCCCGCGGCCATCGAAAGAACGACCAGAAATACCACGAAAATCACGCACACGCGGCAAGGCAATCGTCACAAAGCGATCCAAAAACTCATACATACGTACGCCACGCAAGGTCACCATGCATCCGATAGCCTGACCTTCGCGAATCTTGAAACCAGCAATAGCCTTGCGCGCTTTGGTGACAACAGGTTTTTGCCCAGCGATTTTTGCCAGATCAGCCACAGCATGATCCATGACTTTTTTATCTGCAACCGCCTCACTCACCCCCATATTCAGAGTGATCTTACTCAGACGCGGCACCTGCATCACAGACTTGTACCCGAACTTTTCAATGAGTTCAGGTACGATTTTTTCACGATAGTGTTTTTGCAAACGTGCCATTTACGCCACCTTGATCTCTTCGCCACTGGACTTGAAAACGCGAAGACGAACAGCCTTGGTTTTCCCATTGGCCAAGATTTTGCTTTCAACCTTGATACCAACCCGATCAGCTTTGCCGGTTGCCTCATTAAAAATAGCAACGTTGGATTGATGAATCGGCATAACCTTTTCAACCACACCACCAGGAACACCCAGCATGGGATTGGGTTTAACGTGCTTCTTGACCACGTTTACACCCTCAACCAAAACACGCTCCTCACTCACACGAGAAAGCACCGTGCCACGTTTTCCTTTATCGCGCCCGGCAATGACGATAACCTGATCGCCCTTGCGAATCTTGTTCATGACATCAGCCCTTTCAGATAACTTCAGGCGCCAGAGACACGATCTTCATGAATCGCTCGGAACGCAATTCACGCGTAACCGGGCCAAAGATGCGTGTGCCAATCGGCTCCAGCTTGCTGTTGAGCAAAACGGCCGCATTGCCGTCGAATTTGATCAGTGAGCCATCAGGACGGCGGATACCCTTGGCAGTGCGAACCACCACGGCGCTATACACATCGCCTTTTTTGACACGGCCACGCGGAGCGGCTTCTTTCACGCTCACTTTGATAATGTCGCCAACGCTTGCATAGCGGCGTTTGGATCCGCCCAGCACCTTGATGCACAGGACAGACTTGGCGCCGGTGTTGTCGGCAACCTCGAGTCGAGATTCAGTTTGGATCATTTCAATTTCCCAACTTGCCTTCTGATCGGCACATGCCGCCAGAAACAGTCTTGGGCCCAGGAGTGGGCAGAACTTGCTTGACCACCTGCCGCGCCGCAGCCTGAAAAACCGAACGCAAAACAGGTGAAGCGGCGGATTATGTCAGCGTTTGCAACCCATGTCAAGCAGTCTGAACATCTTTCTGCGCCTGATACCGTGGTGCAAGCGTCACAAACTCTTGCAGATGAGCGGGGGCAGCGGTTTCACTTTCCAGTACTTGCGCCACGGCCGGGGCCGCAGCCACGGCGGCTGCGGCTTCCAGAAACAGCAGACGAGAGCGACGTGCCAGTACGTCTTCCACCGTGCGCGCGTATTCGTGCCGGGCGGCAAAGCGCACCATGGCTTCGCACAAACCGGGCGCAAGCCAGCGTTGAGCGCCCGCCAATTCCTCAACAAGCCCTTCTTCACTTCCATACAGGTGCAACCCCGGCTGATCGCACAGGGGTACGAAAGCCGCGCCCCGTTCTGTCGGTGCGCCCACCAAGGGCAACCCTACTGTTTGCGAAGAGCCACGCGGCAGCAATCCGGCGTCTGCGCACTGGGCCAGCACATCGGCAGCCATGCTGCGGTAAGTCGTCCATTTGCCGCCCGTCACGGTCACCAAGCGGCTGCCGGAAATTTCGATGGTGTGTTCGCGGCTGATGGTTTTGGTTGCGCCTTCGTCTTGTGGTTTGACCAGGGGACGAAGGCCCGCCCACTGGCTGCGCACATCGGCGCGGGTGGGTGCGCGGCGCAGATAGCGCGCTGCTTCACGCAGGATGAAATCCACTTCATCCTCCCTGGCTTGCGGCTCCAGCGGCAGGTCCTGGCGCGAACTGTCCGTGGTGCCCAGGATGAGCTTGCCCAGCCACGGCACGGCAAACAGCACGCGCCCGTCGGCCGTACTCGGCACCAGCAGGGCATGCGGGCCGGGCAGAAAGTCGCCATCCACCACCACATGCACACCCTGACTGGGCGCAACCAGCGCCCCGGCGGTCTGCTGCGCAAGGGCGGCATCCTGCTGGCGCAAGGCGTCCACCCACACGCCGGTTGCATTGATGACGCAGGCTGCCTTGATCTGAAAAGTGCGGCCCGTTTCCACATCCTGCGCTTGCACGCCGGCCACGCGGCCATCGGCGTGATGCAGGCCGGTAACGCGGCAGTAGTTGACGAGCAGCGCCCCATGCCTTGCAGCCGTGCGCGCCAGCGCCAGCGCCAGGCGGGCATCGTCGAACTGGCCGTCCCAATACTGCACGCCGCCTTTGAGGCCCTGCGGCTGCGCACCGGGCAGGCGCGCCAGCGTGGCGGAGGCGTTGAGCAGCTCGGTGCGGCCCAGGCTTTGCCGGCCGGCCAGCAGGTCATAGGCTTTCAGGCCCAGGCCATACCAGGGCTTTTCCCACCATTGATAGGCGGGCATCACAAAAGCCAGCGGCTGCGCCAGATGCGGGGCGGCGGTCAGGATGTGCGCGCGCTCGCGCAGCGCCTCGCGCACCAGCGCCACATTGCCCTGGGCCAGATAGCGCACGCCGCCGTGCACCAGCTTGGTCGCGCGCGATGAGGTGCCCTTGGCAAAGTCATGCGCCTCCAGCAGCAGCGTTTTCAGCCCGCGCGTGGCCGCATCCAGCGCCACGCCCAGCCCGGTTGCCCCTCCGCCGATGACCACCACGTCATAAGGCCCCGGCTCGGCCAGGCGTTGCAACAGGGCAGGGCGATGTGTGGGCAGCGGCGCGGCGGCAGCGGTCATATATGAAAACACCAAAGGCACAAAAAACGAGCGCGCAAGTGTAGGGAAACTCGGCTCTTCGCCCGCCCGGTTCGCAACCGGCAAAACCGCCACAAAGCCCGTGGATACTGCGTTGGCAGCTATCAAAAATGTAGTAACCTGCCTTTTTGTTTCTTTTTGTCGCCCGCTTTTTCGCTTGCTTTCCCGCCATGCCAGCCGCCGCCCATCCGCCCTGCCGCCTGTTGCATTTGTGGTTTGACGAAACCGATGCCCGGCGCATCGTGCCCCCGGCGCTGGCCGATCGTTTGGCGCAAATGGTGGCTTCCAGCGAGGCGCGGCACGGCGGCGAGGTGCGCCTGTGCGTGGAAGGCTCGCTGCCATTGAGCTATTTGTGGCGGCAAGTGCGCCAGCGCCTGCCCATGTCGCAAGTGCTGCGCGAGCGCGCGCTGATGATGTTTGCCAAGCTGGGCGTGTGGGACACCGTGGGCCGCAATGGCGTGCTGGTGTATCTGAATCTGGCCGCGCGCGCCATCGAAATCGTGCCTGATCGCGCCCTGGCCGCCAGCGTGCCGCCGGCGCAGTGGCAGGCCATCGCCGACAGCCTGGCCGGTGCGTTGCGCCAGCGGCAATTCGAGGTCGGCCTCACCGGCGCGCTGGCTGCCGTCACCGAGCTGATGGTGCAGCACGCGCCGCAAGCACAATCGCCCCTTTGCCCCTCTGGCGCTGCCGCCGCCAACCAGCTTCCCGACACCGTCGTGCTTTGCTGACTCTTGCAGCCGACAAGGCCGACGCAACCCCCGCAAGAAAGGCTCCTTTGCATGTCCAAATTCACCCCCGCCCAAGAGGCGCTGCGCGAAGCGGCGCTTGACTACCACCGCCAGCCCACGCGCGGCAAGGTTTCCGTCACTCCCACCAAGCCGCTGTCCAATCAGCGCGATTTGTCGCTGGCCTATTCCCCCGGCGTGGCCTATCCCTGTCTGGACATTCAGGCCAACCCGGCGCTGGCCAGCGAATACACCGCGCGCGGCAATCTGGTGGGCGTCATCACCAACGGCACTGCCGTGCTGGGCCTGGGCGACATCGGCCCGCTGGCGGGCAAGCCCGTCATGGAAGGCAAGGGCTGCCTGTTCAAGAAATTCGCCGGCATCGATGTGTTTGACATCGAACTGAACGAGCGCGACCCCGATCGGCTGGTGGAAATCATCGCCGCCATGGAGCCCACGCTGGGCGGCGTCAATCTGGAAGACATCAAGGCCCCCGAGTGCTTTCACATCGAGCGCAAGCTGCGCGAGCGCATGAACATTCCCGTCTTCCACGACGACCAGCACGGCACCGCCATCATTGCCGGCGCGGCCCTGCTCAACGGGCTGGAACTGGTGGGCAAGCCCCTGGCCGATGTGAAAGTGGCCGTCAGCGGCGCCGGCGCGGCCGCCCTGGCCTGCCTGGATGTGCTGGTAGCCCTGGGCGTGCAGCTGAAAAACGTCTTCGTCTGCGACTCCAGGGGCGTCATCTACGAAGGCCGCCCCGGCGGTTACGACGAATCCAAGGCCCGCTACGCGCAAAAAACCGAAGCGCGCACGCTGGCCGACGTCATCGCCGGCGCGGATGTTTTCCTGGGCTGCTCCACGGCGGGCGTGCTCACGGCCGAAATGGTGCAGACCATGGCCGACAAGCCTGTCATCCTGGCGCTGGCCAACCCCGAGCCGGAAATCGACCCGGCCACCGCCCGCCGCGCGCGGCCGGACTGCATCATCGCCACCGGCCGCAGCGACTACCCCAACCAGGTCAACAACGTCCTGTGCTTTCCCTACATCTTCCGGGGCGCGCTGGACTGCGGCGCCACCAAGATCACCGAGGAAATGAAGCTGGCCTGCGTGCGCGAAATCGCCGCGCTGGCCAAGGCCGAGCCCAGCGCCGAGGCCATGGCCGCCTACGCCGGCAAGGACCTGCGCTTCGGCCCCGACTACATCATCCCCACGCCTTTCGATCCGCGCCTGATCCTGCGCATCGCCCCTGCCGTGGCCGAAGCCGCCGCCCGCTCCGGCGTGGCCGCCCGGCCCATAGACGACATGGCCGCCTACCGCGCCTCGCTGGAGCAATTCGTCTCCCAGTCCGGCATGCTCATGCGCCCCGTGGTGGCCGCCGCCCGCGCCGTGCCTGCTGCCAGCAAGCGCATGGTCTATGCCGAAGGCGAAGACCCGCGCGTGCTGATGGCCGCGCAAACCGTCGTCGATGAAGGTCTGGCCAGCCCCATCCTGGTGGGCCGCCGCGCCGTCATCGAGCAGCTCATCGCCCAATCGGGCCTGCGCCTGCAAATCGACCGCAACGTGCAGGTGTGCGACCCCGAAACCGACGAGCGCTACCTCGCCTACTGGCAGGAATACCACCGCCTCATGGCGCGCAACGGCGTCACCCAGGAAGCCGCGCAGGCCGCCGTGCGCCGCTCCACCACCACGCTGGCCGCCCTCATGGTGCGCATGAACGATGCCGACGCCATGCTCTGCGGCACCCTGGGCCGCTACGACACCCACTTGCAGCACATTCAGGACATCATCGGCCAGCGCCCCGACGTGCCCTGCATGGCGGCGCTGAACGTGCTCATCATGGAAGGGCGCACCCTCTTCATCGCCGACACCTATGTCAACGAGGAACCCAGCGCCGAGCTGCTGGCCGGCATCGCCCGCATGGCCGTGCAGGAAGTGCGCAACTTCGGCATTGCGCCCAAGGTGGCCTTTCTCTCGCACTCGAACTACGGCTCTTCCAGCCGCGCCCCGGCCCGCCGCATGCGCCAAGCGCGCGATTTGTTTGCGCAGCAGATGCCCGATGTCGAGTGCGACGGCGAAATGCACGGCGACACCGCCCTCTCGGCCGCGCTGCGCGAGCGCTATGTCTCCGACAGCCCCCTGAGCGGCGAGGCCAACTTGCTGATCTGCCCCAATCTGGACGCCGCCAACATCCTGTTCAACATCGTCAAGAGCCTGAGCGGCCACGGCGTCACCGTCGGCCCCATCCTGCTGGGCGCGGCCGCGCCCGTGCATGTGCTCACGCCCAGCGCCACCGTGCGCCGCCTGATCAACATGACGGCGCTCACCGTGGCCGAAGCGGCCAACCACCGCAGCCCGACCGCCTGATCCCCTGCGGTCATTCCCCCGCAAAAAAAGCGGGCCTGCCATCCGCGCAGGCCCGCTTTTTTCATGCCGGAAAAACAAGCAAACCGGCTGAAACCCGCGTGGATGCTGCGCTGGCAGCTACAAAAATCGCAGCACCCCGGGCGCGCAGCGACCCTTACTGCCGCACCTGCCAGGCCAGCGTTTCGCCCGCACAAAGCGGCTTGAGCCGGGCCTGGCCGTAGGGGTAGTCCTCGGGCACTTGCCAGCTTTGGCGCACCAGCGTCAGCGTGTCCGTGTTGCGCGGCAGGCCGTGAAAGTCCGCCCCGAAGTGGCTGGCGAAGTCTTGCAGGCGATCGAGCGCCCCCGCCGCCTCGAAGGCTTGCGCATACAGCGGCAGCGCCGCGTGCGCGGTGTAGCAGCCTGCGCAGCCGCTGGCGTGCTCTTTGAGCGCCGCTGCGTGCGGGGCCGAATCGGTGCCCAGGAAAAAGCGCGGATGGCCGCTGGTGGCCGCGCGCAGCAGCGCCTGGCGGTGGCGCTCGCGCTTGAGCACGGGCAGGCAGTAGTAGTGCGGCCGCAGCCCGCCGGTGAAGATGGCGTTGCGGTTGAACAGCAGGTGGTGCGCCGTGATGGTGGCCGCCAGGTGTTCATCGGCCTGGCTCACGTATTGCGCCGCTTCTTCGGTGGTGATGTGCTCCAGCACGATCTTCAGCGCCGGAAAGTCGCGCCGCAGCGGCGCGAGCACGCGCTCGATGAACACCGCCTCGCGGTCGAACACATCCACTTCGGCATCCGTGACTTCGCCGTGCACCAGCAGCGCCATGCCGTGCTTTTGCAGCGCCTCCAGCGTGGGGTAGGTTTTGCGCAGATCGGTCACGCCCGCGTCGCTGTTGGTGGTGGCCCCGGCCGGATAGAGCTTGACGGCCGGCACGCCGGCGGCAAAGGCCAGGTCGATTTCTTCGGGCGAGGTGTTATCGGTCAGATACAGCGTCATCAGCGGCTCGAAGTCGCTGCCTTCGGGCAGCGCCTGCAGGATGCGCGCCTTGTATTGCATGGCCTGGCGCGCGGTCGTCACCGGCGGGCGCAGGTTGGGCATGATGATGGCGCGGCCAAACTGCGCCGCCGCGTGCGCCATCAGCAGCGGCAGATACTCGCCGTCGCGCACGTGCAGGTGCCAGTCGTCAGGGCGGGTGATGGTCAGGGTGTGGGGGGTGGATGCGGCTTGGGTCATGGCGGCGAATTGTCTGCCATGCCCCTTGCGCAAGCCTTGCCCGGCGCTCTCGCAAAACTTGCCCCGGGCCCGCATGCAAGCCCCCCCGAATTCCCCCTTCTCCTGCTTTTTTTCCATGACCGACTGGCTGCCTTCTGATTTCTCTTTGCCAGCCTTGCTGCCGCGCACGCTGGGCACGGCGGCAGTGGTGGTGAGCGCGGGCTGGGCGGCCATGCGGCTGGGGCCTTTGGCGGGCGGGCTGCTGGCGGGGCTGCCTTTGGTGATGGGGCCGGGGTTTTTCTTTTTGTTGCGGCAAACGCCTGCGGCCGTGGTGGCGCAAATGGCCGCGCACACCCTGCTGGCGCTGTGCGCGGTGCCGGTTTATCTGCTGGCCTACATGGCTGCGCTGCGCCACTGGCCGCCCTGGCGGGCGCTGCTGGGCGCAGTGCCGGCCTGGGTGGGCGCGGCCTGGCTGCTGCATGCGGGCGCGGCTTATCTGGCGCTGGATCAGGGCCCGGGCCGGGCGCTGGCGCTGTTTGCCCTGCTCACTGCCGCGGCCGGCGTCTGGGGCGTGCGGCTGCGGCTGCCGCGCCCCAGCCCGCCGGGGCCGGCCGGCTGGGCGCAATTGGTGCAGCGCGGGCTGCTGGCCGGGGCGGTGATTGGCTGGATTACCACGGCCAGCCACTGGCTGGGGCCGGCGCTGGCGGGGGCGCTGATTGGGTTTCCGGTGGTGTTCAGCGCAGCCACGCTCACTTTGCACCAGCGCCAGCGCCTTGCTGCACGCGGCCTTGCCCGGCGCGGGCAGTCTGGCCGCTTTTTGCGCGGCGCTGGCCTGGGCCTTGCCGCATTGGCCCCCTTATGCGGCTTTTGCCGCCAGCGTGGCGGCGGCGGTTTTCGTCACTGCGGCGCTGATGCTGGCGCGCCGCCTGCTTTGGAGGAGATGAAGCTCATGGATGAAATCGTGCAACAAGCCCTGCGCAAGTGGCCCAATGTGCCGGCCTGCCACGGCTGGCTGGCGCTGGATGTGCGCGGGCAGTGGTGGATGCGCGATGAGCGCGCGCAGGCCAGCGGCGCTTTTGGCAGCGGCCGCCCGGGCAGCCAGGGCGCGCGCCTGGCCCACCCCGGCCTGCTGGCTTTCATCGCCCGCAATTACGCGGCCGATGCGCAGGGGCGCTGGTTTTTCCAGAACGGCCCGCAGCGCGTTTTCGTCACCTTGCAGGCCGCGCCCTGGGTGTGGCGCGTGCTGGGCGAAGGCCGCATCGAGCCGCACACGGGCGGGCCTGCGCTGGCGCCCGAGGGCGTGCAAGCCTGCGTGCTGGATGAGCAGGGCCGGCTTTTTCTGGCCACGGCGCAGGGGCTGGGCATCGTGCATCCGCAGGACATGCTGCACGCCGCCGGCGCGCTGGAAGCAGGCGCGTGGCCTTCCTTGCAGGAGCTGCCTTTTGCCCGGCTGCCCGAGGCTTTTGCCTATGTGTTGAATCCCTGAAAAGCGCCTTGAAAAACGCCTTGCCCGGCCTTCTCGCAGGCAAGTTATCCACAGCTTTCTCCTGATTTGATAGCGCGCTACGCAGTGTTTACGGGCGATGCGGGCCTTCCGCCTATTTGGTAAGCAAAATCTTGTATCCAAATATGACCAATATCAGGGGGCGGCGGCAGGAGCTTCGGCCGGGGCAGCTTCGGCGGGCGCTGCGGGCGGGCGCAGGGCCAGGTCTTCGGCGCGGCGCGGCTCGCCTATGGGTTCGCTGGCGCGGCCCTGCTGCACGGCGCGCAGGTCTTGCTCGCTGGGATACAGCCCTTGCAGCCAGTAGTCGAACACGCGCCGCACGATGGGCGCGGCGGCGGCCGCGCCAAAGCCGGCGTTTTCCACGATGGCGGCCACGGCAATGCGCGGCTCGTCCAGCGGGGCAAAGGCGATGTAGAGGGAGTGATCGCGCTGGTGCTCGGCCAGCGCGGCGGCGTTGTAGCGGCTTTTCTGGCCGATGGTGATGGCCTGGGCGGTGCCGGTTTTGCCGCCCGAGGCGTAGGCCGCGCCGCGAAAGGCGCCGCGGCCCGTGCCGTAGAGGGTGACGCCCTGCATGCCTTTTTTGATGACGGCCAGGTGCTCGCTTTTGTAGCCCATGACTTGCCCGGGCGGCTGCGGCAGCGGCTGGGGGGCGTCGTCCGCGCCGGCTTGCAGGCTGCGCACCAGGTGCGGCGCGCGCTTGATGCCGCCTGCGGCCAGCGTGGCCGTGGCGTGGGCCAGTTGCAGCATGGTGTAGTTGTTAAAGCCCTGGCCGATGCCGACGTTCACCGTGTCGCCGGGCACCCAGGTTTGCATGCGGCGGTCCTTGTAGCGGCTCATGGCCTGGCGTTTCCACTCGGGGTTGGGCAGCACGCCGCGCGCTTCGCCGGGCAGGTCGATGCCGGTTTCGCGGCCAAAGCCCAGGGGGGCGAGGTAGCGGTTGATGGCGGCAATGCCCATGTTGTAGGCCAGCTGGTAGTAGTAGGCATTGCTCGATCGCGTGATGCTTTGCTCCAGGTTGACCCAGCCGGTGGCGTGGCCGCGAAACGAGCGCCCGGCCAGCACCCAGTTGCCCACGTCGTTGACGCTGGTCTGGGCGGTGATGTGTCCGCTTTCCAGCCCGGCCAGGGCCATGAAGGGCTTGAAGGTGGAGCCGGGCGGGTAGGTGCCGCGCAGGGCGCGGTTGAACAGGGGGCGGTTGATGGATTCGTTGAGCTCGCTCCAGGTGTCCTGGTCTATGCCTTCGACAAAGAGGTTGGGGTCGTAGGTGGGCTTGCTGACGAAGGCCAGCACTTCGCCGGTGGCCGGGTCTATGGCCACCAGCGCGCCCCGGCGCGCGCCGTAGAGGTCTTCGACGAGTTTTTGCAGGTTGATGTCCAGCGTCAGGCGCAGGCTTTGGCCGTTGACGGGAAAGCGGCTGCCCAGCGTGCGCACGGCGCGCCCGCCGGCGGCCGTTTCCATTTGCTCCACGCCGGTGATGCCGTGCATGACGGCTTCGTAGCCGGCTTCGATGCCGGATTTGCCGATGTAGTCGGTGCCACGGTAGTTGGCGGCGATTTCGGCGCCCATGTCTTCGATGCGCTCCTGATCGGCATCGCTGATGCGGCCCACGTAGCCGATGGCGTGCGAGGCCACTTCGCCCAGGGGATAGGTGCGAAACAGCCTGGCCTTGATTTCCACGCCGGGAAAGCGGTAGCGCTGGGCGGCAAAGCGGGCCACTTCCTCGTCGCTCAGGCGCAGGCGTATGGGCAGGGACTCGAAGCCGCGCGTGCTCTGGCGCAGGCGGTCGAAGCGTTTGCGCTCGCGCTCGCTGATGGGCACGACTTGCGCCAGCGCGTTGATCACTTCGGGCAGGCTGCCCCTGACTTTGGCGGGCGTGATCTCCAGCGCGTGCGCCTTGTAGCTGGTGGCCAGCACGACGCCGTTGCGGTCGAGGATGTCGCCGCGCCCGGGCACGATGGGCACCACGGCGGTGCGGTTGCTCTCGGCGCGGTTCAGGTATTGCTCATGCCTGTCCACCTGCAACACCCACAGCCGAAAACCCAGCAGGGAAAAGCACACGGTGACGGCGGCGGCCACCACAGCCAGGCGGGCGCGATAGCTGGCCAGCGCGGCTTCGGAAGGGAGCGGCTCAATCATGGGGGGCCGATTGTGCGGCAGCCGCCTGCCGCCGCTGCGCCCGCGCCGCCAGCGCCACCAGCGCCAGCACGGGCAGCCCCAAAAGCGCCGTGGCGGTGAAAAAGCTGGCGTAGCCGTAGGCGTTGACAAACTGCCCGGAGTAGCCCGCCACAAACTTGGGCGCCAGCAGCATGAGCGAGGAAAACAGCGCGTATTGCGTGGCCGAGTAGCTCAGGTTGGTCAGACTGCTCAGGTAGGCGACAAAGGCCGCCGAGGCCAGGCCGGAGGCCAGGTTGTCGGCCGAAACCACCAGCATCAGCGCCGCCACGCTGTGCCCCACCCCGGCCAGCCAGGCAAACAGCACATTGCTGGCCGCCGACAGCAGCGCGCCCAGCATGAGGATGCGCATCACGCCAAAGCGCAGCGCCAGCGCGCCGCCCAGAAATGCGCCCAGCAGCGTCATGCCCAGGCCCCAGGTTTTGCTCACGGCGGCCACTTCGGCCTTGGTAAAGCACAAGTCCACGTAAAACGGATTGGCCATCACGCCCATCACGGTGTCGCTGATGCGGTAAGTGCCTATCAGCGCCAGCACCAGCAGCGCCTGGCGGCCATAGCGCCGGAAAAAATCGGCAAAGGGAGCGACAAAGCTGGCCAGCGCCCAGGCCAGCGCCCGCTCGGCCCGGCTGCCGGGCGCAGGCCGCCAGCGCCAGTTGGCAGACGACGCCAGCTGCGCCGGGCGGCGGCCCTCATGCCACAGCCAGCCCAGGCAAGCGGCCAGCAGCAGCGCCAGCGCCGCCTGCGGCAGCCAGGGCCAAGGCAGGGGCGCGGCCAAAGCGGCCAGCCAGCGCGCCTTCAGCGCCGCGCCCATGAGGGCAGCCAGCAGCAGCGCCGCCAGCGCCAGCGCCAGCAGGGCCACGGGCGATGCGCCCTGGCGGCGGGCCTGACGCAAGGCGGCGCGCCAGCGCGGCATATCCAGCCCCGCCTGCCGCCTGCGGCTGCTCGCCGGCTCGGGCGCGCGCAGCACGGTCAGCACGCCCACCAGCATGGTCGCGGCCATGAGCAAATAGGCCCACATCCAGCCCGCGTTGTCATAGGGCAGGGCAGCGGCCGGGGAAGCTGCCGCAGTTGTCGCCGAAGTGGCTGCCGGAGCAGAAACCGCCGCAGCGCACGCGCCGCCTGCCGTCGCCCCATCGGCGGTCACATGGGCGGCCCCATGCCCTCCGCCCATCAGGCTGGCCAGCCACAGCGCGCCCGCGCCCGCCCAAATCATGGCCAGGCGGTAGCCCGTTTGATAGCAGGCGGCCAGCACGCCCTGCTGTTCGGGCGGGGCCGATTCGATGCGCCAGGCATCCAGCGCGATGTCTTGCGTGGCCGAGGCAAAGGCCGCCAGCAGCGCGCAGGCCACCAGCGCGCCCAGGCTGTGCTGCGGGTGCACCAGCGCCATGCCCGTCAGCCCCAGCATCACGCCGATTTGCCCCAGCAGCAGCCAGCCGCGCCGCTGCCCCAGGCGGCCCGTAAGCCAGGGCAGCGGCAGGCGATCGACCAGCGGCGCCCACACCCACTTGAAGCCATACGCCAGCCCCACCCAGGACAGCAGGCTGATCGCGCCACGATCGATGCCCGCCTCGCGCAGCCGAAACGACAGCGTGCCCACCACCAGCAAAAGCGGCAACCCGGCCGCAAAGCCCAGCGCCAGCATGCGCGCATTCAGCGGTTGCGCCAGCAGGTGCAACCAGCGCTTCACAAAGGAAAGAATCAAGGGAAAGGCCCGCCTGTGAAAAAACCGCCGCCGCCCCGGCCTGCGGTATGGTTTGAAAGCAAAAGCGCGGCCGATTATCGGAAGCGCCCCGGCTCCGGCAGCCCGCCGGGGCGTCTTTTTTCCCCCTCCTGCCTTCCCCTTTCTGCCCCCTTGCCGCCATGTGCCTGTTTTGCGCCCGCCTTCACGCCCCTGTCATGCCCCGCCGTGTTTTCCTGCTGGCCGCCGCCAGCGCCGCCGCGCCTGCGCTGGCGCAGGTAAATGTGGGCCGCGCCTCGCGCATGCGAACGCTGGTGCCGGCCGAAACGCTGGAGCAGGCGGGCGAGCAGGAATACGCCAAAGTCATTGCCACCGCCCGCCAGCAGGGCAAGCTGCTGCCCGATAGCCACCCGCAAACGCAGCGCCTGCACGCCATCGCCCGCCGCCTGATCGTTCACGCCCAGGCATGGAACCCGCGCGCGCAAAACTGGCGCTGGGCCGTGCACCTGATCGAAGGCGAGAGCGTGAACGCCTGGTGCATGCCAGGCGGCAAGATCGCCTTCTACACGGGCTTGCTGAACCGGCTGCAATTGAGCGACGACGAAACCGCCGCCGTGATGGGCCACGAAATGGCGCACGCCCTGCGCGAGCACGCCCGCGCGCGCCTGGCCAAAACCCTGGCCACCGAGCTGGGGCTGCAAGCGCTTTCGTCCGTCATGGGGCTGGGCGATCTGGGGCAGATCGGCGCGCAACTGGGCACGCAACTGCTCTCGCTCAAATACAGCCGCAGCGACGAAACCGAGGCCGACCTGGTGGGCCTGGAGCTGGCCGCCCGCGCCGCCTATGCGCCGCAAGCCAGCATCAGCCTCTGGCAAAAAATGATGAGCGAGGGCAGCCGGCAGGCCGGCCCGGGCTTTCTCTCCTCGCACCCGAGCGACGCCGATCGCATGCGCAAGCTGGAGCAAAACGCGCCCAAGGTGCAGGCGCTCTACGCGCAAGCGCGCAGGCAGCTCGAATCCGGCGCGCCAGGCCAGCCCGCACCCATCTTCACGCCAGCGCCCCAGACGCCCCAATCGCCCGCCCCCTACAGCACCCCCATCGGCCGCCCGCTGGGTTCCTGAAGCTCGTTTTTCAAGAAGTCAAAAACAGCCAAAACGGCTGCAAGGCCCGTAAATACTGCGCAGCGCGCTACAGAAACAAGAGCAAAAAGCTGGAGCCAGCTCAAATAGGCCGGTCGGCATCGGGCCGGGGCGCGCGGCGCTGCGGCGCCAGCAGCAGCCAGGTCAGCGGCGGCCACAGCGCCGCCTCCAGCAGCGGCGCCAGCAGCGCCGGCCAGCCCGGAGCCACGCCGCCGGCCATCAGGCGCACCACCGTGGTCAGCCCGTGCGCCAGGGCAAACACCGGCAGCAGCAGCAGCGCCTGCCCCAACACGGGCTGCCACAACATGCGCCGCTGCAAGCTCACGGCGGCAAAGCTCAAGGCGGCGTAAGCCAGCGCGTGCTGCCCCAAAAGGGCCGCCTGATGCACATCCAGGCACAGCCCGAAGATGAAGGCCGCGCACAAACCCACATGGCGCGGCTGATGCGCGCTCCAGAACACCAGCACCACGGCCAGCACATCCGGCATCCAGGCCAGCCGCCCCAGCGGCAGCAAATTGAGCAAAAAGGCCAGCCCCAGCGTGACCCAGATAAAGCCGGGCGAAACCGGCAAAAGCAGCGGTTGTCCGCGTCGCAGGATCACGGCGCGGCTCCTGCGCCCGCCGCCGAGTGGGCAGGCTTGGTGTCGGGCCGGGCAGGCGATGCGGCGGCGGTATCGGGTCTGTCCTGCTCGTATTGCACGGGCTGCAAGACCATGACGTGCGTCACGCCGCCCGTGGCCGCCAGCGGCTCGCACTCCACGCGCATGAAGGCCAGCTCGCTTTGCCGTTGCACCGCGCGCACGCGCGCCACGGGCAGGCCGGGGGGATACACGCCGTCTATGCCGCTGGTAGCGAGCAAGTCGCCCTCGCGCACGTCTTCACTGGCAAAGGTGTAGCGCAGCTCCATCAGCCCGCTGCGCGGAGTGGGATCGCCATAGGCCACGCTGCGCACGCCGGTGCGTGTGTTGAGCACCGGAATGGCCTGATCGCGGTCGATCAGCAAGGTGATTTCGCTCACGAAGGGATACACCCGCGTGACCTGCCCCAGCACGCCGGCCTCGTCCAGCACGGGCGAGCCGGGCTGAATGCCCTGCACGCTGCCCTTGTCGATGATGACGCGGCGGGTGTAGGGGTCGGTCGCGTCATAAAGCACCTGCGCCGCCATCGCGGGGGTGCTGGTGCGCTCGCGCAGCGCCAGCAGTTTGCGCAGGCGCTCGTTTTCCTGCAAAAGCTGCTCCACCTGCCCGGCGCGCCGCGATTGCTCCACCAGGCGCATCAGCGCGGCCTCGCCGGCTTTTTGCGCGGTTTTCAGCTCGGTCATATAGGAATAGCCGTTTTTCACCCACTGCACCGGTTGCAAGGCCAGCCACTGGGCGGGATAGAGCACCGTCGCCAGCGTGGCGCGCAGCGGCTGCACGATGCCCAGCCGCGCATCGGCCACCATGAGAAACAGCGCCAGCGCCACACAAATGAGCAAGCGCCCCAGCGGCGAAGGCCCGCGCTGCGAAAAGGAAATGGGGGCGTCGTCAAATGCAGACATGCGCGCGCCGCCGCAAAAAGAAAGGCTGGCCGCCACGCGCCAGCCCCACTGCTGCGATGGCCTGCATCAGCACCCGCGCACCCACCTTACTCGTTGGTGAAGATGCTGCCCTGGCGGTTCATGGTCTCCAGCGCCAGGCCGCAGCCACGCACCACGCAAGTGAGCGGGTCTTCGGCCACCAGCACGGGCAAGCCGGTTTCCTCGGCCAGCAGACGATCCAGATCGCGCAGCAGCGCGCCGCCGCCGGTCAGCATCATGCCGCGCTCGGCAATGTCCGCGCCCAGCTCGGGCGGGGTGTCTTCCAGGGCGCGCTTGACCTCGGAAACGATGCTGTTGATCGGCTCGGACAGGGCTTCAAGCACCTCATTGCTGCTGATGGTGAAGCTGCGCGGCACGCCTTCGGAGAGGTTGCGCCCCTTGACTTCCATCTGGCGAAATTCGCTGCCCGGAAAGGCGCTGCCGATTTCCTTCTTGATGAGCTCGGCCGTGGGATCGCCGATCAGCATGCCGTAGTTGCGGCGGATGTAATTGACGATGGCGTCATCGAACTTGTCGCCGCCCACGCGGGCGCTGCCCTTGTAGACCATGCCGCCCAGACTGATGACGCCCACTTCCGTGGTGCCGCCGCCAATGTCCACCACCATTGAGCCGCTGGCCTCGCTCACGGGCAGGCCCGCGCCTATGGCCGCCGCCATGGGTTCCTCAATCAGATACACCTCGGAAGCGCCCGCGCCCAGGGCCGATTCGCGAATGGCGCGGCGCTCCACCTGCGTGGAGCCGCAGGGCACGCAAATGATGATGCGCGGCGAGCTGAACAGCCCGCGCGCATGCACCTTCTTGATGAATTGCGTGAGCATCTTTTCGGTGATGGTGAAGTCGGCGATCACGCCGTCCTTCATGGGGCGTATGGCCTCGATGTTGCCGGGCACCTTGCCCAGCATGGCCTTGGCCTCGCGGCCCACGGCCTGAATGGTTTTCTTGCCCTGCGGGCCGCTTTCGTGGCGGATGGCAACCACGGAAGGCTCATCCAGCACCAGACCCTTGCCGCGCACCACGATCAGGGTATTGGCCGTGCCCAGATCAATGGCCAAATCAGTAGAGAGAAACCGGCGGAACATTCCAAACATGCAGATGCTTTCATTGGCTCGGCCATACCTTGCCGGGCAGGCATGGCCGCTCGAAAATCGGGAGGGGAAGGGGGAAAATGGATGCAAAAAAGCGCCCGTTCAGGCGCGTTCAAAACAGCGGCGGATAATACTTCATCGCCCTCTGGCAAGGCGGCTTTCAGGCACTTGCGGCAAGGCATTTCACACTCATTTACATGCGCCCTTGTTGGCGCTTTTTCACGCATATGTCCCTTAACTTGCAGGATATTGACCGTATCGCGCATTTGGCCCGGCTGGAGCTGGGCGCCGGCGAAAGCCAGCGCATGCTCGACAAACTCAACGACTTTTTCAGCATCGTGGAAACCATGCGCGCAGTCGATACCCGGGGCGTGCAACCCCTGGCGCACCCGCTGGCCGCCGTGCAGGATGTACAACTGCGCCTGCGCGACGACATCGCCAGCGAACCCGACCAGCGCAGCGCCAACCAGCAAAACGCCCCCGCCGTGGAAGACGGCCTGTTTCTCGTGCCCAGGGTGATCGAATGAGCCAGCTGCACGACCTCACCGTAGCCGCGCTGGCCGCCAAACTGAAAGCGCGCGAAATCTCCGCCGAAGAAACCGCCCGCCACTTTCTGGCCCGCACCCGCGCACACGAAGCGCTGGGCGCCTATCTGGCCGTGGACGAAGACGCCACGCTGGCGCAGGCCCGCGCCGCCGACGCCCTGCTGACCGGCGGCAACGCCCCCGCCCTGACGGGCGTGCCCCTGGCCCACAAAGACATCTTCGTCACGCGCGACTGGCCCACCACCGCCGGCTCGCGCATGCTGCAAGGCTATCGCTCGCCTTTTGACGCCACCGTGGTGCAAAAGCTCGCCGCCGCAGGCATGGTCTGCCTGGGCAAGCTCAACTGCGACGAATTCGCCATGGGCAGCGGCAATGAAAACTCCGCCTACCGCCCCGCGCGCAACCCGTGGAACACCGACTGCGTGCCCGGCGGCTCCTCCGGCGGCAGCGCCGCCGCCGTGGCCGCGCGCCTCACCCCGGCGGCCACCGGCACCGATACCGGCGGCTCCATCCGCCAGCCCGCCAGCTTTTGCGGCATCACCGGCATCAAGCCCACCTACGGCCGCGCCAGCCGCTACGGGATGATCGCCTTCGCATCCAGCCTCGATCAGGCCGGCCCCATGGCCCGCACCGCCGAAGACTGCGCCCTGCTGCTATCCGCCCTTTGCGGCCCGGACGCAGACCGCGACTCCACCTCGCTCGATGTCCCGCCCGAAGACTTCACCCGCCGCCTGGGCGACAGCCTCGACGGCCTGCGCATCGGCATCCCCAGGGAATTTTTTGGCGAGGGCCTGGCCGCCGACGTGCGCGCCGCCGTCGAAGCCGCCCTGGCCGAGCTGCAAAAACAGGGGGCCAGGCTGGTCGAAATCAGCCTGCCGCGCACCGAGCTGTCCATCCCCGTCTACTACATCATTGCCCCGGCCGAAGCCAGCAGCAACCTCAGCCGCTACGACGGCGTCAAATTCGGCCACCGCGCCCAGGACTACGCCGACCTGGAAGACATGTACAAAAAAACCCGCGCCCAGGGCTTTGGCGACGAAGTCAAGCGCCGCATCATGACCGGCGCCTATGTGCTCTCGCACGGCTACTACGACGCCTACTACCTGCAAGCGCAAAAAGTGCGCCGCATGATTGCCGACGACTTCCAGCAAGCCTTCAGGGACTGCGACCTCATCGCCGGCCCCGTGGCCCCCACCACCGCCTGGGCCCTGGGCGCGCACCAAGACCCCCTGGCCGACTACCTGGCCGACATCTACACCCTGCCCGCCAGCCTGGCCGGCCTGCCGGCCATGAGCGTCCCGGCCGGTTTTGGCGCAAACGGCCTGCCCGTGGGCCTGCAACTAATAGGCAACTATTTGCAGGAAGCCCGCCTGCTGAACGTGGCCCATCGCTTCCAGCAAGCCACCGACTTTCACCTGCAAACACCCGCCGGGTTTTGATTTGCGCTTAATGTGCCTGGCCCATTCTTACGAAAACAATTCAAACAAGCCCGAACATTCAAATATTGAGTTGATTTTGCGTTTGAATATGTTCCGTATATCCCATTTCCGGAAAAGAACAAGGACCTGCACTCAAATTCAACGCCGACTGAAAAAACGACGCAAATCGTCGCAAGCGCTTTTACAAACTCCACCATGACTACAAAACTCATCAACGGCTACGAAGTCGTCATCGGCTTTGAAACGCACGCCCAATTGCAAACCAACAGCAAGATTTTCAGCCGTGCGCCCACGGCATTCGGCGCGGCACCCAACACGCAGGCTTGCGCCGTGGATTTGGCGCTGCCGGGCACGCTGCCGGTCATGAACCGCGAGGCCGTGGCCTGCGCCATCAAACTGGGGCTGGCGCTGGGCTCCCAAATAGCGCCGCGCAGCGTGTTTGCGCGCAAAAACTACTTTTATCCCGATCTGCCCAAGGGCTATCAGATCAGCCAGTTTGAAATCCCCGTGGTGCAGGGCGGCGAGGTGTCTTTTTTTGTGGGCGACGAGAAAAAAACCGTGCGCTTGGTGCGCGCGCATCTGGAAGAAGACGCGGGCAAATCGCTGCACGAGGACTACCACGGCATGAGCGGCATCGACCTGAACCGCGCCGGCACGCCGCTGCTGGAGATCGTGACCGAGCCGGACATCCGCAGCACCGAAGAAGCCGTGGCCTATGCCAAGGAGCTGCACAAGATCGTCACCTGGATCGGCATTTGCGACGGCAACATGCAGGAAGGCTCTTTTCGCTGCGACGCCAACGTGAGCGTGCGCCGCCCCGGCCAGCCGCTGGGCACGCGGCGCGAAATCAAGAACCTCAACAGCTTCCGCTTCATGCAGCAGGCCATCGACTTTGAAATCCGCTGGCAGATCGAGCAGTTGGAAGACGGCCGCGCCATCGAGCAGGCCACCGTGCTGTTTGATCCCGACACGGGCGAAACCCGCGCCATGCGCACCAAGGAAGACTCGGCCGATTACCGCTATTTCCCCGATCCCGACCTGCCGCCGCTGGTGATTGCGCCCGAGTGGGTGGAGCAAACCCGCGCCGAGATGCCCGAGCTGCCGCGCCAGATGGCCGAGCGCTTCGTGCGCGACTGGGGCCTGCCCGAATACGACGCCATCACGCTCACCCAGTCGCCCGGCATGGCCGCCTACTTTGAAGCGGCCGCGCGCGCCAGCGGCCAGCCCAAGCTGGCCAGCAACTGGGTGATGGGCGAAATCAGCAAGCGCCTGAACGCCGAAAACCTTGCCATCGAAGCCGCCAAAGTCAGCGCCGAGCAACTGGCCCGGCTCATTGGCCGCATTCAGGACGGCACCATCAGCAACGCCGCTGCGCGCCAGGTGTTCGAGGCGCTGTGGTCAGGCGAAGGCAGCGATGTCGATGCCCTGATCGAAGCCAAGGGCCTCAAACAAATGAACGACACCGGTGCGCTGGAAAAAATCGTCGATGAAGTCATCGCCGCCAATGCAGCCAATGTGGAGCAATACCGGGCGGGCAAGGACAAGGCATTCAACGCACTGGTAGGCCAGGTGATGAAAGCCAGCCGTGGCAAGGCCAATCCGCAGCAGGTCAATGAATTGCTGAAGCAGCGCCTGAAATAAGAAAGCGTCGTTCGCTTTTCGCCCAACAAAAAAGGATCGGGTTTTCCGATCCTTTTTTGTTTTGATTTTCAAAAATTGCTTCAACGCTTGCCTGCCTTTTTGGCTGCATTGCTTTCCCAAAATGGTTTCAGGCGCACTTGTTCTTCGTCAAATCGTTTGTTGATCACGGCCTGCTGGGCATTTTCATCGGCCAGCGTGTCTTTTTGCTTTTGCAAATTGGCCTCGTTTTGTTCAATACTGTGCCGAAAAGCGGCCGAGATTTTGTTCGGATTCGGCAGCTTGCTCAGCCTTTCCTGCATTCTTTGTTTTTCTTCTTCCAACTGCTGCACGTGTTTTTCAATCAGTTTGGCGCGCAGGGCGGAGGTTTCCAGCTCGCGTTTGCGCGCTTCTTCGTGCAGTTGCAAACTGGGATAACGAATCGCCAGAGATTCATCGCGCTGGCGCTGGGCTTCTTTGCGGGCGCGTCGTTCGCGCTCTTTTTCCGCCTGGGCCTGGCGGGCCTTGATTTCGCTGGCGGTGGGCTGGGGCTTGAGCACGCGGCGCGTGACGCCGGTGGAAGAAAGTTCGCGCTGATCGCGGTTGGCGCACTCGGGGATGGGGCGGTCGGAAGTGAGGTGGCGGCCATATTCATCGGTGCAGGTGTAGATTTTTCCGATTCCTTCGGCATGCGCGCCGGCAGCGCAAACGGTCAGCAATAAAAGGGCCAGGCGATTGAAAGTCTGTTTCATGGAGGACAAATGCTTCGCAAAAAGAAAAGGGCCAGGAAAAACAAATGCCGGCCAAGCTCACAAGGTGGTTTCAGCGGCCCCGTATCGATCGCGGTAGGCCTGGGTGGCGGCCAGGTGCGCCTTGAGCTGCGGGTGCTGGTTCAAAGTTTGCAATATTTGAGCCAGATTGGCGATGGCGCAGACCTGCAATCCCAGCGTTTGGCGGACATATTGCACAGCGCTCCAGGGCACGTCCTGCCCGTTTTCGGTGGCTTTTTCCTGCCGGTCGAGCGCGATGGCCACGGCGTGGGGCGTGGCGCCGGCGTTTTGGATGAGGGCGATGGATTCGCGCACGGCGGTGCCGGCCGACATCACGTCATCGACGATGAGCACGCGCCCCTTGAGCGGCGCGCCCACCAGCGTGCCGCCTTCGCCGTGGTCCTTGGCTTCCTTGCGGTTGTAGGCCAGGGGTTTGTTGCAGCCGCGCGCGGCCAGCTCCACGGCCACCGTGGCCGCCAGCGGAATGCCTTTGTAGGCGGGGCCGAAAATCATGTCAAATTCAATGCCGCTGGCCAAAATGGCCCTTGCATAAAATTGTGCCAAACGCCCCAGACGCGCGCCGTCGTCGAATAATCCGGCATTGAAAAAATAGGGCGAAAGCCGTCCGGCCTTGGTTTTGAATTGGCCAAAGCGCAATACTCCGCATTCAATGGCAAACTGCACGAATTCCTGCGCGAGCAGGTCTTTTTCATTTTGAGCAAACATTTTATTCAAGGAAAGCCGAAAACATGTTCAAACTCACCAGCCTGAATCTCAACGGCATTCGTTCGGCGGCGGGCAAGGGGCTGGAGTCCTGGCTGGCTGCGCAGCGGCCCGATTGTATTTGCGTGCAGGAGATGAAGGCCCAGTTGCCCGATGTGCAGGGCCGGCTGGATGCGCTGGACGGCATGCCGGGGCGCTTTCATCTGGCCAGCGTCAAAAAAGGGTATTCGGGCGTGGGCATTTACACCCGGCATGAGCCCAGCGATGTGAAAACGGGCTTCGGCAGCGCCGAGTTTGATGTGGAAGGCCGTTATGTGGAGCTGCGTTTCGATACGCCGCAGCGCCGGCTTTCCATTATCAGCGCGTATTTTCCCAGCGGCTCTTCCGGCCCTGAAAGGCAGGAGGCGAAATTTCGTTTTCTGGACGAGTTTTTCCCGTTTCTTGAAAATCTGAAAAACGAACGCGAATTGGTTTTGTGCGGCGATTTGAATATCGCCCATCAGGCGCAGGATTTGAAAAACTGGAAGGGCAATCAGAAAAACAGCGGCTTTTTGCCCGAGGAGCGCGCGTGGATGAGCCGCGCGCTCACCGAGCTGGGCCTGATTGATGTCTATCGCCATTTGCACCCCGATGCGACGCATGAGTGCTACACGTGGTGGAGCAATCGCGGCCAGGCCTGGGCCAAGAACGTGGGCTGGCGCATTGATTACCAACTGGCCACGCCCGCGCTGGGGCGGCAGGCGCAGTCGGCCAGCGTTTACAAGGAGCAGCGCTTTTCCGATCACGCGCCGCTGACGGTGGACTACACCTGGTCGCTCTGAATGCGCAGCCCTTGCCTGAAAAACTCTTTGAAAACAATGCATTCGATGAATCCAGCGATGAACCCAAGCAACGGCCGTCTGCGCCACCACACCCTGCCCGTGACGGCCTTTGCGCAAAACTGCTCGCTGCTGTGGTGCGAGGCAAGCAAGGCCGCTGCGGTGATTGACCCGGGCGGCGATTTGCCCCGCATCGAGCAGGCCGTGGCCGAGCGCGGGCTGCGGCTGGAGCAAATCTGGCTCACCCACGGTCATATCGACCACGCCGGCGGCGCGGGCGAGCTGGCCGCGCGGCTGGGCCTGCCCATCATCGGCCCGCATGCGGCCGATGCCTACTGGATTGACGGGCTGGCCGAGCAAAGCCGCATGTTCGGCTTTCCGCCCGCGCGCCCGTTCACGCCCGCGCGCTGGCTGCAAGACGGCGACGAGGTGCAGATCGGCCAGTGCGCCTTGCAAGTGCGCCACTGCCCGGGGCACACGCCGGGGCACGTCATCTTCTACAGCGCGCAGGCGCGGCTGGCCTTTGTGGGCGATGTGCTGTTTGTGGGCAGCGTGGGGCGCACGGATTTCCCCGGCGGCAGCCATGAGCAGTTGATGCGCAGCATTGACGAGCGCCTGCTGCCGCTGGGCGATGAAACAGTCTTCATCCCCGGCCACGGCCCGGCCGGCACGCTGGGGCAGGAGCGGGTGAGCAATCCGTTTTTGCAGCGGCGCTGAAAGCCCCTTCACTCGTTTACATTGCGTTGCATAATTTTGCTTATCAAATAGGCAAACCGCCCGCAGCGCCCGTAAACACTGCGCATGGCGCTATCAATTCAGGAAAAATCTGTGGATAACCATGCCCGCAAGGCAGCGGTTTTCAGCGTGTGCGCCACCGTTTTTGCCGGGGGCTGGCAGCGCGCAGGCTGTGGCGCAGCAGCAGCGCAAGCAGGGATCGGTGCAGGCCGCCGGCGGCGGGCAGGGGCAGGGGCAAGAGCAGGCTTTTCATGGCGGGGCACTGTGCCCGGCCCATGTGGGCGGAATGTGGGCGGAGTGTGGGCCGCATGTGAAGGGCCGGTGAAGCCTCCAGGGCAGGGGCTTCATTGCCGCTTCATCGCGTGCGGCAAGCATGGGTTTTTTGCCAGAAAGGATGAAACCGATGCCCGCTTTTCGTTTGTTTTCGCGCCCCTGCATGCTGCTCAAGGCGCTGGGGCTGTTTGCGCTGTGGCTGCTGCTTTGTCTGCCGCTGATCAAGGTCGATCGGCTGATTGCCGAGCGCGGGCATAGCTGGCGCACGGCGGCGCAGGAGCTGGCGCAAACACACGTGGGCCCGCAGGCGCTGGCCGCGCCCTATTTGCTGGTGCCTTATGTGGAGCGCTGGCGCGCGCCGCTGCGCGATGCCGAGGGCAATGTGCAGGGCCATCAGGAAAAGCAGCGCCGGGCGGTGCACGTGGTGTTTGCGCAAACGCAGGCGCTCGAAGGCGCGCTGAATGTGCAAGAGCGCTACCGGGGCATCTTCAAGGTGCCGTTTTTCCGGCTGAACGGGCGCATTCACGGCGTTTTTCCGCCGTTTGACGCGGCCGCCCTACCGCGCAGCCAGCCCGATTCGCAGATCGAGCCGGGCCGGCCCGCGCTGGCGCTGACGCTGGGCGATGTGCGCGGGCTGGAGGGCACGCCGCAAGTGCGCCTGGGCGACGAGGAGCTGACGCTGGCTGCGGGCCTGCCCGATGAGGCCGCCCAATCGCTGCCGGCTTCGGCCAGCGTGCACGCGCCGCTGACCGGGCCGGCCCTGCGCGAGTGGCAGGCCGGCAAGGCGCTGGCCTATGAGCTGAAGCTGACACTGGCCGGGCAGGAGCGCCTTGCCATCGCGCCGCTGGGCGCGGAAAGCACGGCCCGGCTCACTTCCGACTGGCCGCATCCGTCCTTTGGCGGGCGCTTTCTGGCCGCCGAGCGCAGCGTGAGCGATCAGGGCTTTGAGGCGAGCTGGCACATTTCCTCGCTGGTGGCGAAAACGCGCGCGCAAATGGCTGCGGCGCTGCAAAAGTCGCCCCCGGAAAAAGAGCCGCCCGTGCACGTTGCGCGGGCAGAAATGGAAGATGCATTCGACTCGGCCTTCAGCGCCGGCGCGCCCTGGTGGCTGGCCCAAACCGGGCTGGAAACCTTCGATGTGAGCCTGGTGCAGCCCGTCAACGCCTATTCGATGAGCGAGCGAGCGGCCAAATACAGCGATTTCATCGTCGCGCTGCTGCTGCTGGCCGTGTTCATGACCGAGCTGCTGCGCCGCCTGCGCCTGCACCCGGTGCAATACGCGCTGGTGGGCCTGTCGATTGCCGTGTTCTTTTTGCTGCTGCTGGCGCTGTCGGAAAAGATGGCCTTTGCCCTGGCCTATGGCTGCGCCAGCGCCGCCAGCGTGGCGCTGCTGGCCGTTTATTTCAGCGCCGTGCTCGGCGGCGCGCGCACGGGCGCTGCCCTGGCCGGCGGCGTGGCCGCGCTGTATGCGGCGCTTTACGTGCTGCTGTCCAGCGAGGACAACGCCTTGCTGCTGGGCGCGCTGCTGGTGTTTGCCATGCTGGCCGCGCTCATGCTGGCAACGCGGCATGTGAACTGGTGGCAAATCGGCCCGGCCGCCGAGGGCGAGAACAAGGCCGATCGCAGGGATGAGGACAGGCCAAGGTGCGAAAACCCCGTGCCATCATCCGGCGCATGAGCGCCCCTGCCCAGCCTGCCGCCCCCGCCGATCCCGCTGCCCTGCCCCCGCTGCCCGCCCTGCGCGAAGGCTGTGCGGTGCAGGTGCAGCCGGGCGAAGCGGCCTATGAAGAAGTGGCCTGGCTGGGCCGCGCCGGGCACGACATCGCCTGGCAGCACGAGCGCGCCGTGCCCCTGTGCCCCGATGTGTGGCGGCTGACCGCGCCCAACCCCGGCTTCATGACCGGCCCGGGCACCAACAGCTACCTCATCGGCCCAGGCGGCGGCGCGCTGGCCGTCATCGACCCCGGCCCCGCCGATCCCGCCTATGTGCAGCGCCTGTGGCACACCGCGCAAGAGCTGGGCGGGCGCATTGCCGCCATCGTCTGCACCCACTCCCATCCCGACCACGCCCCCGGCGCCTGGCTGCTGCAAGCGCTGTGCCCCCAGCGCCCGCCCGTGCTGGGCCTGCCCTCGCAGCCCGGCGCGCGCGCCGACAGCCACTTTCGCCCCGACCGGCCCCTGCTCGACGGGCAGGCCCTGCCGCTGGGCGCGCTGGCGCTGCACGCCATCCACACCCCCGGCCACACCGGCAACCACCTGTGCCTGCTGCTGCCCGAGCGCGCCGCGCTGCTGACGGGCGATCACGTTCTGGGCGGCAGCAGCACCGTCATCGACGCGCCCGATGGCGACATGAGCGCCTACCTGCACTCGCTGGACAAGCTCGACGCCCTGTGCGCCGCCCACGCCGTGCGCGCCCTGCTGCCCGCGCACGGCCACGTTCTGCTGGGCGCGCGCGGGCATCTGGCGCGCATCAAGGCCCACCGCCTGGCGCGCGAAGCGCGCGTGCGCGCCGCCATGCAGGCCCTGCCCCAGGGCGGCCTGGACGACTGGCTGCCCCTGGCCTATGCCGACGTGCCCCCAAGCGCCTGGCCCGCCGCCCGCAAATCCCTGCTGGCGCATGTGCTGCGCCTGCGGCAGGAGGGCGATCGAAAAGAGGCCGATCAGGGGCAGGTTATCCACAGATAACTCCTTTTTTGATAGCTGCCTTCGCAGTGTTTACGGGCGCTGCGGGCGGTCTGCCTGGTTGATAAGCAAAATTTTGTTATCGAATGTATGGGCGCTGCCGCCAACCCGATGCCCGGAAATCGGAAATCGGCAAATCGGCAAATCGGAAATCGGCAAATCGGAAATCGGCAAATCGGAAATCGGCAA
>JBQNAO010000014.1:0-55480 GCA_052170415.1 Ottowia sp. | reverse complement strand
AAACGGTATCTGAGAAAAATTCTTCCTGCCCATTCATCTTTTGAAGAAGCTTTAAAAGATACTATTTATCTTGTTTAAGTATATTACGACTGCGAGCAGGGCCGCCCGCGCCTGTTCGATCAGGGCCTGGCCGGTTTTTTGCTGGCCGCCGATGCGTCCGCCGGGCCGCTGCACGTGGCGCTGGTGCTGCTGCCGCCCGAGCAAGCCGCGCCGGTGCAGGCCGCAGCCAGCCAGCGCCCGCTGGCCTTGCGCCTGCTGGCCGCGCGCTACAGCGCCAATGCCTACCCCTTCAGCCCGCGCTATCAAAACTGCAATCAGTGGGTAGCCGAGCTGCTGGCCAGCGCCTGGGGCCGCCTGCCCGACGGGCCTGATCTGCGCCAGCGCGCCCAAAGCTGGCTGCGCGCGCACGGCTACGCGCCCGCGCCGGTGGCCATCGGCTCGCACTGGCTCAAGTTCGCCGCCAGCTTCGTCCCCCTGCTGCATCTGGACGATCACCCCGACGACGCCCGCTACGGCATGGCCCTGCAAACCAGCCTGCCCCACACCGTGCAAGCCCTGGCGCGCCAGCAGGCCCCGCAGGCGCGCCGCATCGAGTTCTGCGTCGATCACGAAAAAATCGTGCGCCACGAAGGCTGGCCCGCAACCGCGCCCCTGCCCGCCGATACGCCCAGCACGCCCGCCACACCCGACGCGCCCGACGCACCCACCACCTGCCCCACCCCGCCCGGCGCGCAAATCACGGCGCTGCCCTGAAGCGCCTTCAGCGCCTTGCACATCTGTTTACACAAATTTGATGAATAAATAGGCAACAGGCCCGCAGCGCCCGCCAGTGCTGCGCAGCGCGCTATCAAATCAGGAGAAAACTGTGGATAAGCTGCCCTTCCCTGCCCCGGAAGAATCGAAAATTCCAATCGCAATTCAGCCCGCTCATCCCTGGGCGCGCCGGGTGGCGGGCTTTCGGCAGTCTTGGGAAGGTTCAATGGCCGGCGAAGGGGGTGAAGGCGGCTTTCAGGCGGGCCGGTTTTCCCGGAACATCCATTTACAAGATTTTGCTCATCAATTCAGCAAACCGCCCGCAGCGCCCGCCAATGCTTCGTAGCGCGCTATCAAATCAGGAGAAAACTGTGGATAACCCGCCCCCGGAAGGCACAAAAAAAGGGGGCTTGCGCCCCCGGTCTGGATGAGTGCAAAGGCAGCTCATGCGCCTTCGCGGCTGGCGCGCTTGCGCTCGTGCTCTTTCAGATAGCGCTTGCGCAGGCGGATGCTTTTGGGCGTGATCTCGACGAGTTCGTCGTCTTCGATGAATTCCACGCCGTATTCCAGCGTCAGATCGATGGGCGGCGTCACCTTGATGGCGTCTTCCTTGCCGCTGACGCGGAAGTTGGTGAGCTGCTTGGTGCGCGTGGCGTTGACGACGATGTCGTTGTCGCGGTTGTGAATGCCCACGATCATGCCTTCATAGACCGGGTCGCCCGCTTTCACGAACATGCGGCCCCGGTCATCGAGCTTGCCCAGGGCGTAGGTGAAGATTTCGCCGTCGTCCATGCTGATGAGCACGCCGTTTTTGCGGCCGCCCACGTCGCCCTTGAAGGGTTCGTAGCCGTCGAAGATGTTGGAAATCAGCCCGCTGCCGCGCGTGAGGTTGAGAAATTCGTTGGAAAAGCCAATGAGGCCGCGCGCCGGTATGCGGTATTCCAGCCGCACGCGGCCGCGCCCGTCCGGCTCCATGTTCACCAGCTCGCCCTTGCGCTCGCCCAGCGCCTGCATCACGCCGCCCTGGTGGCCTTCTTCAATGTCGGCTGTTACCAATTCGATCGGTTCGCACTTCTGTCCATCAATCTCGCGAAAAACCACGCGCGGTTTGCTTACGGCCAGCTCGTAACCTTCGCGGCGCATGTTTTCCAGCAGGATGGTGAGGTGCAGCTCGCCCCGGCCCGAGACTTCAAACACGCCGTCTTCGGCCGTTTCCCGCACGCGCAGGGCCACGTTGCTTTGCAGCTCTTTTTGCAGGCGGTCCCAGATTTGGCGGCTGGTGACGTATTTGCCCTCGCGCCCGGCCAGCGGGCTGGTGTTGACGCAAAAGTTCATGGTCAGCGTCGGCTCGTCAATCTTGAGCATGGGCAGCGGCTGCGGGCTGGCCGGGTCGGTGACGGTGGCGCCAATGTTGATGTCTTCAATGCCGTTGATGAGCACGATGTCGCCCGGGTAGGCCTCTTTCACCTGCACGCGGTCCAGCCCCTCGAAGGTGAGCACCTGGTTGACGCGGCCCTTGGTTTGCCTGCCTTCCGGGCCTTCCATCACCAGCACGTCTTGCGCGGGGCGCAGCGTGCCGGCGTTGACGCGGCCCACGCCGATGCGGCCCACGAACGTGGAGTAGTCGAGCGCCGAAATTTGCAACTGCAGCGGCGCGTTGCGGTCGCCTTCGTGCGGCGGCACGTGCTTGAGGATGGTTTCAAACAGCGGGGCCATGTCGCTGCCCCATTTTTCGCCGGGCGCGCCTTCGGTGAGGCTGCTCCAGCCGTTGATGCCGCTGGCGTAAACGACGGGAAAGTCGAGCTGCTCGTCGGTGGCGCCCAGCTTGTCGAACAGGTCGAACGCGGCGTTGATGACCTTGTCGGGGTTGGCACCGGGCTTGTCCACCTTGTTGACCACCACGATAGGGCGCAGGCCCAGCGCCAGCGCCTTTTTGGTGACGAAGCGCGTTTGCGGCATGGGGCCTTCCTGCGCATCGATGAGCAGCAGCACGCCATCAACCATGGAGAGGGCGCGCTCGACCTCGCCGCCAAAGTCGGCGTGGCCGGGGGTGTCAACGATGTTGATGTGCGTGCCCTGCCAGCTCACGGCGCAGTTCTTGGCCAGGATGGTGATGCCCCGCTCGCGCTCGATGGCGTTGTTGTCCATCACGGTATCGACCACTTTTTCGTGATCGGCAAAGGTGCCGCTCTGGCGCAAAAGCTGATCGACCATGGTGGTTTTGCCGTGGTCAACGTGGGCAATGATGGCGATGTTGCGAATTTGGGAAGCCATAAAAACTCAATGTGGGAAAGTGAAAAATCCAAAAAAACAAAAACGGCGGCCATGACCGCCAGAGGAGAAAAAACTGCGCCGGTGAAAATCAAACGGCCATTCAAAAACACGGGCGCGCGTGAAATGCTTGGGGCAAAAACATTTTCAAAATGAGTCACGCGTAAATCACGCGGCCAAAAGCCGCTCATAAAGCGCCAGATCGCGCGCGCCAAAGCAGCAAAAAATCACTTCATCCAGCCGCGCCAGTTGCGGGTAGCTGCGCACGGCGGCCACGGCGATGGAGGCGGCCTGATCGGGCGGATAGCCATACACGCCGGTGCTGATGCAGGGAAAGGCCACGCTTTTGCAGCCGTGCTGCACGGCCAGATCAAGGCTGTGGACATAGCAGGCGCGCAGCAAATCCGCCTCACCCCGCGCGCCGCCATGCCAGACGGGGCCGACGGTGTGGATGACGTGGCGGCATGGCAGCGCATAGGCGGCGGTGATGCGCGCCTGGCCCGTGGGGCAGCCGCCAAGCTGGCGGCACTCGGCCAGCAACTCGGGGCCAGCGGCGCGGTGAATCGCGCCATCCACCCCGCCGCCGCCCAGCAGGCTGTTGTTGGCGGCATTGACGATGGCATCGACGGCCAGGGTGGTGATGTCGGCCTGGAGGGTGGTGAGCTTGGGTGTTTGCGGCATTTTCTTGCGGATATTCAATTGCTTTATCACCAGCTGCATAACTGCTGCTCGCAGGGAATGCCGTCGTTATCGCCATCCATTTTTGTGCCGGGGCAGTTTTTGAGGAAAAACTTGGCTTCTTCACACGAAGTCATTTGCGAGCAATGGGTGCGGCCATCACACCGAAAGCGCGATGAGGCTCTCGCAGGCCCTGATTTATCGCCCTGCATCTGGCTTAGCTCGCGTCGGTGCTGAATGGCGCTCCATTCTTTCTTCGCCTGCTGGAAAATCACAGCCGCAATACTCACCAGCGCCACGATCAAAAGCAGACCGACCAGCCCGGACGGGGATTTATTGGCCCTTGCCTGCTTTCTTTGAGGGCTGCTCGTCCTTTCCTCCGGCCCTTCATATCTGGCTTTGGTTCTTTCCGGGCAAAACAGGTTTTTGGCCTGCTTTTTGCCGTTTTTTCCGGTGATTACCGAAAACGACACACGTTCGCCAACCGTCGGGCGCTGCCCGTCTTTCGGGAATTCGGAGATGTGCACAAAAATTTCTGTGTCGTCACTGCCGTAAGGCTTGATAAAGCCAAAACCGCGGTCATCGTTCCAGCGGGAAATTACGCCTTCAAATCGCATCCTGATTTCCTTGTTGCGCCAGGGTTTGGGCGATTTCCACCGGCGTGAGCAGGCGCGTGGCGATCAGCTCGCCGGCCTTGACGTGGGCCGTACCCAGCAGGGCGTGGGGCTGGTTGCCGAAGACGGCGACGTGCTCGGCATCGGGCCAGGGGCCGCGGCGGCGCAGGCCGCTCAGGAAACGGCCGGCCTCATCGCCGCTCAGAGTGATGGGGGTGTGGGTGGGCAGCAGGGTTTCGATGGGCAGCAGTTGGGCTAGGCGCCGGGTTTCGTCCATGCGCTCCAGCGCGTCTAGCGTGATGCACTGCGCTTGCCTGAAGGGGCCGGTGGCCGTGCGGCGCAGGGCGCTGAGGTGGCCGCCGCAGCCCAGCGCCTGGCCTATGTCTTCGCCCAGGGTGCGGATGTAGGTGCCTTTGCTGCAAGTGACTTCAATTTTGATAGCAACCGGCGCAGTATCCATGCGGGTTTCGGGCGGTTTGCTGTTTTTTTCGGCAGGCAGCAGGGTGAGGCGCAGGGCGTGGATGCGCACGGGGCGGGGCGGGCGCTCCACCTGCACGCCGGCGCGGGCATATTCGTAGAGCGCCTTGCCGTCTTTCTTGAGCGCGCTGTGCATGGGCGGCACCTGGAGGATGTCGCCCAGAAAATGCTGGCGCACGGCTTCGAGCTGCGCGGGCGTGATGGCGGGCACGGGGCGGCGCGCGGTGATTTGGCCTTCGGCATCGCCCGTGGTGGTGCTCACGCCCAGTTGCAGCGTGGCTTCATATGCCTTGTCGGCGTCCAGATGCAGGGCGCTGAACTTGGTGGCCGCGCCCAGGCACAAGGGCAGCACGCCGCTGGCCAGTGGATCGAGCGTGCCGGTGTGGCCCGCCTTTTCGGCGCGCAACAGCCATTTGGCTTTTTGCAGAGCCTGGTTACTGGACAGGCCCAGCGGTTTGTCGAGCAGCAGCACCCCATGCACCGGGCGCCGCTGCACCCGTGTGCGTGGGGCGGCGGTCATGGCTCTGCGTCGTCCTTGGAACGCGAGGCCACCGCCTTGGCGATGAGCGCGTTCATGTCGGCCGCGCGCTCGGTGCTGCGGTCGAAGATGAAGTGCAGCGTGGGCACGGTGTGGATGTGCAGGCGCTTGAACAGCAGGTTGCGCAAATGGCCTGCGGCGTGGTTGAGGGCGTCTTGCGTCTGCCCGGCATCGCCCGTGAGCACGCTGAAATAGACCCTGGCGTGCGCGTAGTCGGGCGTGATTTCGACGGCGCTGAGGGTAATCAGGCCCACGCGCGGGTCTTTCAGCTCACGCGCGATCAGCTCGGCCAGATCGCGCTGAATCTGGTCGGCAATGCGGTAGCTGCGGTTGGGGGTGGAACGCTTTTGGGGCATGGAGAAAACCGGAAAAAGGAGAGCCCGGGGCCAAGCCCGGGCTTGCGGTCGCTGCGTCTGGCGGATGGGCCGCCGGAGCGGGCCGCCGCGCCCGCCGGTTGCTTACAGCGTGCGGGCGATCTCCTTGATTTCAAAGAATTCGAGCTGGTCGCCTTCCTTGATGTCGTTGTAGTTTTTGAGCTTGATGCCGCACTCGAAGCCTTCCTTGACTTCGCGCACATCGTCCTTGAGGCGCTTGAGCGATTCAAGCTCGCCGGTGTAGATGACGACGTTGTCGCGCAACAGACGGAAATGGGCGTCGCGCCGCACCAGGCCGCTGGTGACGTAGGAGCCGGCCACGGTGCCGATCTTGGAGGCCACGAACACGGTGCGGATTTCGGCCGAACCGATGACTTCCTCCTTCTGCTCGGGCGCGAGCATGCCGCTCATGGCGGCTTTGAGTTCGTCCACGGCGTCGTAGATGATGTTGTAGTAGCGGATTTCGACGTCGTTGGTCTCGGCCAGCTTGCGCGCGCCCGCTTCGGCGCGCACGTTAAAGCCGATGACGATGGCCTTGGAGGCGATGGCCAGGTTCACGTCGCTTTCGCTGATGCCGCCCACACCGGTGTAGACCATCTGCACCTTCACCTCGTCGTTGCTGAGCTTGAGCAGCGAGGCGGCGAGCGCCTCCTGCGAGCCTTGCACGTCGGCCTTGAGAATGATGGGCAACTGCTTGACTTCGCCCGAAGACATGTCGGCGAACATGTTTTCGAGCTTGGCCGCCTGCTGCCTGGCGAGCTTGGTGTTGCGGAACTTGCCGGCGCGGTAGGTGGCGATTTCGCGGGCGCGGCGCTCGTCGGCCAGCACCATGAACTCGTCGCCCGCCTGCGGCACGTCGCCCAGACCCTGAATTTCGACGGGGATGGAAGGGCCGGCCTGACGGGTGGCGCGGCCGTTTTCGTCCAGCATGGCGCGCACGCGACCGGAGGTTTGCCCGGCCAGCACCACGTCGCCCACTTTCAGCGTGCCGGACTGCACCAGCACGGTGGCCACGGGGCCGCGCCCCTTGTCCAGACTGGCTTCGATGACCAGGCCCTTGGCGGCAGCGTCCACCGGGGCCTTGAGTTCCAGCACTTCGGCTTGCAGCAGCACGTTTTCCAGCAGGTCGTCTATGCCCATGCCGGTTTTGCTGGATACGGCGACGAAAGGCGAGTCGCCGCCGAATTCCTCGGGCACGACTTCTTCGGCCACCAGCTCGCCCTTGACCTTTTCGACGTTGGCCTCGGGCTTGTCGGCCTTGGTGATGGCCACGACGATGGGCACGCCCGCAGCCTTGGCGTGCTTGATGGCTTCGCGCGTTTGCGGCATGACGCCGTCGTCGGCGGCCACCACCAGGATGACGATGTCGGTGGCCTGTGCGCCACGGGCGCGCATGGCGGTAAAGGCTTCGTGGCCGGGCGTGTCCAGGAAGGAGACGACGCCGCGCGGCGTTTCGACGTGATAAGCGCCGATGTGCTGGGTGATACCGCCCGCTTCGCCTGCGGCGACCTTGGCGCGGCGGATGTAGTCCAGCAGCGAGGTTTTACCGTGATCGACGTGGCCCATCACGGTGACCACGGGCGGACGCGGCAGGGCCTCGGCCGACTGGGCCTGCACTTCTTCGTCGGTAAAGGCTTCGGGGTCGTCCAGCGCGGCCACCACGGCGGTGTGGCCCATTTCTTCGACGACGATCATGGCCGTGTCCTGGTCGAGCGGCTGGTTGATGGTGACCATCTGGCCCATCTTCATCAGCGTCTTGATGACTTCGGATGCCTTGACGGCCATCTTGTGCGCCAGCTCGGCCACGGAGATGGTTTCGGGCACGTGCACTTCAATGACGCGCTGCTCCACCGGAGCGGGCGCGGCGCGCTGCTCCTCTTTGTCGTTGCCGCGCCGGCCTTTGGGGCCGCTGCTGCGCCAGCTGCCACGCCCCCCCACGCCGCCGCTGGAGTCGCCGCGCGTAGGTATGCCTTTTTTCTTGCCCTGCTCGCCAGCCCAGCTGGAGGAGAGCTTGGCGGACTTGACTTCCTTGCTGCCGCCGGAGGGCGCCTGACCAGCGCGGGCGCTGCCGCAGGCGCGAGCCGTCTTGTCGGCCTTGGGGGCTTCCTTGCCGGCTTCGGCCGTTTTCTTGGCGGCTTCGGGTTTTTTGGCAACGAGCACCTTGCGCGGCTTGCTCATCATGTTGCGGATGGCTTCGGCCTCGGCCAGGGCCTTGCGGCGGCGCTCTTCCTGATCGCGCTGGCGCGCGGCGGCATCGGCTTCGGCCTGCGCCCGGGTAGCGGCATTCGCTTCAGCAGCGGCGGCTTCTGCGGCAGGAGCCTGCGCCACGGTTTCGGCAACCGCTTCTTTGGGTGCCTTGGGCGCTGCGGTCTCGACAACCGGCGCTTCAGGCGCTTCGGACGTTTGAGGCGCTGCCGCAGGCGCGGGGGCTACGGAGCTGGCCGGTTCGGCCGGCTCCGCAGGCGCTGCAACTTCAGCCTCGGCCTGATCCTGTTTCTGTTCCTGCTTTTGCGCCTGTTCTTCGCGCCGGCGGCGTTTTTCGGCAGCGTCGGCTTCCTGGCGGCGCAGCAGCTCGGCCTGGCGGCGGGCCTGTTCTTCGCGGCGGGCGGCTTCGGCAGCGTCGATCACGGAAGCGGGGCGTGCCGCAGGCGCAGCGGCTGCGGGGGCGGGTTTGGCGACTGCCGCTTGCCGGGGCTCGGCGGGTTTGGGCACGACCGTAGCCGGTTTGGCTTCCACCGGCTTGGGTGCAGCGGGTTTGGGCGCGGCGGGCTTGGCGGCGGCAGGCGTCACTTCGTCATCGCGCCGCACCAACACGCGCTTTTTGCGCACTTCCACCTGAATGGTGCGAGCCTTGCCCGTGGCGTCGGCCTGCTTGATTTCGCTGGTGGTTTTCTTGGTGAGGGTGATTTTTTTGCGGGTCGGGGCCGTGCCGTGGCTGGCTTTCAGATGGCCGAGCAATTTCTGTTTGTCCGATTCGGTCAGGAAATCGCCACCCGAGTTTTTTTGCACGCCCGCGGCCTCGAGCTGCTCAAGCAGCGTGCCCACGGAGCGTTGCAGTTCGTTTGCAAATTCAGCAACTGTGATATTCGACATAGTGAGTGAGTGCCTCCCTGCCCGTTACTCTGCGTCGTTGAACCAGTGTTCACGCGCCTTCATGATGAGGGCACGGGCGTCGTCCTCGTTCTGGCCGGTGATTTCGGTGAGTTCGTCCACGGCCAGGTCGGCCAGGTCATCGCGGGTGCGCACGCCCGCTTCGGCCAGGGCGGCCAGCAGCTCGGCGCCCAGATCCAGGCTGCGCAAATCGTCCGCCACGGTGTCCACGCGCTCTTCGCGGGCGATTTCCATCGTCAGCAGCGCATCCTTGGCGCGGGCGCGCAGTTCGTTAACGGTGTCTTCGTCAAAAGCCTCGATGTCCAGCATTTCCTGCAAGGGCACGTAGGCCACTTCTTCCAGGCTGGCGAAGCCTTCGGCGATCAGGATGTCGGCGATTTCTTCGTCCACATCGAGCTTTTCCATGAATAGCTGGCGTATCTGGCCGACCTCCTCGGCCTGCTTCTGGGCCGATTCGTTGGCGTCCATGATGTTGATGCGCCAGCCGGTCAGCTCGGCGGCCAGGCGCACGTTCTGTCCGCCCCGGCCGATGGCAATGGCCAGGTTGTTTTCGTCCACCACCACATCCATGGCGTGCTTTTCTTCATCCACGACGATGGATTCAACATTGGCCGGGGCCAGTGCGCCGATGACGAACTGGGCGGGGTCTTCGCTCCAGAGCACGATGTCCACCTTCTCGCCGGCCAGTTCATTGGTGACGGCGGTCACGCGTGAGCCGCGCACGCCCACGCAGGTGCCGATGGGATCGATGCGTTTGTCGTGGCTGACCACGGCAATCTTGGCGCGGCTGCCCGGATCGCGTGCACAGCTTTTGATTTCCAGCAGGCCCTGTTCGATTTCGGGCACTTCCTGGCGAAACAGCTCCACCATGAACTCGGGCGCTGCGCGCGACAGCAGGATGGGCGCGCCGCGCAGGGTCAGATCCACCGCCATGATCATGGCGCGCACGCGATCGCCATTGCGCAGGTTTTCCTTGGGAATCATCTCGCTGCGGCGCAGGCGACCTTCCACGCGCCCCGCTTCGACCAGGATGTCGCCCTTGTCCATGCGCTTGACCGTGCCGGAGAAGATTTTTTCGCCCCGACTCATGAAATCGTTGAGCAGCATTTCGCGCTCGGCGTCGCGGATTTTTTGCAGGATGACCTGCTTGGCCGCCATCGCGCCGATACGACCGATGGGCACCGACTCCACGGGCTCCTCGATGTATTCATCTACCTCGATGTCGGGGATTTGCTCGCGCGCCTCAAACAGCAGGATTTCCTGATCGGGCAGTTGCAATCCGGCCTCGTCGGGAACCACATGCCAGCGGCGGAAGGTTTCGTATTCGCCCGTGTCGCGGTTGATGGTCACGCGCATGTCCACCTCGCCCTCATAGAGCTTTTTGGCCGCTTGCGCCAGGGCCAGCTCCACAGCGCCGAACACCACGTCGCGATCCACGTTTTTCTCGCGCGAAATGGCGTCCACCAGCATCAACAATTCACGATTCATGATTCCTCTTCCCCAATCGCAGGGCGCTTGCCCTTGAAATCCACAACGGGCGCCAGCCGCGCCTCGCGCAGCTCGTCCCATGCAAAATGCATCACATTCAGCGGCAGGGCCGCCTGTTTTTTGGCGCTGATCCTGCGGCCCGGCTTGGCGCCGGCAGGCTCGTCGCTCCACACGATTTGCCAGCCGCCGCCTTCGGCCCGCTGAAGCCGGCCGCGAAAGCGCTTGCGTCTGGCGCTGACCTGCCCGGCAGCGGCTGCGCCTATGGGCTCCTTGAGCGTCAAATCCACCATTTCGCCCTCGAAGCGGACAAAGTCGGCCTCGCTTCGCAGCAGACGGTCGATGCCCGGAGAAGAAACTTCCAGGCGCGCGTAGTTCACGTTTTCCACCTCCAGGGTGAACTGAAGCTGGCGCGTGACGCGTTCGCAGTCATCTACCGTGATGGCGACGGCAACCTGGCCGGGCTGCCAGGGCCAGTCGATGGTGACCCGCAGCAGACCTCCGGCCAGGCGCTCCACCTCCACCAGCTCGTAGCCCATGCCGGTGACGGTGTTTTCTATGGTTTGGTGCAGTGCCACGCTTGAATAAAAACAAAAAAAATGGGCGGTTGATGCACCGCCCATTCGGTCGTTGTAAAAAGCGCGATTATAGCGCAAGCGCTTGTAAAAACCCCCTTTTCACCGTCTGCGCGAAGACGGAAAACCGCTCTCGCAGCGCGCGCCCGAAAGGCAGTTTTCAGGCGGTGGTTTTTTCAACTGAACAGGCGCCGCGTCACGGCATCGCCCGCGGGCAGCTCGTGCTTGCGCAGGGTTTCGTAAAACGACTCCAGCCCCTGCCGCAACTCTTGCAGGCCGCTTTCGGTCAGAGGCTGCCCCTGGGGGTCGGTGATGACGCCATCCATGTTCGTCGCCAGGGCCGATGCGGCATACAGCAGGCTTTCAAAGGCGTTTTCCTCGGGCCTGATTTGCGGCACATCCAGGCTGAGCACCAGCTGGCGCAGCGGCAGGCTGTCCTTGTCTTCGGCCAGGGCCACTTGCTGGTCGTAGCTGATCTCCAGCACGTGCGGCATGCCCGCGTGCGGCGAGGGCAGCGCCAGCTTGCCCGCCACCGCGCCGGGCACAAAACCCAGGCGCGTGGCCTGCTGGATGACAAAGCCCAGGCTCCAGGGCGTTTGGCGCGCGCGCAGGTTCAGCGCCAGTTGCAGATCGTGCCCGGTGGCGAAGGTGTCCAGCGATCGGGCGCGATTGACTTCGTCTTTCATGTCCGGGCATTCGGCGCTGCCGCCCAGCGCTTCGGCCAGAGCCTGGGTTTTGATGACGAACTCGGAAAACTCCACCTGCGTGAGCGCGCCGGATCGGTTGGCCAGTTGCACGCCGGTGCGGCAGGCGTCGTAGAGCCAGCCGTGCTGGGGCGGCTCCCAGTTGCCGGTCATCTGATGGTGCGCTTCCACGCAAAACAGCTTGCTGCCAATGCGGTGGCCTTGCGGCATGCGCGCAGCGATGTCTTCGCCGCTGACAGGGCCTTCCAGCACGATGGGGATGATGCAGTCGATGCGCTCGTCAAGCTGGCCCTGGATGGCCGGCGCGGCGGGCAGCGGCGCTTCGCGCAGGGCCTCGGCGGCAGCGCCGGGGGCGGCTGGCTGTTCGCGCTCGGGCCGCCGGGGGGTGTTTCGGCGCAGAACCCAGGCGTTGTAAATCATGATGCCCAGCAAAAGGGCCGCGCCTGTGGCCGCCAGGGCGACTTCCAGAGAATCCATATCCGGGACGGGGAAGGTGAAAGGAAAGGGCGATGGGAAAAAAGTGGCGCGATTCTAGGGACGCTCCAGCCGCCTGCCGCACCGGCTGCGCCCACGCTGCCAGGAGGCAAAACGGCCGCAAGGCCCGTGGATACTGCGTTGGTCGCTACAAAATCAAGAGCAGCAATCAGCCCGCCATGCCCACGGCGCTTTCCATGTCCACGGCCACGATGCGCGACACGCCCTGCTCCTGCATGGTCACACCCACGAGCTGGCCGGCCATTTCCATCGCGATCTTGTTGTGGCTGATGAACAGAAACTGCGTGCCCTGGCGGCTCATGGCCGTAACCAGGCGGGCATAGCGTTCGGTGTTGGCGTCGTCCAGCGGCGCGTCCACTTCGTCGAGCAGGCAAAAGGGGGCGGGGTTGAGCTGGAAGATGGCGAACACCAGCGCGATGGCGGTCAGCGCCTTTTCGCCGCCGGAGAGCAGGTGGATGGTCTGGTTTTTCTTGCCCGGCGGCTGGGCCATGACCTGCACGCCCGCATCCAGGATTTCTTCGCCCGTCATCACCAGCCGCGCCTGGCCGCCGCCGAACAGTTCGGGAAACATGCGGCCGAAGTGCTCGTTCACGGTGTTGAAGGTGTGGCCCAGCAGCTCGCGCGTTTCCTGGTCGATTTTTCGGATGGCGTCTTCCAGCGTGGTCATGGCCTGCGTCAGATCGTCGCTTTGCGCGTCGAGAAACTGCTTGCGCTCGCGCGCGGTGGCCAATTCCTGCAAGGCGGCCAGGTTCACCGCGCCCAGCGCGGCGATGGCGCGGTGCAGGCGGTCGATTTCGCCTTGCAGGCCCTGAAGTCGAACGCCGCTTTCCTCGATGGAGCGGGCCAGCGTCTCCAGATCGGCCCCGGCTTCGGTCAGTTGCCGGGTGAACTGCTCGGCGCCCAGGCGCGCGGCCTGCTCCTTGAGCTGCATGTCGGTGATGCGCTGGCGCAAGGGTTCGAGCTCGCGCTCCAGTTGCAGGCGGCGCTCGTCGCAGGCGCGCAGGCGGGCGGTGAGTTCGTCGTAGCGGCTGCGCTGGGCGGCCAAATCCTGCTCGCTGCGCAGCTTGCGCTCCAGCGCCTCTTGCAAGCCGCCCTGGGCGCTGGCGTCGTCCAGCTGGGCCAGCTCGCTTCGGGCGCGCTCGGTTTCGGCGTTCAGGTGGCTGATTTGCGCAGCGGCGGTGTCGATGGCGCGGGCGATTTCGGCGCTGCGCGCTTGCAGGCTGCGGTGGGCAAATTGCGCTTCCTGCGCCTGGCGCTCCAGAGTGCGCTGCTGCTCGCGGGCGGCCTGGGTGTGGCGGGCGGCGTCTTGCGCCTGGCTTTCCAGCAGGGCGTGGCGCTCTTGCTGCTCGGCCAGTTGCATGTCCAGCTCTTCAAAGCGGGCTTCGGCCACGGCGCTGCGCTCGTGCAGATCGGCCAGGGCGGCTTCGGTTTCCGCCAGATCGGCCTGCAATTGCCGGCTGCGGCTTTGGGCCTGCTCGGCCTGCTGCTGCAATTGCAGGGCCTGCACTTGCAGCTCATGGGCGCGGGCCTGGGCCTGGGCGCTTTCGCGTTGGGTGTCGGCCAGGCGGCGGGCGGTGTCGCTGCGGGCGGCTTCGGCCTTGTGCAAGGCGGCCTGGGCCTGCTCGGTGATGAGGGATTGGGCGCGAAGCTGTTTTTGCAGGTTGTCGATTTCCTGCGCGCGCGCCAGCAGGCCCGCCTGTTCGGAGTCGGGCGCGTAAAAACTCACGCCGTGCGCGGTAACGCTGTGGCCTGCGGGGGTGTAGATGGTTTGCCCGTCTGCCAGGCGGGCGCGCTGCTCCAGCGCCTGGGGCAGGTTGTCTGCGGTGAGGCAGCCGGCCAGCCAGTGGGCCAGCAGGGCGTGCAGGCTGGCATCCGGCAGGCGCAGGCGGGCCAGCAGGAGCGGGCCTGCGTCGGACGCAGCGGCCGCAAGGGCCGGACTGGCCGGAAGCGCATAAAAGGCCAGGCGCGCGGGCGGGGCTTCGCTGGCGAAGGCGGCGGCCAGCTCCAGACGGCTGATGGGCAGCGCGCCCATGCGCTCGCGCAGGGCGGCTTCCACGGCGCTTTCCCAGCCGGGCTCCACATTCAGGCGGCTCCACAGCCCCGGCAGGCCGTCCAGCCCGTGCTTTTGCAGCCAGGGGGCGAGCTTGCCTTCGGTTTTCACCTGCTCTTGCAGGGTTTGCAGCGCTTGCAGGCTGGCTTGCAAACTGGTTTGGCGGGCGTTTTCGGCGTTGGTCGCCTGCTGGGCGGCGTGGCGCTCGTCTTCCAGCGTGGCGGCTTGCTCTTGCAGCGCGGCCTGGCGCTCTTGCCGGATGCCGGCTTCTTCGCGGGCCTGGGCCAGTTCGGCCTGCACGGCGGCCAGGCGCTGGCTGTCGGGGGCGATCAGGGCGTTCTGGCCGGCTTGCAGGCGCTCGCGGCGCTGCTGCTGTTGGCGAATTTGCTCGCCCAGGCCGCGCTGCTCGGCAGCGAGCACCTGGATTTGCTGCTGCACCTGGGCCACGGCGGCGGCCTGCTGGCGGGCGCGGGTCTGGGCCTCGTGCTGGCGCTGCTCCAGATCGGGCAGGGTGTCTTGCCGCTCCTGCACCTGGGCGGCGAGGATTTCGGCCTGCTCCTCGGCCTGGGCGGTCTGGGCGGCCAGTTCTTCGATTTGCTCTTGGGCCTGGGCCTGGCGCGCGGCCCATTCCTCGGCCTGGGTTTGAAGCTGGGTCAGGCGCTGGCTGGCGCGCTCGCGGTTTTCCAGCACGAAGCGAATTTCCGCTTCCAGCTTGCCCACTTCGGCGCTGGCTTCATACAGCCGCCCCTGGGCCTGATTGACTTCATCGCCCGCGCCGTAGTGGGCCTGGCGCACGGTTTCCAGCTCGGCTTCGGCGTGGCGCAAATCGGCCGAGCGCGATTGCAGGTCGTTGCGAGCCTGCTCGGTTTCGGCGTGGGCGCGTTCCAGCGATTGGCCGGCTTCGCTGCGCTTGAGAAACCAGAGCTGGTGCTGGCGCAAGGTGGCGGCGTCTTGCAGCTCGTTGTATTGGCGGGCCACTTCGGCCTGCTGCTCCAGCTTTTCCAGATTGGCGTTGAGCTCGCGCAGGATGTCTTGCACGCGGGTGAGGTTGTCGCGCGTGTCTTGCAGGCGGCCCTGGGTTTCGCGGCGGCGCTCCTTGTATTTGCTCACGCCTGCGGCTTCTTCCAGAAACAGGCGCAGCTCCTCGGGGCGGCTTTCGATGATGCGGCTGATGGTGCCCTGGCCGATGATGGCGTAGGCGCGCGGGCCCAGGCCCGTGCCCAGGAACACGTCCTGCACGTCGCGCCGCCGCACGTTCTGGCCGTTGATGAAGTAGTTGCTCGCGCCTTCGCGGGTGAGCACGCGGCGCACGGCGATTTCGGTGTACTGGCCCCACTGGCCGCCTGCGCGGTGATCGCTGTTGTCAAACACCAGCTCCACGCTGGCGCGGCTGGCGGGCTTGCGATTGGCCGAGCCGTTGAAGATCACGTCCTGCATGGACTCGCCGCGCAGCTCGCTGGCCTTGCTCTCGCCCAGCACCCAGCGCACGGCGTCCATGATGTTGGACTTGCCGCAACCGTTGGGCCCCACCACGCCCACCAGTTGCCCGGGCAGCATGAAGTGCGTGGGCTCGGCAAACGACTTGAAGCCGGAGAGTTTGATGGAGTTCAGACGCACGGGAAAAGGCGCTCGGATGCGAAGAAAAGGCGGGCCGGGAAAAACCGCCGCCGGGCAGCGCAGCAGGGCCGACCGGCGGCAAGGGGCGGCGATGATAGCGACCGGGCTTCAGAGGGCCTTGTCTGCTATCAAAACCAGAGCTGCCAACGCAGCATCCACGGGGCCTGGCGCCGTTTCGGGCCGTTTTTTCAGATCAGCAAATCCTTGCGTTGCTGCTCTTGCAGCCAGCGCGCGCGGCTGATCGACATGAGGATGCCCAGCGCCAGCCCCAGGGTGGTCATGGCTGTGCCGCCGTAGCTGATGAAAGGCAGGGGCACGCCCACCACAGGCAGGATGCCGCTGACCATGCCCATGTTCACAAAGGCGTAGGTAAAAAAGATGGTGCTCACCGCCGCCGCCAGCAGGCGCGCAAACAGCGTCGGCGCAACGGCCGAGATCATCAGCGCCCGCAGCACCAGGCACCAAAAGCCGAAGATGAGCAGCAAATTGCCCAGCAGGCCGAACTCCTCGGAATACGCCGCGAAGATGAAGTCCGTCGTGCGCTCGGGGATGAACTCCAGATGCGTTTGCGTGCCCTGCATGAAGCCCTTGCCGTGCAGGCCGCCCGAGCCGATGGCAATCATCGATTGCAGGATGTGAAAGCCCTTGCCCAGCGGATCGCGCGTCGGATCGAGCAGGGTGCACACGCGCTGGCGCTGGTACTCGTGCAAAACGTGCCACTTCACGCCATCGGCGCACAAGGCATCGCCATAAATCACGATGAGCGCCACCCCCGCCACCCCCAGCGCCACCGGCGGCAGCACCCAGCGCCAGGGCAGCCCGGCAAAAAAGATGACCGCCAGCCCCGCCGCCATCACCAGCAGCGCCGTGCCCAGATCGGGCTGCTTGACGATCAGCCCCACCGGCATCGCCAGCAGGGCAAACGCGCCCGCGAAATCCACCGCCCGGCTGCGCCCCTGCCCCTGCCGCCACTGAAACCAGCAAGCCAGCATGAGCGGCACGGCAATCTTCATGATCTCGCTCGGCTGGATGACCACGCCCACATTCAGCCAGCGCTGCGCGCCCTTTTTCGTGATGCCAAACAGCGCCACCCCCAGCAGCAGCAGCAGCCCCGCCGTATAGACCGGCACTGCCAGCCGCATGAGCCGCTGCGGCGTCGCCTGCGCCACCACAAACATGATGGCCCCGGCCAGCAGCATGTTGCGCCCGTGATCGACAAAGCGGCTGCCGTGATCGAACCCGGAGGAATACATGATGGTCAGCCCCAGCCCCGACAGCAGCAGCACCGCCAGCAAAAGCGGCCCGTCAAACCCCCTGAACATGGGCAGCACGCGCTGCCACAAAGGCAAGTTGTCAATGGAAGGGGCGGACATGGGCCGGGCGCGTGAGAAGCAGAAAAGGGCTGGGAAGAAGCTGGGGGAAGCTGAAAAAAAGAGCCGGAAACAGGGCCGAAAACAGGCCGCGCCCCGACGCCCGCCCCTGCCGCCAGCGCATGAGGCGGCGCATTATCAGCCAGCCCCTTCGGCCCTTTTGCCGCCCTTGCCCCGCCCTTTTGCTACAAAAACGCGAGCACGCATCGCAGTATCCATGCGGGTTTCAGCCGTTTTTGCCTTTTCAGGGCAGCGCCCGCAGCAAAGGCAATGTAACAATCCGCACCCATGAATCTCGTATTTGATGAAGCAGGCAAGCTACAGGCCGGCCGCGTTCTTTCGGAGGCCGAAGCCTCGGCCCAAGTGGAGCTGGACACGGGCAAGCGCGTGAAGGTCAAGGCCGCCAACCAGTTGCTGCGCTTTGAGCAGCCCGCCCCGGCCGATCTGCTCGCACAAGCGGCCACGCTGGCGGCCACGGTGGAACTGCCCCTGGCCTGGGAATTTGCCCCGGAAGACGAATTCGGCTTTGCCGAACTGGCCGCCGACTACTTTGGCGGCACGCCCGCCGCCGTCCAGCAGGCCGCCATGCTGCTGGCCCTGCACGGCGCGCCGCACTACTTTCGCCGCGCGGGCAAGGGGCGCTTCAAGAAAGCCTCGGCCGAAATCGTGGCGCAGGCGCTGGCTGCCATCGAAAAGAAAAAACGCATTGCCGAGCAAATCAGCGCCTGGGCAAGCGAGCTGGCCGCAGGCCAATGTCCCCCGGCCATCGCCGCACAGCTCTACAAAATCCTCTTTCATCCCGACAAAAACGCCCCCGAATACAAGGCCGTGGTGGAAGCGGCCCGCGCCACGCAACTGGCCCCGCTGGCGCTGCTGAAAAACGCGGGCGCTATCGAATCGGCCTATCAGTTTCACTGGCAGCGCTTTTTGTTCGACCACTTTCCCAAGGGCACGCAGTTTCCGCAGGCCGCCCTGTCCGCCCCGCTGCCCGCCGCGCCCGCCGAGGGGCTGCCCCTGGCCGACGTGCAGGCCTATTCCATCGACGACTCGCAAACCACCGAAATCGACGACGCCCTTTCCGTCACCGGCCTGGGCAGCGGCATAGTCACCGTGGGAGTGCATATCGCCGCGCCCGGGCTGCTCATCCAGCCCGGCGACGCGCTGGACGCCACGGCGCGCGCGCGCCTGTCCACCGTTTACATGCCGGGCCACAAGATCACCATGCTGCCCGATGCCGTGGTGCAAGCCTTCACCCTCGATGCGGGCCGCGCCAACGCGGCGCTGTCGCTTTACGTGCGCGTGGACGAAAACACGCTGCAAGTGCTGGGGCACGACACCCGGCTGGAGTGCGTGCGCGTGCAAGCCAACCTGCGGCATGACCAGCTTGACACCCTCATCACCGCCGAGTGGCTGAACGCGCCCCAGCCCCCCGCCAGCGCCGCCCAGGTGCCCATGCCCCACGCGCAACTGGCCTTTCTCTACCGCCTGGCGCTGCACCTGAAAGCCCAGCGCGAGCAAGTGCGCGGCAAGCCCGAAAACTTCAACCGGCCCGACTACAGCTTCCGCCTGGAAGCAGAGGAAAACGCCGAAGCCGACGCCGCCCCTACCGGCCACGAGCGCGTGCTCATCACCCCGCGCAAGCGCGGCGCGCCGCTGGACATGATCGTGGCTGAAACCATGATCCTGGCCAACAGCACCTGGGGCCAGTGGCTGGCCGAGCTGGGCGTGCCCGGCATCTACCGCAGCCAGGCCAGCCTGGCGCCGGGCATCAAGGTGCGCATGGGCGTCAAGCCCCTGCCCCACGCCGGTATCGGCGTGCCCAGCTACATCTGGAGCACCTCGCCCCTGCGCCGCTACACCGATTTGCTCAACCAGTGGCAAATCATCGCCTGCGTGCGCCACGGCCCCACCGCCGCCCTGGCCGCCCCCTTCCGCCCCAAGGACGCCCAGCTTTTTGCCGTCATCAGCGCCTTCGACGCCGCCTACACCGCCTACAACCAGAACCAGGCCGCCATGGAGCGCTTCTGGACGCTGCGCTACCTGCGCCAAAACGCCATTGGCGAGCTCAACGCCAGCGTCATCAAGGAGCTGCCCGGCAGCGCCTGGCTGGTGCGCGCCGACGATCTGCCGCTGACTCTGACCGTGCTGGGCGCTGCCGGCATGGCGCGCGGCTCGCATGTGCGCGTGAAACTGGGCGCAATCGACGACATCGCGCTGGATGTAAGCGGCACGGTCATCGAAGTAATGCAAGAGCCAGCGGCCGAAAACGATGAAAACGACACGGAAGACGAGCAAAGCTGCGCCGGCCCCATCGCCATCGCCGTGGACTTGGCCGATACTGAAAACGACGCCGCCGCGGCCGCCACAACAGCCGCAGCCGCCTGAAAACCGCCCCCCAAACAACTGCGCTTTGCCGTGAATCTGAAATTCCTCAAATCCCTCACCACCATGCAATGGGCGCTGGGTATTTCCGTGCTGCTGCACGCCAGCTTGCTGACCATTCGCTTTGTTGACCCGGAAGGCTTCAGACGGGTGTTTGAAGACCTGCCACTGGAAGTCATCCTCGTCAACGCACGCAGCGATGAAGCGCCCGCCAAGGCCCAGGCCATCGCCCAAACCAACCTGGCCGGCGGCGGCGACGCCCCCCAGCCCGATGTGCGCGCCACCTCGCCCCTGCCGCCCTCGCTGCAAGCCATGCTGGGCGACTCGGCCACGGAAGAAGCGCAAAAACAAATCGAATCCATGCGCGAGCAACAAAACCGCCTGCTCGACCAACTGCGCAAACAAGTGGCCGCCCTGCCCAAACCCGACCCGGCCCGGCCCGACACCGACCCCGACGTGATCGAACAGCAAGAGCGCCGCAAACACCTGACACAAATGCTGGCCGAAATCGAACGCGCCGTAAAAGAAGAGAACTCGCGCCCGAAAAAACGCTTCATCAGCCCCGCCACGCGCGAAGAGGTGTACGCCGTGTACTACGACATCGTGCGCCGCAAGATCGAAGAGCGCGGCACCAGCAACTTCCCCGAAGTCAACGGCCGCAAGCTCTACGGCGAGCTGACCATGATGCTCACCGTCAACCACGACGGGCGCGTATTCGACACGGAAGTAGTCGAGTCCTCCGGCAGCCGCCACCTCGACCGCCTGGCCGAAGCCATCGCCCAATCGGCCGGCCCCTTTGAAGCCTTCGGCCTGTCCATGCGCAACCGCGCCGATCAGCTCATCATGGTTTCACGCTTTCGCTTCACGCGGGAAGAAACCCTGCAAACCCAATTGCTCGGCAACTAAAATCACCACATTTGCAGGCGCGGAAAACCAATTGATCCGCGCTTTTTTATTGCCTGTGGCAAACAAAAAACGCACCCCCGACGCCCCATGACCCAACCCATACAAATTACCCTGCCCGACGGTTCCCAACGCGAATTTCCCGGCCCCGTAACCGTGGCCGAAGTGGCCCGCTCCATAGGCCCCGGCCTGGCCAAAAACACCGTGGCAGGAAAGATCAACGGCAAACTGGCCGACGCCAGCGACCTGATCGAGCAAAACGCCCAGGTACAAATCATCACGCCGAAAGACCGCGACGGCGTGGACATCATCCGCCACTCCTGCGCTCATTTGGTGGGCCACGCCGTCAAACAGCTTTATCCCACGGCCAAAATGGTGATCGGCCCGGTAATTGACGAAGGCTTTTATTACGACATTTCATACGAGCGCCCATTTACTCCCGAAGACATGGCCGCCATTGAAAAGCGCATGAAAGAATTGATTGCGCAAGATTACGACGTCATCAAGAAAATGACTCCGCGCGCCGAAGTCATCGAGATTTTCAAATCGCGGGGCGAAGATTACAAACTGCGCCTGGTGGAAGACATGCCCAATGAAACCGCCATGGGCCTTTACTACCACCAGGAATATGTGGACATGTGCCGCGGCCCGCACGTGCCCAATACCCGTTTTCTCAAAGCCTTCAAACTCACCAAACTGGCCGGCGCATATTGGCGCGGCGATGCCAAAAACGAACAGCTCCAGCGCATTTACGGCACCGCCTGGGCTGACAAAAAAGAGCTGGACGCCTACATCCTGCGCATGGAAGAAGCCGAAAAGCGCGACCACCGCCGCCTGGGCCGCGAGCTGGACCTGTTCCACATCGACGAGCACTCGCCCGGCACCGTGTTCTGGCACCCCAAAGGCTGGACGCTTTGGCAGGAAGTGGAGCAATACATGCGCCGCGTTTACCGCGACAACGGCTACCAGGAAGTCAAGGGCCCGCAAATCCTGGATAAAGCCCTGTGGGAAAAAACCGGCCACTGGGACAAATACCGCGACAACATGTTCATCACCGAGAGCGAAAAACGCGACTACGCGCTCAAGCCCATGAACTGTCCCGGCCACATCCTCATTTTCAAGCAGGGCGTGAAAAGCTACCGCGACCTGCCCCTGCGCTACGGCGAATTCGGCGCCTGCCACCGCAACGAACCCTCGGGCGGGCTGCACGGCATCATGCGCGTGCGCGGTTTCACGCAAGATGACGGCCACATTTTCTGCACCGAAGACCAGATTCAGGACGAAGTCACCGCCTTCAGCGCCCTTTTGCAAAAGGTTTATCGGGACTTCGGTTTTACCGACATCATTTACAAGGTCGCCACCCGCCCCGCGCAAAGAATCGGCTCCGACGCCATTTGGGACAAAGCCGAAAACGCCCTCATGCAAAGCCTGCAATCTGCGGGTTGCGAGTTTTTGATTTCCCCCGGCGACGGCGCGTTTTACGGCCCGAAAATTGAATACACGCTCAAAGACGCCATCGGCCGCGAATGGCAATGCGGCACCATCCAAGTCGATTTTTCAATGGCCGAAAGACTGGATGCCGAATACGTGGGAGAAGATGGCGCGCGCCACCGCCCCGTCATGCTGCACCGCGCCATCGTGGGCAGCATGGAACGCTTTATCGGCATTTTGATTGAGCAGCATGCCGGCGCCATGCCCGTCTGGCTGGCCCCGGTTCATGTGGTGATTACCAACATTACCGACGCCCAGGCCGATTACGTGCAGCATCTGGCCCAAATGCTGCGCGAGCAGGGTTTGCGCGTGCAAACCGATCTTCGCAACGGGAAAATCACCTTTAAAATACGCGAGCATTCGCTGCAAAAGCCGCCCTTTATTCTTGTTGTCGGCGACAAGGAAAAAGAAACGCAAACCGTGGCGGTGCGTGGCAGGGGCAATGTGGATTTGGGCGTCATGTCCGTGGATGCCTTCATCGCCCAGGTCAAGCAGGCCATTGCCAGCAAAACCTGAAAACAAAATCCTGCCATCCAACGCAGCGTCTTATTGAAAAAAATGGCGCTGCATTTCCTTTTCAATTTTTCGAGGTAATCACCATAGCTACCAACTTTCGTGACCGCCGCCAGCGCGAAGATCGCGCTCACCGGCTCAACCGTGAAATCACTGCGCCTGAAGTACGTCTGAACGGCCCCGACAACGAATCCTTCGGCATCGTTTCCCTGCAAGAAGCTCTGCGCATGGCGGGCGAAATGGATGTGGATCTGGTCGAAATCGCCGCCACCGCATCCCCGCCCGTGTGCCGCCTGATCGACTACGGCAAGTTCAAGTATCAGGAACAAAAGCGCGCCGCCGAAGCCAAGGCCAGGCAGACGGTCATCGAAATCAAGGAAGTCAAGTTCCGCCCGGGCACGGACGACGGCGACTACCACATCAAGTTGCGCAACATCCGCCGCTTTCTGGCCGATGGCGACAAAGTCAAAGTCACCTTGCGTTTCCGAGGCCGTGAAATCACGCATCAGGAGCTGGGGCTGGATTTGCTCACGCGCATCCGCGAAGACCTGGCCGAACTCATCCAGGTCGAGCAGTTTCCCAAGCTGGAAGGCCGCCAGATGATCATGATGCTGGCGCCTGCCCGCAAAAAATCCGGGGCAGCCAATAAAGCCGCCAACGCGCCTGCGGCCGACGAATCCCAGGCCGACCCCGCTCAAAAAGCCTGAAATCGTAGATAATTACGGGTTCCCCAGCGCCAAGTGCGCTGGGGAAAGTTCGTTTTTCAAGCTATGCCTGGCGAGAAAAACGGCAACCCAGAAGTGGCTCGGGGCCATCAAGGACGCAAGCGTTTTGCGTACGCCTCGCGAGCACAAACCAAACAGGAGCATTGCAAATGCCCAAAATGAAAACCAAAAGCAGCGCGAAAAAGCGTTTTCGCGTTCGTCCCGGTGGCACCGTCAAGCGCGGTCAAGCCTTCAAGCGTCACATCCTGACCAAGAAAACCACCAAAAACAAACGCCAGTTGCGCGGCGCGGTGAATGTGCATGAGACCAACATGGGTCACATGGCGCAAATGCTGCCCAAAGCCGGTCTGTAATCTATTGACGAACAAGGAGAAAACATATGCCTCGCGTCAAACGTGGTGTGACCGCTCGCGCTCGTCACAAAAAAGTTCTCGCCCTGGCCAAGGGTTTCCGTGGTCGCCGCAAAAACGTCTACCGCATTGCCAAACAGGCCGTGATGAAGGCCGGCCAATACGCATACCGCGACCGTCGCAATAAAAAGCGCGTGTTCCGTCGTTTGTGGATTGCCCGCATCAACGCTGCCACCCGCGCTCTGGGACTGACCTACAGCCAGTTCATCAACGGTCTGAACAAGGCCGGTCTGGGTCTGGATCGCAAGGTGCTGTCCGACATCGCCATTCACGACGAAGCGGCCTTCGCCCGCATCGTGGAGCAAGTCAAGGCCAAACTGGCCGCCTGAAGGGCTTGCTGAAATCCCGGGGCTAATTCCCTGGGGTTTCCGGCGCTTGCAGGGATTGGGGCCTCACTGGCTGCCAATCCCTTTTTGTTTTTCACCCTCCGCTTTTTTCTGCTTTTCAGATCACCATGAGCGAACTTGATGCCCTCGTGTCAGCTGCCGCCGCCGCTTTTGCCCAAGCCTCCACTCCCGCCGAGCTGGAAAACGCCAAGGCCCAGTTTCTGGGCAAATCCGGCCGTATTACCGAGCTGATGAAAGGCATGGCCCAGCTCAGCGTGGAAGAAAAGAAAACCCGTGGCGCGGCCATCAACCAGGCCAAGCAGGCCATTGAAGCGGCCCTGAACGCGCGCCGCCAGGCACTGCAAGACGCCGAATTGGCGCGCCAGCTCCAGGCCGAGGCGCTGGACGTCACCCTGCCCGGCCGCGCGCGCGGTGCAGGTGGCTTGCACCCCGTCTCGCTCGCGTGGGAACGCATCGAGCAAATCTTCGGCAGCATGGGCTTTGACGTGGCCGACGGCCCCGAAATCGAAAACGACTGGTTCAACTTCACCGCGCTGAACAACCCGCCCAACCACCCGGCGCGCTCCATGCAGGACACGTTCTATGTCGATATGCAGGACGAAAACGGCCAGCCCTACTGCCTGCGCACGCACACCAGCCCCATGCAGATCCGCTATGCGGCCGCACACGCTGCGCGTCACGCGCAGGCGCTGGCTCGCGGCGAGCTGCCCGAGGTGCGCGTCATCGCTCCCGGGCGCACCTACAGGGTGGACAGCGACGCCACCCACTCCCCCATGTTCCATCAGGTCGAAGGTCTGTGGCTGGGCGAAAACGTCAGTTTCAAAGACCTGAAAGTCACCTATCTCAACTTCTGCAAGGCGTTTTTCGAGACGGATGACCTCACCTTGCGCTTTCGCCCCAGCTATTTCCCCTTCACCGAACCCAGCGCTGAAATCGACATCCAGTTCCAAAGCGGCCCGCTGGCAGGCAAATGGCTGGAAGTCTCCGGCTCCGGCCAGGTGCACCCGCAAGTGGTGCGCAACATGGGACTGGACCCCGAGCGATTCATCGGTTTTGCCTTCGGCTCCGGCATCGACCGCCTGGCCATGCTGCGCTACGGCGTGAGCGACCTGCGCCTGTTCTTCGAGGGCGACGTGCGCTTTTTGAAACAGTTCGCCTGATTTTCAGAAAATACCATGAAGCAGATTTTCCACAGATTTTTCATTGCCTGGCTCGCCATCATTTTGATGGCCGCCGGCGCTGCACATGCGCAGGATTATTCCACCGTCCAGTTAAACGATGTGGAATACAGCTATCAAAATTCAAACAAAGAAAAATCAGATCAAGAAGAAGATTGCTGCGGATTTATTATCGTTTTGGCCAAGGCCACAAACACCAGCGACAAGGCGCTGCAAATCCCAACGTTCGAGGCGCGCCTGTTCGATGCGCAGGGCAAGCTGGTCGATGCCTTCACCGACACGAGCTATGACCTCGTCCTGATGCCCGGGCAGGAAGTGGCCGTGCGCATCATGGATCGTGCGCGTTTTGGCGCCGAGCGTTATGCCAGGGCGCAAATGCGTTTGGTGTCCGGCAAATTCGACAACCCAGACGAAGAAAACCACCCCGACCCGGGCCTGAATATTGGCCAAACGGTCAAGGATTTATTGATGGCGTGGGGCCCCGTGCTGCTGCTCATTGGCGTATGGCTGTGGTTAATCAAACGCAGCAATGGCCCGCATTATCAAAAAGAAGTGCTGGATTTGATGAAAAGCAATAACGAATTGCAGGCCCGGCAAACCGCAGCCATCGAAAAATTGGCGCAAATATCGACGCAAACATCGGCACAAATGCGCGACTCATCCTAAACCTGATTTTTCCCCGATCGACTCTGATTAATCAACAATTAATCGGCTCTGAACCATGCAATTTCCCGAATCCTGGTTGCGCGAGTTTTGCAACCCACCCCTGAATACCGAGCAACTGGCCGATGTGCTGACCATGGGCGGCTTCGAGGTGGAAGACACCCGCTGCGCCGCACCGCCGTTTACCGGCATCGTGGTGGCCGAAATCAAATCCGCCGAGCAGCACCCCAATGCCGACCGTCTGCGCGTGTGCCAGGTCGATGCAGGACAGGGCGCTTTGCTGCAAATCGTCTGCGGCGCGCCCAATGCCCGCGCGGGCATACGCGTGCCCTGCGCGCTGGTGGGCGCCGAGCTGCCGCCGGGCGAAGATGGCAAGCCCTTCAAGATCAAGCTGGGCAAGCTGCGCGGCGTGGCCAGCCAGGGCATGTTGTGTTCGGCGCGCGAGCTGGGCATCTCCGACGAATCAAGCGGGCTGCTGGAGCTGCCCGCCAACGCGCCTATCGGTCAAAACGTGCGCGAATACCTGCGGCTGGATGACCGCCTGTTTACCCTCAAGCTCACGCCCAACCTGGGCCATGCGCTCAGCGTTTACGGCGTGGCGCGCGAGCTGGCCGCGCTGACTGGCGCACCGCTCAAAGCCTGGGATGCCGAGCTGGCCCCCACCCCCGCCAGCCAGGCCGACGACACCCTGCCCGTTGCCATCGAGGCGTCCGATCTTTGCGGGCGCTTTTCGGGCCGCGTCATCCGCGGGCTGAACACGCAGGCGGCCACCCCCGCGTGGATGGTCGAGCGCCTGGCGCGCTGCGGCCAGCGCAGCGTCTCGGCGCTGGTCGATATTTCCAACTACGTCATGTTCGAAACCGGCCAGCCCTCACACATCTTCGATCTGCACAAGATCGAAGGCAGCCTGCACGTGCGCTGGGGCCGTGCGGGCGAGACGCTCAAGCTGCTGAACGGCAACACCATCACGCTGGATGAAAACGTGGGCGTGATCGCCGATGAGCGCGCAGTCGAGTCGCTGGCCGGCATCATGGGCGGCGACGCCACCGCCGTTTCCGACACCACGCGCGATGTGTATGTGGAAGCCGCCTTCTGGTGGCCCGACGCCGTTGCCGGCCGCTCGCGCCGCTTCAACTTCGCCACCGACGCCGGCCACCGCTTCGAGCGCGGCGTCGATCCGGCGCAAACCGTGCGCGCCATTGAGCGCATCACGCAGCTCATTCTGGACATCTGCGGCACGCCCGACACCCGCATCGGCCCCGTCACCGACCAGCAGCCCCACATGCCCGCCCCCGCGCCCATCACCCTGCGCGTGGCGCGCGCGGCCAAGGTCATCGGCCTGCCCATCACGCAGGCGCAGTGTGCGGACGTCATGCGCCGCCTGGGCCTGCCCTTTGTCGAAGGCGAAGGCACGCTCAGCGTCACCCCGCCCGCAGGGCGCTTTGACCTGCGCATCGAAGCCGATCTGATCGAAGAAGTGGCCCGCCTCATCGGCTACGAGCAACTGCCCGACGCCGCGCCTCTGGCCCCCGTCGTCCCGCGCACGCCATCGGCCAGCCGCCGCAGCGCCTTTGCCCTGCGCCGCCAGCTTGCCGATCTGGGTTATCTGGAAACCATCAACTACAGCTTCGTGCAGCAGGAGTGGGAACGCGACCTGGCGAACAACGCCGACCCCATCCGCCTGCTCAACCCCATCGCCAGCCACCTGGGCGTCATGCGCTCCACCCTCATGGGATCGCTCTTGCAGGCGCTCAAGCACAACGTCGACCGCCGCGCCGAGCGCGTGCGCCTGTTTGAAATCGGCCGCGTCTTTGCCCGCGACGCCAGCGTGCCCGACGGCGACGCCAGCGTGCGCGGCATCGCCCAGCCCCTGCGCGTGGCCGGGCTGATCTACGGCAGCGCCGCCCGCCAGGGCTGGCAAGGCAAGCAGGCCGCCGCCGATTTCTACGATCTCAAAGGCGACGTCGAAGTCCTGCTGACGCCGCGCCAGGCCGTCTTTGAAGCGGCCGAGCACCCTGCCCTGCACCCGGGCCGCTGCGCCCGCGTGCTGCTGCAAGGCCAGCCCATCGGCTTTCTGGGCGAGCTGCACCCGCGCTGGCGCCAGCAGTGGGAGCTGCCGCAAGCGCCCCTGCTGTTCGAGCTGGACTTTGAAGCCCTGCGCCAATGCGCCCTGCCCCGGCTCAGCCCCCTGCCCCGCCAGTTGCCCAACGAGCGCGATCTGGCCGTCGTCGTGCCCGAATCCGTCAGCCACGCCGCGCTCATGCAGGCCATCCACGCCGCGCCCACGCAGGGCCTGCTCAAAAACGCCGTGCTGTTTGACATCTACCGCCCCAAACCCGGCCAAACCGCCGCCGGCATGAGCGCAGACGAAAAAAGCCTGGCCGTGCGCCTGACCCTGGGCGCGGACGACGCCACCCTCACCGACGAGCAGCTGGACGCGGCCACCGCCGCCGTGCTCGCCCGCCTGCAACAAGACCTGGGCGCGCGCCTGCGCGCCTGAAGCCCCGACTTTTTGAAACTGCCATGCACCCACCCACCCTCACCAAGGCAGACCTGGCCGACACCCTGTCCGAGCAAATCGGGCTGACCAAGCGCGAATCCCGGCAAGTCGTCGAAGCCTTTTTCGACCTCATCAGCCAGCGCCTGACCGAAGCCGAAGACGTCAAGCTCTCCGGCTTTGGCCACTTTGCCACCCGCCAGAAAACGCCCCGCCCCGGCCGCAACCCGCGCACGGGCGAGCTGGTGCCCATCGAAGCGCGCCGCGTCGTCACCTTTCACGTCAGCCAGCAACTGCGCGACAAGGTGCAAGGCGACACACAAGGCGATACGCAAGGCAACACCTAAGCAAAGCGCCCCGCCGCAAATGCCCCAAAACCGCCCCAGGCCCCGTAAATACTGCGAAGCGCGCTACATCTTTTGTAGCTATCAAGACTTGCAAACACCCCGGGAAATGCCTTTGCGCGCACTTGGCGGGCCTGGCGGGCCTCACGCGCCCGATCGCCACACCGGGGGGGCGCAAACATGCGCATCCTGGGCATAGACCCCGGCCTGCGCGTCACCGGCTTTGGCGTGCTCGATGCCGAAGGCGGCCAGCTTGCCTATGTGGCCAGCGGCGTCATCCAGACCGCCGACGCGCCCCAGGGCCATCTGCCCGCGCGCCTGAAGCTGCTTTATGAAGGCATAGGCGAAATCTGCCGCCGCTACAACCCCAAAGCGGCCGCCGTGGAAATCGTCTTTGTCAACGTCAACCCCCAGGCCACCTTGCTACTGGGCCAGGCGCGCGGCGCTTGCGTCACCGCCCTGGTCGCGCAAGAGCTACCCGTGGCCGAATACACCGCCCTGCAAATGAAGCAGGCCGTCGCCGGCCACGGCCGCGCCGCCAAGGCCCAGGTGCAGGAAATGGTCAAGCGCCTGCTGCAACTGCCCGCCGCCCCCCGCCCCGACGCGGCTGACGCATTGGGCCTGGCCATCACCCACGCCCACGCCAGTCGCTCGCTGGCGCGCCTGCACGAAGCCGACCACCAGGCCCGCCGCGCCAGCGGCATGTATCGCAGGCGTTAGGTGCGGCTTCAGCCGTCTCACCGACAAGGCAGGCGGCGCTTCGGCCCGCAGGGCCGCGTCCGAAAACTCGAAGGCATAAGGCCAGCGCCGAAACGTTGCGCGGGAGCGCGGCGCGCCGTCTGTGGCGGCTGTTCCGGTTTTCAAGGCGGATTCCATGCGTTTTGCGCCGGATTTGGTGAACGACCGCGTTTTTGCCGGATGTTTCGCTCATCAGGGCCGGCGCGCCAATCGCAAAATACCTGCAACCCGGCTTCGCTACAGCCGCCGCGCAACGGAAAGCATCGCCATGAATTCACCGCCATTCATTCACGTCGAGGATTTGCATTTCGCCTGGGGTCGCCAGCCGCTTTATCAAAGCCTGGCGGTGCAGGCGCGCCAGCCGGGCATTTACGGGCTGTTCGGGCGCAACGGCAGCGGCAAGTCCACGCTGCTCAAGCTGCTGGCGGGGCTGCTGACGCCGCAGCGCGGGCGCTTGCAGGCGCTGGGGTTTGTGCCGCGCCAGCGGCGGCCGCAGTTTCTGGCGCAGGTGTATCTGCTGCCGGAGGAGTTTCACCTGCCCAACCTCACGCCCGCGCAGTTGCAGCAGTCGCAGGCGGGCTTTTACCCGCGCTTTGACGCAGCGCTGTACGCCGACTATCTGCGCGAGCTGGAAGTGCCGCAGGCCCAGCCTTTTGCGGGCATGAGCCTGGGGCAGAAAAAGAAGGCGGTCATTGCCTTTGCGCTGGCTGCGCAAACGCCGCTGCTGCTGATGGACGAGCCGACGAACGGGCTGGACATCGTCAGCCGCACGCAGTTTCGCGCGCTCATGGCGCGGCCCGAGCAGGCGCAGCGCGCGGTGCTCATCAGCACGCATCAGGCGCACGATCTGGAAAGCATCCTGGACCATCTGTGGTTCATGGATCAGGGCCGCATCGTGCTGGACGCCGCCATGCCCGCGCTGGCGCAGCGCCTGCATATGGGCGTGGCCGCCAGCGAGGCCGATTTGCCCGTGCACACACTGCATAGCGAGCCGCTGGGCCAGCAGCGGGCCTGGGTGGCGCGCCGCGAGGCCGCGCCCGCTGCGGGCGAGGCAGTGCCTCCCGTGCAACTGGAGCTGCTCTACAAGGCGCTGAGCCTGGCACCGCAGGCCGTGCTGGCCGCTGTCCGGGGCGATGCTCCAGGCACTGATTCCAGCAATCCGCCCGCCGCCCATACGCCCAATGAAGCCCCTCGCCAGGAGACAACCCCATGAACGCCACCTTTTGCCCGCGCCGCTTTGCCCTGCTGGCGCGCCAATACGTGCGCGAGCACGGGCGCGGCTGGCTCATGACCGTGCTGGTACTGGCCGTGGTGCAGGCGCTGCTGGTCATGCTGCTGCTTGCCGACAACGGCCGCGCGCTGCAAACGGGTGCGCAAGCCTTCATGTACTACGCGGGACTGTTTTTTTCCGGCTATCTGGTGGCGCACCGCCTGCACGGCATGTGGCGCTCGCGCGAAGCGGCGCTGGTGTATTTGATGCAGCCCGCCGCGCCGTTTGAAAAATGGCTGCTGACCACACTGGCGGCGCTGCTGGCATGGCCGCTGCTGTACAGCGCCGTGTTTGCCGTGGTGTACGGCGTGGGCGCGCAGATTAGCTATGGCATCGCGCTGCACGAGTACCAAACGCAGCTGGGGCAGCATCCAGACCTATCGGCCAGCCCGCCCGACGCCGCGCGCTACGCCCTTTTTCTGCCGTTTCGCACTTCGCCGAAAGATGACGGCGATGCCATGCTGGCGTTCTATGCCGCGCAATCCATGCTGCTGCTGATCTACGCCGGCATCATGGGCTACGCCGCCTTTGCGCTGACGTGGTTTCGCCGCCATGCCGCGCTGCGCGCGCTGGTGCTGCTCATCGCCCTGGGGCTGTTGACGATGCTGTGCATCGCCATCATTCCATCGGGCTGGGCGAATGTGCTGGGGCACTGGGCCTCTTTGCGCGCCCGGCCCGTGCACTGGAGCGCGCACGTCGTGATGACGCTCTTTTGGGTGGGCGTGCCCGCCCTGCTGTGGCTGGCAAGCTGGCGCGCGCTGCTGGAAAGGGATTTGACATGAGCCGCCTTGCCGCCCCTTTCGCTCTACGCCGCCTGGCGCTGCCGGTTTTCTGCGCTGCCGCCTTGCTGATGTGGCTGTGCATGGCGCTGGCCGGTCTGCTTGCGCCGCAATTTGAACGCGATGGCGTCCGCTACTCCTGGCCCGATGGCGCGGCGCAGACCGTGCGGCGCGTGGTCATCGACGCGCCGCAAGTGCGCCGCTACGGCGACATCGAGCTGAAATGGTCGGACAGCGAAGCGCCTGTCGTCGTCACCGGCGTCAACGCAGGCAATTTCCCCGAATACAAGCTGGACGTGGAGGGCGACACGCTCTACATCCGCCCACATCCGCTGCCCGAGGCCGATGCGGCGAAACAGGGCCGGCGCGCGCGTGCCGACATCACCAGCCTGACCCTGCCCATGCAGGTGAGCGAAGTGCATGGCCCGAGGCTGAGCGTCGCATGCAAGACGCATCTGCCCGCCCTCACGCTGCGCGGCGCAGACATGCGCGTGGGATGCGCCCAGATTGACGATCTGCGCATCCTTGCCACCGACGCCACCGCGTACGAAGACGGGGACGATGACAACTGCCGCGCCGACGAAGTACACGTCAACGCCCAAAACATCGGCAAGCTGCACATCGAAACCAACGCCAAATCGGTGTCACTGAGCCACATCAGCCATCTGAACGCCGTCACCGTGCGCGCTCCGCAGGACACGGACTTGAAGCTGGACCGCATTGGCGACGCGTCGCGCATCCAATGGCAGGAAATGCCCGCCAGCGAACGTGCGAACTGCAAGCGCGCGCTGCGCATGAAGGCAGGCGACGACTAGGCGCAGCCTCTCACCACCTCGTTCCCTGCAAGAGAGACCAAACAGACTCGCGCCCTGGACGCCGATGAAGCGCGCTGATGGGCGTCCACCAGAGGCTTACTGGAAGCAAGTTATCCACAATTTATTCCTGATTTGATAGCGCTCTTCGCAGCATTTACGGGCGCTGCGGGCGTATTGCTCAATTTATAAGCAAAATTATGCAAGCAAATGCAACGTGGACGGGGTGAGCCGGATGCCGCAGATCACGGCTGGAGCGCGGACTGTGCGTAGCCTTGGGCGAGGGTGACGACCGAGCCTATGACCAGCAGCGTGGGCGCTTTCACTTCGTGGCGACGGGCGGTTTCGGGCAGATCGGCCAGTTCGCTGAACCACACCTGCTGCTGCGGGCAGGTGGCGCGGTAAATGAGGGCGGCAGGCGTGGCGGCGGGCAGGCCGGCGGCTTGCAGCTCGCGCACGATTTCATCCAGGCCGCTGACGCCCATGTAAATCACCAGCGTCTGCCCCGGTTGCGCCAATGTGGCCCAGTTCAGATGCACGCTGTGGTTTTTCAGATGTCCGGTGGCGAAGATGCAGCTTTGGGCGTGGTCGCGGTGCGTCAGCGGAAAGCCAAGGCTGGCCGCCGCCCCCAGCGCCGTGGTGATGCCCGGCGTGACTTCGACCAGCACGCCGTGCGGCAGCAGCGCCTGCATTTCTTCGCCGCCGCGGCCAAACACGAAGGGGTCGCCCCCTTTCAGGCGCGCCACTCGCAGGCCCGCACGCGCCTTGGCCAGCATCAGCTCGCCTATGTCCTGCTGCGCCATGCTGTGCAGGCCGGCGCGTTTGCCCACGTAAATGCGCTCCACGTGCGCGGGCACGAAGTCCATCACGGCCGATGAAACCAGGTTGTCATGCAGCACCACGTCGCACTGCTGCAAACGGCGCAGGGCGCGCAAGGTGAGCAGCTCCGGGTCGCCCGGGCCTGCGCCTATCAGGGCCACGCTGCCCGGCGGCAGTGCGGCGCTGGCGTGCAAAGTGGGCAGGGAAATTGAAACAGCGGAAACGGCAGAAGCCGGTGAGTGCACCGGCGCGGGGCGGGACGTGGGCATTTTTTTGTTGCAGGTCAATTTCGGTGCCATCCAGATCGCTGAAAGGCTGGCCGCAAGGTGCTTAATTTTCCTAGAATTTGCGCCATGCAAGCCCTGCGCAACTCCACCACCCTGGCCCGGCTCTGTCGGCTGGCCTTGGCGTGGTTTGCGCTCACGCTGGCTGTGGCGGGCGCTTCGCCTTTCATCAAGCCGCAGTCCATCCATCTGGTTTGCGAGGCCGATGGCGTTGCGCGCTTTGTCACGCAAGATGGCGAAGAAGTCGATCGCGCGCTGCAAAGCCACACCCTCAACTGCGTCATGTGCCTGGGCACGCTGCTGCCCGCGCCGCTTTTTGCGTCGGCTTTCCAGCCGCATGTGCAGCCGCAGGTTTTCGGCTTTTCTCCAAGGGAAAGTGTCCACGTCGCCAACAGAGGCGGCCCCGCCCTTCCTGCGCGCGGCCCGCCGCAAGGCGGAGCGCTCATGGCAGGCTAGCCCGTTTTTTCGCCGGGTTCGCCCCGCGCCCTCATCGGGTGTGTAGTGTTCCCGGACTCTCTTTCGTTTCTGTGGATCGGCTGCCTGCCTTGACCGCTCTGCCCGGCTTGTCTTATCCGGGCCCGGTTCTTCTCTCCTTCACTGCCTTTTGCCCTTGCGCGGCGCTTGCTGAAAAAAAAGCACCGCAGGCCCCACCCGCCAACGCCACGCCGCTTTTGATGCGGTTTTTTTTTGGCTGTTTTCCCAAAGCGCGTGCGGCCCGGGCTGCCGGCAGGTTTTTTCTGGCTGACCGTTTCCTTTTTCATGATTTGTTTTCGCACTTCCGTGGCCTGCGCGTGTGTTTTGCTGTGCGCACATATGGCCGCACATGCCGATACACCGGCTTCTGAATCCACCACCTCTTCAACCGTTTCCTCCACAGCCTCATCCAAAACTGCCGCCGACACCGCAGCGCCCGCTTCCGGCTCCAAAACCGCAGCCGCTTCCCTGACACTGCCCGAAGTGCAGGTGCAAGACAGCAGCGCCCTGCTGGATGCGGGCCGGCTCGCGTTGGACACTCCGGCCGCCACGGCCAGCCGCCTGGGGCTGACGGCGCGCCAAATGCCGGCGGCCGTCACCGTCATCGACCGCAGCGCCATCGAGGCGGCCAGCGCGCAGAACACGCAAGACATCCTGCGCGGCGTGCCGGGCGTGACGGCGCATGACGCGCCCGGCAGCATCGACATGTCCTGGCGCGGCTTTTCCCGCGCCTCCATCACCCAGCTTTTCAACGGCATCAATCTGCAATACAGCATCGCCATGCGTCCGGTCGATAGCTGGATGTATGACCGCGTGGAAGCCATAGGCGGCGCATCCAGCTTCCTGTATGGCGCGGGCGGCGTGGGCGGCACAGTCAACTACGTCACCAAGGTGGCCGAGCGCTCGCCCATCAGCGAAGCGCGCCTGCGCCTGGGCAACCGCGCGCTCAAGGAAGGCTCCGTGGGCCTGAACCGCCTGATTGCGGGCGACCCCGCCACCGGCGCGGCCCACTACGCGCGGCTGGACGTGAACATGAAACGCGCCCGCTCGCATGTGCACGGCGTGCACACCCGCGCCCGGCAGATTGCCGCTTCGGTGCTTTCCGATCTCACGCCCCAGCTCTCGCACACCCTGGCCTATGAATACCAGGCCGAGCACGTCGATCGCCCCTACTGGGGCACGCCCCTGCGGCAAAACGCCACGGGCCGCCTGTCCATCGACCCGGGCACACGCCGTCAGAACTACAACAGCGCCGACGGCCTGTATGCCCAGAACGTGCAATGGCTGCGCTCGATCACCGAGTGGCGGCCCAACGCGGACTTCAGCCTCAAGAACACGTTTTATGCGTATGACGCCCAGCGCGACTTCCGCAACGTCGAGATCTACACCTTCAACAGCAGCAACAGCATCGTCACCCGCACCGAGCCGCTTTTGCAGCGCCACGACCATGACCTGACGGGCAACCGGCTGGACGGCACTTTCAAAACCACGCTGGCCGGCCGCGCCAGCGACTGGGCTTTCGGGCTGGATATCAGCCGCACGCGCTTTACCAGCTACCCGCAGTGGAGCGACGACATCGTCAGTCAGGTGAACCCATACCGCTTTGAAGTGGAACGATTTTTCGACATTCCCGGCCTCAGTCCCAAGCTCACTCCCTCGCGCACCAACCACGTTCGCACCGTGGCCCTTTATCTGGAAAACCGCACTGCGCTCACCCCCTCGCTGCACCTGCTCACGGCCTTGCGGCATGACCGCATTCATCTGAAGCTGCGCAACTACCGCAACATCAGCCCCAAAAACCCGGCCCACTACAGCCGCAACTACCAGCCCACCACCGGCCGCCTGGGCCTGGTTTGGAGCGCCTCGCCCGGCATGAGCTTTTATGCCCAATACGCCACTGCCTCCGATCCCCCTTCCGGCTCCCTGACCACCACCGGCTACAGCGCCGCGCGCGACAACACCGAGCTGACCACCGGCCGCCAGCTTGAAGCGGGCATGAAAGCCAGCTTCTGGGGCGGCAAGGCCGATGCCACGCTGGCCGCCTATCACATCGTCCGCCGCAACATCTCCACGGCCGACCCCGCGCAGCCGCGCCAGAACGTGCTGATCGGCAAGCAGTCCTCGCGCGGTCTGGAAGCCACCTTGAGCGCCCGCCCCCTGCCCGCGCTGCGCGTCAGCGCCAACTTCAGCTACACGCGCCCGCGCTACGACCAGTTCTACTTGGACGGCGTTTCACTGGCCGGCCGCACCCCGGACAGCACGCCGCGCACCGTGGCCAATCTGTGGGCCAGCTACTCCTTCACCCCCCGGCTGCACGCCAGCGCCAGCTTGCGGCACGTGGGGCGCACCTACGCCAGCCCGGCCAACACCGCCTGGTGGCCCTCCTACACCCTGCTCGATCTGGGCCTGGGCTACGAGCTGCAACGCGGCCTGACGCTGGATGCGCGCCTGCGCAATGCCACCAACCGCGCCTACGCCAGCGACCTCACCTCCGACATGGCCTATCTCGGCCCGGCGCGCAGCTTTGATGTGACGCTGCACTGGTCTTTCTAAGGGGCCACGGGCCTCATCCCTCCGGCGCACGCGGAATCTGCCCCGCGTGCGCCGGCTTCGTCTTGCTAACCTCGCTTTCATGAACTTCCAACCCAAACGCTGGCTTTTTCTCATCCATCGCTGGCTGGGCATTGCCGTGGCCCTGTTTTTTGCCTGCTGGTTTTTCTCGGGCATGGTGATGATGTATGTGGGCTACCCCAAGCTCAGCGAGACCGAGCGCCTCTCGCACCTGCCGCCCCTATCCGCACACGACGGCCTGCTTGCGCCCGGCGCGGCGCTCGAGCGCGCGGGCGTGACCGCGCCCTTGGCGGATTTGCGCCTGTCTGCCAGCAGCGCCGGGCAGCCCGTTTACCTGGCCACGCCTCAGCCCGCAGAGCCGGCCCCGCAAGTGCTGCGCCGGCCGCCGCCGAGCGCCATCGCCATTGATGCGCGCAGCGGCCAGCGCCTGCCTGCCACGAATGCCGAAACCGCCCTGGCCAGCGCCCGCGCCTGGATGCAGGCCGAAGAAGGCAGCGCCGCCCCCGCCTACCTGGGCACGGTGGATGAAGACGCCCACACCCACTCGCGCGCGCTGGACGAGCACCGCCCGCTGCACCGCGTGCAGCTTGCCGACGAGGCCGGCACGCTGCTTTACATCTCCAGCCGCACCGGCGCCGTGGTGCGCGATGCGCCGCGCATCGAGCGCGCGTGGAACTACGTCGGCACCTGGCTGCACTGGCTCTACGCCTTTCGCGGCGGCGCGCTCGACGGCTGGTGGGCCTACATCATCGACACCCTCGCCACCCTGGGCATCGTGGCCGTGCTCACCGGCGCGGCCGTAGGCGTGATGCGCTGGCGCTTTCGCGAGCCTTACCGCACCGGGCGGCGCTCGCCCTATCCCCAGCCCATGATGCGCTGGCACCACGTCAGCGGCCTGCTGTTTGCCCTCATCGCGCTGACCTGGGTGTTCAGCGGGCTGATGTCCATGAACCCGCTGCGCATGTTCAGCGCCGGCAGCGCGCCGCAGTGGAACGCCGCCGCCCTGACCGGCGGGCCGCTCACGCCGGATGAGGCGCAAACCCTGGCCGCGCCCGCAGCCCTGCTGGCCGCGCCCGCGCTGGCGGGCCAGTCCGTGCGCGAGCTGCGCTGGCACCGCGCCCTGGGCCGCACCTGGGCCACCGCGCACACCCCCGCCACGCCCGACACCCCCGGCCTGCCCATGCTCGACGCCCGCCTGGCCGCCCCCGCCACCTTGTCCGCTGCCGATCTGCGCGCCGCCGCCCGCGCCCTGCTGCCCGCCCCGGCGCAAGTGCAGGAGCTGCGCGAATACGACTTTTATTACTACCGCCGCGCCGACCACACCATGACCGGCGGCAGCGGCGACCGTCCCCTGCCCGTGCTGCGCGTGATGTTTGACGACCCCAACGCCACCTGGCTGCACCTGAATCCGCACACCGGCCAGGCGCTTGAACAAAGCGACCGCCTGCGCCGCGCAAGCCGCTGGCTTTTCACCCTGCTGCACAGCTGGGACTGGCCGCCCCTGCTGGCGCTGCGCCCGCTTTGGGATGCGCTCATGCTCGCCCTCAGCCTGGGCGGCGTGGCGCTCAGCCTCACCGGCGTGGTGATCGGCGTGCGCCGCTTGGCGTTGAAGGCCGCCCCGGCCAGAAAAGCCCCAAAAAAACCCGCCCCCGCAGCCCCTGCCGCAGCCCCCTGACTGGCCCCTTCTGCCTCGCAAACCAGCGGGTAACATGCGTTTTTTCCACCCCAAAAGCAGCAAAGGAGCTTTACGCATGTCCAAAGTCATCGTCGTCTATCACTCCGGCTACGGCCACACCCAGCGCATGGCCCAGGCCGTGGCCGAAGGCGCCGGCGCCGAACTCATCGCCATCGACGCCGAAGGCAACGTGCCCGACACCGCCTGGGATCGCCTGGCCGCCGCCGACGCCATCATCTTCGGCTGCCCCACCTACATGGGCAACGCCAGCTGGCAGTTCAAGAAATTTGCCGATGCCTCCAGCAAAGTCTGGTTCGCCCGGGGCTGGAGCGAAAAAATCTTCGGCGGCTTCACCAACAGCGCCAGCCTCAACGGCGACAAGCAAGTCACCCTGCTGTGGCTGCAAACCCTGGCCTCGCAGCACGGCGGCATCTGGGTCAGCCTGGGCCTGCCGCCTTCCAACGCCAAGGCATCCACCCGCGCCGATCTGAACGCGCTGGGCGGCTCCGTCGGCGCGCTGGCCGCCACTCCGGTTGACGCCAGCGCCGAAGAAATGCTGCCCGGCGATCTGGCCACCGCCCGCGCCTATGGCGAGCGCGTGGCCAAAGTGGCCGCGCGCCTGGGCCGCTAAGCCTTCGGGCCCAGCCCTCGGCTTTCTCGCACCCGCAGCCGGCGGCCCCCCGCCGGCTTTTTCATTGCCGCCCCCTGCCACGCTCCTGCCGCCCGCCATGCTTTACCACCCGCAAATCAACCCCGTCGCCTTGCAGCTCGGCCCCGTGGCCGTGCACTGGTATGGGCTGACCTACCTCGTTGCCTTCGCCCTGTTTTACGCACTGGCGCGCCAGCGGCTTAAGCACCTGCCCTACGCCCGCATCCAGCAGCCCGCCCCCTGGCGGCCGGGCGATGTGGAAGACCTGCTTTTCTGGGGCGTGTGCGGCGTCATCGCCGGCGGGCGGCTGGGCTACTGCCTGTTTTACAAGCCCGCCTACTACGCCAGCCACCCGCTGGAAATCTTCGCCGTCTGGCACGGCGGCATGAGCTTTCACGGCGGCATGCTGGGCGTCATTGCCGCCATGACGCTTTGGGCCTGGCGTCGCCAGCGCCCCTGGCTGCAAGTGACCGACCTCATCGCCCCCTGCGTGCCCCTGGGCCTGGCCAGCGGCCGCATCGGCAACTTCATCAACGGCGAACTCTGGGGCCGCCCGGCCAGCGCCGATCTGCCCTGGGCCATGATTTTTCGCGGCGCGGGCGATGTGCCCCGCCACCCCTCGCAGCTTTACCAGGCCCTGCTTGAAGGGCTGCTTTTGTTCATCCTGCTGTGGCTTTACGCGCGCCAGCCGCGCCGCACCGGGCAGGTCAGCGGTGCGTTTTTGCTCGGCTACGGCCTCATGCGCTTTGCCGCCGAATACTTCCGCGAGCCGGATGCCCACCTGGGCCTGCTGGGCCTGGGCCTGTCCATGGGCCAGTGGCTGTGCCTGCCCATGATCGCCATCGGCGCGGCCATGTGGGCCTGGGCCAGCCGCCGCCCCCTGCCCCACTCGTGAACGCCGCGCGCCAACGGACACGCCCCTGCCGTCTTGCCCGGGTCTTTTTTGCCCTTTGTCCCCCATGCCCTTCATTTCCTCCTGATGAGCCAACCTTTCGACGCCGCCACCGCCCGCGACTGGGACGCGCGCCCCATCTCCCGCCAGCTCGCCGCCCTTGCCGACCGTCTGCTGCCCGCCCTGCCCCTGGCGCGCAGCGATCACGTGCTCGACTTCGGCGCAGGCACCGGCCTGCTTGCCACCCGCATCGCCCCCCGCGTTGCCCGCGTCACCGCGCTGGACACCTCCGCCGCCATGCTCCAGACCCTGGCCGCCAAGGGCCACCCCAACATCACCTGCCTCTGCCGCGAAGTGCGCAGCCAGGCCGACCTGCCCGCCCCGCTCGATGCCATCGTCAGCTGCATGGCCCTGCACCACGTGGCCGACATCGCCGCCCTGCTGCACGCCTTCGCCGCCGCCTTGCGCCCCGGCGGCCACCTGGCCCTCATTGATCTGTGCGCCGAAGACGGCAGCTTTCACGGCGACGCCGCCGCCAACGCCGCCAAAGGCGTGCGCCACCACGGCTTTGACCTGGCCGCCCTCCACAGCCTCGCCACCCGGGCCGGGCTTGACGCCATCGGCCTGGAGGAAGTCGCCCACCTGCACAAGCCCCCTTCCCCCCATCCCAGCGCCCCCAACGCCCCCGCCTGCGCCCCTCATGCCCCCCGCTCCTACCCCCTCTTTCTGCTCACCGCCCGCAAACCCTGAACCCGCCCCGCACCCATCGCAGCCCAGGGCGAAAACAACGCCAGCGCCATCCGATGGCCGCAAGTGCTGCCCCCTGCCACGCAGCGGCATCCGAAATCGCCCCCGGCATACGGCCCGCCCCAGCCGGGGCAGCGCCGCCAGATGAAAGTTATCCACAGATTTTTCCTTTTTTGATAGCGCCCTTCGCAGCATTGACGGGCGCTGCGGCCGGTATGCCTGTTTTTTAAACAAAAATTTGTTCCCTTTTGTGTCATGACCACGCCTGCCTATGAACACAACGGCCAGCCCGTCAGCCGGGCCGGCTTTTACGCCCTGGCCTGCGACCCTCGCCGCAGCGTGGCCGTGCAAGCCTGCGCCGGCGCGGGCAAGACCTGGATGCTGGTCAGCCGCATCCTGCGCGCGCTCATCGAGCCCGATGCCAGCGGCCGCACCGCCCAGCCGCACGAAATCCTGGCCATCACCTTCACCCGCAAGGCCGCCGGCGAAATGCGCCAGCGCCTGCACGAGTGGCTGCAAGACTTCGCCCGCCGCCCCGCGCACGAGCTGGCGCGCGAACTCGCCTTGCGCGGCCTGCCGCCCGAGCAGGCGCAAGAGCTGGCCCCCGCCCTGGCCGGCGCGCGCGCGCGCCTGCTGCGCGCAGCCCGGCCCGTTCAGGTGCGTACCTTTCACAGCTGGTTCATCTCGCTGCTGGGCGCGGCCCCGCTGAAGCTGCTGCAAGAGCTGCGCCTGCCCGCCCCTTACGAAATCCTGGACGAAGCCGCCGAGGCCGCCGCCCAGCCCCTGCTGTGGCGGCGCTGGCTGCGCCAACTGGCCCAGGCCGCCCCCGGCAGCCACGAGGCCGATTTGCGCGAGCACTACTGCGCCCTGGTGCGCCAGCACGGCCGCAGCCAGGCGCACGCCGCGCTGCAAACCGCGCTGGACAAGCGCGCCGAATTCAGCCTGGCCGACCGGCACAACGTGCTCACCCTCGCGCTGCGGCACTTTCACGACCAATACCCCGACCTGGCCCACTGCGAAAAACCCGAAGACGCCCCCTGGGACAGCGCCCCGCTGAACGAACTGCTGTGGCAATCGGCCCGCGCCATGTGCGGCTGGAGCGCCTACAAGGACAAAGGCCCGCAGCTGCAAGCCGCCCTGCAGCAGCGCCAGTTCAGCGCCATCTGCGACGCCCTACTCACCCAGGCCGGCAAACCCCGCGCCTTCGGCGACAAGCACCAGGACGTGCAAACCGTGCGCCTGGCGCAAGAGGCCATGCAGCGCGTGCTCGCCGCCCTCGCCCAGCACCAGGGCTGGCTGCACCACCACCGCCTCACCCTGCTGGCGCGCTCGCTGCTGGCCGCCTGGGCCGACTTCAAGCGCGAGCGCGGCTGGATCGACATGATCGACGCCGAACAGGCCGCCCACCGCATGCTCACCGACCCCGAGCTGTCCGGCCACGTGCAGGAAAAGCTGGACATGCGCGTGCGCCACCTGCTCATCGACGAATTCCAGGACACCAGCCCCCTGCAATGGCAGGCCCTGCACGGCTGGCTCAGCGGCTACGCCGGCGCAGGCAGCGGCCCGGGCATGAGCGTTTTCATCGTGGGCGACCCCAAGCAAAGCATCTACCGCTTTCGCCGCGCCGAGCCGCAAGTCTTCGCCGCCGCGCAAGACTTCGTGCGCCAGGGCCTGCAAGGCGATCTGCTGGCCTGCGACCACACCCGCCGCTGCGCCCTGGCCATCATCGAAGCGGCCAACAGCGCCCTGCTCGAAGCCCAGGATGAAGGCGACTACGCCGACTACCGCGCGCACACCAGCGAATCCGCCCAACCGGGCAGCGTGCTGGCGCTGCCCGAAGCCCGCCGCCCCGAAGCGGCCGGGCAGACCCACTCCACCGCAAGCCCCGCCGAAAACCAGCCCGAAAGCCCATCCGAAGGCCAAAGCGCAACCGACAGCGAAAGCGGTATCGAATGGCGCAACAGCCTCACCACCCCGCGCGAAACCCCTGAAGACAGCCTGCGCCAAATCGAATGCCGCCAGGCCGCCGCCTGGCTGGCCGCCCGCCTGGCCGAAGGCGGCCCGGGCAACACCCCGGCCGACTTCATGGTGCTGGCCCGCAAAAACGAGGCCCTCATCCTCATGCAGCAAGCCCTGCTTGAGCGCGGCGTGCCCTGCGAAATGATCGAACGCACCCCGCTGGGCGAAATGCCCGTCGTGCAAGACATCCTGGCCCTGCTCGACGCCCTGCTCTCGCCCGCGCACGAGCTGGCCCTGGCCCGCGCCCTCAAATCCCCCCTCTTCGGTCTTGACGATCAGGCCCTCATCGCACTGGCACGCGCCGCCCGTGACGCCCAGGCCAGCGGCGGCCGCATCGGCTGGTTCGACCTGCTGCAAACCCGGCCCCTGCCCGCCGCCCTGGCCGCGCACATCCCGCCCGAGCTGGGCCAGGAGCTGCGCATCTACCAAAGCTGGCTGGCCAGCCTGCCCCCGCACGACGCGCTGCAAGCCATCCTCGACCACCGCGACGCCTGCGCCCGCTACGCCGCTGCCGCCCCCGCCCACCAGCGCGAGCGCACCCTGGCCCAAATCCACGCCCTGCTGCACGCCGCGCTCAACCTCAAGGGCGCTCGCTTTCTCACCGCCTGGGCGCTCGTGCGCGAGCTGCGCAAAACCCAGGGCAGCGGCAGCCTGCCCGTCAGCGCCAGCGGCCTGGCCGTGCGCCTGCTCACCATCCACAGCGCCAAGGGGCTGGAAGCCAACACCGTCTTGCTGCTGGACACCCAGGCCGCCCCGCCCAAGGCCAAAACCATGAGCGCCCTCATCCACTGGCCCGGCGCCAGCCCCCACCCCGAACAATTCATCTTCCTGATCAGCGAAAGCCACCCCCCGCCCGGCGCGCGCGAATTGCTCGAACAGGAAAAAGCCGAACAGCGCCGCGAAGAACTCAACGCCCTTTACGTGGCCATCACCCGCGCGCAAGAGCGCCTCGTGCTCTCCTGCAGCCCCGCCCGCACCAAAAGCGCCACCTGGCGGCAGCGCCTGCAAGCCGTCGCCCGGCCCATCGAACCCGAACCCGCATCCAGCCAATCTGCCCAATCTGGCGAACCCGCCAGCGCCCTGCCCTTTCACATCCACGCCCTGCCCGACTGGCAGCCCCAGCCCCCCCTGCCACCGGCCACCCTGGCCGCAGCCCAGGCCGCCCCCCTGGCGCAACTCATCGCCCCGCCGCCTGCGCCCGAAACCCTCGAATCCCCCGAAGCGCCCGAAACGCCACCCGCCGCCGACGACACCCCCGCCCGCATCGGCCAGGCCATGCACTGGCTGCTCGAATGCGCCGGCCGCCATCGGCACGCAGACGCCCCCTTCGACTTCACCCAGCCCCAGCGCCTGCAACGCGCGCAGCGGCAATACGCCCTCAGCGCCGAGCAAACCACCCACGCCGCTCGCCTCGCCCAAACCATCCACACCGGCCAGGCCGCCTGGGCCTGGCAAAGCGAACACGTCATCGAAGCCTTCGACGAAGCCAGCCTGCTGCACGAAGGCCAGGAGCTGCGCATCGACCGCCTCATCCGCCGCCGCCTGCCCGCAGGCGGCCACGAATGGTGGGTGCTGGACTACAAAAGCGCCCTGCGCCCCGAAAACCAGCCCGCCTACCACGCCCAACTGGCCCGCTACCGCCAGGCCCTGCAAGCCATACACCCCGGCCAAACCATACGCTGCGCCCTGCTCGCCGCCGATGGCCGCATGGTCGAAATCTGACCCCCGCCCCAAACCCGGCCTGCTACCTGCCCTCACCTTCATCGGCGGCGGCCCCGCCTCGCGCGGCTACAGCGGCGGCTTGGGCAACGGCCCCATGCTCAAAGACCCGGGCCTGGCCGCAAGGAAACCGAATTTCGCCTCAATCACCGGCATTTTTATCTCTGCAAGACTGCTTAATCTGCTGGCCCTCTTTAATTCGTTTGCTTTTTTAGCCCCTTGTTTTTCAGAAAATTTATTGCGAGATGAAAAAATCTCAAAAGAATCCAGGCAAAAAACGACATGAACAAGGCAGGGGCCCATCCAAAATACATCAGAAAAACAAGCCTGGAGGCCCCGGAATCGAATACATCAATGATCATGTAATCAGTCCCAAAATTCAAATCAATTTCATTGATTAAAATTCTGGAGCAGATCAAGTAAATCCACAAAACCAAAATGGAAACGAAAATTCCTGCATACCCCTTCCTGAACGTTAAAATCAAAAAAGCGCAATCAAAAAAATCGCCAACAATACAAATTTGAATAAAATCAAAAGACAAACACCCATTCCCTCCTCCAGCCGTCATTTACCCCATAAGGCCGACCAATCTCCAATATAAAATTCAATATCACAGGAGCCAACACCATTTCGGGTATAGCAACGCATAAACCCAAAACATTTTCCGCGATTGAAAAGCCGCCCATCTCCCATGCCAGCTTGCAATCCCTGTGGAAGTTGTCATGTGAGCTGATTTCCTGGTCAAAGACCCCGGGAATCCGAGATTCATATTTATGGCCGTTTGTTTTAGGCAGATGGGAAAGCGCTAGCGAACACCAGCCGGAATATAGGGGCAAGATCGAACTATACCTTCTATATCTTTAAGAACAATTTTCTTGACAATTTCATTTTCCCCCACCAAAACCAATTCCCACTGGGTTGTAAAGCCTGGCAATTCAATTGGCGCAGTAACCACCAAGTATCCCCGGGGTATGGTTCTATATATTCTCCTTACGACTTTGAAATCGAGAGATTGAATGGTTCTTTCCACATCTTCATATTTATCACCAGGCTTGATTGCTTTCGCCAATTGGCAAATTTCATTTCGAGCGGCAATCTTGTATTCCCCGGCAAAAATCATGATTTTCTTGTTATTCAAGAAAAACAAACAAACCAGCAACGAAGCCAATAACAAAAAAAGAATCATCTCTTTGCCTGAGTTTTTAACGTTTGTCATTGCAGCTCCTGCCAACAAAATATCAACCAATTCTTTAAACTATCCAACAAAAAATGGGCCAATTGAAAAAAACAGGCAGTATGTATTGGCCCCGGCTTTCCACCCAATCGAATGGCCGCAGCGCCACTGCGTGCGGCAGCAAGGGCTAGCTGGCTTCGATGCCTCACCCGCTTGCAGGCAACGGGTATCCAAATCTGCTTAACAAACAGGCAAACCGCCCGAAACGCCCGTGGATACTGCGCAGCGTGCTATCAAAACAGGAAAAATCTGTGGATAACCTGCCCTGCCCTGCCAGGCCCTGCCCCGGCGCGGCCTCACATGCGCAGGCAGCGCCAGATGATGGCGGGGGCGTCGCGGCGGCGCAGGGTGGGGCGGGTGTGCAGCGCCTGTGCGCCCAGGGCGCGGGTTTGCGCCAGTACGCTGAGCGCGCCTTGCATCACCAGGCGCAGCTCCCAGCCTATGCGCCCGGGCAGGCGGCGCGGCAGGCGCTGGCCGGCTTGCATGGTGGCGCGGGCGTGTTCGCACAGGTGCGCCAGCAGGCGCTGCACGCGCTCGTCGTCCGCACTCCAGCCGGCAAAGGGCGGGCCGCCGGCGGCCAGGGGCAGGCCGTGGCGGGCGCATTCGTCGGCGGGCAGGTAGTAGCGGCCGCGGGGGATGTCCACGCTCAGGTCTTGCCAGAAGTTGATCAGTTGCAGCGCGGTGCAGATGGCGTCGCTTTCGGCCAGCGCGGCCGCATCGAAGGGGCGGCCCAGGCGCTGCGCATACAGGTGCAGCAGCAGGCGGCCGACGGGGTTGGCCGAACGGCGGCAGTAGTGCAGCAGTTCGGCCAGGCTGGCGTAGGTGGCAGCGCTGGCGCTCATGCGCACGTCTTGCTCGAAGGCGTCCAGCAAGTCCAGCAGGGGCGCGGGCGGCAGCGCAAAGGCGCGCATTTGCACGGCCAGCGGGGCAAAGATGGCCGCCCAGCGCGGATCAAATGCAGGCAGGCTCGTCTGCCCGCCCTGCGCCCAGGCAGTGGCCTGGTGTAACTGGGCGCGGTAGCTGGCCAGATCGCGCAGGCGCTGCTCGGCGGGCGCATCACCCTCATCGGCCAGGTCGTCGGCGCGGCGGGCGTAGTGGTAGATGGCGGCGATGGGCGCGCGCAGCTCGGGCGGGCACAGCCAGGAGGCGACGGGGAAGTTTTCGTAATGGGTGACGGCGGGCACGGCCGCTGCGGCGGGCATGGGCAGGAGGGGCGTTTTTTCGCTTAAAAAACAGGCAGACCGCCCGCAGCGCCCGTGGATGCTGCGAAGCGCGCTATCAAATCAGGAAAAATCTGTGGATAAGTTGGGCGCGGGCCGGGGCGGCGGGGGCGTTTTCAGGGGCTTTCAGCGGGCCGGGGCGGCCAGCAGTTTTTGCAGGTGCTCGAACAGCATGTCGGGGGGCAGGAAGCTGAGCTTGTGCACGCCGCTGAGCATCAGGGCCTGGGAGGGGTCCAGCTCGCTGGCCAGCACGATCAGGCGCTCCGGGGGCAGGTGGATGGCGGATTTGAGCCGGGTGAAGGCGCCGATGCCGCCGTGAAAGTCCGTGGCGCGGCACTGGATGACGATGGGCTGACCGCCTTCGGGCAGCATGAGCAGATCGAGCTGGGTTTTGTCGCTGTTGGCAAAGCGGGCGCTGACTTTGCGCGCGCAGGCGTCGCGCCCGCTGCGGCCCAGGGCGGTGAGCTGGGCCAGGGCATACCACTGCAACCACTCGCCCTGGAAAAAGTGCTGCACTTGCGACAGCGGCGCAAGATGAATCTGCCAGATGGGTTCGCCCTGCGTGTGGCTGTGGGAGATGAACAGGCCGTAGCTTTGAAACTGCTGGAACAGGTGCTGCAAGGCGCGCTTGCCGGGGGCGCTGATTTCGCTCACGTCAAGCGAGATGCGGGTGTCGCCCAGTTGGGTGGCCCAGCTGATTTGCCCCAGCAGGGGCGCAAGCGCCTGGTGCTGCCGGGCGATGGCGCTGGCCGCCTGTTCCAGATGGGCGTTGCGGTAGGCGCTGTGGGAATCGAATTCCAGGGTGGCGCCACGGCTGGCAAACCACTTTTGCAGGCGCTGGCGCTGGGTTGCGCTGCCCAGGGGCTGGTTGGCGTCGGTGAGCGTTCGCGCTGCCTGCTCGGCGCTTTGGATGTTGGCGTCTTCGTCCTGCCCGGGCGGCGGGCCGTCGCTGATGGCATCGCTGGCGGGCGCGGCCTTGCGGGCGGCGGCCTTGGCGGTGGTTTTTGCCGTGGTTTTGCCGGCGGTCTTTGCGGCGGTTTTGGCGGCTGCCCTGGCGGGGGCTTTGGCGGGGGCCTTTGCGGGCGTTTTCGCAGGGGCCGGGGCCACGGGCAAGTCCCCGATCGACGCAAAGGCGGATGCGGCGGCGTCGGATGCGGCCACTGCATCCACCTGGCCGGGGCGGGTTTGCTCGTCTTCGGCGGGGGCCAGGGTCACGCCGGCCCGGGTGGTGCTGGCGCTTTCTTCTTCAGCCTGCAAGGCGCGCAACTGGCGGCGAATCTTGCGGTATTTGCCCAGCAGCCAGGTGACGAACAAGGTGGTGTCGTAAATCTTGACTTCGGCCTGGCATTGGTGGCAGTGGCCGTCGCTGACGTCGGCGGTGCTGGGAACTTCCTGTATGTGCGCGCATTGCTGGCAGCGGTAGATGCCCATGTTGGTGTTTTCCTGATGAGGTTGGACAAAAAAAACCGCGGTACAGATGGCGGAAAAGGATGAATGAAAAGCCGGATCGGAAATTAAAAAAAGCAGCCAGGGCGCAAGGCGGCTGGCTGCGTGGCGGGCGCGCGGGCGGCGCGCTCCTGTAGGCGGTGTGGCTGGGGGTGCGGGCGGCGGCCCGGATCAGGCCCCTTTCTGAAAGCGCGCCAGTTCGCGGCGTATGCCTTCGATGTCGCTGCGGTTGCGGTCTATGGCGTCTTTCATCTGGCCCACGCGCTCGTTGTATTTGGCGGGGTTGCGCATTTCCAGGGCGTTTTTCTCGGGCTGGCCGTTGTTGTATTCGCGTTCGAGCTCGGCCTGGCGGGTTTCGGCGCGTTGCAGCTCGTTTTCCAGGATGGCGCGGGCGTCGGCGTCGCGCTCGCGCTGGGCGGGCGAGTCGGCGCGGCGCGGCGCAGCGCTGGCGGTAGCGCCAGCGGGGCGGCCGGCCGGGGCGGCGCTGCTGCGGGCCGCGCCGTAGCGGCTGCTGCTTTCGATCACGGTGACGTTGCCGCCTTCAACAAGCACGCAGTCCTTGCGCTTGCCTATGTTTTTGTTGGTGTATTCGTTGCCGCAGCGGTAGATGCGGTCTTGCGCGGCGGCGGGCGCAGCCACCAGCCAGGCGGCGCAGGCCAGGGCGCTGATTAAGAGGGCTTGGGCTGTGGGTTTCATGGGCATTTGCTTTGCGTGAGGGACGTTTCAAAGTATCACGGATACAGCCTGTTTCAACAAGCGGGCAGGTGTAACAGCTCAAAAAGGTGCGCGGCCCGCCAGTTTTTTCACGCCGGGCAGGTTCCGGCGGGCGGCGGCAACCCTGGCAGGCGTGGCGGGCGTAGCCGGCGCGCCACACCCGGCGCGCCGTTTTTTCAGAGCGAGAAATACATGTCGTATTCCACCGGGTTGACCTGCACGCGCACGCGGTTGACCTCGTTCATCTTCAGCTCGATGTAGGCGTCGATCATGTTGCTGGTGAACACGCCGCCCTTGGTGAGGAAGGCGCGGTCCCTGTCCAGCTCTTCCAGCGCCTGATCGAGACTGTGGCAGACGGTAGGCACCAGGCGGTCTTCTTCGGGCGGCAGGTGGTAGAGGTCCTTGGTGGCGGCTTCGCCCGGGTGAATCTTGTTTTCGATGCCGTCCAGCCCGGCCATGAGCAGGGCGGCAAAGCACAGGTAGGGGTTGGCCAGGGGATCGGGAAAGCGCGCTTCGATGCGGCGGGCCTTGTCGCTGCTGACGTGCGGGATGCGGATGGAGGCCGAGCGGTTGCGCGCGGAGTAGGCCAGCTTGACGGGCGCTTCAAAGTGCGGCACCAGGCGCTTGTAGCTGTTGGTGGAGGGGTTGGTGATGGCGTTGAGCGCGCGCGCGTGGCGGATGATGCCGCCGATGTAGTAAAGCGCGGTGTCCGACAGGCCCGCGTAGCCGCTGCCGGCAAACAGGTTTTTGCCGCCTTTCCAGATGGACTGATGCACGTGCATGCCGCTGCCGTTGTCGCCGTGGTAGGGCTTGGGCATGAAGGTGGCGGTTTTGCCGTAGGCGTTGGCCACGTTCCAGATGACGTATTTCATGCGTTGCGTCCAGTCGGCGCGCTCGACCAGGGTGCTAAAGCGCGTGCCGATTTCCATTTGCCCCGCGCCGCCGACTTCGTGATGGAAGATTTCGACGGGGATGCCCAGGTTTTCCAGCACCAGCGCCATTTCGGCGCGCATTTCGTGGCTGCTGTCCACGGGCGGCACGGGCATGTAGCCGCCCTTGGGGCCGGGGCGGTGGCCGCGGTTGCCGGTTTCGGGCAGCTCGGCCGAGCTGTTCCAGGGCGCTTCGTATTCCTCGATCTTGTAGAAGGTGTGGCCCGGCTCGGTGCCCCAGCGCACGTTGTCGAAGACGAAAAACTCCGGCTCGGGGCCGAAGTAGGCGGTGTCGCCCAGGCCGCTGGCCTTGAGGTAGGACTCGGCGCGGCGGGCGATGGAGCGCGGGTCGCGCTCATACGCCTTGCCGTCGCCCGGCTCGTGCACGTCGCAGGTGAGCACCAGCGTGGGCTCTTCAAAGAAGGGGTCGATGAAGGCGCTGGCCGGGTCGGGCATGAGCAGCATGTCCGACGCCTCGATGCCCTTCCAGCCGGGCATGGAGGAGCCGTCAAAGGGCTGGCCTTCGCTGAACTTGTCTTCGTCGAACAAGGCAGCCGGCATGGTGGTGTGGTGCTCCTTGCCTTGCGTGTCGGTAAAGCGGAAATCGACGAACTTGCACTCGTTTTCGCTCACGAGTTTCATGACATCGGCAACGGTTTTGGCCATGCGGCTTCTCCAGATAAGGGGGGATTCAATGAAAACGCGCCGCTGGCAGCTACTACGCCGGCGGCGCGCAAAACGGGTGCGGCAATTGTGCCGCGCCCGGCTGCGGCGGGTGTGCGCCGGGCGGGCAAGCCCTTGCGCCGCACCCTGCTGCAGCGCCCGCGCCCCAGGCGCTGAAACGGGCAAGTTATCCACAGATTTTTCCTGTTTTGATAGCACGCTTCGCAGTATCCACGGGCGCTGCGGGTAATTTGCCTGTTTTTTATGCATTTTCAGGGCGCATGCCAGCCCTGGGCGGGCACGCGCTCGGACTGGCCGTGCAGGCGGCTCAATGCGCCCAGATAGGCCTTGGCAGAGGCGATGACGATGTCCGGGTCGGCGCCCACGCCGTTGACCACGCGCCCGCCCTGCTGCAAGCGCACGGTGACTTCGCCCTGGCTTTCGGTGGAGCCGCTGGTGATGGCGTTGACCGAAAACAGCAGCAGCTCCGCGCCGCTTTGCACCACGGATTCGATGGCCTTGAAGGTAGCGTCCACCGGGCCGTTGCCTTCGGCGCTGGCGCGCTGCTCGCGCCCGTCGGTGGTGAAGACGATGGCGGCGCTGGGGCGCTCGCCGGTTTCGCTGCGCTGGGCCAGCGAGACCAGGGCGTAGCGCTCTTTTTCGGCCGTCAGGCTCTCGTCGCTGACCAGCGCCAGGATGTCTTCGTCAAAGATTTCGCTTTTGCGGTCGGCCAGTTCCTTGAATTTGGCGAAGGCGGCGTTGATTTCGCCTTCGCTGGCGAAGCTCACGCCCAGCTCTTGCAGGCGCTGCCTGAAGGCGTTGCGGCCGCTGAGCTTGCCCAGCACGATCTTGTTGGCCGTCCAGCCCACGTCTTCGGCGCGCATGATTTCGTAGGTGTCGCGCGCCTTGAGCACGCCGTCCTGGTGAATGCCGCTGGCGTGCGCGAAGGCGTTGGCGCCCACCACGGCCTTGTTGGGCTGCACCGCAAAGCCCGTGGTCTGGCTGACCATGCGGCTGGCGGGCACGATCTGGCGGGTGTCAATGGCCACGTCCAGCCCGAAGTAGTCGCGCCGCGTTTTCACGGCCATCACCACTTCTTCCAGCGCGCAGTTGCCCGCGCGCTCGCCCAGGCCGTTGATGGTGCATTCCACTTGCCGCGCGCCGCCTATCTTCACGCCCGCCAGGCTGTTGGCCACGGCCATGCCCAAATCGTTGTGGCAGTGCACGCTCCAGATGGCCTGGTCGCTGTTGGGCACTTTCTCGCGCAGCGTCTTGATGAACTGCCCGTACAGCTCGGGGATGGCGTAGCCCACGGTGTCGGGAATGTTGATGGTGCGCGCGCCTTCCTTGATGACGGCCTCGCACACGCGGGCCAGAAAGTCGATATCGCTGCGGTAGCCGTCTTCGGCGCTGAATTCCACATCGTCGATCAGGCCGCGCGCCTGCCGCACCGAGCGCACGGCCTGCGTCAGCACTTCATCGGGCTTCATGCGCAGTTTTTTCTCCATGTGCAGCGCGCTGGTGGCGATGAAGGTGTGAATGCGCGCGCGCTGCGCGCCTTTCAAGGCCTCGGCGGCGCGGGTGATGTCGCGCTCGTTGGCGCGCGAGAGCGAGCAGACGGTGGAGTCTTTCACCGCCTCGGCAATGGCCTTGACGCATTCAAAGTCGCCCTCGCTGGCGGCGGCAAAGCCGGCCTCGATCACGTCCACGCGCAGGCGCTCCAGCTGGCGGGCGATGCGCAGTTTTTCATCGCGCGTCATGCTCGCGCCGGGCGATTGCTCGCCATCGCGCAAGGTGGTGTCGAAAATGATGATTTTGTCGGTCATGGGGAAATACTCCATTTCAAAAAAAGTGGGAAAACAAAACGGGGAAAAACCTGGTTTTTCGCGCAGGCCGGGCTGCGGGGCGATTTTTTCAAAAGGCAGTGACTGGGGGCATGGTTTTCTTCCTTCTCGGGGTGGGGGAAAACACCGGCAACCTGAACACATGAAAACGGCCCGTTGCAGGTGCATACGGGCCGTTGGTTTTTTCGCTTGGGATGAATGCTGAAAAAACGCCGTGTGGCGCGAAGTTTTCAGCGGTTCAGCGCGCAATGACAACCGCCCGCAAGGGGCGGTAGTAGCAGGCAGAGGGCGCGGGTGAACATGGGCGCGGAATGTAACACAGCGCATTGCGCCGAATCTGCGTGCGCGCCGATCCGGCGGCAGCGAATGGATGCGGAATATTCCGTTTGATTTGTTTTTTTGAAAATCATCTTCATGCGCCCGATTTTGTTTTTGCGCCATCGCAAAATCATCGTTGCGCGCCTTTTCGGATTTTCAAAAAAATGCCGAAAACCGCCCTCCGGCAGATTCTTGAATATTTGAATTCATTTCAGGCTGCGCAGTGCGCGCCGGGTGATGTAGTCGGTTGCGGCGCAGTCGCTGGCGCGCTGCCAGCTCTGGCACAGCGCGCGCACCCAGTCGGGGCGGGTTTTGGCAGCGTCGTTGAGCCAGTTGGCTACCGAGTCCTGCACATAGCGCGAGGCATCGGCGCGCAGCGGCTCCAGCACGGGCAGGGCCTGTTGCGGATCGCGCTTGAGCGCCTCGATGTGCGCGCACCACACGCCGCGCGGGCGCAGCGCCTCGCTGGCGAAGCGGCGCAAGTTGGCATCCGGCTCATGGCTCCAGGGCGCAAGCAGGGCGATGGCCAGCTCCAGCTCCGCCGCCAGATGCGGGCGCACGGCCATCCAGGCCCATTCGCGCACGCCGAAATGCGCATCGGCGGCCAGCGGGCGCAGCGCGTGCAGGCGCGCCGCCAGCGGCTGCCCGGCCTGCGCGCCCAGCATGAAGCAGGCCCAGCCGCGCACGGTGTCGGCCCGGTGCGCCTGGCAGGCGGCCACGCCATCGGCCCCCAGCGCCGCCCACAGGGCCGCGCCTATGCCCTGCATGCGTTTGAGGATGCCCTGCGCGCAGGCGGCGTCGATGGCGGCCAGGGCGGGCGCAGGCAGATCGGGAAACACGCTGCGCGCCAGCCGGGCCTGATCCAGCGCCAGCAGCTCGGGCAGCGAGGCGCTGGCCGCCTGCCCGCTGCAGAGCGCATCCAGCAGCGACGGCGCAATGTCCGCCGCCCGGCGCGCGCCCTTGCGTTCGGCTGCGGCCGGGGCGGGCTTGCGGGAAGGCGGGCGGGAAGGCGGGCGGGAAGGCTTCGGGGAAGGCTTCAGGGAAGGCGGGCGGGCATGGTTATCCACAGATTTTTCCTGTTTTGATAGCGCCCTGCGCAGTGTTTACGGGCGCTACGGGCGATTTGCCTGTTTGATGGGCAGTTTTTGGCAGGCAGTGTTTGACGGGCAATCCGGGGCGGCCTGCCGGGAAAGGCCAGGGGATCAGGGCCGGGGGCGTTTTCCCGCCGCCTTGCGCCAGCGGCCCGGTTTTTGGAAATCGGCCCGCTTGCCGGCTTCAAAACGCCCCCGAAACAGACCAGTTATCCACAGATTTTTCCTGTTTTGATAGCGCCCTGCGCAGTATCCACGGGCGCTGCGGGCGGTTTGCCTTATTTTTCATCAAAATGATGTTGCCAAATGAAACGCAAACCGGGTTCAGATGGCGGGCGTTCAGGCTTGCGGGGGTTTGCGGGCGCTCAGTCGCGCGGGGGCACGAGGATGCTGCGCGAGTTGCGCTCGTCCATGGCGCTGACCACGCCGGCCGCTTCCATCTGATCGAGCAGGCGGGCGGAGCGGCCGTAGCCGATCTTGAGGGCGCGTTGCAGGGCGGAGATGGTGGCCTTGCGCTGGGTGAGGACGAATTCGACGGCGCGGTCATACAGCGGGTCTTGCTCGCCGCCGCCGGCAAAGCCTTCGCCGCTGAAGGCGGCGTTGCCGCCGTCGTCGCCGTCCACCGTGCCGCCTTCGAGCACGCCTTCGATGTAGTTGGGCTCGCCCTGCTTCTTGAGGAATTCGACGACGCAGTGCACTTCGTCATCGCTGACGAAGGCGCCGTGGGCGCGCACGGGCAGGCCGGTGCCGGCGGGCTGATAGAGCATGTCGCCCATGCCCAGCAGGGTTTCGGCGCCCATGTGGTCGAGGATGGTGCGGCTGTCGATCTTGCTGCTGACCTGAAAGGCGATGCGGGTGGGGATGTTGGCCTTGATGAGGCCGGTGATGACGTCCACGCTGGGGCGCTGGGTGGCCAGGATGAGGTGGATGCCGGCGGCGCGCGCTTTTTGCGCCAGGCGGGCGATGAGTTCCTCGATTTTTTTGCCGACGACCATCATCAGATCGGCCAGCTCGTCGATGACGACGACGATGTAGGGCAGGCGCTCCAGCGGCTCGGGGTCTTCGGGGGTGAGGCTGAAGGGGTTGGGGATGAGTTCGCCTCGCTCGCGCGCTTCGTCGATTTTCTTGTTGAAGCCGGCCAGGTTGCGCACGCCGGCTTTGCTCATGAGTTTGTAGCGGCGCTCCATCTCGGCCACGCACCAGTTCAGGCCATGGGCGGCTTGTTTCATGTCGGTGACGACGGGGCAAAGCAGGTGCGGGATGCCTTCGTAAACGCTCATTTCCAGCATCTTGGGGTCGATCATGAGCAGGCGCACGTCTTTGGGCTCGGCCTTGTAGAGCAGGCTCAGGATCATGGCGTTGATGCCCACGGATTTGCCCGATCCGGTGGTGCCGGCCACGAGGACGTGGGGCATCTTGGCCAGATCGGCCACGACGGGCTTGCCCACGATGTCCTTTCCCAGACCGACGGTGAGCAGGCTTTTGGCTTCGAGGTAGGTGGGCGAGCCGAGGATTTCCGACAGGCGTATGGTTTGGCGGCGGGCGTTGGGCAGCTCCAGCGCCATGCAGTTTTTGCCGGGGATGGTTTCCACCACGCGGATGGAGGTGAGGCTGAGGCTGCGGGCCAGGTCTTTGGCCAGGTTGACGATTTGCGCGCCCTTGACGCCGGTGGCCGGCTCGATTTCGTAGCGGGTGATGACGGGGCCGGGGGCGGCGTCCACCACTTGCACCTGCACGCCGAAGTCCTTGAGTTTTTTCTCGATGAGGCGGCTGGTCATTTCCAGATCGGCGTGGTTCATGTGGGCGCTTTGCTCGGGGGCGGCGTCCAGCAGGCCCACTGGGGGAAGGACGCTTTCGGGCAGATCGGCAAAGAGGTTTTTTTGCCGTGCGCGGGCCACGCGCTCGCTGGCGAAATCGGCGGCCGGGGCCGCGCGAGCCGCCGCCGGGGGGGCCAAAGTGGGCTCGGCGGCGTCTTCCCAGGGCGGCGCTGCGCCCCAAACAGGCTCG
>JBQNAO010000013.1:0-56601 GCA_052170415.1 Ottowia sp. | reverse complement strand
CGGACTGGTGCAAACCCTGAACACGCCTGGGGCAAAAAGAGACCTCAGCCTTTCACTGGAGCGTCTGGGCGATATGGCCCGCAAGCGCGGCGATGCAGGGCAAGCCTTGGCCTTTTTCCAGGAGTGTTTGGATATCCGTCGCGAACTGGCGCAAACCCTGGGCACGCCTGAGGCAAAAAGAGACCTCAACATTTCACTATGGAATCTGGGCGTCTTGGCCCGCGAGCGCGGCGATGCAGAGCAGGCGCTGGCCTATTTCGAGGAGAGTTTGGATATTCACCGCGAGCTGGCGCAAACCCTGGGCACGCCCGATGCGAAAAGAGACTTCGGCGTTTCACTGGAGCGTCTGGGCATCTTGGCTCGCGAGCGCGGCGATGCAGAGCAGGCGCTGGCCTATTACCGGGAGGGCTTGGAGATAAGCCGCGAGCTGGCGCAAATCCTGGGCACGCCTGAAGCGAAAAGAAACCTTAGCGTTTCGCTGATGGGTTTGGGCGTCATGGCTCATGAGCGCGGCGATGCAGAGCAGGCCTTGGCCCATTTTCAGGAGAGCCTGGATATTCGCCACGAGCTACTGCGCATTCAGAACACCCTCCAGGATTGCAAGGCCGTTTTCGTTTTGGAAGCAGAGATCGCAGTGATGAAAGCACTCATCCATCAGGAATAAGCCCCGCCCGGTTCGGGGCTTGTAATCAGCCCGCTTCGAAGCGAGTTATCCACAGATTTTTCCTGTTTTGATAGCGCGCTTCGCAGTATTGACGGGCGCTGTGGCCGGTTTGCTGATTTATTCAGCAGTTTCCTGGACGGTTTCTTCAGCGGCTTCGATGATGAAGCGCACGCGGCGCTGGCCCTGCCATTCGTCGGCTTGCAGGCGGTAGGCCAGGCGGGGGCGGGGGGGCAGGGGGTCGGTGCGGTTGAACCAGATGGCGCTGATGAGCTGCTCGCCCAGGCGCAGGCGCAGGCTGAGGTGTTTTTCGGCGGCCAGGCGCTGGCTGATGACTTGCACTTCGTCGCAAAAAAGCGGGGGGGGAAAGCCCTGGCCCCAGATTTGGGTTTGCAGCAGTTCGGCGGTGTCGGCGTTGCAGTATTCGGGCGGCAGGGGGCCGTCGGTTTCCAGGCGGCGGGTGAGGGTGGCTTCGTCCAGCAGTTCGGCGGCGACCTGGCCGAAGGCGCGCTGGAAGTCGTCAAAGCGCTCGCGCGCGATGGTGCAGCCGGCGGCCATGGCGTGGCCGCCAAATTTCAGGAGTGCGCCGGGGCAGCGTTTGGCCACGAGGTCGAGCGCGTCGCGCAGGTGAAAGCCGGGGATGGAGCGGCCCGAGCCTTTGAGTTCGTCGCTTTTGCCTGCGGCGGCGCTGGTGGCGAAGACGAAGACGGGGCGGTGCCAGATGTCTTTCAGGCGCGAGGCGACGATGCCGACGACGCCTTCGTGAAAGCTCTCGTCGTGCAGGCTGATGGCGGCGGGCAGGGCGGCGGGGTCGTCTTCGGGGGGGGCTTGCAGCAGGTTTTCGATGTGCAGCAGGGCTTGTTCGCGCATGCCGTTTTCGATGTCGCGGCGCTCGCGGTTGATGGCGTCGAGCTGGCGGGCGAGGGTGTCGGCGCGGGCGGGGTCGTCGGTGAGCAGCAGTTCGATGCCCAGGGTCATGTCGGCCAGGCGGCCGGCGGCGTTGATGCGCGGGCCAAGAGCGAAGCCGAAGTCGGCGGCGCTGGCCTGGGGCCAGGCGCGGCCGGCCACTTCAAACAGGGCGGCCAGGCCGCAGGGCATGTGGCCGGCGCGGATGCGCCTGAGGCCCTGGGCGACGAGGCGGCGGTTGTTGGCGTCGAGTTTGACGACGTCGGCGACGGTGCCCAGGGCGACCAGGGGCAGCAGGGTGTCGAGCCGGGGCTGGGTGGCGGCGCTGATGCGGCCGCGCTGGCGCAGCTCGGCGCGCAGGGCCAGCAGCACGTAGAACATGACGCCGACGCCGGCCAGGTGTTTGCCGGGGAAGGGGCAGCCGGGCTGGTTGGGGTTGACGATGACGGTGGCCGGGGGCAGGGCGGGGCCGGGCAGGTGGTGGTCGGTGATGAGCACTTGCAGGCCGGCGTCCAGCGCGGCCTGCACGCCTTCGACGCTGGCGATGCCGTTGTCCACGGTGAGCAGCAGATCGGCGTCGCGCTGGGCCACGCGCCGGGCGATGGCGGGGGTGAGGCCGTAGCCGTCGGTGACGCGGTCGGGCACGAGGTAGTCCAGGCGCTCTGCGCCCAGCATGCGCAGGCCGCGCAGGGCGGTGGCGCAGGCGGTGGCGCCGTCGCAGTCGTAGTCGGCAACGATGCAGATGCGTTGCTGGCGCTCGATGGCGTCGGCCAGCAGGCGGGCGGCTTCGGTGGCGCCTTGCAGGCCGGCGGTGCCGGTGGGCGGCAGCAGGCGGGTGAGGGCGTCGTCGATTTCTTCGGGCTGCTGCACGCCGCGGGCGGCATACAGGCGCGCCAGCAGCGGGTGTGCGCCCGCCTGCTCCAGCGCCCAGGCGGCGCGGGGAGAGGGCGGGCGGGTGTGCAGGTGCAGGCTCATGGGGCGGTTTCCTGGGGGGCGGGGTGGGGGCGGGTTTCGGCGCGGACGATTTCGTTTTCGATGAGGGCCAGGCGCTGGGGCAGCAGGCATTGGGCGGCCAGGTGGCGGATGGTGTGCAGGGCCTGGCGGGCCTGGCGGGGCTGGCCGTTGCGGGCCAGGGCCAGGGCCAGCTCGCCGGTGAACGAGCCTGCGGCCCACCAGAAGATGGGCTGGCGCTGGGCGGCTTCGAGCGCGGCCTAGCTGGCGCGGCTGAGAAGGCGCACGGCCCGGGCGTAGTCGGCGCGGGGCGGGGCTTCTTCCAGGGCGATGAGACCGGCGATGCCGTCTTCATACATGCGGGCGTAGGGCGGCTTGCGCGCAAGGCCGGCCAGGCGGGCGAGCTGGCGGCGGGCTTCTTCAAACTGGCCCAGGCGGGTGCGGGTGATGGCCAGATCGAGCAGCAGTTCGATGCGCTCGGGATGGGCGGCGCGCAGGTTTTCCAGCTCGGCGGCGGCCAGGGCGTAGTCGCCGCAGCGGCTGGGCAGCAGGTATTCCAGCGGCCCCAGCGGCTGCGGCCCGCTGCGAGTGGGGCAGCAGGGGTGGGCCAGCAGCTCGGCGCGGGCGGCGGCCAGGCCGGCGTGGCGGGCGGTGTGGCAGGCGCAGTAAAAGGCCAGTTCCCACGCGGCGGCGCGCAGTCTGGGCAGCCCGCCGTGGCGCCGGGCGGCGTCGGTGAGCGCCTGCATGTGGGCGCGCAGCGCGGCGGTCTGCCCTTGCAGGGCGGCGCGCAGGCCGGCCTGGTAGTGGCGCTGGTGCCGCCACTGGATGGCCTGCAGGGCAAAGGGCGCGGCCAGCAGGGTCAGCGGCAGCAGGGTGATCCACTGAATGCCGTCCAGCAGGGTGAGAACGACCAGGGTGAGCAGGCCCAGCATCAGCCCGGCGCGCTGGCGCAGCATTTGCTTCCAGGCGGTGAGCAGATCGGCGCTGATCAGGGGCTGGGGCGCGGGGGCTTCGGGCGTGGCGAAGGCGGCGGCTTCGGGCGAGGGCGGCTCCAGATCGTGCACGAGGCTGGCGGCCAGCTCGTCCCACTGCGCGGCGGTGATGCGCTCGGGCCGCTCGCCCCAGGTTTGCCGGGCCAGCTCTTCCAGCGGGGGGCTGCCGGGGGGAAGGTCGATGAGGTGAACGTCGCGCAGGCCGGGGTTTTCATCGCAGATGACTTGCAGCGCGGCCTGGGCGTGGGGGGCTTGCACGATGCCCTGGGTGGGCTGGCCGTCGCTGGTCAGGGCGGCGTAGAGCCAGCGGGGCGCGCGGCGGGGGGGCGATGAGGGCGTGGTGGGGTCGGTCATGCCCGCAATTGTCAGGAATGGGTTGCGAAGGCGGCGGCGGTGTCTGCGGGGGTGAAGGCCAGTCGCACGTAAATGGGCGCATAGGCTTCGGCCTGGGTGATTTCGACCAGCGCCTCGCGCGCCAGCTCCAGCAGGGCGATGAGGGTGACGACCAGCACGGGCGCGCCGCGCGCGGGGTCGAACAGGTCTTCAAACAGGGCGAAGCGCCGGCCTTGCAGTTTTTTGAGCACCAGACTCATGTGCTCGCGCACACTGAGTTCCTCGCGGCGGATGGTGTGGTGGCGCACCAGGCGGGCGCGGCGCAGGATGTCGCGCCAGGCCGCTTGCAGCTCTTGCGCGCTGACGTCGGGAAAGCGCGGCTCCAGCGCCTGCTCCACATAGATGCAGGCGGGAAGAAAGTCGCGCTGGGTGATTTCGCCCAGCCGGGCGGCGGCCAGTTTGATGCGCTCGTATTCCAGCAGCCGGCGCACCAGCGCGGCGCGGGGGTCTTCCGGCTCGGCGTCGTCACTGGTTTTCACCGGCGGCAGCAGCATGCGCGACTTGATGGCGATCAGCGTGGCGGCCATGAGCAGGTATTCGGCGGCCAGCTCCAGATTGCGGCTGCGGATTTGCTCCACATAGCCCAGGTATTGCCGCGTGACGGCGGCCATGGGGATGTCCAGGATGTTGAAGTTCTGCTTGCGGATGAGGTAGAGCAGCAAGTCCAGCGGGCCTTCAAAGGCTTCGAGGAACACCTCCAGCGCATCGGGCGGGATGTAGAGGTCTTGCGGCAGCGCAAACAGCGGCTCGCCGTAAAGGCGCGCCACGGCCACGTGATCGACGGGCAGTGCGGCCTCGGGGGCGGCCGCTTGCGGCGGGCCGGGGGGCAATGTGGCAGGAGGAGCTGGGGGCAGAGGCACGGGCGGGCGGCGCAGGCCCGCCGTGGCGGCGGGGGGATTGGGGGACGGCGAGGGAAAGGGCGGGGCAGCGCGAATCGGCTGGTTTTATTTGTGTTTCTTGGCCGTCATTTCGCTGGCCATGCGGGCGTGGATGCTGCCCATGGGGTAGTAAACGTAGGACGACTGCTGCACGCGACCGGCGCGCATGTCGGCTTGCAGGTCGGTGTCGATTTCCTTGTCCCAGAGCAGGGCGCGGCCTTCCTGCTGGGCGGCGTCCAGGTGCGGGCGGCTGGCTTTGAGGTCGTTGAGGAAATTAGTGGCGTCGGAGGTGTAGTGCGGGCGCTGGAAGAAGGACATGGCGTGCAACTTTCGTGGGGAAAAAGAAAAAATCATTTTAGGGAGGCCGCCTGCGCCGCCCTGGCCCTGGCGCGGGCCATTGCCGCTTCGATGATGGCGCGCTTGGCATCGGCGGCGGAGGGGGCGCCGGCTGCGGCAGGGGCGGGCGCGGGTGCAGATGTTGCAGGGGCGCAGGCCGGCTCGGAAACCGGTGGCGGCGGCGGCGCGGGCCGCAGCGCGATCACTTGCCGCCGGGACTGGCGCTGCTGGCGGGCGGCGTAGGCGTCGCGGGCCTGCGCGGCCTGCTCGGGCGACCAGGCTTGCCAGCCGGTCAGCGGGACGGTGACTTCGGGCAGGCTGATGCAGTCCACCGGGCAGGCCAGCGCGCACAGGCCGCAGCCGGTGCAGTCGGCCTCGATGACCGTGTGCATGCGCTTGTTGATGCCCACGATGCAGTCCACCGGGCAGGCCTTGACGCACAGGGTGCAGCCGATGCAGCCGTTTTCGTCGATCACGGCCAGCTGGCGCGGCGCTTCCGGGCCGTTTTCCGGGTTCAGCGCCGTGGCGGCGCGGCCGGTGATCGCAGCCAGCCGCGCCACGCCTTCCTGCCCGCCGGGCGGGCACTGGTTGATCGGCGCGCCCTCGTGCGCGATGGCCTGCGCGTAGGCCGCGCAGTCGGCATAGCCGCAGCGCCTGCACTGGGTCTGGGGCAGGGCATCGAGCACGGCGGCGGCCAAAAGGTGCGCGGGGGCTGACATGGCGGGCGGAGGCTTTCAGGCGGCCTGGGCGACGGCTTTCGGGGTGGTTTTGGGGGCCGCAGCTTTCGGGGCGACGGCCGCAGGTTTTGCCTTGCGCGCAGCCTCGCTGGCGGCGATGAAGCGGGCGATGTGCGGATACACCTGTTCGCGCCAGCGGCGGCCGCTGAAGATGCCGTAGTGCCCCGCGCCCTCCACTGTCAGGTGGCTGCGCGCGGCGGGGGCGATGCTGCTGCACAGGTCATGCGCGGCCTGCGTCTGCCCGCTGCCGGAGATGTCGTCCAGCTCGCCTTCAATGGTCAGCAGCGCGCAGTCGCGGATGTCTTGCGGGCGCACGCGCTCGGGCACACCTTGCGGGTTTTTCACATCCCAGCGGCCTTCGGGCAGGGCGTGTTGCTGAAAAACGGTTTGAATGGTTTGCAGGTAATAAGCGGCATCCAGATCAAGCACGGCGTTGTATTCGTCGTAAAACTTGCGATGCGATTCGGCGCTGGATTGATCGCCCCGGATCAAATTCAGAAAATAATCGTAATGGCTGCTGGCGTGGCGGCCCGGATTCATGGCCACAAAACCGGCGTGCTGCAAAAAGCCGGGATAAACGCGCCGCCCCGCGCCCGGATATTGCGCGGGCACGCGGTAAATCACATTGTTTTCAAACCAGGCCAGGCTTTTGTCATTGGCCAGGTTATTGACTGCCGTGGGCGAGCGGCGCGCGTCGATGGGGCCGCCCATCATGGTCATGCTCAGCGGCGTGGTTTCTCCGCGCGTGGCCATCAGCGAGATGGCCGCCAGCACGGGCACCGTGGGCTGACACACGCTCACCACATGGCACTGCCCTTCGGTCTGCTGCAAATGGCGGATGAATTCCTGCACGTAATTCACATAATCGTCCAGGCTGAATTCGCCCTCGCTGGCGGGCACCATGCGGGCGTTTTTCCAGTCGGTGATATAGACCTTGTGCCCTTGCAGCATGGTGCGCACCGTGTCGCGCAGCAGTGTGGCGTAATGGCCGGATAATGGCGCAACGATTAATACGGCGGGCTGGTTTTTGAATGTTTGGAGTAAATCGGCGTCGTCGGTCAGGCGTTTGAAGCGAAGCAGTTGACAAAATGGCTTGTCGATTTCCACGCGTTCGTCAATGGCGGCGCTGGCCTGGCCGATGGTGATTTTGTGGATATTGAATTCGGGTTTTTCATAATCCTTGCCCAGCCGGTAAAGCAGCGAATAGGCAGCGGCCATGCGGGGGGCCATGCGGCTTTGGCCCAGCGGGGTGTAGGGGTTGCTGTAGAGCTTGGCAACGGAGGCGGCCATGGCGGTCAGCGGCTCCATGAAGGTGCGCTGGGCTTCGTAGATTTGATAGAGCATGGTGTGGGCTAAAAAAAGCAGGGCGTGGGACCTGCGGCAAAAGCGGCGAACAAAAGCGGCGAATTTTGGCAGCGATGCCACAAAAAGCGGGCGGGCGGGGTTTTCTTTCTGCATTTCTTCCGCGCCCATCCCGATCGCCTATTTCGCACGCGGCCCGGCCTGCTGTTTTGGTTGCATATCGTAACCTGATTTTGCTTATGATTTAAGCAGATCGGCCGCAGCGCCCGTAAATACTGCGAAGCGCGCTATGCTTTTTCAAGCAAACTGTGGATAAGTTTGCCCGATCGGCCCTGTTTTCCTGAGAGGCGCGCGAGAGAGAACGGTGAAGAAATCGGCCTTGTTGCGCAGGCCCATGCGCTCGAAAAAGCCCGTGCTGGTTTTGAAAGCCTGCACGTAGATGCAAAGGTGCGCCTTGTCTTGCAAAAAGTCTTGCAGCAGCCGGCGGCCTATGCCCTGGCGCTGGTGGCCCGGGTGCACGAGCAGTTCGGTGATGTGCGCTTCCAGCACGTCATCGCTCAGAGCGCGCAGCAGGCCCACGGCCTGGCCATCTGCCACGGCCACGCGCCACTGCACGGGGGCGGCAAACATGCGCGCCAGGCGGGCCGGCTCATAGGCGCTGCCCCAGCCCGCGCCGCTGTAGAGGGCGGCCAATTGGGGCAGCTGGGGGCGCAGGTCGTCGCCGTTTTTCAGCAGTTGCAGGGACATGGCAGGTTTCCTTTCAGGGGTGTGAATGTGAAAACCTGATATTCTATACAGGCTGTATGAATACTGTATGTCAGCAGCGAAATCGGCCCCGCAATGGCGAACGGCTATTATTTGTTTCGCTTGTTTCGCGCGGTTTGAGACTGCTGGCGGCCCGCTTTTCGGGCCTTTTTCCGTTTTTTCCTTTCACTTTTTCCTCTTATGAAACTTTCCGCTTTTTCACGTGCGGCGGCCGTGTTGCTGGCCTCGGGCAGTGTCTGGATGCACGGCTGCGCCGGGCAGTCGGTGCAGTCGGCCGAATCGGCTTCCTTGAGCGCTTCTTCGTCTGCGGCGGCAGCCGCGCCGGGCCACGCCGCGCCGCCTGTTGCGCCGGGCGTGCTGGTGGAAGTGGCCCCGGGCGTGCATCAGGCGCGCCTGGCCAACGGCATGACGCTGATCGTCAAGCCTGACAACCGCTCTCCCGTGGCCGTGCACATGGTGTGGGTGCGCGTGGGTTCGATGGATGAAGTCGATGGCACCAGCGGCGTGGCGCACATGCTGGAGCACATGATGTTCAAGGGCACGAAAACGCTGGGGCCGGGCGAGTTCTCGCGCCGCGTGGCCGAGATGGGCGGGCGCGACAACGCCTTCACCTCGACCGACTACACCGCCTATTTCCAACTGCTGCCCGCCGCGCGCCTGGCCGATGCGATGGCGCTGGAGGCCGACCGCTTTGCCAACAACCAGTGGAGCGACGAGGAGTTCACCCGCGAGATGGCCGTGGTCAAGGAAGAGCGCCGCCTGCGCACGGAAGACGTGCCGCGCTCGCGCCTGCACGAGCAGCAAATGGCCGCGGCCTTCATGGCCTCGCCCTATCACCGCCCCGTGATCGGCTGGATGGGCGATCTGGACAGCATGACGGCCGATGACGTGCGCGCCTTCTATCGCCAGTGGTATGTGCCCGGCAACGCAGCCGTGGTCGTCGCCGGCGCCGTGGAGCCGGCCGCCGTGCTGGCGCTGGCCGAGAAAACCTACGGCCGCATCAGCGCCGGCGAGCTGCCCGCGCGCAAACCCCGCCCCGAGCCGCCCCAGCAAGGTGAGCGCCGCCTGCAACTGCACGCAGCGGCCGAGCAGGCCGTCGTCTCGCTCATGTTCAAGGCCCCGCGCATGGGCGACATGCAGCCCACGCCCGAAAGCGACGACGCCCTGGCGCTGACCGTGCTCTCGGCCGTGCTGGACGGCTACTCCGGCGCCCGCCTGGAGCGCGCCCTGGTGCAAGGCAAATCGCGCCTGGCCGATGGCGTGGAAGCCAGCAACGGCCTCATGGGCCGCGGCCCGCAGCTCTTTAACCTGATCGCCATCCCTGCCAAGGGCGTGAGCGCCGAGCGCGTGGAAAAAGCCCTGCTGGAGCAAGTGGCCCTCATCGCCCGCGACGGCATCAGCGAAGCCGAGCTGGAGCGCGTGAAAACCCAATGGATCGCCAGCGAGGTTTACAAGCGCGACTCCGTCATGGGCCAGGCGATGGAGCTGGGCAGCTACTGGGCGCTGGGCCTGCCCGCCGACACCGATGCGCGCCTGATCGAGCGCCTGCGCCACATCACCGCCGCCCAGGTGCAAGCCGTGGCCCGCAAATATTTCGACACCCGGCAAATGACCGCCGCCACCCTCATCCCCGACGGTAAACCCGCCGCCCCGCGCCGCCCCGTGCCGGGCATGCGCCACTGAACGTGCGTGCGCGCCGCCTTGCCAGAAGCCGCCCGCTGGCTGCAACCCGGCCGCGATCCGGCTTTTGGCATGGCTGCGGGGCCGTCTTGAAAACGCCCTGAAGCCGCCCCTTCCGATCGCCCCCGAATCCCGAAGAACTCCGAAACTTCCGAACCCCCTCACAGCCATGAAAACCCTCAACCAAACCGCCGCCGCCCTGGCCCTGGGCCTGGCCGCCGCCGCCTCGCCCCTGATCGCGCACGCCGCCGACATCGAACACTTCACCCTGCCCAACGGCGCGCAAGTGTGGTTCTCCGCCAGCCCCTCGCTGCCCATGCTGGACGTGCGCATCGACTTCGACGCCGGCAGCCGCCGCGACCCCGCCGGCAAAGCCGGCCTGGCCAACGCCACCGCCCACATGAGCGACAAAGGCGTGCGCGCCGCAGGCAAACTGCCCGCCTTGAGCGAAAGCCAACTGGGCGAAGCCTGGGCCGACCTGGGCGCGCAGTTCTCCGCCAGCGCCAGCCGCGACCTTTTCAGCTGGCGTCTGCGCACCCTTACCGACGAAAAAATCCTGCCCCGCGCCATCGACCTGGCCGCCCGCCAGATCGGCCAAAGCGCCTTCTCCGCCCCCGTCTGGAAACGCGAGCGCGAGCGCATGCAAGCCGCCCTGGCCGAATCCCTCACCCGCCCCGGCACCGTCGCCCGCCGCGCCTTCGACCAGGCCCTCTACAGCGGCCACCCCTACGGCCAGCACACCAGCGCCGAAAGCCTGGCCGCCATCGACGTCAAGGACATGCAAGCCTTCTACCGCCGCGCCGCCGCTGCCTGCGCCGCCCGCGTCAGCATGGTCGGCGCCATCACCCGCGAACAGGCCGCCAGCCTGGCCAGCGCCCTGCTGGCCCACCTGCCCGCCGCCGGCCCGAAAGCCTGCGCCGAACAGCCCGCCATCGCCGAAGTGCCGCCCCTGGCCAAAAGCCGGCGTATCGATATCCCCTTCGACTCCGCCCAGGCCCACGTGCTCATCGGCCAGCCCGGCTACAAGCGCAGCGACGCCGACCACTTCGCCCTGCTCGTGGGCAACCACGTTCTGGGCGGCGGCGGCTTTGCCTCGCGCCTGATGCACGAAGTGCGCGAAAAACGCGGCCTCAGCTACGGCGCCTACAGCCAGTTCTCCCCCATGCTGCACGCCGGCGCATTCAGCATCGGCCTGCAAACGCGCCCCGACCAGGCTGCCCAGGCCCTGCAAGTGGCCCAGCAAGTGCTCGCCGAATTCGTGCAGCAAGGCCCCAGCGAAGCCGAACTCAAGGCCGCCAAGGACAACCTCATCGGCGGCTTCGCCCTGCTGACCGACAGCAACGCCAAGCTGCTGGCCCAAATCGCCAACATCGCCACCTACGACCTGCCGGCCGACTACCTGAAAACCTGGCCCGCGCAAGTGGAAAAAGTCACCGCCGCCGATGTGCGCGCCGCCTTCGCCCGCGTGCTCGCGCCCGAACGCATGGTCACCGTCGTCCTCGGCGCGCCCGCCGGCCAGGCCGCCAAATAACCCACAGGGCAGGGCGAGGCAAAGCGCAGCCCCGCCCCCTTCTCGCCCAACTCAAAAACAGGGAGCCCAGGCTCCCCTTTTTTTGCCCACAAATTCAGCAAACTGCCCGCAACGCCCGTAAATACTGCGAAGCGCGCTATCAAAACAGGAAAAATCTGTGGATAACTTGACCGCCTTTGCGACTGGATGGGGAAGGGCGAATTCAGACGCGGCACGGCCTGGGCCTGCAACGCGGGCCGATTTTTGGAAATCGCAAAACTTCAGGAAATCGCGCCCAAAGCGGTGAAAGCATTTGGGGAAAAACGCTTCATGCGCAGCACGCCCTGATTTGCCCAGCAAATCAGCAAACCGCCCGCAGCGCCCGTAAATACTGCGAAGCGCGCTATCAAAACAGGAAAAATCTGTAGGTAACTCGCCCTGAAAGCGCCTTGAAATCGGCTCGTCATACCGCCTTCCGGTTTTTGAATACCCGCCCCAAATCCCAAACCCAGCGCCCGGCCCGCATCCCTGCGCATCGTTTGCGGGCGCATCCTTTGCACAAACGCAATCGGCGGGCTTTGGGTGATTTGCACGGACTGCCTTTTTCTCGCGGAATGGCTGGGATAACGCCCGCCCGCCGCGCACGCTTCTTTTCCAGTCCTTTTCCAGCCCGCGCCGTGTTTTCCCGCAATCACCGTCAAGCGCAGGCGCGCCCTTCACGAATGCGCAGCGGGCAGGCCGGGATAACGCCTGCCCATTTCGGCTCCTTTCCCGATTTTTGAAAACACGCACGCTGAATTCGCTGCGCTTTGGAGTAAAAGGGCAGGGCGGTTTGTATTTGGATACAAGATTTTGATTGTAAATTAAGCAAACCTGCCACAGCGCCCGTAAACACTGCGAAGCGCGCTATTAAAACAGGAGAAATCTGTGGATAACTTGCCTTTTCCGGGCATTAAAAAGCCGCTTTTGCGGCTGGGTGGGAAGGGGCGGGATTGCGGTGCGGGCGGAAAATCATGGGTTAAGAAACTGCACCTGGCTTGAATGATTAACGAATGCCATAGGATTTCAAGATTTCAATTATTTTGCAAGACCCCATTCTTTCGGCTACCTGCATCAAGGTTTCGGGCGGATAATCTGCGGTTTTTGCATTTGTATCGGCCCCCAATTCAATCAGAACCTTTAAATGAGGGATTTTGTTCATGACAACGGCCCAATGCAAGGCTGGATAACCGGCGTCGGCGACTGCGTTCGGGTTTGCGCCCATTTCTATCAGCGCCTTTAATTCTTCAATGGTGTCCAGCCCAATGCTGTTGCCTTCATTGATTGCCTTGGATATGACATTGGAGCCATCGTGCGCAGTGTGATTTGGATTGGCGCCCAGGGCGATTGCTTTTCTGATGAGGTTTGCGCTTCCGCCTTTTTCGGCCAAATACATCAAAAAGCTTTCTCCGAATTCATCGACACAACAGGCGATTTCCGGGTTTTCTTCCAGCAAATCCAGCAAGGCATCCCAGTCGGATGATTCAATCAAATTGCGAACATGATTCATCATATTTTTCAAATTTATCAAAAACGGATTGAAAATCCCCGGAAAAATGCCCTGCCGCTTACATTTCACAACTCAATTTTGCTTATCAATTGAGCAAACCTTGCGCAGCGCCCGTCCATGCTGCGCAGTGCGCTATCAATTCAGGAGAAATTTGTGGATAACTTTCCCGCGTCTGCCGGGGTTTCAGGGGGTTTTCCGCTTTGCAGGCCCTCTTGCGCGCTGGGGTAGCGCAGGCGCAGGCGCAACTCGCGTTTCATGCGGTGGTTGAGCAGGCGGCGCGATTCGCGCATGAAGCTCATTTGCGGCTCGCTGAGGGTGGCTTCGGCCTGGGCGCGGGGGATGCGCGGGGGGGCGGGCAGGGCGTAGAGGCGGGCGGCCAGGTCGAAGTAGTCGCCCATTTTCATGGGGCGCTCGTCGCTGATGTTGAGCACGCGCTGCGGGCGGGCGCGCCACAGGGCCAGGGCGCAGGCGCGGGCCAGGTCGTGGGCGTGGATGTGGCTGGTGAATACGTCGTCGGCGGGGGCAAGCGCCGGGGTGCGGCGCAGCAGGCGCTGGCGCGGGGTGCCGCGGGGGCGGTCGGGGGCGTAGATGCCGGGGATGCGCAGCACGGCTGCGCCCAGCGGGCGCAGGCATTGCTCGGCGGCCAGGCGGCGGCGCGCGCGTGGCGTTTGCGGCTGCGGCGGGCGGGTTTCGCTGACCCATTGCCCGTGCGCGTTGCCATATACGCCGGAGGTGGAGCCGTAGATCAGCGCGGCCAGCGGGCGCGACTGCCCGGGCCGGGCGGGGGCTTGCGCTTGCTGGCGCAGCCGCCGGTTTTTGCGGCCCCGGGCGCGGCGCAGGGCGCGGGCCAGGGCCAGGCTGCGGGGATCGCCTTCTCCTTCAGGCGGGGGCGGGGCCAGGTGCAGCAGGCGCGCGGCCAGCGGCGGCAGGCGGCGCAAGGTGGCGGGCTGGTCCAGATCGCCCGCGATGGGGGTGATGCCCTGTGCGCGCAGGGCGGCGGCCTGCTCGGGGCGGCGGTTGAGCGCCAGCAGGCGCACGCGGGGGGCGAGCAGGCGGGCGGCGCGCTGGCCGATGTCGCCGCAGCCGACGATGAGCACGCGCGCTTGCCGAAACCGCGCCGGGCCGTTTGTGCGCAGGGCGGGGCGGGGCAGGAAAAGGGGGTTTGGCGGCAAAATCAGCTCCTTTTTGCGCCGCGCCCGCCCTGGTTTTCGGGGCGGGCGCTGGTTTTTTCACGATTCCCACGAAGATATTTGAAAAAAAATGAGCTACAGCGTGACTGTGCAGCCCGGCGGCCTGAGCTTTGCGGCCGAGCCGGATGAAACCCTTTTGAGCGCCGCCTTGCGGCAGAACGTGGCCCTGCCCTATGGCTGCCAGCAGGGCGCTTGCGGTGCGTGCAAGTGCAAGGTGACTTTCGGGCAAGTGGAGCCGGGCGAGGCGCTGGAGAGCGCGCTCTCGCCCGAGGAGGCGGCCCAGGGCTGGGCGCTGGCTTGCCGCGCCCGCGCGCGCAGCCATGTGGTGCTGGAGTGCGAGCAGGCCGCGGCTTCCTGCCTGCATCGCCCGCGCAAGCTGCCGGTGCGCGTGGCCGAGATGGAGCGCCTGGCCCCGGATGTGATGCGCGTGCGGCTGCAATTGCCGGCGCATCAGGCCATGCCCTATCACGCCGGGCAGTTCATGGACGTCACCCTGCCGGGTGGCCTGCGCCGCAGCTACAGCATGGCCAACGCCCCCGCGCAAGGCGAGGCCGCAGAGGCCGCGCGCCTGCGCGGGCAGGCGTTTGTCGATTTGCACATTCGCCACATGCCCGGCGGCGCGTTGACCGACCGCCTGTTTTCCGGGCAGGTGAAGCTGCGCGATATCTGGCGCGCCGAAAGCCCCAAGGGCAGCTTTTATCTGCGCGAGGGCAGCGACAAGCCGGTGATCCTGCTGGCATCAGGCACGGGCTTTGCGCCGCTGAAGGCCATCCTGGAGCACATGCAGCAAAGCGGCAGCCGCCGTCCGGTCACGCTTTACTGGGGCGGCCGCCGTCCGCAAGACATTTATCTGGCCGATTGGGTGAGCCGCCAGCTCGAATTAATGCCCGCGCTGCGCTTTGTGCCCGTGGTGTCCGACCCCGCGCCGCAAGACGGCTGGACGGGCCGCAGCGGCTGGGTGCATCAGGCCGTGTTGCAGGACTGGCCCGATCTCTCGGGCCATCAGGTCTATGCCTGCGGCGCGCCGCAAATGGTGCAGGCCGCGCGGCGCGACTTTTGCGCACAGGCCGGCTTGCCCGAGAGCGAGTTTTTTGCCGATGCCTTCACCAGCGCCGCCGATCTGGCTCCGGCTGCGGCGCGCCAGGCGGAGGCGGCCGAGGCCGTTTGAAAAAGCGGTTTTTTCTTTTCCTGACTGGTTTTCCCCCTCATGGCCCATCTGTATGTGTATTCCCCCAGCGGCGCTGTCAGCGATCGCGCCGCTTTTCGCCGCGCCGTGCGCCGCCTGCAAAAGCAGGGTCATGAAGTGGAAGTGGACGAGGCCGCCCTGGCGCGCATGCAGCGCTTTGCGGGCGATGAGCAAATTCGCCTGGCCGCCTTTGCGCGCGCAGCGGCCAGCGGGGCCGATGCCGCCCTGATCAGCCGGGGCGGCTATGGCATCACCCGCCTGCTGCCTGCGCTGCCCTATGCGCAATTGCAAAGCGCCATCGAGCGCGGCACCCGCTTTGTCGGCCTGAGCGACTTCACCGCGCTGCAAATGGCGCTGCTGGCGCAAACCGGCGCGCTCACCTGGGCCGGCCCCACCCTCTGCGCCGACTGGGGCAGCGCCGAGGAGCCGGACGAAATCATGCAGGCGTGCTTCGACGAAATGCTCAGCGGCGAGGGCGAGGGCGTGGGCTGGCGGCTGCCCGCGCCGCGCCCGGCCAAAGGCGCGCAGCCGCCGGCCCTGCCCGATGAGCTGCATATCGAAAGCGCCCAGCTTTGGGGCGGCAACCTGGCCACCCTGTGCGCCCTGCTGGGCACGCCCTGGCTGCCCAAAGTGCAAGGCGGCATCCTGTTTCTGGAAGACGTGGCCGAGCACCCCTACCGCATCGAGCGCATGCTCACCCAGCTTTTGCACGCGGGCGTGCTGCACGCGCAGCAGGCCGTGCTGCTGGGCAGCTTCACCGACTACCGCCTTGGCGCGCAAGACCGGGGCTTCAACCTGAACGAAGCCCTGGCCTGGCTGCGCACGCAAACGCGCACGCCCATCCTCACCGGCTTGCCCATGGGCCATGTGCCCACCAAGGTGCTGCTGCCCGTGGGCGCGCAAGTGGAGCTGGCCCTGCAAGGGCGCGACGCCCTGCTCGTCTGGGGCCACCTGCCCGCCGGGCAGGGCAGTTGGCAGGGCCGCCCAAGCCTGGCCTGCAACTGCGAGGGCAGCGGAGGGGACGAAGCGCCCGGCCCCGCCCGCAAATTGCTGAAATAAAAGGCACACCCCTCTGAAACCCGCATGGATGCTGCGCAGACAGCTATAAAAAACCGAGCAAACTGTGGATAACTTGCCCCGTCCCCCTGCTTCTTCGGCCCTGAATCCGGCCCCGGCCCGTTTCATCGAGTCGAGCGCCAATGCGCTTTACAAGCAAGTGCGCCGCCTGGCGCGCGATGCAGCCGCCGCCCGCAGGCAGGGCCTGGCCTGGCTGGAAGGCGATCACCTGGCCAGCGCCGCCCGCCAGCACGGCGTGCGGCCCGCGCTGCTCGTGCTGGCGCGAAGCCTCTGGCGCGCGCCCGATCAGGCCGGCTGGCTGGGCTGGGCCGCGCAAACCGTGGTGCTGCCCGATGAGCTGTTTGCCGCCCTGAGCGCGCTGGACTCGCCCGCGCGCATCGGCCTGCTCATGCCCTTGCCCGCGCCAGATGCCGCCGATGCCGCGTTCGATGCCGCCGCCCCCACCCTCGTGCTCGACCGCGTGCAGGACGCGGGCAACGTCGGCTCCATGCTGCGCAGCGCCGCCGCCTTTGGCTTTACCCAGGTGCTGGCCCTGCCGGGCACGGCGGCGCTGTGGAGTCCCAAAGTGCTGCGCGCGGGCATGGGCGCGCACTTCGGCCTGCGTTTGTTTGAAGGCGTCAGCCCCCGCGCCGTGCAGCAATTGGCCGTGCCCTGTCTGGCCACCAGCTCGCATCAGGGCCAGTGGCTGCATCAGGCCGCGCTGCCCTGGCCCTGCGCCTGGCTCATGGGCCATGAGGGCCAGGGCCTCTCACCCGAGCTGGCCGCGCTGGCGCGCACGCATATCCGCATCGCCCAGCCCGGCGGGCAGGAGTCGCTCAACGTGGCCGCCGCCGCCGCCATCTGCCTGCACGCCAGCGCCGCCGCTGCGCTGGCCGCATCCGCCGCCGCCCCGGGCTGAATCGCCCCCGCCGCCCCATGCCCGCCCGCCGCGTTGCTCACCAGCCCGCCTTTGTGCTGCACCGCTACGAATGGAGCGAAACCAGCCTGATCCTGGAAACCTTCACCCGCCAGCACGGCCGCGTGGCGCTGGCGGCCAAGGGGGCCAGGCGGCCCACCTCCAGCCTGCGCCCGGTGCTGCTGCCGCTGCAATCGCTGCTGCTGAGCTGGGGGGGCGACGCCGAAATCCGCACCCTCAAAAGCGCCGAATGGGGCGGCGGCCAGGTCATGCCCGGCGGCAGCGCCCTGCTGGCGGGCTACTACGCCAACGAGCTGCTGCTGCGCCTGCTGGCGCGCGACGACGCGCACCCCGCGCTGTTCGATGCCTATGCCGCGCTGGTGCACACCCTGGCCATGCACCCGCGCCCCGGCAGCGCCGCCGCGCAGGCCATGCCCGCCGCTGCGCAGGCTGACATGCTGCACGCCGCCTTGCGCGCCTTCGAGCTGCTGCTGCTGCGCGAAACCGGTCACCTGCCCGCGCTGGATGCGCAAACCCTCACCCTTGCCCCCTTGCAGCCGCAAGAGGCGTATTGCCTCGTGCCCGAAGGCGGCCTGCGCCTGGCCCACGCGGGCGACGCCCAGCGCCTGAGCGGCGCGCAATGGCTGGCCTTGCACGCCGCCTTGCAGCAAAGCCCCGCGCAACGCGCCTTTGCCGACACCTTCGCCGCCTGCGCCGATCTGGGCGCGCGCGCGCCGCAGTCGCGAATCCATCTGCGCGCCCAGCTGCGCACCCTCTTGCACTATCACTGCGGCATGCGCAGCCTGCGCACCCGCGAGCTGATGGCCGATTTGCAAAAACTGCAAGCGCCCCGGCCCCTGCCCGATCCTTTGCCCGAACCCCCCGACTTCACCACTCCCGCCGCCTTATGACCCGCCTTTCCGTCAATCTGAACAAAGTCGCCCTCGTGCGCAACACCCGCCACCTGGGCCTGCCCGATCTCGTGCGCGCCGCCCGCCAGTGCCTGCAAGCCGGCGCGCACGGCATCACCGTGCACCCCCGCCCCGACGGCCGCCACATTCGCCCCCCCGACGTGGCCGCCCTGGCCGCCGAGCTGCGCGCCTGGCCCGACTGCGAATACAACATCGAGGGCAACCCCCTGCAAAACCTGATGGAACACGTGCGCGCCCAGCGCCCGCAGCAGGCCACCTTCGTGCCCGATGCCGAAAACCAGTTCACCAGCGACCACGGCTTTGACCTCACCCGGCCCGACATCTGCCGGCAACTGGCCCCCCTCATTGCCGAATGCCGCGCCCTGGGCGTGCGCGTGAGCCTGTTCATGGACGCCCTGCCCGAGCAAATGCCCCAGGCCCGCGCCCTGGGCGCAGAGCGCGTGGAGCTTTACACCGAGCCTTACGCCGCCGCCTTCGCCGCCGCCCGGGCCGGCGGCGGCGACGCCCCCCTGCAAGCCGAGCTGGCCCGCTATGCCAGCGCCGCCCGCGCCGCCCAGGCCCAGGGCCTGCAAGTCAACGCCGGGCACGACCTGAACCTGCAAAACCTGCCCGCCTTCCTGCGCGCCGTGCCCGGCGTGGCCGAAGTCAGCATCGGCCACGCCTTCATCGCCGATGCGCTGGAGATGGGCTACGCCCAGGCCACCCGCGCCTATTTGCAGGCGATGGCGGTCTGAATTCACCCGCCGAATTCACCCGTCGGATTCGCCCGCGAAATTTGCTTATGAATTAGGCAGAACGCCCGCAGCGCCCGTAAACACTGCGCAGCGCGCTATGCTTTTTCAAGCAAATTGTGGATAACTTTGCCCGGCGGCCGTCCCCCCCGGCCGGCCATCCGGGCGATCACTGCTGCTCTTCGGGTTCAAAGCGGTATTGCGCGCCGGCGATCTTGTTTTGCCGAATCTTGAAAACGAAAAAGTCCGCTGGCGTGACCGCGAACGTCCACTCGCCGCCCTCCTTGCTATCGGCCTCGCCCAGCGCGGCCAGCGAAGACGCCGCCTGCCCCAGCCGCCTGCCCGCCAGCGCCAGCGTGCTGCCTTCTTCCAGCGTCACGCCCGTGAGCCGCCCGGCGGTGTAAACCGCCTGGTGCTCCGGGTAGAACAGCGTTTCCCGAACCGCGCTCTCGCCCTCCCATTGCAGCTCGGTGCGCGCCACTTTTTGCGGCGGGCCGAACAGCGCCTGCGCCTTGGCCGGCGTCACGCCGAAGTCCAGCAGCAACCGGGCCATGCCCGGCATCGGGTCTTCGGTGACGGAAACATATTCGCCAAACACCCAGCCGCTGCCTTTTTCCTTCGGCAAATCCACCTTGTACCAGGCCCCCTCGACCGTGTTCCACGAAGCCAGCGCCACTACCCGGCCCGCATCCAGCGAGCCGATCACGTCGCTGTCGGTCGTGGGCTTGCTGCGTATGTTCACGTTCTGGCGCGAGCAATACGCCAGCGTCGGCCGGTCGATCAGCCCCGCCTGACTCTTGGGCAGGGCCGCGCGCGCCATGGCGATCGTCATCTGGCCGGACGAAACGAAATTGCCCGCCGCCAGCGTGTAGTCGCCCCGGCAAACCACTTCCTTGGCCAGTTTGGTGCAGCTCATCTGAATCACTTCGGGTTCTTTCACGCGCCAGACATCGTCGCTGCTTTTTCCCTCGCGCTCGCTTTCCGAAACGCAGTTCGACAGCTGCCGGGGATAGCCGTCCTCGCCAAAGGCCAGGTCGCACTGAAAGCCGAACTGGTTGGTGATCAGCACGATGTATTTGCCCTCCTGCGTTTGTCTGATCGTCACCCGCCGCAGGGCCGCGCCGTCGTTGTCGTTGCCATACAGCCTGGCCGACAGCCAGGCTTTGCGCAGCGCATCGGCCTCATTGGCATCTTCGCCCATGTCGTCACCGGCAAAAGAAAATGGCGCAACCAGCCCCAGCAAAAATGCCGCGCACCATTTTGCGCCCCATTTGCCTTTCCATTTATGAACCGCTTTTTTCATCATCACCTTTCATGGAAAAAAGAAAACAAGAAAAACACGAAAAACATCCGCCGATTCACTCGCCGCCAAAACCGCCGGTTTTATCCGCCCGGCATTTGGCCTGGCGTGTGTTTCAAGTGGCATTCATTTTATGCCCAAAAAACGCCAGCCAGCCGCCGCTGCGGGCCGCCCCTGCCGGGGCGCACGCCTTGCCTCGGCCTTCTGCCGCTGCCCGCCGCAAGAAAATCGGAATATTCATGGCCATATTGAAAACGAATCAAAAACCCGGGTGCGTAAATTCATGCGGAAATTTTCCCATCCGGCTACAATCGCGCCCCGTTTTTTTGGAGGCTTCAATATGTCCGCAGCAGAAAATCCGGCCCGGCCATCTTCCGTTTCATTTCCCGTGCCATTGAGTTATTTCAGCATGCCGCTGGGCACGGCGGCGCTGGGTTTGTCGTGGCGCTACGGCGCGGCGGCGGGGCTGGCGCCGGCCTGGGCGGGCGAGCTGATTTTGGTAATTGCCGCCTGTATCTGGCTGCCTTTGCTGGCGGCCTATGCCGTGAAAATCTTTCGTTTTCGCCCCGCTTTTCTGGCCGATTTGCAGGATTTGGTGCAGTGCTGTTTTTTAAGCATGATTCCCATCACCCTCATGCTTTTTGCCATGGCCGTTTTTCCTTATGCGCGCAGCGTGGCGGCGGCAATGGTGGCCATCGGCATTGCGGGCCAGCTGGCTTTTGCCATGTATCGCGGCGCGGGGCTTTGGCGCGGCACGCACACGCTGGCGGCCACCACGCCAGTGGTTTATCTGCCCACGGTAGCGGCGGCTTTTGTGAGCACTTCGGCGCTGGCAATTTTCGGTTTGCGTGATTACGCGCTGCTTTTTCTGGGCATGGGAATGCTTTCGTGGATGAGCCTGGAGGGCGCGATTTTGCTGCGCCTGCGCGTGGAAAAAGCCATTGCGCCCGCCATGCGCGGCATTATCGGCATACAGCTTGCGCCGCCTTTTGTGGGCTGCGGCGCTTATTTTGCGGTCAATGGCGGCGCGGTAGATGCTTTTGCGCTGATGCTGATGGGTTACGGCATTTTGCAGGCGCTTTTTCTGGCGCGCCTGCTGCCGTGGCTGCTCGAAGAAGGGTTTTTCATGAGCTTTTGGGGCTTTTCATTCGGGCTGGCCGCCATGACCGGCTGTGGTCTGCACCTTATTGCCACAAACACCACGCCCGCACTGGGCATGGCGTTTGTGATCATCGGCAGCGCCCTGTTTTTTGTGCTGGTCATTGCCACTTTGGATGTGATACGGCGCGGAAAATTTTTCATCAAAAAACAAAATTCATAAACCAATGCAGGGTAATACGAAACATCAATCGCTGAACGGTTGATAATTGCCCGGCAGATATTGGATCGAATGGATTCAATCACAGTCCATCAAAAACCTTTTTCAAGGCAGGAAAAATAATACCGCCGAATACCGGCAGCCATTTACGGCTGCGCGGATATTCGGCGGTTTTTATTGAAAAAACGGGTTTTGCTGCGGCTTTTCAGAGCGCGTCGCTGGCGTAGTCGGCCAGGCGGGAGCGTTCGCCGCGCGCGAGGGTGATGTGGCCGCCGTGGGGCCAGCCACGGAAACGGTGGACGGCGTAGGTCAGGCCGCTGGAGCCTTCGGTGAGGTAGGGGGTGTCGATTTGCGCGAGGTTGCCCATGCAGATGATTTTGGTGTCGGGGCCGGCGCGGGTGATGAGGGTTTTGATTTGCTTGGGGGTGAGGTTTTGCGCTTCGTCGATGATGACCCAGCGGTTGAGGAAGGTGCGCCCGCGCATGAAGTTCATGCTTTTGATCTTGATGCGGCTGCGGATGAGGTCGCCCGTGGCGGCGCGCCCCCATTCGCCGGCGGCGCTGCCGCTGCCCTGGGTGAGAAATTCGAGGTTGTCGTCGAGCGCGCCCATCCAGGGGGCCATTTTTTCTTCTTCGCTGCCGGGCAGAAAGCCGATGTCTTCGCCGACGTTGACGGTGGCGCGGGTCATGATGATTTCGCTGTAGCGGCGCTCGTCGAGCACCTGGGCCAGCCCGGCGGCCAGGGCGAGCAGGGTTTTGCCGGTGCCGGCGATGCCGGTGAGGGTGACGAAGTCGATGGCGGGGTCCATCAGGAGGTTGAGGGCGAAGTTCTGCTCGCGGTTGCGGGCGGTGATGCCCCAGACAGGGTGTTTGGCGTAGTCCCGAAGGGTTTGCAAGGTGGCGCTGCCGCCTTCGAGGGCGGTGACGCGGGCGTGCAGGGGGGCTTCGCCGGGGGTTTCGAGCCAGACGAATTGGTTGATGTGCAGGCCGGCGGCGAGCTTGCCTTCGATGCGGTAGCAGGTGTGGGGGCCTTCCTGCCAACTTTGGAGTTTTTTGCCCTGGTCGGCCCAGAAGGTGGCGGGCAGGGCGAGGGCGCCGGTAAAGAGCAGGTCGCCGTCTTGCAGGGTTTTGTCGTTTTCGTAGTCTTCTGCGGCCAGGCCGAGGGCGCGGGCCTTGACGCGCATGTTGATGTCTTTGCTGACGAGGATGACGGGGCGGCCCTGGTGCTGCCGGGTGAGGGCGGCCAGTACGCCGAGGATTTGGTTGTCGGCCTTGCCGGGGGGCAGGCTTTGCAGGATGTGGCCGGCGCTGGCTTCTTGCAGGGCGCTGGTCTGGAACCAGAGCTTGCCGGTGGCTTCGGGGTGGGCGCCGGGGCCGCCGCCCGATAGGGGCAGGCCGGCGGCGAGGTCGGGGCAGCGGGAGACGAGGGCGTCGAGCTGGCGGCTGCTTTGGCGGGCGTTGCGGGCGACTTCGGTGGCGCCGCGTTTGTGAGCGTCGAGTTCTTCGAGCACGATCACGGGCAGGAAGATGTCGTGCTCCTGAAAGCGGAAAAGGGCAGTGGGGTCGTGCAGCAGGACGTTGGTGTCGAGCACAAAGAGCTTGGCGGGCTGCCCGGTTGCGCCCGATTTGCCGGCGCTGCGGCGGCGGGCGGGTTTGGCCGGGCTTGCGGTTGTGGGCTGGGCTGCCGCAGGCGCTGCGGCTTTGGGGGCGGCACTGGCTTCAGGGGCGGCCGAAGCGGCTGAAACGGCGCGGGCGCTGCGTTTTTTGCGGGATGCGGCGCTTTCGGCGTAGGCCTGGGCGGGCAGGGTGTCGGCGCGCTTGGTGGGGGCGGGAGGCAGGGGGGACATGGCGGTTTTTCCTTGTGGTGAGGATGGGGCCTGGTTGCGTGGGGAATGACGGTTGGGAAATGACGATCGGTTTTTTGCCGCAGCAAGGGGCCGGTTTGCGGGCGGGCCATGAAAAAAACCGCTTGCGGCACGCGGGCGGCAAGCGGTTTTTTCAAAGGGGCGGCACGGCAGCGTTTATTCGCTAGCGGGGGTTTTTTCCTTTTTCTTCAGGGCTTTGACGGCCTTGAGCACTTCGGCGACGTGGCCATCGACCTTCACGCCGCGCCACTCCTGCACGAGCAGGCCGTCGGGGCCGATGAGGAAGGTGCTGCGCTCGATGCCTTTGACCTTGCGGCCATACATGATCTTGTTTTTGACCACGCCGAACATGTGGCACATCTTTTCTTCGGTGTCGGCGATCAGCTCGAAGGGCAGTTCCAGCTTGGCCTTGAAGCCGTTGTGCGATTCCATGTTGTCGCGGCAGACGCCGAAGATGGTGGCGCCGGCCTTGACGAAGTCCTTGTATTTGTCGCGAAACTGCATGGCCTCCTGGGTGCAGCCGGGGGTGTTGTCCTTGGGGTAGAAGTAGAGCACCAGGATTTGCCCGTGGTGCGATGTGTTGGTGACTTGCACCCCCCCGGTGGCCATGGCTTCAAATTCGGGCAGGGGTTTGTTGATGACGATCGCCATGGACGTAGCTTGCTTTCTTTAAAGGGCTGGGATGGGAAAGGAGCGAAAAACGGGCCGGAAATCGGATTTTCAAGTGGGGTGAATACGTGAAACCGCTGGCTCGCCAAAACCTGCAATTTTAGCCGATTGACTCTGTCTCAATCAGCATGGCAAGCAGCACGCGGCGGCCTTCATCGGCCAGGATGTTGAAGGTGCGGCAGGCGGCCGGGGTGCTCATGGTTTCGATGCCGATGCGCCGCTGCGCCAGCGGCCGCAGCCAGGCGGGGCGGGGAAAGCGCAGGCTCTGGCCGCTGCCAAAGAGGATGAGCTCGGGCATTTGCTCGGCCAGCGCCAGAAAGTGCGATTCGCCCAGCGCGTCGAACGTGGGCACGGGCCAGGGCTGGGGCTGCTGCCCGGCGTGCATGGTGAAGCTATGGGTGAGCCGCTGCGCCCCGACCATGACCCAGCCGGGGCCGTAGGCGCGGATGGAGTGGGCGTGATGCTGCTCGGGCTGGAATTTCATGGGGGCGCTTGGAGAGAAGGCGGTGGTTCACAATGGCGGGTTTGCACACAATTTTGCCTCGCAGCCATGAATCCTGTTTACAAATCCAGCAAGCTGGCCCATGTGCTCTATGACGTGCGCGGCCCCATCGTCGATGCGGCCCGGCAGATGGAGGACGAGGGCCAGAAGATCATCAAGCTCAACATCGGCAACATGGCGCCCTTCGGCTTCGATGCGCCGGAGGAAATCCAGCAGGACATGATCCGCAACCTGCCCAACTCGGCCGGCTACTCCGACAGCAAGGGCCTGTTTGCCGCGCGCAAGGCAGTGATGCACTACACCCAGCAGCAGGGCATCGAGGGCGTCACGCTCGATGACATTTATCTGGGCAACGGCGCCAGCGAGCTGATCGTGATGGCCACCAACGCTTTGCTCAACGAAGGCGACGAGCTGCTGGTGCCCGCGCCCGACTACCCGCTGTGGACGGCCGCCACCAGCCTGGCCGGCGGGCGGCCCGTGCATTACGTGTGCGACGAGAGCCGCGGCTGGCTGCCCGATCTGGACGAAATGCGCAGCAAGATCGGCCCGCGCACGCGCGGCATCGTGGTGATCAACCCGAACAACCCCACCGGCGTGCTCTACCCCGAGGAAACGCTACAGGCCATCGTGCAACTGGCGCGCGAGCACAACCTGGTGCTGCTGGTCGATGAGGTGTATGACAAGGTGCTGTATGACGGCGCGCGCCACACCGCGATGGCGAGCCTGTCCACCGACGTGCTCACGCTCACCTTCAATTCGCTCTCCAAGGCCTACCGCTGCTGCGGCTACCGCGCCGGCTGGATGGTCGTCTCGGGCGACAAGGCCGTCGCGCGCGACTACATCGAGGGGCTGAACATGCTGGCCAACCTCAAGCTCGGCAGCAACGTGCCCGGCCAGTGGGCCATCCAGACCGCGCTGGGCGGCCACCAGAGCATCAACGACCTGGTCAAGCCCGGCGGCCGCCTGCGCCGCCAGCGCGATCTGGCCTACGAGCTGATCACGGCCATACCCGGCGTCACCTGCGTCAAGCCGCAAGCGGCGCTTTACATGTTCCCCCGGCTTGATCCGCAGATGTATCCCATCGCCGACGACCGCCAGTTCTTCATGGAAGTGCTGCGCGCCACCCGCGTGATGCTGGTGCAAGGCAGCGGCTTCAACTACCCCGACCAGCAGCACTTTCGCCTCGTCTTTCTGCCCTATGAAGACGACCTGCGCGAAGCCATCGCCCGCCTGGCGCGCTTTCTGGAGCAATACCACCAGCGCCACACCCGCAGCGCCGCCAGCGCCAAACCCGCGCCGCAGCCGCCCAAAACCGCCCCCGGCAGCGCCAAAGCCTGATTTCGCCCTGATTTCGCCCCATCCCCCTTTATCCATTCCACCCATACACATCATGAAACCCATACAAGTCGGCCTGCTGGGCATAGGCACCGTCGGCCGCGGCACCTTTGAAGTGCTGCGCCGCAATCAGGAAGAAATCAAGAGCCGCGCCGGCCGCGGCATAGAAATCGTCATGGTCGCCGATCTGGACACCGAACGCGCCCGCCGCATCGTCGGCGATGGCGTGCAAGTCGTCGCCGACGCGCGCCAGGTCATCGCCAACCCGCAAATCGACATCGTTGTCGAACTCATCGGCGGCTACGGCATCGCCCGGGAACTGGTCATGGCCGCCATCGCCGCCGGCAAACACGTCGTCACCGCCAACAAGGCCCTGCTGGCCGTGCACGGCACCGAAATCTTTGAAGCCGCCCAGCAAAAAGGCGTCATGGTCGCCTTTGAAGCCGCCGTCGCCGGCGGCATCCCCATCATCAAGGCCCTGCGCGAAGGGCTGACGGCCAACCGCATCCAGTGGCTGGCCGGCATCATCAACGGCACCACCAACTTCATCCTCAGCGAAATGCGCGACAAGGGCCTGGACTTCGCCACCGTGCTCGCGCAAGCGCAGCGCCTGGGCTACGCCGAAGCCGACCCCACCTTCGACATCGAAGGCATAGACGCCGCCCACAAAGCCACCCTCATGAGCGCCATCGCCTTCGGCATCCCCGTGCAGTTTGACAAGGCCTACATCGAAGGCATCACGCAGCTTTCCTCCATCGACATCAAATACGCCGCCCAACTCGGCTACCGCATCAAGCTGCTGGGCATCGCCCGCCGCCGCGAAGGCGAAGGCGTGGAGCTGCGCGTGCACCCCACCCTGGTGCCTGCCAAGCGCCTCATCGCCAACGTGGAAGGCGCGATGAACGCCGTCGTCGTGCACGGCGACGCCGTAGGCACCACCTTGCACTACGGCAAAGGCGCGGGCAGCGAGCCCACCGCCAGCGCCGTCATCGCCGATCTGGTGGACGTCACCCGCCTGGCCACCAGCGACCCCCAGCACCGCGTGCCGCACCTGGCCTTCCAGCCCGGCCACATGCGCGATGTGGGCGTGCTGCCCATGGAGCAAACCATCACCAGCTACTACCTGCGCCTGAGCGTGCGCGACGAAGTGGGCGTGCTCAGCCAGGTCACCCGCATCCTGGCCGATGCGCAAATCAGCATCAACGCCGTCCTCCAGCGCGAAGCCGACGAAATCGCCGACGAAACCGCCGACGCCGAAACCAACGCGGCCCCGCCCGAGAAAACCGACCTCATCATCCTCACCCACGAAACCCGCGAAGGCGCCATGAACGCAGCCCTGGCCCGCCTGCAAGAGCTGCCCGCCGTGCTCGCCCCCGTCGTGCGCATCCGCAAGGAAGAGCTGGCCTGAGCACTGCGCCCTGTTCATTTCGTGACAGAATGACGATCGCGCTGGTTTTGGCCACACTTCGAGTTGCATCAAGAGGTGTTTTACGAGACCAGAAAAACATCGAAATTCAATAATCGCCAGGAATTTTCTTGGCGATTTGAGAAAGGGAGTGTTTAAGTTTGATAATACTTACTTGAACACATTTTAAATTGTCGGATTTATTTCAAGGAGATAAATAATGAGTTATAATCCGCAAATCGCAAATCGCAGGCCGTAGTTGCGCCTGTATTGGCGGCATTTTTTCTGGCGACCGCTGCCTTTAACGCTCACGCCGCCGACTTTACCCTTTCGTGCCCCGTTGGCACGCCTGTCGGCACGGTAGTCACCGAGCGGTTTTACACCGGCACGGCGGGAAATTGGCAATATCTCTCCAGCGTGGGCGGCACTATCTGGGCCAATGCGTTGATTGAACCGCGTGTTTCTCACAATAACAGCTACTACTATGCCGGCTGGTTTGATGCCACTCCTTTGGGTGGCGATTGGATTTCGCCAGCGCATGAAGCATCCACTCCCGTCAATCAACCCTATTACTTCCGTTCGCCTGCATTCAGGGCGGCAGCCAATATCGATCCCGCCACTTTCACCGTCAGCGCCTTGCGCGTCGGGGCTGACAACTTGTTCAAGGCTGTCAGCATCGGCAACGCTGACCGCTCCACGATTCATGTCACCCAGGCCGGCCCTGCCCCCAACAGCAGCACCGCCAGTGCTACGACCCCCACAAGCGTGCCCTTGGCCGCCAGCTTCACGGCAGAGCCACTTAACGGCAAGCATCTCTTTCTGCACGTAGCCAACAACGAAAGCGTGCACGCCCCGCTGAACAGTGGTCGCGGCGGCCCTCTGGGTGCCTGGGCTGAGATCACCGTTCAAGGTACCTGCCAAACCCCGCCAACGCCTGCTGCCGTGCCTGTCAACGCACCCTGGGCGCTTGGTCTGCTCGGCGCAGCCGTGGGTTGGCTGGGCATACGCGCCAAGCGCAAGCAGCGCGGCTGATCGCATTCATACCCCAAACCCAAACGGCTGGTTTTCACCAGCCGTTTTTTTGTGTGTAGGCAGTAAGGGAGCAAGCATGAAAATCCTGCGATCGCCGGTCCCCGCTCAAAATTTGCTATGAAAACCGTGGTTTTGGCCGGCTGATGTCACAAGCTTGCGCCGACAATTTCAGCCTTTGCCATCAAGCCAGGGAGCGCACCATGCGCCCACCCAGTTTGTTGACGCTTGCCCTTTTTGCCGTCGTGCTGGCCCTTGACTGACCGCTGCATACCCAGAGACCCTACGCACCCACGGCGGCGTGGCGATTGACAGCACTGACAGCAACGGGACGGTGCCTGGCAAGAACCGTGCATCCAGTCGATGGCACGGTGCACGACAGCTGCAACGCTCGGCCAGGCCGCCGATGTGAAGCCGGCATGGGCGGCGGTGTTCTCCTTTTCGAGTTGATCTGAACGCGACCACCATTTCCGCAATGGGAAAGGCCCCGAGGGGCCTTTTTTCATTGAAGTTATCCACAGATTTGCTATTTAATCAATAGCTGCCGTCGCAGCATTGACGGGCGATGCGGCATGTTTGCCTGTTTTTCGATCAAATTTTCGTGAAGATTTGAAACGCTGCGGCTGGGGCAGAGGCAGCGCCAAAGCCGCCTCAATCCTTCAGCGGAATCGGCATCCCGCGCTCAATCGGCACCGCCGCCACGCTGTTTTGCGGCGAGCCGTCGATGAGCTTGTCTGAATAGGTCAGATACACCAGCACGTTGCGCTGGGTGTCCACCATGCGCACCACGCGCAGGCGCTTGAACAGAATCGACATGCGCTCGCTGAACACTTCGTCTTGCCTGGGCAGCGGCTGCCTGAACGACACCGGCCCCACCTGGCGGCAGGCGATGGAGGCTTCGGCCCGGTCTTCGGCCAGCCCGACCGCCCCCTTGATGCCGCCCGAGCGCGCCCGCGCGACGTAGCAGGTCACGCCCGCCACCAGCGGATCGTCATAGGCTTCCACAACGATTTTGTGGTTGGGGCCGAGCATTTTGAAAGCGGTGCTTACGCTGCCGATTTTTTGCCCGTCGGCAGCCAGCGCGGGCGTAAGGGCGAACAGGGCCAGCGCCAGTGCGGCCAGGCGGCGGGGCAGGGCAGTTGGTGCAAGGGGCATGGTGAAAAAACCTTTGAATATGAAAAATCCGCAGCATAAAAGAGCGGTTTTTGAAAAGCGGCGCCGGGCTGGGGCGGGCGGGTTTTGCGCTCGTAGAATGCGCCCCGTCTGCCTGCTGCCCGGGGCGCAGGCTTTTTTGTTGGAACCCGCTTGGAAATCTTTTGGAAAGGTGCAGCAAATATGAAAGTCGCAAACGTCGTGGGCCTGGTGGGCTGGCGCGGCATGGTGGGATCGGTGCTGATGGAACGCATGCAGGCCGAGCATGACTTTGACTTGATCGAGCCAATTTTTTTCTCCACCAGCAACGCCGGCGGCAAGGCTCCCGCCCAGGCCAAAAACGAAAAATCCCTGAAGGATGCCTACGACATTGATGCGCTGAAAAAGTGCGACATCGTTTTGACCTGCCAGGGCGGCGACTACACCAGCGAGGTGTTTCCCAAACTGCGCGCGGCCGGCTGGAAGGGCCACTGGATCGACGCGGCCAGCACCCTGCGCATGAAGGACGACGCCGTCATCGTGCTGGACCCCGTGAACATGCCCGTCATCCAGGCCGCGCTGGTCAGGGGCGGCAACAACTGGGTGGGCGGCAATTGCACCGTCAGCTGCATGCTCATGGGCGTGGGCGCGCTCTACAAGGCGGGGCTGGTGGAGTGGATGAGCACCCAGACCTACCAGGCCGCCAGCGGCGGCGGCGCGCAGCACATGCGCGAGCTGCTCACGCAATACGGCGCGCTTTATGCCGAGGTCAAGGCCCTGCTGGATGACCCGAAAAGCGCCATCCTTGAAATCGACCGCCAGGTGATCGCCCGCCAGCGCGGCATGAGCGAGAAGGAAACCGCCCATTTCGGCGTGCCCCTGGGCGGAAGCCTGATTCCCTGGATCGACAAAGACCTGGGCGACGGCTATTCGCGCGAGGAGTGGAAGGGCATGGCCGAAACCAACAAGATCATGGGGCTGAACCCGGCTGTGCCCGTGGACGGCTTTTGCGTGCGCGTGGGCGCTATGCGCTGCCACAGCCAGGCGCTGACCTTCAAGCTGAAAAAAGACGTGCCGCTGGCCGACATCGAAGCCATGATCGCCGCCGACAACGAGTGGGTGAAAGTGGTGCCCAACACGCGCGAGGCCACCATGAAAGACCTCACCCCCGTGGCCGTGACAGGCACCATGAGCATTCCCGTGGGCCGCATCCGCAAACTGGCCATGGGGCCGCAGTATCTGGGCGCTTTCACCGTGGGCGATCAGCTCCTTTGGGGCGCCGCCGAGCCGCTGCGCCGCATGCTGCGCATTTTGCTGACCCAGTGATTTGCCAAACGCCAGACGGGCAGCCGGTGTGAAAACACGGTTTTTCCAAAGGCCGCGTTGCCTCTCCACAACAAGACAGCGTGCATTTTTGCGCGCATCTTTTGTTAAAGAAGGTTACACATTGGCAATCCTTGTCAGGCGTAATTGAAAATGTTATGGTTTATTTCCGATCCGGTTTCAAAATTGGATACTTGGATACAAAAAAGCCAAAAACCCGAACCGACTGAACGGTATTCAGACAACATGTACAAGCAGAACATGACACAGTGGAAACAAAAAACCCTGGTGGCAGCCGCCTCCCTGGCGCTGGCGGGCATCAGCTTTGACGCCAGCGCGCTGGCTCTGGGCGCAGTCACCGTGCATTCCCATTTGGGCGAGCCGTTGCGCGCCGAAATCGAAGTGCCGCAAATCTCCGAGGCCGAAGCCAAAACCTTGCAAGCCGCCCTCGGTTCCCCGCAAGCCTTCCGCGCCGCCGGTGTGGAATACAACCCCGCCGTGGCCGGCGTGCGCGTGACCTTGCAGCGCCGCAAAAACGGCCAGGCTTATTTGAGGCTGGTTGGCTCGCGCCCGGTCAACGAGCCTTTCCTGGGCATCGTGGTGGAAAGCTCCTGGGCCAATGGCCGCGTGGTGCGCGACTACACCATGCTGATTGATCCGGCCGATCCGGGTAAAAAAAAACTTGATGTAGAAGAATCAAAAACCAGCACCTCCGCCAAGGGCAATGTGCGCCGCCCCACCGTGGCGGCCGCATCCGGTGAAGACAAATCGGCCCGCAACAGCCGTAGGACTTCCTCCACAGGTTCGGGCGGTGGCGATTCGGTCACCGTTCGTCGAGGGGACACGGCCTACAAGCTGATTTCCGGGCATGTGCCCAGCGGCGTTTCGCTGGATCAGATGCTGATCGCATTGCAGCGCGCCAACCCGCATGCCTTCATTCGCGGCAATGTCAACTTGCTCAAAACCGGCGTAGTCATCAGCCTGCCCACGGCAGAGCAGGCCCAGGCCATTACGCGCAAGGCCGCCCGCCGCGCCGTCGTGGCGCAAAGTCGTGATTTCCACGCTTACCGTTCCGGCCTGGCCACGCATGCGCCACGCCACGCAACGGCCGCAGCAGGCCGCAGCGACGCAGGCGCAGTGCAAGCGCATGTGCAAGACAGCGGCGCTGCGCAATCAGGCGGCGATCAACTGCGTCTGACCCGAGGCGGCAAGCAGGCCGCTGCCGAAGCCCGAATCGCCAAAAACCGCCAGGCCCGCGAAAATGCCGAACGCCAGGCTGAGCTCAAGCGCAACATTGAACAACTCCAGCAGTTGCAAACCGCAGCCGCTGGCGATCCTGCCGGTGGCGGCGCTCCGGCCAACCAGGGCGGCGGCGTGCAAGTGCCGGCGCCCGCAAGCGTCACGCCCCCCCCGACGCCACCCGCCCCCGTGCCCCCGGCCGCACCGGTTGAAACGCCGCCGCCAGCACCCGTTCCTCCTGCCATTGAGTCGGTTGCCCCGCCTGCACCCGTTCCTCCCTCGGTAGAAACCCCGCCTCCGGTTGCAACACCCGAAGTGTCTCCGCCGCCCGCTGCGCCTGTTGAGTCCCCTCCCCCGGCCTCAGTGGAACCCCCCCCACCACCGCCAGCGCCTGAAAAACCGGCCCCCGCCCTGGTGAGAACGCTTGCTCCCGAGCCCGAGGAAGAGCCTTCCATGCTGGATTCCCTGCTGGGCGAGCCGCTTATTCCCGGCATTGGCGTGGGCGTGCTCCTGCTGCTGGGCGGTCTGGGCTTTTACCGGATGCGCCAAAAAAAAACCAAAGCGTCCGCTCCCATAAGCGGCACGCCAAGTGACGGCAATTTGCAGGTGGATTCTTTCTTCAACAGCACCAGCAACAGCCGAGTCGACTCGCGCAGCACCACATCGGCCAACTCGGGACACACCTCCATGGCCTACTCGCCCAGCCAGCTGGATGCCGCAGGTGACGTGGATCCTGTTGCCGAGGCCGATGTGTATTTGGCCTATGGCCGCGACATGCAGGCCGAGGAAATCCTGAAAGAAGCCCTGCTCACGCAGCCTTCCCGCGTGTCGGTGCATCGCAAACTGGCCGAGATTTACGCCAAACGCGGCGATGCCCAAGCCTTGGAAGACATCGCCACCAGGGCCTACCCCCTGACCGACGGCTACGGCAGCGACTGGGATGCCATCTGCGTGCTCGGCGCTGAAGTCGATCCCAACAACAGCCTCTACAAACCCGGCGGCAAGCCGGGCGGCAAAAAATCCGCTGCTGCGCCGGCTGCAGCTGCCCCCGCGTCAACTGCCGGTGCAGCCAGCGCTGCGGTGCGCGACTTCGGCGCGGACACCCAGCCGCAAGCCGCTGCCGAGCCCGAGTCGCCGCCGCCCGCCCCTGTGCCCAGCATTGCGCAAACCAGGGAAAAACTTTCGGCAGCCATGAGTGGCAACGACCACGCTGTGGCCCCGGCCCCGGATTCCACGATCGATTTCGACCTGGATGTGGACATGGACAGCCTATCGCCCGCAGCCAAGGAACCGGAGCCGCCCGCCGAAGTGGACAAGGCCGGCATGATTGAATTCGACCTGGACGCCCTGTCGCTGGACCCCGACTCCCGCAACAGCGAGCAGCCGGCCGATCAGGGCACGGATGACAGCGATGACCCGCTGGCCACCAAGCTGGCTCTGGCGCAGGAGTTCCATTCCATTGGCGATACCGAAGGCGCACGCCTGATGGCCAAGGAAGTGGTGGCCGAAGCCACCGGCTCGCTGAAAATCCGCGCCGAGCGCTTCCTGCGAGAAATCAGCTAAGAACGCACCGCCACCCGCAGCGCGTCGGTTTCCCCCAGAAATCGGAGCGCTGCCCTCAATCCCTCTTTACACGTATTTGCACTACGTTCAAAGAGGGATTTTTTTTATTTGGGTCTTTATTTCCGGCGACACACCTTATGCGAATGGCACTGGGCGTTTCCTATCTCGGCACTGCCTATTCGGGCTGGCAAAGCCAGCCAGGCGGGAAAACCGTGCAGGATCGGCTTGAAAAAGCCTTGTCTGCCTTTGCCGCCACGCCCATTGCCACCCTGTGCGCCGGGCGCACGGATGCGGGCGTGCACGGCCTGATGCAAGTGGTGCATTTCGACAGCATCGTGCAGCGCGAGCCTTTTTCCTGGGTGCGCGGTACCAATCGCTACTTGCCGCCCGACATCGCCGTGCAATGGGCGCAGCCTGTACCCGATGCTTTTCACGCCCGCGCCTGCGCCCTGGTGCGCCGCTATGCCTACCTGCTGCTGCAATCGCCCGTGCGCCCCAGCCTGGAAGCGGGCCGCGCGGGCTGGGTTTTCCGCCCGCTTGACGGCCCCGCCATGCAGCAAGCCGCTGCGCATTTGCTGGGTGAGCACGACTTCAGCTCTTTTCGCGCCGCCGCCTGCCAGGCCCTCAGCCCGGTCAAGCACATCACCCGCGCGCACATCAGCCGCCACGGCCCCTATTGGCGCTTTGATTTCGAGGCCAACGCCTTCTTGCACCACATGATCCGCAACATCATGGGCTGCCTGATCGCCATCGGCCAGGGCCAGCGCTCGCCTGACTGGATGCGCGAAGTCATCGCCGCCCGCAACCGCGATGCCGCCGCCCCCACCTTTGCGCCCGACGGTCTTTACTTTTTAGGCCCGCGCTACGCCCCCGAATGGGGTCTGCCCGATCGCACGGCAGCTTACGACTGGCTGCCAGCTTCGCATTCTTTTTGAAACCGAGAGGAAATAAAAATGGCCAAATTTCTGAATACCAGCGGAATTAACTATCACCTGGAAGAAATCATCAAGGGCGCCCGTGATCGTCTGGTCATTATCAGTCCCTATCTGAAACTCAACGAACGAATCAAGGAACTGCTTGAGGACAAGGATCGCCTGAAAATCGACGTTCGCATTATTTACGGCAAAACCGATTTGCATCCCGAAGAAGTCAAATGGCTGCGCAAACTTCAATACATCCGCACCAGTTATTGCAACAATCTTCACGCCAAATGCTATATCAGCGAAAGCGCCTGCATCATCGGCAGTCTGAATTTATACAGTTTCAGTCAGATCAATAACAATGAAATGGGCGTTCTCATCGATCGCCAAACCGATACCCAGCTCTATCACGATGCTTATGAAGAAGCGCAGCGCCTGATCAGAATCAGCGAAGAAATCCGCATTTCCCTGGAAGTCGTTGAAAAGGAAAACGCACAAACTCCTCAAAAAACGGCAACGCAAAAAAACGATGCCGAAAAAACAGAATCTTCAGAAGGAATGCTGACCACTTCCAAGCTCGCCCAAAAACATGGAATAAAAACCGGGCCATTCATCGACAAACTGATCGCCGCCGGTTATCTGATTCAAAAAGATGGTGAAACCGTACTTTCGGAGCAGGGCAAAAAGGCCGGCGGCCAATTCAAGACGGGCCGTTTTGGCGACTATTTTCTCTGGCCCGAAGACCTCAATCCATAACTTAATCAGTAACGCAAAAAAACATGCGAACGCGCATCAAAATCTGCGGCCTCACCCGTGAGCAAGACGTGGCAGCTGCCGTGGCCGCCGGGGCCGATGCCGTCGGCTTTGTGCTCTATTCCAAAAGTCCGCGCCACGTCAGCGCCGCGCGCGCGGCCGAGTTGGCGCAGGCGCTGCCGCCGCTGGTTGCGCCCGTGCTGCTGTTTGTCAATGCCGCGGCCGCCGAAGTCGATGCCGCCCTGCATCTGCTGCCGCACGCCCTGCTGCAATTTCATGGCGACGAAACCCCTGCGCAGTGCCATCAGCTCAGCCGCCAGGGGCGGCACCCTTACTGGCGCGCGGCGCGCATTCCCGCCACGTCGCAGCCGGGGCAGGCGCGGTTCGACCTTCTAGAATTCGCGCTTCATTTTTCCCAGGCCCAGGCGCTGCTGCTCGATGCCCATGTGCAGGGCTATGGCGGCGGCGGAAAGACATTCGATTGGTTCAGCCTTCCCGCAAACGTCGCAGCTCACCTCGTTTTAAGTGGTGGCTTAACGCCTGCAAACGTGGGCGATGGCATCCGCTGCCTGCGCGGGCGCGGGCGCTCTTTGGCCGTTGATGTTTCCTCCGGCGTGGAGGCCGAAGGCCCCGACGGCCGGCCCCTCAAGGGCATCAAGGACGCCCAAAAAATCGCTCGCTTCATCGCTGCCGTGCGCGCGGCCGATCAGGCCGCTTCCTGAAAACTCTTCCCGCCTTTTCAGACACGCCCAGGCAGCCCTCAGGATGGGCTCTTGCCTCATCGCCCCCTTTTTTCCTCCTTGCCAGGCTGGCCGCCCGGCCCTGCCGCCGTTTTTCGACCCGGATTTGTCATGACCCAAGTCTCCTCCTCCCTGCCCACCCCTTCGCCCGCCCCCCTGCCTGACGCCCGGGGCCACTTCGGCCCCTACGGCGGCCGCTTCATTGGCGAGACACTGACCTACGCCATCGACGAGCTCACCGCCGCCTACGAGCGCTATCAGCACGACCCGGCCTTCCTGGCCGAGTTTCATTACGAGCTGGCGCACTACGTGGGCCGCCCCTCGCCCGTCTATCACGCCGCGCGCACCAGCCGCGAACTGGGCGGCGCGCAGATTTACTTGAAGCGCGAAGACCTCAACCACACCGGCGCGCACAAGATCAACAACGTCATCGGCCAGGCCATGCTGGCGCGACGCATGGGCAAGCCGCGCGTTATCGCCGAAACCGGCGCAGGCCAGCACGGCGTGGCCACCGCCACCATCTGCGCGCGCTACGGGCTCGAATGCGTCATCTACATGGGCGCCGAAGACGTCAAGCGCCAGTCGCCCAACGTCTATCGCATGAAGCTGCTGGGCGCCACCGTCGTGCCCGTGGAAAGCGGCAGCAAAACCCTGAAAGACGCGCTCAACGAAGCCATGCGCGACTGGGTGGCCAATGTGGACAACACCTTCTACATCATCGGCACCGTTGCCGGCCCGCACCCCTATCCGATGATGGTGCGCGACTTCCAAAGCGTCATCGGCCGCGAGTGCCTGGCGCAAATGCCCGAGCTGCTGGCCGCGCAAAACATGGCCGCCACGCAGCCCGATGCGGTCATTGCCTGCGTGGGCGGCGGCAGCAACGCCATGGGCATCTTTCACCCCTACATCCCCCATGCCAGCACGCGCCTGATCGGCGTGGAAGCCGCCGGCCAGGGGCTGGACAGCGGCAAGCACTCGGCCAGCCTGCAACGCGGCAGCCCCGGCGTGCTGCACGGCAACCGCACCTATGTGCTGCAAGACGGCGACGGCCAGATCATCGAAACGCACAGCATCAGCGCCGGGCTGGACTACCCCGGCGTCGGCCCCGAACACGCCTGGCTCAAAGACACCGGCCGCGCCGAATACGTGGGCATCACCGATGCCGAAGCCCTGGCCGCCTTCCACCACCTGTGCCGCGCCGAAGGCATCATCCCCGCCCTCGAATCCAGCCACGCCTTCGCCCACGCCATGAAGCTGGCCCCCGCCATGCGGCCCGATCAGTCCATCCTGGTGTGCCTCTCCGGCCGCGGCGACAAGGACATCGGCACCGTCGCCGACCTGGATGGCGTCGATTTTTACGATCGCCCCTCCATGCGCGGCCACAAGGTCAAGGGTGCGGCATAACCCTCATGAAATAAAACCGATTATGGAAAATACCGCCCTACAGGCCCTTTCACCCTATTTGCGCAGCGATCTCGACCCCGGCTTTGTTTCGCACGATGGCGGTATTTTCAAATATCTGAACCCCGCCTTCATTTGCGGCGACAATGAAAAATACATGCGGCTTTATAACCGCCTGGCGCCGCTTTACGATTTTGGCGAACGCTGGATAGGCTGGCTCAAATACGGCAATGCAGTGGCCCAGTTGCGCACCGAGCTGATGCGCCTGCTGGAATGGAAAAACAATGCCAGCGTGCTGTATGTCTCCATAGGCACGGGCAAGGATTTGGGATATTTGCCCAAAGACATCGCCCCCAAAAGCCTGAAACTCGTGGGCGCGGATATTTCCGCAGGCATGCTGCGCCGCGCGCAAAACGTCTGGAGCCGCAAGCTCGATCTCTCGCTGGTGAACTGCGCCGCCGAAGACCTGCCCTTTATCGACAACTGCTTTGATATTGTTTTTCACGTCGGCGGCATCAATTTTTTCACCGACAAACGCCAGGCCATTGCCGAAATGCTGCGCGTTGCCAGGCCGCAAACATTATTGATGATTGCCGATGAAACGCAGGATTTCATCGAAAAGCAATATCAAAAAAACGCCCTCACCAAAAAAGCCTATCAGGATGTTCACTTTGAATTATCGGAGATCACAAACGCCATTCCCGCTGGCGTTATCAATCTCGAAACCCGTTTCCTGTGGGACAAGCGCTTTTATGCCATCACGTTCAGAAAACCCTGAACCGGATTATTCCCGCCCTTTTCTTTTTCCCCGCCATCATGAGCCGCATTCAAACCACTTTTGAAAAACTGAAAACCCAGGGCCGCAAGGCGCTGATTCCCTACGTCACCGCCGGATTTCCCTATGCCGACATCACCCCCGAACTGATGCACGGCATGGCCGCCGCCGGGGCGGATGTGATCGAGCTGGGCGTGCCCTTTTCCGATCCCAGCGCCGATGGCCCCGTCATCCAGCAGGCGGGCGAGCGCGCCCTGGCGCTGGGCGTGGGGCTGGCGCAGGTGCTGGCGATGGTGCAAACCTTTCGCCAACAGGACGGCCACACCCCCGTCGTCCTCATGGGCTACGCCAACCCGGTAGAGCGCTACGACCAGACCCACGGCGCGGGCAGCTTCATCCGCGACGCCGCCGCTGCCGGAGTTGATGGCCTGCTCATCGTCGATTACCCGCCCGAGGAATGCCGGCAATTTGCCGCCGATCTGAAAGCCGCCGGGCTGGACATGATTTTTCTGCTCGCCCCCACCAGCACCGAGGCGCGCATGCAGCAAGTCGCCCAGGTCGCCAGCGGCTACGTCTATTACGTCTCGCTCAAGGGCGTGACCGGTTCCGGCGCGCTGGACACCGCCGCCGTCGAAGCGGCCCTGCCGCGCATACGCCAGCACGTGCGCACCCCCGTGGGCGTGGGCTTTGGCATACGCGATGCCGACACCGCCCGCGCCATAGGCCGCGTCGCCGATGCCGTCGTCATCGGTAGCCGCCTGATACAAATCATCGAAAATCAGCCCCGCGAAAACGTCACTTCCGCCGCCGCCGCGTTCCTGCGCGAAATCCGCAGCGCGCTCGACCGCTGATCTCTTTTCCCCTTCACCTCACAGCCATCTTCATCACGCGCGAAAGGTTCACCGCCCATGTCCTGGATCGGCAAACTCCTGCCCCCCAAAATCCGCAAAACCGAAGCGGCCGACCGCCACCAAATCCCCGAAGGTCTGTGGCTCAAATGCTCCTCGTGCAGCCACGTGCTCTACAAAAACGACCTGGAGCAAAACCAGTTCGTCTGCCCCCAGTGCAGCCACCACAACCGCGTCAGCGCCCGCATCCGTCTGGGCCTGTTTCTTGATCCCGAAGGGCGGCAGGAAATCGGCCGGAACGTCACCCCCACCGACGCCCTCAAATTCAAGGACAGCCGCAAATACCCCGAGCGCCTGAAAGAAGCCAGCCAGGCCACCGGCGAAACCGACGCGCTCGTCGTCATGGGCGGCACCGTGCTGGGCATGCCCGTCGTGGCCGCCGCCTTTGAATTCAACTTCATGGGCGGCAGCATGGGCAGCGTCGTGGGCGAGCGCTTTGCGCGCGGCGTGCAAGAAGCCGTGGCCCGCAAAAGCGCCTTCATCAGCTTCTCGGCCACCGGCGGCGCGCGCATGCAAGAGGGCCTGCTCAGCCTCATGCAAATGGCCAAAACCAACGCCGCCCTCACCCGCCTGGCGCAAGCGGGCCTGCCTTACATCAGCGTGCTGACCGACCCGACCATGGGCGGCGTCTCCGCCGGCTTTGCCTTCGTGGGCGACATCGTCATCGCCGAACCCAAGGCCCTCATCGGCTTTGCCGGCCCGCGCGTCATCGAAAACACCGTGCGCGTGAAACTGCCCGAGGGCTTTCAGCGCGCCGAATTCCTGCAGGAAAAAGGCGCCGTTGACTTCATCTGCGACCGCCGCGAGCTGCGCGAAAAAATCGCCACCCTGCTGGCCATGCTCCAGCGCCAGCCGGCCGAAGCCGTGGGCTGACCGCGCCCGCACCGCCCCTCATTTCAGCCCCGCCCAGGCGGGGCTTTTTCATGGCCCAAAACGCAGCAGGGCAGGGCAAGTTATCCACAGATTTTTCCTGAATGGATAGCGCACTTCGCAGCATTGGCGGGCGCTGCGGCCGGTTTGCCTATTTTTTCATCAATCTGCGGCCTCAAACGCGGCGGGAAGCCATTCCACCGCATCGCCCTGCAAGGCCACCACATCGAAACGGCAGGGCGGCAAGGCGCTGTAGCGCAGCAAAAAATGCCGGGCCGCCAGCGTGATGCGCCGCTGCTTGGCCGCGCTCACGCTGGCCGCCGCCCCGCCGTGGCGCGCGCTTTGGCGCTGGCGCACCTCCACAAACACCACGGTGCCATCGGGCGCCTGCAAGATCAAATCAATCTCGCCGCCGCCACGGCCCGGAGTGCGGAAATTGCGCTCCAGCAAACGCAAACCCGCCGCCTGCAAATGCGCCAAGGCGCGATCCTCCGCCGCCGCCCCCCGCGCTCGCGTGTGCGCCGCAGCGCCCGCATCGGGCGAAAGAAACAGCAGATTTTTCAAACGGGAAAAAGACATGGGCAAGCGGGCGAAGCTGGGGCGATTTCAAGGGAACCCCGAGGCAGCCCCGGGACCAAGGCGGCAAGTATGAAGCCAGGCCCCAGACAGCCCGCCACACAGACTTATCCACAGATTTCTCCTGTTTTGATAGCGCGCTGCGCAGCATGGACGGGCGCTGCGGGCGATCTGCCTAATGTTTAAGCAAAATCTTGTATCCAAATTTCACGCGCGTGGGGCGTTCAGGAAACCGGGCAGGGCGGCGGTGGTGCGCCGTTTGAAAGCCGGAAAGTCGAAGGCCGGAAAGCTGCGTGGGCCAGTCCGGCTGGTTCAAGCATACGGATTTCAGGCGGCCTGATTCGCCAGGTTATCCACAGATTTCTCCTGATTTGATAGCACGCTACGCAGTGTTTACTTGCGCTGCGGGCGATATGCCTATTTGGTAATCAAAATCTTGTATCCAAATTTCACACGCGCGGCGGCCAAGGGGCAGTCAGGCCAGGCGTGTGAGGGGGCGCAGCCAGTGGGGGTGCCAGCTCAGGGTTTGGGCGACGGCCAGGGCGCTGGTGGCCAGGGTCAGGGGCCAGACGAGGGCGGCCATGCTGGGGTGGTCGGCGGCCAGGCACAGGGCCAGGGATGCGGCCAGGGCCGCGATGGCGCAGGCGCGCAGGCGGCGGGCGATGGCGGGGGTGTGGGCGTCGGCGGGGCGCACTTGTTGCCAGTGCACGTCCATGGCCAGGGCCAGCCAGGCCATGCCGATGAGGCTGGCGAGCCAGCTTGCAGCGTGCAGGGCGGCGGTGAGCAGGGCGCTGGTTTCAGGCATGGGCGGCTTTCCTGGCGGGGGCGGGGGTTTGGACGGCGGCGCGCTGGCGCAGGCGGCGGGCGGCGCAGGCGGCGATGGCGGCGGCGGTCAGCAGGCTGAGGTCAACGCCGGCCACGGGCCAGTAGGTGTGGGTGAAAAGGGTTTTGATGAGGTGCTCGCCCGTGGTGATCCAGTTGAGCAGGGCGGCGGCCAGGCCCAGGGCGGCGATGGCCTGGCATTGCTCGCGCCAGGCGGGGCTGATGCGGCCCTGGGCGACGGGGGCGTTGCGGGCGATGGCGTGGCAGGCGCTGGCGGCCCAGGCGGCCCAGAAGAGGGCTTTTTCCCAGTCGCCTTTGTCCCAGCCGGCCAGGTGGAGGTCGGCGGGCAGCAGGCGGTTGGCCACGAGGATGGCGAAGCTGGCGGCGACCATGCCGGTGACGCAGGCAGTGGCCAGGGCGTCAACGATGCGCGCGCCAGAGCTGCCGGTTTTGGCGTGTTGTTTCTTGCGTTTTTCGACGAAGAAAAGGAAGCCGGTGGCGATGCAGGTGCAGCCCATGAGGCCGCCGATGACGTAGAGCCAGCGCAGCAGCCAGTGGCGAAAGTGCTGAAGGTGCAGGCCGGTGAGGAATTCGTGGGTGGCGGCGATGGCGCCGGGCGGGGGGTCTTCGCGCAGCACCTGGCCGCTGCTGGCCTGAAAGTGGATGCCCTGGCCGACGAGGGCGACGCGGTCGCTGCCGGCGCGGTAGAGGCTGACGTAGCCGTTGGCGTCGCCCACGTGGTGCAGGGTGAGAAAGCCCACTTCGCCGGGCATGCCGCGCGCGGCCCAGCGGCGGCGGGCTTCGGCCATCATGGCGTCAACCGAGGCCAGGGGGGCGGGCACGCCGGCGCGCTGGTGGGGCAGGCCGGTGGCCCGGGCCTGGCGCGCTTCGTGGCGCTCGTGCAGGGGGTGCAGCACGGTTTGGCTGACGGGGAAATACATCCAGCCGGCAAAGATGAGCACGCCGGTGAGGGCGAAAAACAGGTGAAAGGGCAGGGCGAGCACGCCGGTCATGTTGTGCAGATCAAGCGCGCTGCGCTGCACCAGCTTGGCGGCGGGGCGGAAGGTGAAGAACTCGCGAAACACCTTGCGGTGCATGACGATGCCGGTGAGCAGCGCCAGCGCCATGACCATGCCGGCCAGGCCGACGACCCAGTAGCCCGCGTTGTGCCAGTGCCAGTTCAGGCTGTAGTGCAGGGGGTAGAACCAGTCGCTGCCGATCTTGAGCGCGCCTTCGGGCACGGGCTGGCCGCTGCGCGGGTCGATGGTGGTTTGGCCGTGGATGTGGTTGTGGCCCTGCGGGTCTTTGGGATGCGGCACGGCAAAGCCCGCGCCCATGCGCAGCACGGGGTCGCGGTGGGTGGTGTAGGCCCAGTATTCGTCGGCGGGCAGCTCGGTGCGCGGCGTCATGGGGCCCTGGCTGGCGTCGTGCAGGGTGGGCATGTTCAGCGCGTAGTCGGCTTCGTCGGGCTCCAGCGCCTCGAAGGCCGGGCGCAGCACGCGGTCAAACGAGGGCATGGGCTGGGGCGCAAAGCGCGTGGCGGGAATGGCCCAGCGGTCGATCTCGCGGTCGAAAACGGAAAGCGCGCCAAAGTAAAAGCACACCATCAGCACAAAGCCCAGCGCCAGGCCGAACCAGGTGTGCACCCAGGTCATGGCCTGGCGGAAATTGGCAAACAGCGGGGCAGCGGATGTTGCTGCGGCGGTGGGCGCGGTTTTCTTCATGCCAGCACCTGTTGCTGAATGAACCAGCCCAGCGCCAGCATGGCCGCGCCGCCGCCGGCCAGCGTGGCCCACACCAGGGCCAGGCGGCGCGCGGCAAAGGCCCAGACAAAGGCCGCCACATACAGCAGCACGCCGAGCATGTAGGCCAGCTTTTCGGCGTCGTCAAAGTCCGTGCCCGCCAGGCCGTGCAAGGCGGCGATGCCCAGGGTGACAAAGCCCCAGCAAAAGCCATAGCTGCCCAGCACGGCAGCCAGCGAGCGCAGCCCCAATTGCCAGGCGCGGGGCAGGGGGTGCGGCCCGGTGGCGATGGGGGCATCGGATGAGGCGGCTGAAGCCGATGGGGCATGGGCGGACGGCATGGGGGGCAGGGCGGGGAAGTTACAAAGGGTTCGCATTGTCGTGAAAGCAAAGCGGGCGCGCCGGGGCGGGTGTATTTGCAGCTTTGTCTGCGGCTTTATCTGCGCGGCCGGGCGGGCGGATTTCCCAGGGGCGCGGCGGGGTTTGGCAGGGGGCGCTGATTGGCCGGTTTGCATCTCGTTAAGATATATTTGCATTCTTAACAAAGGAGATATTGACATGAGGAGAAAAGGCATCAACGGCAAAAAAGCGCGCCTGCAACTGGTAAGCGGGCTGGCCCTGACGCTGGGCGGGCTGGCCGGCAGCGGCGCGGCCTGGGCGCAGGATGAATCCGGCCCGGCGCGGGCCACAGCGCAGGCCGGGAGCGCGGCCGTCACGCTGGCGCCGGTGACGGTGAGCAGCCGCCGCGAGGCGATGGATGAAGCGCCGCCTGCCGCGCCGGGCGGGCAGGTGGGCAGCGGCGCGCGTCTGGGCGTGCTGGGCAATGTGCGCGTGATGGATGCGCCGCTGAACGTCACCAGCTACACGGCGCAGACCGTGGAAAACACGCACGCCCTTTCGGTAGCCGATGTGGCGGCGCTGGATCCTTCGGTGAGCGCGGCCACGGCGCGTTTCAACATCAATGAGGATTTGACGATACGCGGCTTTGCCGTGCCCAGCGCCGATTTCGCGCTCAACGGCATGTTTGGCCTCACGCCCTACTGGCGCGCGCCGCTGGAGGCGGTGGAGCAGGTGGAAGTCATCAAGGGGCCGGCAGCGGCGCTGTTTGGCATGCCGCCGGGCGGCAGCGTGGGCGGCGTGGTCAACCTCGTGCCCAAGCGGGCGGGAGCCAGCCCGGTGTCGCGCGTGACGGCTTCCTGGGCGCAGGACTCGCTGCTGGGCGTGCATGCCGACATAGGCCGGCGCTTTGGCGTGGACCAGGCTTTCGGCGTGCGGCTGAACCTGGCGCACCGCACGGGCGACACCGCCATACGCGACCAGTCGGCCCGCCACAGCCTGGGCGCGCTGGGGTTGGACTTTCGCCAGCCGCGCCTGCGGGTGTCGGCCGATTTGCAATGGAGCAAGGAGCGCATCGACAACGTCGTGCGGCAGTTTTCCCCCGGCCCGGGGCTGACGGCGGTTCCGGCCGCGCCCGATGGCCGCATCGCCTATCCGGGGCTGGGCTGGACGCAGGGGCACAGCGGCATGGGGCTGATCAAGGCCGAATACGACTTGAGCGAAAACTGGATCGCCCACTTCGGCTACGGCACGCGCCATCAGCGCTGGAGCGCCGTGGCGTTCAACCCCATCATCCAGAGCGCGGCGGGCGACTACGTCTATATGGGCGGCTGGCAAATCATGCCGGTGCAGGGGCAATCGCTGGAAGCGGGCGTGAAGGGCAGCTTCAAGACCGGCGGCGTGGCGCACGACGTGGCGCTGGGTTTGAGCCGCACGAAGCAGGATCAGACCTTTTTCTTCTACCGGGGCTTTGCGCCGGGCATGGCGAACATGTATGCGGGCAATACGGGCGCCCTGGCGCGCACGCCGTCGACCGACGGCATCGACGTGCGCATGCTGCCGTTCATGGACACCCGGCTGGACAGCCTGGCCGTGGCCGACACCATCAAGCTCATGGATGAGCGCCTGCTGTTCAGCCTGGGCCTGCGCCGCCAGAAGGTGCGCATACAGAACTACAACATGCTCACGGGCGCGGCCGCCGACCGCTACGACCGGGGCGCGACCACGCCGTTTGCGGGCGTGGTGTTCAAGCTGCGAGACGCGGTGTCGCTTTACGCCAACTACGTCGAAGGGCTGTCGCGCGGCGAGATCGCGCCGCTGGATGCCTCGCTCAGCAACCCCGGCGCAGTGCTGCCGCCTTACAAATCCAGGCAGAAAGAGGCGGGCGTCAAGCTCGAATGGGGCCGCCTGCAGGCATCGGCCAGCGTGTTCGAGCTGAAAAAGCCCGGGGCGGGCGTTTCGGGCAACACCTTCGGCCTGTTTGGCGAACAGCGCAACCGTGGCCTGACGCTCTCGCTGGCCGGCGAGGCCGCGCGCGGGCTGCGCCTGATGGGCGGGCTGACTTACAACGACGCCGTCATTTCCAAATCCGCCACGGCCGCGCTCAAGGGCAAAAAGGCCGTGGGCGTGCCCAGGTGGCAACTGGGCATGGGCGCGGAGTGGGATGCGCCCTTTGCACCGGGGCTGACGCTCACCGGCCGCCTCACGCACGCAGACAAAACGCCCGGCGATGCCGCCGGCCTGCTCACCCTGCCCGCCTGGAGCCGGCTGGACGCCGGCCTGCGCTACGCCATGCGCCTGGGCGGTACGCCCGTGACCTGGCGTCTGAACGTGGACAACCTGCTGAACAAGCGCTACTGGGGCACTTCGGCGGCCGGGTATTGGTATGTGGGCGCTGCGCGCACGGTCAGCCTCTCGGCCAGCTTCGACTTTTGAGGGGCCGCGCCCGTGTCGACACGCGCCTGGGGCCGGATACACAAATGGAGCAGCCTGATTTGCACGCTGTTCATGCTGCTGCTGTGCCTGACCGGGCTGCCGCTGATCTTTCACGAGGAGATCCTGCACATGACCGTCATGCCCGAGGCGCCCCCCATGCCCGAGGGCACGCCCCGCGCCAGCCTGGATGAGCTGGTGCGGGCCGCGCGCCAGCGCCAGCCGGACAAGGTCATCCGCTACATGTTCTGGGAAGAGGGCGAACACCCGCACATCACCGGCGTTTCCATGGCCAGCCGCATCGATGCGCCGCCGGAGGAATTCCACACCCTGCTGATCGACTCGCGCACCGCCCGGGTGCTGGCCGAGCCACGGCTGGACGAGGGCTTCATCTACCTCATGCAGCGGCTGCACACCGACATGTTCGCCGGCCTGCCGGGCATGCTGTTTCTGGGGCTGATGGGGCTGCTGCTGGCGCTGGCCATCATCTCCGGCGTGGCGCTGTATTACCCCTTCATGCGCCGCCTGAAATTCGGCGCGCTGCGCACGCGGCGCAGCCCGCGCGTGAAATGGCTGGACTGGCACAACCTGCTGGGCATCGTCACCGTCGTGTGGCTGCTGCTGGTGGGCGCAACCGGCAGCATCAACACCCTGAACCGCATCATCGTGGGCCTGTGGCAGATGGGCCAGATGGCCGAGATGACACAGCGCTATCAGGGCCTGCCGCCCGTGGAAAACCCGGCCCGGCTGGAGCAATCGCTGCGCGCGGCGCAGGCAGCCGCGCCCGACATGAAAGTGGGCCTGATCGCCTTTCCCGGCACCCTGTTTTCCAGCCCGCACCACTACACCTTCTTTTTGAAAGGCACGCAGCCCGTCACGTCGCGCCTGCTCAAGCCCGCGCTGGTCGATGCCAACACCGCCACTCTGACCGATTCGCGCGATCTGCCCTGGTACGCCCAAACCCTGCTGCTGTCGCAGCCGCTGCACTTTGGCGACTACGGCGGCCTGCCGCTCAAGGTTTTGTGGGCCGTGCTGGATGTCATTGCCATCGCAGTGCTGATAAGCGGCCTGTATTTGTGGCGGCGCAAGCAATGAACAAGCCGCAAGAACACACGCCGCGCACACCGCGCACCGACCGCCCGCAATCGGCGGCCGAGGTTTTCCGCATTCCCCTGCTGCTGGGCCTGGCCAGCGCCATCGCCCTTGTGGCCGGGCTGGTGGGCGATGGACTGTGGGATGCGCTGTGCTGGCTGGGGCTGGCGCTGCCGCTGCTCGCCATCGTCGCTGCCTGGCTGGGGCGCGAATAGTCACATCGGCCCTTTCAGCCGCCTGCCGCCACGGCTTTGCGTTGGGATAGAGTCGCCGCCGTTCACCGGCCGCAGGCCGTGCGCAATTGCACGAAAGGCTGCACCAGCGGCCGCGCAGCCTGCCGCCGGTGAACGGTTTTTCGTTTCATGTCTAGGAGTGAATCAAATGAAGCTTTTTCGATGCCTGACGCTTGTGGCTTTGGCGCTGCCGCTGGTCGCTTGCGGCCACAGCGGACACAAACACACGCCGCCTGCGCCCGAGCAAAAGGTGGAGCGCTTTTCCTGCGAAAACGGCTTGAGCGTGCAGGTGCGCCATCTGGACACGGACCGCATCGAGGTCAGGCTCGATGACAAGAGCGCCACGCTGGCAGCGGCCGTGACCGGATCGGGCGAGCGCTATGTGGCCGATTCGGGCCTGTTTGGCCGGGGCGCGGAGTGGCACCAAAAGGGCGGCAGCGCCATCTTCAATTTCACCGACCCCTACGGCAACGCGGTGGAAACGACTTGCCAGCAGCAGTGATGCGCTGAATCGCTCAAAGCAAAACGGGCTTTCCCTTTGGCGGGGAAAGCCCGTTTTTTTGTGCGCGCCGATGGGGCGCTTTGCCCTCAAGGGGCAGGGGCGGGGGGTTGGCCGCTTTCGGCGGGGGTGGCCTTGGCTGCGCCGGTTTCGGGCACGTAAACCATGCTGCCGTCTTTCATGCGGTAGGCCACGCCGGCCTTGGTGCCCTGGCCCTGGCCGATGGCGCCGCTGGCCTGGTAGTGCTCCAGTTTTTCGCCCTGCTTGATGATGATTTCCATGTTGGGCTGCCCTTCGTTTTTGATGATGGTGACGTTTTGCGCCGTGAAGGGGTTCATGGGGCTGCTGGCCACGGCCAGCAAGAGGGCGGCGATGATGACGAGAAAGACGTCGATCAGGTTGACCACCGACAGCAGCGGGTCGTCGTCTTCGATGTCTTCGAGCAGCGAGCGCACGCAGGCGGGCGCAGTGGCTGTGACGGGGGCGTTCATGACTGGCTCTCCTGGGCGCTTTGAATGTTCCGGGCGCGCTGGCGTTCGATTTCCAGCAGGTCTTGCGCATACCAGCGGCGGCGCACGTGCACGGTGGTGTAGGTGATGGCGGCGGCGATGAGCGCCAGGATGACGGCGGAAAAGGCGATGGTGAGGCCGCGCGACATTTCAGCCAGCTTGCCTTCGGCCAGGGCTTGCAGGGCCGGCCCCATCGGGATCATGGTGGCCACCAGGCCCAGCAGCGGGGCCACGCGGGCGGCGATGCGGGCCACTTCCATGCGCCCCAGCGCCAGGGCGTGCAGCTCGTCGGCGCTCAGGCCGGGGTTGCTTTGCCAGGCCAGCAGCAGCTCGCGCCCGTTTGCGCTGCCCTTGCGGCGGCCCTGGCTGCGCTGCACGGCCTGCCAGCAAAAGGCGCCCAGGGCGTAGAAGGCGTAGGCAAACAGCAGCGAGACGAGCATGAGCACGGGGGTGAGAAAGAGCTGGCTGACGCCATACATGGTGCTTTCGATGGGATTCATGGGGGTGGACTCCAGGAGAAAAGAAAGGGTGAGGAAGGATGGAAAAGTGGGTGAAAGGGGGCGAAGGCGGCGTCAAACCAGGGAGTCAAACACAGGAGTTATCCACAGATTACTCACTTTTTGATAGCTGCCTTCGCAGTGTTTACGGGCGCTGCGGGCGGTATGCTGCTTTTTTCATCATTTTCAGGCAAGCAAATGTATCGTCGGCGGGCGGCGCGAGCGCAGGCTTTGGTGCGCGGCGCCCAGCAGCATGAGCGCCAGCAGGGCCAGCCAGGTGAGCAGGCGCTGCCAGCGGGCGGCGGCTTCGGCTTCTTCGTCGGCTTCGCTGGCTTCTTCCTGCGGCTCGGGTTCGGGCACGGGTTTGAGTTCCATGCCGCGCACGTCTTCGGGCGGGGCGGCTTCGGCGGCCTCGGGCTGCTCGGCAGCGGGCGGCGGGGCTGCATCGGCCGGGGCGGCGGGGGCATCCAGCCCGAAGCCGGGGGCGGGCGGGGCGCTGTTGGGGTCGTTCACGTATTGGGTGAAGGTGGCGTTTTCGCTGATGACGTCGTACTTTTGCGCCAGGTGCACGTAGCGGGTTTTCAGCTCTTGCAAGGTGGCGTTGTCGGCCTGCCAGTAGCCCTTGCGTATGGCTTCGACCATGCGCTCGATGGTTTTGGCCTGGGCGTGGGGGTTGTGTTTTTCAAACCAGGCGTCCAGGCCGAGCTGGTGCTTGTCGCGCACATAGACGTTCATCATTTCCTGCCACTGGTCGTCGCGCACGATTTCGCGGGCCACGGCGGTCCAGCCCCAGAGGTTGTCGGTGGCGTCTTGCACCTGCAAGGTGCCGGCGTAGCCCTCGGCCATCAGGCCCTTGATGTAGCCGGGGTGGAACTGGCGGGTGGCCAGCTCGCGCGAGAGGAACTGGGCGGCGCTTTCGAGTTTTTCGCCGCCGGCCTTGCGCAAGTTGCTGATGTAGAGCTTGGGGGCCTTGCCGTCCAGGTGGCGCACGGCCATGCCTATGCCGCCGAGGAACTGGAAGGGGTCGTCGCTGGTGAGCATGCCGTAGAGGTTGGAGGTGCGCGAGAGCACGGCGGCGTCGGTGCCGCGCAGGTGCTCGGCGTAGAGGTTGGGGGCGCTGCCGCCCTTGGTGTTGTCGGTGTCGGCGCCTTCGAGCACGCTGCCCCATTTGCTTTTGTCGGGGCCGTAGGCGTATTGCATGCGCGAGAGATAGACCTGCGCGAGTTTGCGGTCGCCTTCTTCCATGCTGCTCCAGCCGTCGCTGGCAAAAGCGGCGTCGGTTACGCCGGTGCCGTAGCGGCCGGATTCGGAGGAGAAGATGCGCGTTTGCGCGGCGTCGAGCGCGTCGGCCTCGCTCATGCCGCTGGCGCGCAGCTTGGCGGCGATGCGGTCGGTGTGGGCGGCCACGGCGTTGTCTTCTTCTTCGCGCGCGTTGGAGGCCAGCTGGGCGGCGAGAGCCAGTTTTTCCATGAGGTTGGGGAAGTGGTCGCGGTACAGGCCGGTGGCCGAGAGCACGACGTCCACGCGCGGGCGGCCCAGTTCCTTGCGGGGGATGAGGCGCACGCTTTCGACGCGCCCGCCGGCGTTCCACACCGGCTCCACGCCCATGAGCCACAGCGCCTGGGCTTCGAGCAGGCCCTGGTGGCGCATGGTTTCAAGCGACCAGAGGGAAAAGGCGATCTTGGTGGGGTATTTGCCGCCGTTTTCGCTGCGGTGGGCCTCGATGAGGTCGTTGCCGGCTTTTTTGCCGGCTTCCCAGGCTTGCTTGATGGGCACGCGGGTGGGATCGAAGCCGTAGAGGTTGCGCCCGGTGGGCAGGCCGTCGGGGCTGCGCACGGGATCGCCGCCGGTGCCGGGGGGGATGTAGCGGGCGGCCAGGGCGCGGATGAGGGCCTGGTTTTCCTGCTCGGCGTTGAGCGTTTGCCAGTAGTGGTAGCCCTGCTCAAGCATGGTTTGCAGATCGGCAGGCAGATCGGCAGGCAGATCGGCGGGCGGGGCAGGGGCCTTGCCCGCCTTTTCGGCTTTGTCGGCCTTCCCGGTTTTTTCGGCGGCAGCGGCGCGACGGCTTTCGATGTGCGCGGCCAGCAGGCGGTAGCCGGGGGTTTCGGGCAGGGCTTCGTAGTGGGTGACGAGGGCTTCGTCCAGCTCGTCTTCGGGCATGCCGGCGTGGCGGGCGGCGGCCAGTTGGTAGGCGTCGCCCAGCATGAGCATGGCGGTGGCGATCTGGTGCTCGGGCGTGGGCGCGCGGCCGAAGGTGTGCAGGCCGATGGGCTGCACGGTTTGCGCCAGCTCATGCAGGTGGGCGTGCAGGGCGTCCACGAATTCGGTCAGCTCGGCGCGGGCGCGCTCGGGGGTCCAGCCCATGTCGGCAATCAGGCGTTCCTTGTCGGCGCGCTCCAGAAGGTCGGCGGCCAGTTGTTCCTTGACCGCGCCTTCGTCCTGGCCCATCCATTTGTGCAGCAGTTCGTGGATTTCGCCCAGGCTTTCGTGCAGCCCGGCCGGGCGCATGGCCGGGGTCTGGTGGCTGACGATGACGGCGCGCCCGCGCCGCTTGGCCTGTATGGCCTCGGCCACGTTGTCCATGATGTAGGGATAGACGACGGGGATGTCGCCCACGGCCAGCATGGGCGGGTCTTCCTGCATGTTCAGGCCGCGCTCCTTGCCGGGCAGCCACTCTTGCGTGCCGTGGGTGCCGAAGTGAATGAGCGCATCGTGCGCGGGGGTGGGGGCGGCGGCGGCCGGGCGGGCAGACTGGGCCGGTTTGTTCGATTGGGCTGATTTGTCCGGTGCGGCGGGCTGTTTTTCGCCCTCGCCGGTGTTTTCGCTTTCATCCTGCACGCCTTCGCGCACCCACAAATAGGCGGCCATGTAGGAGTGCGGGGGCAGAGCGTCGGCCTTGGTGGAGTGGTAGAGCGCGGTTTCGTTGCCTTCGCCCTTGTCCACGCCGCGGTCGCTGCGGCCCATCAGGGGCAGCAAGTCCAGCTTGCCCATTTGCAGGCGGGGGATGACGAAGTAGTGCCGCCCGCCCTGCTCGATGACGTATTCCGACTGCTCCGGCTCGCCCCAGCGCCTTTTCATGGCCTGGCGGGTGGCTTCGGGCAGGCTGTCCATCCAGCGGCGGTATTGGCTCACGGGCAGCAGCGCGGCCAGCTTGTCCTTGACCAGCCCGGGCAGCATGCCCTTGCGGTAGCCGGGGGCCAGCAGGCGTTGCAGGCGCTCGATGAGCTGCTCTTCGGCGGGCGGCTCGGGCAGGTCGTAGCCGGCGGCGCGCAGGGCGCGCGTGGCGCTGATGAGGCTGCGCGGAATGTTCATGCCGGCCGAGGAGATGTTTTTCTCGCCGCCGGGGTGGTTCCAGAAGATGAGGGCCAGGCGCTTGTCGGCGTTGGGCTTGCGTTGCAGCTTGATGAGGTTGATGGCCTTGGCCGCCAGCGCCTGCATCTGGCCGGGGATGGCCACCAGCGCGTCGTCGCCCTTGCGCGCGGCGCTGGCGATCTGGATGTCGGCCACGCCGGCCATCTCGGGCTGGGTCATGTAAAAGGGCAGGCTGGCCATGGGCATGCCGTGGGGGTCGGCCCGCCAGGCGGCTTCGTCGCCGTCGCGGTAGTTGGTGGACTGGATGATGGGCAGGCCCAGCGATTCGAATTCCTTGCGGCGGCCCTCGGCGTTGAGGGTGATTTGCATGCTGATGATGGCGTCGGCCAGGGGTTCGGAATCGGGCTGCTCCTTGGCGAAGGGGCGCAGCATGCGGGCCAGGTCGCCCGCCGGCAGCATGCGGTCATAAATGGGCATGGCGATGGCGCCCAGCTTTTCCACGCGCTCGACCAGATCGTCGATGAAGGCCGTTTGCATGCCCGAGATGTATTCCTGGTGTATGGAAATGGCCACCACGGGCGGGCGCGGGGCGCTGCCGCGGATTTGCTCGTCGCTCAGGCCCTTGAATTTCAGAAATTCGGGCACGCTGGCAAACACCAGATCGGGCGCCTGGGGGTGATAGACGGCCGATTTGGGAAAGATGATGGGCGCAGGCAGCCCGGCCGGGGTGGGGTCGCCTTCCAGCGCGGCGGCCAGCAGGGTGAAGAAGTTTTTGAGGTTGCGCTCGCCGCCGTTGTCGTAGTAGCTGATCAGCGGCAGCGCCTGCTCTTTTTCAAAGCCGCCGCCAAACAGCGGCTCGCTGCCACCCATCAGCAGGGCATAGCGCGAGCGAAACAGCGGCAGCACGTAGTCCAGGATGGTGCGGGCGCGCTCGCGTGCGGGCAAATCGAGAAAGATGGCGTCGTAGCCCATGAAGCGCGCGGGGTCGATCTCCGGCGCGCCGCCGTTGACCGGCACGATGAAGGAATCCACCGCAATGCCATGCGGCGCGCCCATGCGCGCCATCTGGTGGAACTTGCCCTTGGGCACGTTGGGCATGGCGATGAACAGCACCTGCCGGCGCGCGGGCTGGGGGGGCTGTCCGTCGATCTGAATCATGGCGGGCCGCCGCGCTGCGCTGGCCCATATCTCCAGCCCCGCCCAGGCCAGCACGGCCAGCAGCAGGGGCAGCATCAACACAATCAGCCAGAAGCGGCGCGAAGGTTTTTTCAGTAGGGACATGGACGAGCAGGGCCGCAGGGGCCGAAAGAAGTGAAAAACATCAGCGCCCCCTCTCCGGGGCGATCAGCACGGTAAATGCCTAAAAAACAGGCAGACTGGCTGGAACGCCCGTGGATACTGCGCAGGCAGCTATCATTTTTGAAGTAATCTGTGGATAAGTCATGAATCGGGGGCGGCCGGAAAGGACTTCAGGCCCGCCGGGGCAGGCGGGCAGGGAAGCGGGCGGAAAAACCGGCGACGGGGCAGGGGGCGGCCCTGCCGCCGGTTTTGGCGGCCGGCGCTTCAGAAGTCCACCCGCACGCTGGCCGTGACGGTGCGCCCGCGCAGGGCAAAGCCGAAGGCGTCGGACTTGTCGGCCAGGCGCAAGTCGCCGGCGTTTTCCAGGCCCAGGTTCCAGCTCAGGTTCTTGTTCACCTGCTGGCCCAGGCCCAGGTTGAAGGTGGTGTAGGCCGGCAGCTTGTTTCCGGCCACGCCCATGCCGATGGCGTATTGGCGGCCGGTGTGGGTGGCGCTAATGCGGGCGTTCAGGCCCATCGGGCCGCGCCACTGCAATTGCGTTTGCAGCACATGGGCGGGGCGCGAGGCCAGCTCCTTGCCCGAGCCGTCTTTGGTGCGCATCACGGTCAGATCGTTGTTCCAGCGCCAGGCGGGCGCCAGCGTCCAGGTCAGGCCCGCTTCCAGCCCGCGCACGGTGGCGCGTTCGACGTTGATGTATTGATAGGTGCGGCGTATGCCTTGCGTGCGCACCACCTTGACGCTGATGAGGTCCTTGACCCGGTTGTGAAAGGCCACGCCGCGCAGCGCCAGCGGGCCGCTTTGCCAGTCCGCGCCCAGCTCGAACGAGCGCGAAGTCTCGGGCCGCACGGCGCTGTTGCCCAGGAAGGTGTGCGGGCCTTCGGCGCCCACGTAATTGGGCGAGATTTGCTTGAGCGTGGGCGCTTGAAATGCCTGGCCGTAGCCGCCCTTGACGATCAGCTCGGGCGTGGCCTGCCACACCAGATAGGCGCGGGGGCTGACTTCGGAGCCGAAGATTTCATGCCGATCCAGCCGCGCGCCCACGGTGGCCATCAGATTGGAAGTCAGGCCGATTTCGTCTTGCGCAAACAGGGCCTTGTGCGTGGCGCTGTCGCGCCCGCCGGTCAGGCCGGCGTTGATCAACGTTTCCTTGCGCCACTCCGCGCCCGCGCTGAGCTTGTGGCCGCCCAGGCTCCATTGCACAAAGCCATCGCCCACGCTGTCGCGCAAGTCTTGCGGGCGGGTGGCGCTGACGCGGTTGTTGCGCTGGTTGACCACGCCCAGGGCGCTGTGATAGGTGCGCAGCTGCGCCTTGACGCCGGAGGCAAATTCGCCGCTCCACTGCGCGTAGCCGTGGCTGCGATCGACGGTGTAGCGGTTGTGGTAGTGCACATTGCCGCGAGTGGAAACATCGTCGTATTCACGGTATTCGCGGCCCTGCTGCCAGCCCGCTTCGATTTGCTGGCCCGCGCCCAGCAAATAGCGCGCCGAGACGCTGCCGGAAGTGGTGCGGCGGCCTTCGATTTCGCTCAGACGGCGGTCTTCGCGGCGCAGCACATCGCCCACCTGCCCCTTCTCGCCCGACAGGCGCAGCAGCAGGCTCTCGGACACCGGCCCGCCCGCGAAGAAGGACAGCTTGCTGCCCGTGCCGCCCAGATCGCCATCGGTGGGCGTTTGCCCGGAGAAAGTGACCGAGCCTTCCCACTTGCGCGTGGGCCAGCGCGAGATGATGTTGACCACGCCGCCCAGCGCCTCGGAGCCATACAGCGCCGAGAGCGGGCCGCGAATGACTTCCACCCGATCCACGGAAGAAAGCGTCATCCAGCCGTATTGGTAATCGGAGTGGCCCACCACGTTGTCCGAAGCGGAAATGCGCCGCCCGTCGATCAGCACCAGCGTGTGCGAGTCATTCATGCCGCGCAGCGAAAACGTCTTGCGCCCGCTGACCTGGCGGGGCGTGAGCACCAGGCCGGGCGTGTCTTCAATCACCGTCAGCAAGTCGTCGCTGGCCTGGGCCTTTTCCTGCACGCTCTGGCGGTCATGCACCGTGACCGAGGCGGGTGCGACGCGCACGTCGATTTCGTTGCGCGTGGCCGTCACCGTCACCTGCGGCAAGGTAGCGCCCGGCGCGGCGGCGCGGGTTTTTTCGTCCGAATCGGCTTGCGCATACACGCCATTTGCCAGCACCAGCAAGGATGCGGCTGTCAATACATTCAAACGGAAATTTCTGGAGATCATGAGGAAAAATCTCTTGTAAATGGGTTTTTAAATTTTGCCACATCAAACAACAATCATTAGCAGTTGCAAGCGCAGGTTTGCCTGCGGCCGGGTTACATCTGCGCCGCCCGCGCAAATGGCTGGGCTATATTTCTGCGCCCATTCCCTCTTGCAGATTCAGGAAAACCGCCCATGAAAGTCAGCGACATACTGCGCGTGAAAACCGGCACGGCGCTCTACACCGTGCAAGCCGACGAAACGCTGGCCACGGCGCTGGAGAGCATGGCCGAAAAAGACATCGGCTCTCTCGTGGTGCTCGATCACGGCGAACTGGTGGGCATGCTCACCTTCCGCGAAGTCATCCAGGCGCTGGCCCGCCTCAAGGGCCATCTGGGCGACACCCGCGTGCGCAGCGTGATGGACGATGCGCCCATCACCTGCACGCCCGAAACCGAATTGAAGGAAGTCAGCCGCATGATGCTCAAGCGCCATGCGCGCTACATGCCCGTGATGGATCAGCGCATGCTCATGGGCGTCATCAGCTTCTACGACATGGCCCAGGCCCTGGTGGACAGCCAGAACTTTGAAAACAAGCTGCTCAAGGCCTTCATCCGCAATTGGCAAACCGCCGACGACGACCCGGACGCAGACAGCGCCCGGCAACAGCCGGACGGGGCAGGGCGGGCATGAGCGGCGCCAACACCCTGGGCGCCCTGTTTGCCGTGACCAACTTCGGCGAATCCCACGGCCCGGCCATCGGCTGCGTGATCGACGGCTGCCCGCCCGGCATGGCTTTGTCCGAGGCCGACATTCAGCCCGATCTCGATCGCCGCCGCCCCGGCTCCAGCGCCTTTGTCACCCAGCGCAAGGAAGCCGATCAAGTCGAAATCCTCTCCGGCGTTTATCAGGGCCGCACCACCGGCACGCCGATTTGCCTGCTCATCCGCAACACCGACCAGCGCAGCAAGGACTATTCAGACATCGCGCAAGCCTTTCGCCCCGGCCACGCCGATTACGCCTACTTCATGAAATACGGCCTGCGCGACCCGCGCGGCGGCGGGCGATCCTCGGCGCGCAATATGAGCTGCGCATACGCGGCTGCATGACGCAAATCGGCCCGCTTGCCATCGGCTTTGAAAGCTGGGATCACGTGGGGCAAAACCCCTTTTTCGCCCCGTGGCCGACACCTCGGCGCTGGAAAACCACATGCGCGATCGGCGGCTTGCGTGGCCGTTTGGGGCGTGGGCGTTTGCCCGGCCGCAGCGTGCGCTTGCTGCTGGCGCACGCTGGCCGCTTGTGTGCTGGCAGCCTGCGCTTCGGC